>NZ_JBQCIF010000134.1:0-30960 GCF_051953955.1 Trinickia sp. | reverse complement strand
CGGCGGCACGTGCGAAGGCGAACCGGGGCTCAGGCCTCACTATCACGCCCATTACTACGGGGCGTATTTCCGAGACCCGGAGGGCAACAAACTATGCGTCTGCTGTCATGAGGCAACACCCGAGTAGAAGCGGCCGACGGGAGCGCGGACTCGCCCGGGAGTACGGGGCAAAATCCCCCGTTACACCAAACGTCCGCCGCCGTCGACGTGCAGCACTTCTCCCGTGATGAAGCCGCCAGCAAGCAACAAGCCGACAGCCTGGGCGACATCGTCCGGGCGCCCGATGCGGCCCGTCGGCAACGCGGCGGCGGCCGATGCCAGTGCCTCGTGCTTGGCGTCGCCGAAGAAGCTGTCCAGCAGCGGCGTATCGACCAAACCTGGCGACACGGCATTCACGCGAATCGGCGCGAGCTCGATTGCGAGCGAGCGCACGATCGCTTCGATCGCAGCCACGGCGCCCGCCAGAATCGCGCCCGTCCGAATCGGGCGCTCGGCCAGTAATCCGGACGTCAAAACGATGGAGCCGGTCGCGCGCAGCCGGCCAAGTGCCGCGCGCACGATCGAAAGCGGTCCCACGAGCCGTTCCTCCAGGGTCCAGCGCAAATCCGCAGGCGTGCTCTCTCGCAGCGCTTTTAGCGACGCCGTGCCTGCCGTGATCACCAAATGATCGACCTCGGGCAATGTGTCGAACAAAGAGGAAAACGACGAGGAATCCCGCACGTCGCCGATGCATTGCCGCGCATGGCCGATCTCTTCGGCGGCGCGGCGCAGTCGCTCCGGATCGCGGCCGACGAGCGTCACTTCGGCACCCTCGCGGACAACGTGGCGCGCCACCGCCAGTCCGATCCCCGAGGTGCCGCCGATCACGACGACGTGCCGGCCTGCAAGGGTGGGGCGCGTCGTTTCGGCCGTGGTCTCGGTGCACGCAACTATCGCTTCGTTCATCATCTTCTCCGATCGATAAAAATGGAATCGCCATGTTGAATGCGAGGCTGTGCCGGGAGAACGCGCTAGCGTTCGATTTACGTCATCGAATAATTTGATAGATTGCGGCATGGACCTTCTCCTTGCCATGCGCGTGTTCGTGCGCGTCGTCGAATGCGGCGGACTCTCGGCCGCCGGCCGCGATCTCGGGCTCGGGCAGCCCGCCGTCAGCGAGCGTCTGCGCCAACTCGAGCGTCATCTCGGCGCACGGTTGCTCGATCGCAATACGCGATCCGTCAATGTGACGGACGTGGGGGCGGTGTTTTACCCGCGCGCGAAGGCCGCGCTCGGTGCAGCCGAGGAGGCCGCGGCCAGTGTCGCGACGTTCAACCGGCAGTTGCGCGGCACGCTGCGCATCGCGGCGCCGCATGCCCTCGGCGAAGTGATGCTGCCGCCCCTCTTGGCGGCACTGCAGCAACGCCATCCGGAGTTGTCGATCGATTTGGTCCTGAATGACCGCTTCGTCGATCCCGTGATCGAGGGCGTGGACGTATCGATCCGCGTAGGCCGACTCGGCGAAGGTGGATTCGTCGCGCGTCCGCTAGGCCGTGTGCGCCGCGCGTTGCTAGCGTCGCCCGGCTATCTCGCCCGCGCGGGGATGCCGGCATCGCCTGCCGCGCTGGCGGCGCATCCCTTCGTCCATATCGATGGCCTCGCGCGGGACGGCAAGCTGCAGCTAGACAGCCCCGAGGGTGAGCCGATCACCGCGGCGGTGCGCTCGGCATGGCGCTGCAATCACTGGCGTCCGCTGCTGGCGGCGCTATTGGCCGGCAATGGAATCGGCGTCCTGCATCGGTCCGTCTGTCGCGACGAGATTGCGGCGGGACGACTCGTCCCGGTGCTGGCCGATCATTCGCTACCGGACTTGCCGGTGCACGCCATTTATCCCGGCTCGCGCAGCGTACCCGCGAAGACCGGCGCCGTCGTGGCATGGCTGCAGGCGCAGATGCCGGCGCTGCTCGACGAGGACGACATCGCTGCGGGGCAGGACGCGCGCATCGAGGGCCCATAGAGGCTAGCGGCTCGCTCGCCCACCACACCGATCGCACGAGCCATCCGCGTTCAAACCCATAGCCGGTAGGCCCAGAACGATTCGTCCTCGATGAAGCGCCGGGTGAACTCGCTCGGCGAAAAGCCCGTGGCGCGTTTGACTGCGCGGCTCAGATGCGCTTGATCGGCGAAGCCCTCATCGTGGGCGATCTCGGCCCAATCCAACGGCTGTCCTGCCTCGTAGCGCTCGCGCGCCGTGAAGAACAAGCCCTCGGTCCGGACGAGCGATTGCCACTCGCGCAATGAGCGCCCGCTGTATGCTTTGATGCGGCGTTCGACTTGTCGCGGGCTATGTGTGCGGCGCCATTCGTGAGCCTGCCACGCGAGCCGCTCGACCCAGTAGCGCCCGGCCTCGCGCAGCGGCGACAGCTTCGTGCCGCCGCCCCGGATCGCCCGCCATGGTCCGCTCAGGTGCTGCTCGAGCACGGCGAGCGATTGTACGTCGCTGCGGGCTACCAGCAGCGCAGCGAGCAACGGACGCCAGGCCGGACCGAGCAGCGGCTCGGCCGGCACGATCGTGTCCTGGATAGCGGCCAAGTCGATACCGAACAGCGCCCGCGCCGCGCCGGCTTCGAAGCAGATCATGCCCGAGCGGCCCTCGTTGCGCTCCCAGCAGACGCTCGGTTGCGAATGGCTGCCCGAAAGCATGAGCGCCGCATCGAACCGATGCCAGTGCGCACCCCGCGGCCCGCATTCGACACGGCCGGCATCGACGCCTTGAAACCAGGAGAGGCACACGAGCGGCGAGGCGGGGAAGTGCGTGAAACGTTGAGCGTCGGTCAACGCGAAGCCGCGCGTATCGCGGGAAAGGATGCCGACGACCGCGCCTTGCAAAGCAGGCGGCGCGAGTTGCAGCCGCGAATGTGGTGGCCGGCCTCCCATTGACGCGAGCGGTGCGCGCGTCGATGGATCGGGGCACGGCGGCGAAAGTGGCAAGGTGGTGGCAAGCATGAGCGCCGAGTATAGGCAAGGGTGCCCTCGGGTGTCGATGTCGTTTTCGTTCAAGACGAGGTGCGGCCGTCGGTGCATCATGCGCAGCAAAGAACGAACGCTATGAAGCGCAACCTAGAGCAGAGGCCGTCGGTCCCCCATGAACTCGCCATCTTCCTCCCGCTGCCCCCTCCACGGCGATGTATCGCCAGCGACGACCGCGACGCAGCAGCCCGCCGGCGTATGGCCCCCGGGACCTCGGAGCATGACCGGACTTGGGCTGCTCCGTCGCATGTCGCGCGATCCGCTCGACACGCTCGCGCAATGGAAGCGTCAATTCGGCGATGTGGTGCACGTGCGCTTCTGGCCCGAGCACGACGTCATCGTTGCCGATCCCGAGCTCGTGCGCGAATTGCTGGTCGAGCATCATGACGCGTTGATTCGCTGGGAGCGCGGCATCCGCGTATTCGAGCAGATCCATGGGCACAGCGTGCTCGTTGCCGAGGGCGAGGCATGGCGCAAGAAGCGGCATGCGATGCAGCCGAGCTTTTACCCGAAGGCGGTTCAAAGTTTTTCGCCGACGATCGCCGTGGCAATCGAGCAGGCGCTCGAACGATGGCCCGTGCACGACGCGCATTGGCCGATCGAAAGCGCGCTGATGTCGCTGACGATGGAAGTCATTTTGCGGATGACGTTTTCGAGTGGGATCGGCGGCGATGCACGCGTCGCGGAGCAGGCGCTTCGTGTGGCGAGCGCGGCGGCCAACGCCGAGTTCTATTGGCCGGCGAGCTGGCCCGACTGGGTGCCGTGGAAGCGCGCCAAGCGCCGAGCCCTCGCTGAACTGAACGGCCTCATCGGACGGCATCTGCGGGCGCGCACGAGCACGCCGCGCGATCGCTGGCCCGACGATCTACTGACTCGGCTGCTGTCGCTGCACGCGGCCGACCCTGCCGCCTGGCCGCTGCAGGCCGTGCGAGACGAATGCATGACCACCTTTCTAGCCGGACACGAGACGACCGCGGCGACGCTCACGTGGTGGGCGTGGTGCATGGCATCGAATCCCGACGCTCAGGCGGCTGCGCGCGCCGAGGTGCGACGGGTTTTGCAAGGCAGCGCGCCGACGGCACGGACGCTGCCATCGCTGACCTATCTCGCGCAGACGATCAAGGAGACGCTGCGACTCTATCCCGTCGCGCCGATACTCGTCAGCCGTCGAAGCACGCGACCGATTCAACTAGCAGGGTGGCAGCTTCCCGCTCGCACGCTGTTCATGCTGCCCGTGCAGCTGATGCATCACGACGCGCGATGGTTTCCGCAGCCGGAGGCCTTCCGACCGGAGCGATTCGCGGCCGATGCGCCGGCACTGCCGCGCGGCGCCTATATGCCGTTCGGCGCTGGGCCGCGCGTCTGCCTCGGGCAGCATTTGGCGATGGCCGAGATGACGGCGATCGCCGCCATGCTGCTGCAACGCTACGAGTTATCGAATCCCGAAGGGATGAAGGCGCCGCGCGCGGTCTGGAATGTCACGCTGCGGCCCGAAACCCCCATGCGTTTGGCGCTCGGCAACGTCAGCGCCAACGCCTAAGTTTCACTGCCCCTCCTGCCAAGAGCGGTTTCAGGCGATTCAACCGAACCGTTCGGGACGATAGGGGCTGGGGTCGGTAAAGGTGGGCTCGCCGGTCATCATTTCGGCGAGGAGGCGCCCGGTGACGGGGCCGAGCGTCAACCCGTGATGGTTGTGACCGAACGCGAACCACAGGCCGCGATGACGCAGGGCGCGCCCGATGACGGGGCGCATGTCGGGCGTGCAGGGCCGCATGCCGAGCCAGGGCGTGCGATCGATGCGCTCGCCGAGGCCGAACGCCGCACGGGCCAGCGGCTCGACGCGTTCGAGCTGGATCGGCGTGGGCGGCGCACCGCGCTTGGCAATCTCGACGCCCGTGGTCAGCCGCAAGCGGCCGCCCGTCATCGGTGCCACGACATAACCGCGTTCGCTGTCGACGATCGGCATCGACGGCATGGCCCGCGCCGGCCGGTAGTGCATGTGGTATCCGCGCTTGGCGCGCAACGGGATGCGATAGCCGAGCGGCGCGAAAACGAGGTCCGACCACGGGCCCAGTGCTACGACGACGTCCTTTGCGCCGAGCACGCCGTGCTCCGTTTGGACGGTCCACCCGGAATCGGACGCCCGCAGTGTGGTGGCGTCGCCGATCAGGAGGCGGCCGCCACCACGCTCGAACAGCGAGGCATATCCTTTGACGAGCGCGCCCGGGTCGCGAACGCTTTTCGGATCGGCCCAATGCACGGCACCGCAGATATCGGTGCCGACGGCCGGCTCGCTCGCGCGCAGCGCCGCGCCGTCGAGCACATTCACGTGCAAACCGTGCTCGCGCGCCGCGTGATCCGCCTCCTCGACGGCCCGCGCGAACGCTGCCGTCGTGCGGAACGCTTCGATCCATCCGCGCGCTTCGACGAGATCGGCAAGCCCCGCGCGGGCGATCAGCTTGTCGTGCTCGGCCACGCACGCGCCGATCAACGGCTGCATGTCGCGCGCGGCGGCATCGAGCCGCCGCGGCGCCGATTCCCACCAGAACCGTGCAAGCCAGCTCGCGTAGCCGGGCAGCGCTTTGTAGTCCCAGTAGAGATCGGTCGAACGATTGCACGCGTACCGAAACAGCGTGCCGACGTCGCGTGGAAACGCATAGGGCACGAGCGACGAACGTTCGATGAGCCCGGCGTTGCCGAAGCTCGTCTCCTCGCCGGGCGCGCGGCGATCGACGAGCGCCACGCGGCGGCCGCGGTCCTGCAGATGCAAGGCCGCGGACACGCCGACGATACCGGCGCCCAACACGATGACGTCAAAATCCATGGCGGGCAGCTCTTTCGGAGTTTTAATTAAGCATTACTTTGCAATGATGTCGCGCTTGAAGTATTTCTGCGAGAGCTTACTGAGCGTGCCGTCCTGCTTCAAGGCATCGAGCGCCGCGTTGACCTTCGCCAGCAATGCCGAGTCGCTCTTGCGCAAGCCGAAGCCCGTGCCTTCGCCGAGCGTCGACGGATCGCGCAACGGCTCGCCCACGATGGCGTAGCCGGCGCCGTTCGGCTTGTCGAGGAATCCGTCCTGCGCCGTCTGCGCTTCCTGCACGGCGGCGTCGAGCCGGCCGGAGACGAGATCCGAATAGACCTGATCCTGATCCTGATAGGAAACGATGTCCACGCCGGCGTTTGCCCAATGCTTCTTCAGGAAATCCTCCTGCGACGATCCCTGCAAGACGCCTACGTGCTTGCCCCGCATTGTCTTGGTATCGGGCAGCAGGCCCGACCCGCGCTTGGCGATCATCACGATCGGCACGACGTAGATCGGCCGCGTGAACGCAATGCTTTCCTTGCGCTTCTCGGTGATGTTCATCGCCGAATTGATCACGTCGAATTTGCGCGCTTGCAGCGCCGGAATCAAGCCGTCGAACGCGTTTTCCACCCAGACGCATTTCATCCTCATCTTCGCGCACACGGCGTTGCCCACGTCCACGTCGAAGCCCACGAGCGTGCCCGATGCCGTCTTGCTTTCGAACGGGGGATAGGCGGCCTCGATTCCGAAACGCAAGGTGTTGGGCGACTGCGCGAATGCGGTGCCGGCCGTGACGGCGAAGGCGGCGGCGAGCAAGGTGAGCTTGAGCTTCATGGCGGAGAGTCCTGTCGTGGATGAACGATGCGAATGGCGATCCCCGGCTCGGCGGCGACGCAATCTCGCATATCGTGTAGACTGCGAGTCCAATATAGACTATTTTGGATCGATTGGTCCAGTCGCCAAAATTCAGGAGGTCGAATCCATGAAGGCCGTTTTACCGCTCATCGTCGATGAGCAGACGATACGCGATGCCTTGCCTGCCATCGACGTCAAGGCTGCGCTGACTGCGATGTTTCGCGCGTTGGCCGCGGAGCAAGCCGTTCAGCCGCCGCAAACGCTGACGTTGCTGCCCAACGATGCGGGCGACTTCATTACGTATCTCGGCGCATTGGGCGACGGAAAAGCGTTCGGCGCCAAGCTTTCTCCCTACCTCGTCACGGGCGGCAAGCCGATCGTCACCGCGTGGACGGCGCTGATGTCGATGGAAACGGGGCATCCGCTGATGCTGTGCGATGCCGCGCTGCTGACGACCGAACGCACGGCCGCCACGACCGCCGTTGCCGTCGATGCGCTCGCGCGCGGGGAGGCGAGGCGGCTTGCCGTGATCGGCACGGGCGCGGTCGGCCTCGCTCACTTGCGATATGCGGCGCCGCTCAGGCAGTGGGCATCGATCCGCGTGTTTTCACCCGGCCTTTCGGACAGCGAGGCGAAATGCGCCGCGGTTCGCGCCGTGGATGCGCGCGCGCAGATTTGTGCGACGATCGAGGCATGCGTCGAAGATGCCGACGTCGTCATGCTCTGCACGTCGTCGGGGCAACCGGTGTTGATGCGCGAATCGCTCACGAAGCCGGCGCTCGTGACCTCCATCAGCACGAACGTGGCGAACGCGCACGAAATCTCGCCGGCCTGGGTGCCCGAGATGGACGTCTATTGCGATTACCGCAAGACGACGCCGGCCAGCGCCGGGGAGATGAAGCTCGCGGCGCAGCACGGCTGGTCGGCACAGAGCATCAAGGGGGACTTGCCCGCGCTCCTATCGGGAACGTGCGGCAAACCGGCCTATGAGCGCCATGCGTTCTTCCGATCGATCGGCCTCGGTCTCGAAGACATCGCCATTGCCCACGCACTTTATCGGCACCTGACCGAGCCGTCCCGAGCGCAGTCGCTACAATGACGCAGCACCGCCGCTCTCGCCGTGGGACGGCGGGCCTTTTTCAAATGCGATTTCCCGACGATGCGCAAGAAGAATACGTCCCCTGTCAGAGACTTGTTGCTGTCGCGCTATGCGCCGCTCGCGGATAGCGTCGCCGCGCTGTTCTTTCCCTATGCGGAAGTCGTCATCCACGATCTGCGCGAGCAGACTGTCCTTTACCTGGCGAACAATCTGTCCAAGCGCGAGATCGGCGACGATTCGGCGCTCGAGGAGATCGACCATTCGGCGCGCGAGCGCATGATCGGGCCATACGAAAAGCTCAATTGGGACGGGCGCCGGATGCGCTGCGTCAGCAATGTCTTGTTCGACGACGACGGCAAGCCGGCGGGCATGATGTGCATCAATTTCAACATCGCCGTGTTCGAAGACGTCCGCTCGACGCTCGACCTGTTCATCAAAGGGGCGGGCGTGGTGGCGCAGCCGGAGGAGCTTTTTCGCGACGATTGGCAGGAGCGCATCAATACGTTTCTGCACGCTTGGCTGCAGGAGCGGCAGTTGGGGCTCAACGGGCTCACGCGCGAGCATCGGCGCGAGATCGTCGAGGCGCTCCATGCGGAAGGCGCTTTTCGCGGCAAGAGCGCGGCCAATTATGTCGCCAACGTGCTCGGCATGGGGCGGGCGACCGTCTACAAGCATTTGAAGCAAATGAAGGAAGCGGCAGACTGAAATTAGGCGGCACCTCATGCCTACCTGCCTACCGATTCGCCATTAAGGGCTTTCCCGTCCTCAAGTCCGTTCGCCGCACGGCCGATAAAGAAACAAACGGGGCGCGCGCACGCGTAATTCGTCCTATCTTAGATAGGATCGATTCGCGCGATCAGCCGATCGCAGGCTCGTAGCCGCACCCACGTCGCATAACGACGCAACGCGTGTGCGCAATCGAGCAAAAAGACAGCACATCCGTCGTTTTCCATGAGGGGGCGCCGGCCAGCCCCGACCGACACCGGATGGAATGTCGCACCGGACGACATTTCGGGGCTTTCGCCGTTCACGGAACGCCGACGCCCACTTTCAGCGAGAGGCTCTCATGCTCGTGCTCACGCGTTCGCGTCTTCCAATTCGCTGCGCATTGGCGGTATCCGCACTCATTGCGACATGCTCGTCTTCCGCGTTCGCCGATGATTCGCTCTATCGCCAATTCGGCGGCAAAGCGGGCATCGAGCACGTCATCGACGATTTTTACGATCGGATGCTCGACGACCCGCGGACGAAAACGTTTTTTGACGGCGCGTCGATTCCGCGTATCGAGAAACTGCTCAATCAGCAATTTTGCGTGTTGATGGGCGGCCCGTGCGTCTATACGGGCCGCTCGATGAGGCGGGCGCACGAGGGATTGGGCATCGACGGTAAAGCATTTGCCGCTGGGATCGAAGATCTGAAGCTGGCGATGGCAAAGAATCACATTCCCGCCGACGCCCAGAAGAAGTTGCTATCCAAGTTGATGCCGATGGCGCACGACATCGAGGATCGTCCATGATAGGGACGATGCGTTGAGAAGAATCGGCAATTAGCGATGGCGCGCAGACATACGAACGAGCGGCGTCGGTATCGGGGGATCGCCATGCGAATGAAGGGGCGAGCGGGGTGGGTAGGGCTCGCGTGTGCGATGAGCTTGCACGCCGCGAGCGCGCGGGCCGAGCAGCTGCGCGCGTCAGTCGTCGATCAAGCCGGCGCGCCTGTTGCCGATGCCGTCGTATATGCGACACCGGCCGACCTGAAGATCAAGGACGCCGCGGCTGCGGTGCCGGCACGGAAACGGCCGACCGCGATCATCGATCAAATCAAGCGGCGCTTCGTGCCGCTCGTCTCCGTCGTCCAAACCGGCACGGCCGTCTCGTTCCCGAACCGCGACAACATCGAGCACGATGTCTATTCGTTCTCGCCGGCGAAGCGGTTCGAACTGCACCTCTATCACGGCGTGCCGGCGGAGCCGGTCGTGTTCGACAAGCCGGGGCTCGTCGTGATGGGCTGCAACATCCACGATCAGATGATCGCGTACCTGCTCGTCGTCGATACACCGTGGTTCGCGAAGACGGACACGCACGGGCAGGCGGTGATCGACGACGTTCCGGGCGGCACCTATCGGTTGACGGTTTGGCACTATCGAATGGCGGCGCCCGAGGCGCTGCCGTCGCGCGACGCTTCGGCGGCCCAGGGCCAGGGCCCGAGCGCGGCGTTTACGCTGCGGCTGAACAGCGAATAGGCGGGGCGATGCGATTCAATAGCCTGCGCGCGAGAATTGCGTTCGTCGTCGTCCTGTTGATGTTGGCGGCGCAAGCGGCGGCATACATCGTCATCAGTTCGGTGATCGAGCGCAATGCGGTCGGCAATGCGCAGCAGCAGCTCGCCGTCGCCGAGCGGGTGTTCAGAGAGGTCTTGCGCAGCAACGGCGAAAAGCTGACGCAGGCAGCCACGGTCGTTGCCGCCGACTTCGGTTTTCGCGAGGCGGTCGCGACGCATCATGAAAGCACCGTCGTTTCGGCGCTGAGGAACCACGGCAGCCGCATCGACGCCGACCTCGTCATTCTCGCCGATCTCGACGGCAAGCTGATCGCAGACAGCCGCGGGTACACCCACGGCAGCGAGGCGTTCCCGTTTCATGCGTTGATGCAGACGGCCTCGCACGGGAGAGAGCGTTCGGCGATCGGCGTCATCGATCGGCGCTTGTATCAACTCGTCGCCGTGCCGGTGAAGGCGCCGCTTCCGGTCGCGTGGGTGGGGATGGGCTTTCTGATCGACGACAGAATGGCCCGCGAAATGGCGAGCTTGACGTCGCTCGACGTTTCTTTCCTTGATCAACAGCCCGACGGGCGCTGGGCCACGTTGGCGAGCACGCTGCCGGGCCAGCACATCGAGCGTGAGAAACCCCGCGATGGCGTGGACGATCGTTATGCGACGCGCGTGATCTCGCTCGCGTCGACGGGCCGGCCCGTGGTCGTCGTGCTGCAGCGTTCGTTGACGGCTGCCATGGCGCCGTTTCGGCGGCTGCAGTCGGCCCTGCTCGTGATCACGCTATGCGGCGTCTTGTTGTCGATCGCGGGTAGCATCGTCATGGCGCGCAGCGTGACGCGGCCGATTGCGGCGCTCATGCATTTCGCTCGCCGCGTGGGCTCGGGCGATTATGCCGAGCCGATCACCGTTGAGCACGAAGACGAGATCGGGGCACTGGCGCAGGCGTTCAACATCATGCAGGAGGGCATCTCGCGGCGCGAGCATCGGATCACGGAACTCGCCTACACCGATCGGTTGACGGGCTTGCCCAACCGCGCGATGTTCAGCGACAGTCTGCAGCAGACGATCGCCCAAGCGTTGCCGGAGCGACGCACGTTCGGCGTCATGATGATGGACTTGGACCGGTTCAAGTACGTCAACGATACGCTCGGCCATCCGATCGGCGATCTGCTGCTGTGCGAAGTGGCGCAACGGCTGCGCGATACGCTGGCGGATCAGCCGGGCTTGGTCGCCCGCTTGGGCGGCGACGAATTCGCGGTGCTGTTGGCGGACGAGGACGCTGCCGGTGCCGAGCGCGTCGCGGTGGGAATACTGAAGGCGCTCGAGCAGCCGATCGCGATCGAGGGGCAGCCCGTCGACGTCGGCGCGAGCATCGGCATCGTGACGTTCCCCGATAACGGCATCGACATGAACGTGCTGCTGCGGCGAGCCGACATCGCCATGTACGTCGCGAAGCGCTCGAACGCGGGCGTGGCGCGCTACGAGGAGCGGCACGACAACAGCAGCGCCGAGCGGCTTTCGATGATGAGCGAACTGCGGCGTGCGGTCGAGCAGGATCAGTTGCTGCTCGTCTATCAGCCGAAGGTCGATCTCTCGACGCAGACGGTCAAATATGTCGAGGCGCTCGTGCGGTGGGATCACCCCGCGCGCGGCTATGTCTCGCCCGATCAATTCATTCCGTTTGCCGAGCAGACCGGATACATCAAAGCCATTTCCCATTGGGTTGCCGATAGGGCCATCCGGCAATGCGCGATATGGCGCGAACGGGGGATCGAGTTGGCGATTTCGGTGAACGTGTCGGCGCGGGAGCTGATCCAGTCGACGCTGCCCGATACGTTCGCGGCGTTGCTCCAAAAGCATGGCGTTCCGGCCGAGATGCTGTGGATAGAGATCACCGAAAGCGCGATCATGGACGATCCGAATCACGCGATCGAAACGCTCGATCGATTGCATGCGCTCGGTATTCGCCTGGCCATCGACGATTTCGGCACGGGCTATTCGTCGTTGACCTATCTCAAGCGAATGCCGGTCGATGAACTGAAGATCGACAAATCGTTCGTCATGGGGATGACCGAGAACAGGGACGACGAAATGATCGTGCGCTCGACGATCGACCTGGCGCACAACATGGGGCTCAAAGTCGTCGCGGAGGGCGTCGAAACGGAAGCCACCTTGCAGCGGCTCGCGGATCTGCACTGCGATCTCGCGCAAGGGTTCCATTTGAGCCGGCCGTTGCCGCCGGACCGGCTCGAGGCCTGGCTCAGCAGGTGGCGCACGGGGCCCGGCGAGCGATCGTCCGATCCCTCGCCGCAGCAACCGCACGGGATCACTCTCCCGTCAGCGTGAACGTCGGCTGCCGGTAGCCGATGCCGGCACGGGGGAGCTTTGGGCGGCCGGCCAGCCGCCATCGAAATGTATCAGTCAGGCGCTAAATCACGCCGCGCGTCGCCAAGTTCCGATACAACGCTCGCACGCCGAAGTCCCAAGGCGCGATATCGGTCGACAGCCGCACGGTGTTGACGAGCGCGCCGAGAGCCGGCGTCGAGATCGTCACGACGTCGCCGAGATGATGCGTAAAGCCGCCGCCGGCCGCATCGCGGTCCTTGATCGGCGAGAACATCGTGCCGAGGAAAAGCATGAACCCGTCGGGGTACTGGTGATGCGCGCCGCGCGTTTGTGCGACGAGATCGAGCGGATCGCGGCTGATCTCGCGCATGTGGCTCACGCCTTCGAGCACGAAGCCGTCTTCGCCCGTGATCAGCAGCGACACGCTCGCCTCGCGGATCGTGTCGAGCGTGAATCGCTCGTCGAAGAGGCGAACGAACGGGCCGATCGCACACGAGCCGTTGTTGTCCTTCGCCTTGCCGAGCAACAGCGCCGAGCGTCCTTCGATATCGCGCAGATTGACGTCGTTGCCGAGCGTCGCGCCGACGATCTGGCCTCCCGCGTTGACGGCGAGCACGATCTCGGGCTCGGGATTGTTCCAAGCGGAAGTCGGATAGAGCCCGACTTCGGCGCCGAATCCGACGGCCGACATCGGCTGCGATTTCGTAAAGACTTCGGCATCCTCGCCGATGCCGACCTCCATGTATTGCGACCAGGCGCCGCGGCGTTTGAGCTCGTCCTTCAAGCGCATGGCGGCCGCCGAACCGGGCTGAATCTTCGCGAGATCGGTGCCGATCAGCGTATGCAGCGAGTCGCGGATCTCGGCCGCGCGGCCCGGGTCGCCGCCGGCTTGCTCTTCGATCACGCGTTCGAGCAGGCTGACCGCGAACGTCACGCCGCAAGCCTTGATGGCTTGAACGTCGCACGGAGCGAGGAGACGGAAAGCAGCGTCGGATTGCGGCTGAGCGGCGCCGCGCACGCCGGCGCCGGCGCTCGCGCGCAAGAGCTCGTGCACCGAGCCGAGCGATTCTCCGGGTGCCGAACGCGCGAAAGCGGCTACGTCGCTGCGGTCAAACAAGTCGCTCGTCGTCGGCGCGCTGGCCGTGATGTCGAATACTTCGCCATGACGGACGACGACGACCGACGGGCCGTCGATGGGCGCGCCGCGCCACACGCGGCCGACGAGCAGCGCATGGTCGAGGTCCGAAGGCAGGCAGGAGGCGGGATCGATGGACATGTCGGTCAGGTTTTGCGTTGAATGGAACGGTTGCATCAATCGGATCGCAACGGGATCGGATCAGTGCGAATGGCGCGGATCGCCGCGCGTCTCGATCACTTTCAAATAAAGCGTGGCGGGCTCGAGGCAGCCCCCGGTGGAAAGCTGCCCGACGAATTGCCGGTAGATTTCCTGCCAAGGCGTTTGCGAGGCCGGCACGCTCGGTATCGATTCTTCGCGGCGCCGGGCCAGCTCGGCTTCGTCGACGAGCAATTCGACGCGCCGCGCGTTCAGATCGACGCGCACGCGATCGCCGGTGCGCATGAGCGCGAGGCCGCCGCCGGCCGCCGATTCAGGCGACATGTTCAGAATCGACGGGCTGGCCGAGGTCCCGCTTTGCCGCCCGTCGCCCATGCAGGGCAGCGACGTCACGCCGCGCTTCACGAGCGCGGCCGGCGGTGCCATGTTGACGACCTCGGCGCTGCCCGGGTAGCCGAGCGTGCCGCAGCCGCGCATGACCAAAATGCAGCGTTCGTCGATCCGCAGCGCGGGATCGTCGATGCGTGCCCGATAATCTTCCGGGCCGTCGAAGACGACGGCGCGCGCCTCGAACGCGTTCTCGGCCCCCGGCTCACTCAGGTACGCACGCCGGAACGCTTCGCCGACCACCGACATTTTCATGATCGCGCTGTCGAAGAAGTTGCCCGACAGGACGATGAACCCCGCGCCGTGCTTCAACGGCTCGGCGTACGAACGAATGACCTCACCATCGGCATCGGGCGCCTGCGCGGCAATCTCCGCGATCGTGCGCCCCGACACGGTCGAGCATTCGCCGTGCAGCAGGCCCGCTTGCGTAAGCTGCCGCAGGACGGCCGGTACGCCGCCCGCCCGATGGAAGCCCTCGCCGAGATACTCGCCGGCCGGCATGCAGTTCGCCAAGAGCGGAACGTCGGCGCCAAGGCGTTGCCAATCGTCGAGCGACAGTTCGACGCCGATATGACGTGCGATGGCAATCAAATGCGGGGGGCAGTTCGTCGATGCGCCGAGTGCTGACGCTACGACGATCGCATTTTCGAACGCCTCGCGCGTCAGAATCTGCGAGGGCCGGATGTCGTCGCGCACGAGCTCGACGATGCGTTTGCCCGTCACGTAGGCCATCTGCCCGCGCTCGCGATAGGCCGCCGGAATCGAGGCGCAGCCCGGCAGCGACATGCCGAGCGCCTCGGCCAGACTGTTCATCGAGAGCGCCGTGCCCATCGTATTGCAATGACCGATCGACGGCGAGGCAGCCGCCGTGAGCTGCATGAAGCCTTCGTAGTCGATCTCGCCGGCCGCGAGCAGGTTGCGCGCGTGCCAGATGACGGTGCCGGACCCCACGCGCTTGCCCTCGAACCAGCCGTCGAGCATCGGGCCGCCCGAGAGCACGATGGCCGGTAGGTCGACGGTGGCCGCGGCCATGAGGCAAGCCGGCGTCGTCTTGTCGCAGCCCGTCGTCAGCACGACGCCGTCGAGCGGATAGCCGTGCAGGATTTCCACGAGCCCCAGGTAGGCGAGATTGCGATCGAGCGCCGCCGTGGGCCGCCGGCTTTGCTCGGCGAGCGGATGAACCGGAAACTCCATCGGAATGCCGCCCGCGTCGCGGATTCCGGCCTTCGTGCGCGCGGCCAGCTCGATGTGATGGCGATTGCAGGGGGCAAGATCGCTGCCAGTCTGCGCAATCCCGATGATCGGCCGGCCCGACTGCAGCTCCTCGCGCGTGAGGCCATAGTTCATGAAGCGTTCGACGTAGAGCGCCGTCATGTCGGCGTGGCTCGGATCGTCGAACCAGTTTTGGCTGCGCAGCCTGCGCGGGGGCTTCGTCGACATGGCTCTTTCGTTCTCCTGATCAGCGCGCGTGCACGAGGCCGCGCGTCAACACGTTTTGGGGCAGGCCCGGCACCGGCGAGCGGAAGGCGAACAAGCCGCCCGCCAGCGTTTCGCGCTCGCGCTTGGCCTCGCTCAATCCCTTGAGCGCAGTCGTCACGTAGGCAGTGCGCAAGTCGTCGCCGCCGAACACGAGCTTCGTGACGTTCGAGCAAGGGAAGGCGACCGTGTCGATCTGCTTGCCGTCCGGCGAATAGCGTTCGATGCATCCGCCCGTATAAAGGGCCACCCACAGGCACCCTTCGGCATCGACCGCCATGCCGTCGGGGAACGCCGAGCCTTGGACTTTGATGAAGGCTCGCTTGTTCGACAGTGTGCCATCGTCGGCGACGTCGGATGCGTAGATCGTCCGGCCGCGCGTATCGGTGTGGTAGAGCGTGCGCCGATCGGGGCTCATCGCCGGGCCGTTGGCGATGTCGTAGCCGTCGTCGCAGAGCGCGATCTTGCCGTCGTCGCCCACGCGGTAGAGCGCGCCGGTCGGCTCGTTCTCGTCGTCGTCCATCGTTCCGAACCACAAGTAGCCTTGCGGGTCGGCAAAACCATCGTTCAAGCGGTTGCTGGCGCGATCTTGCTCGACGTCTGCCAGTTTGTCGAAGGTGCCCGTGCGGGCGTCGAATCGATAGAGTCCCTTGCGCAGCCCGCAGACGAACCGGCCGTCGGACGCGGGGATGATGAACCCGGGCCCGCTCGGGGCGGGCCAGGTCATCGTCTCGCGCGAGTCGGTCGCGTAACGGTGGATGTGCTTGCGCTTGATGTCGACGAAATAGACGGCTTTATCGGTTTTGCTCCACACGGGCCCTTCGCCGAGTTCGGCGCCCAAGGGCCAGATGCATTCGGGGGAAATCATGAAGAGGCTCCATACCATCCCGCATCGACGAAGTACTCGCGTCCCGAGCACCGCGAACCGTCGTCCGATGCAAGAAACAAGACCATGCGCGCGACGTGCTCGGGCTCGACCCGCTCGGGTAGGCATTGATCGGCGACGAGCTTCGCCTCGCTTTCGGGCGATTGCCACAGTTTCATCTGCCTCGGCGTGCGCACGGCGCCCGGGACGATCGCGTTGACGCGGATGCCGTAGCCGCCGAGGTCGCGGGCCAGCCCGCGCGTGAGCCCCTCGATGCCGGCCTTCGCCGTCATGTAGATCGAAAGGTTCGGCAGCGCGCTGTGCCACGAAATCGAGCCGAAGTTCAGAATCACCCCTTTGCGCGCAGTCTTCATGCCGGAAGCCGCATATTGCGCGCAGAAAAATTGGTGCCGCAAGTTGACGGCGATGCGCTCGTCCCAGTAGGCGGGCGTCACCGAGCCGATCGTATGGCGATCGTCGTTCGCCGCGTTGTTGACGAGCACGCCGATCGGCCCCGCTTCGGCGACGATAGCGTCGAAAATGCGCCCGATCGCCTCGATATCGCGCAGGTCGCAGCGATGAAAGACGGGCGGATGCTTGCTGCCTCGCAGCTGCTCGACGAGCGCCTGCGAATCGGCTTCGGCGATATCGAGGAAAAAGACGCGCGCGCCTTGCGCGGCGAACGCTTCGACGATCGCGGCGCCGATGCCGCTGCCGCCTCCCGTGACGACGACGGTCTGGTCGACCAAGCTCGGATAAATGGCGTACGACATGGCGAAATTCCACGTTTGAAGAAAATGCAGCCCGCGCGCAGCGCCCGATTCGGTGCTGCGGTGCAACAGGCCGGGATTGCGCTGCCTTTCAGCGCCGATTCGTGCGCGAAACGACGTCGATCCAAACGGCAATCACTAGGATCGCGCCTTTCGCGATCATCTGCCAGTAGGCATCGACGTCGAGCATCGACATGCCGTTGTCGAGACTGGCCATGACGAGCGCGCCGATCAGCGCGCCATAGACGGTGCCGGAGCCGCCGCGCATCGACGTGCCGCCGATGAAGCAGGCCGCGATCGCATCGAGCTCGCCCATGTTGCCGGCCGATGGCGAGCCGGCCGCGAGCCGCGCCGTATTGACGACGCCCGCGAACGCGCACATGAGGCCCATGAGCGCGAAGATCGCGAGCTTGACGCGGTTCGTGTCGACGCCGGACAAGCGCGTGGCCTCGAGATTCGAGCCGACCGAATAGATGCGGCGGCCGAACACGGTTTGCGTGGCAATCCACGTGAAGATGCCGAGCATCAGCAGCACGAGCAGCACGGGTACGGGAATGCCGCCGTAGTCGTTCAGCGTCGCCATGAAGGCGAAGATCACGGCGCCGGCCCCGACGATCTTCACGGCGTCTTGCCACAGCGGCGGCACGGGCAGCTCGTAGCGGCGGCGGTTGCCGCGGGCACGCACCGTCACGAACGCCAGCACGGCGAACAGCAGCAGGGCGAGCGTGTCGCCGGCCAGGCGCGGCAGATAGCCTTGCCCGAGGAAGACGAAGCGGTCCGACACGGGCGCGATCGTCGAGCCGCCCGTGATGCCGAGCAAGATGCCGCGATAGGCGAGCATGCCGCCGAGACCGACGATGAACGACGGCACGCGCCGGTAGGTCGAGAGCCAGCCGTTGAACAGACCGGCAACGATGCCGAGTGCGAGCACGACGGGGATCGTGGCTTCGATCGGCCAGTGGCGATTGGCGTCGAGGATCGCGGCGATCCCGCCGAGCAGCCCCAGCAGCGAGCCGACCGACAAGTCGATTTCGCCGGCGATGATGACGAAGACCATGCCGCAGGCGAGCATGCCGCTGATGGCCATTTGCCGCAGCAGGTTCGACAGGTTGCGCGGCGTGGCGAACGCGCCGTGCGTCAGCACCGTGAAGAACAGCCAAATCAGCGCGACGGCGATGAGCAGCGCGAGAATCTTGTAGCGCGCGAACCATTGGCGGATGCGGTCGGCGCCGGCCGGCGCGGCGCTGCTTCCCGGGCGGGCGGAGGAGAGGTCCGGTGTCATGCGGGTGCGGTCTCGTTGGGTGAAGCGGCCGCGGCCCGGCGAGCGGGCTCGATGGCGGCCGTGAGAATGGCCTCTTGCGTGAGGCCGTCGTTGGCGAAATCGCCGCGCAGCTCGCCCTCGCCCATGACGAGGACGCGGTCGGACAAGCCGAGCACCTCGGGCAGCTCGGAAGAAACGACGATGATCGCCATCCCTTGCTTGGCGAGTGCGAAGACGAGCTTGTAGATCTCGTACTTCGCGCCGACGTCGACGCCGCGCGTGGGCTCGTCGAGAATCAGCACCTTCGGCTCGGTCAGCAGCACGCGCGTGAGCACGGCCTTTTGCTGATTGCCGCCCGATAGGTTCGCGATCGACAGGAACGGATGCGCCGCGCGCACCGAAAGCTGCTTCATCGACTTGTGAATCGTGTCGAGCTCGGCGGCGGCGTCGATGGCGCCGTGCTTGACGAAGCGCCGCAACACGGCAAGCGTGATGTTGTGGCCGACGCCGAGGTCCGGGACGATGCCGTGCGCCTTGCGGTCTTCCGGCACCATGCCGATGCCGGCGCGAATCGCGTCGCCGGGCGTGCGCACGGCGATGGCGCGGCCTTCGACGGCAACCGACGCGCGATACGTGCCCGGATACGCGCCGAAGACCGCTTGCATCAATTCGGTGCGGCCCGAGCCGACTAGCCCGGCGACACCGAGAATCTCGCCGCGGCGAACGTTGAACGACATGTCGTCGACGCGCTTGCGGCGCGGGTTCGTCACGTCGAAGCAGGTGACGTTGCGCGCCTCGAGCACGGTCTCGCCGATTTCGTGCGGCTCGCGCGGAAAGAGATTCGTGATTTCGCGGCCGACCATCAGCGCGACGATGCGCGACGGCGGCATGGCGGCGAGCGGCGCCGTTTCGACGTGGCGGCCGTCGCGGATCACGGTCACCGTATCGCAGACGGCCTCGACTTCTTCCAGCTTGTGCGAGATGTAGATGCAAGCGACGCCGCGCCGCTTCAAATCGCGGACGATATCGAGCAAGATTCGCGTTTCGGCCGCCGTCAGCGAGGAAGACGGCTCGTCCAGAATCAGGAGCCGCGCCTGCTTGTTCAGCGCCTTGGCGATTTCGATCAACTGTCGATGACCACCGCCGAAATTCATGACGGGCTGCGCGACGTTGATGCCTTCGATCCCGAGCTCGCGCAGCAGCGCGTCGGCGCGCTGATGCATCGCCGCGTAGTTCATCCGTCCGCCGGGCAGCGTGATCTCGTTGCCTAGGAAGATGTTTTCGGCCACCGAAAGTTCGGGCACGAGCATCAGTTCCTGGTGGATGATGACGATGCCGGCGCGCTCGGTGTCGCGCACGTTCGAGGCGCGCAAGGGCGCGCCGTCCCAGAGGATTTCGCCATCCCAGGTGCCGTGCGGATAGACGCCCGAGACGATTTTCATCAATGTGGATTTGCCTGCGCCGTTCTCGCCGCACAGGCCTAGGCATTCGCCGGGGCGAACCGACAAATCGATGCCGTCGAGCGCCTTGACGCCCGAGAACGTCTTGACGATGCCCTGAAGCGACAGCAATGGTTCGTTTTGCGCCATGCGTCTCGTTCCTTGTTCGATACGCCGGGCGCGCGGCTCGCCCGCGTGCGCGGGCGCCGCGCGCTTCGGTTCCGGGCGTTATTGGCTCGAGATCTGCGCTTGCGTGTAGAAGCCGTCTTTGACGACGACGTCGACGTTCTTCTTCGTCAGCACGATCGGCTGCAGCAGGATCGTATCGACCTTCTTCTTGCCGTTGTCGTATTGCGCGTTGTACGCGGGCTTGATGCCTTTCGCGAGATCGACGGCGAGCGTGGCCGCATTGCTCGCAATGAGCTTGATCGGCTTGTAGACGGTCATCGTCTGTGTGCCGGCGATGACGCGCTTCACGGCGGCGAGGTCCGCATCCTGGCCCGAGATGGGCACCTTGCCGGCGAGCTTTTGCGCGGCGAGCGCTTGGATCGCGCCGCCGGCCGTGCCGTCGTTCGAAGCGACGATCGCATCGATCTTGTTGTTGTTGGCCGTGAGCGCGTCTTCGACGATGCGCAGCGCCGTCGCGGCACTCCATTCCGGCACCCACTGCTGGCCGACGACCTTGATGTCGCCGCGGTCGATCGCGGGCTGAAGCACCTTCAGCTGGCCCTCGCGCAGCATTTTGGCGTTGTTGTCCGTCGGTGCGCCGCCGAGCAGGAAGTAGTTGCCCTTCGGCTGCGCATCGTAGACGCCCTTCGCTTGCAGCTCGCCGACCTTCTCGTTGTCGAACGAGTTGTAGGCGTCGACGTCGGCATCGAGAATCAGGCGGTCATAGGAAATGACTTTGATGCCGGCTTTCTTCGCTTCGGCAACGACGTTGCCGAGCGTCTTCGAATTGAACGGCACGATGACGATCACATCGACGCCGCGCGAAATGAGGTTTTCGATCTGCGAAATCTGACGCTCTTCGCTGGCGTCGGCCGACTGCACCGAAACGGTCGCGCCGAGCTTTTGCGCCGCGGCGACGAAGTAATCGCGATCGCGCGCCCAGCGTTCGACGCGCAGATCGTCGATGCAAAAGCCGATGACGGGTTTGTCCTTGCTCGCGTGCGCGAGCGGCGCCGCAAGCGAGATGCCGGCGAGCACGGCGCCGGCGATGAGCGAGCCTAAAATGGAACGACGCTTTGCGAATGCCATGTCTCCACTCCTGTCTTATATGTTGGAACGTCGCCTGTCTTTGCCGATTGGGTAAGCGGCGCGTGCGCGCGGCGACTCGCGCGCCAGCAATGCGGTTCTCGACGCGACGCCGGCCGTGGGAGCGGCCGGTCATCGGGTGCGGCCATGGTGCAGCGGCGCCGCTTCGGCCACAATTGCGAAATTGCACAGCGCGATTAACGTTTCTTGCTGGCGCGTGCCGAAGTTCGCGGCAGGCTCGGCATTCGCGCCTAGAATCGTGGAAGGCGCGGGAGACGGCGGGAAGCGGCTGCCGGCGCGCAACCGGTGCGGCAGGCGAACGCGGTCAGCGCCGGCTAAGACCGGATGAAGGACCTACGAAGAACAAGCGATGAGCGAGATCGATCGGCGATCGCTTTAGCAGAACTAGGAGACGACACCATGCGCGAAGCTTTACTGGCTGCGCGAGTCGGCCCGGAGCCGCTTTGAAGGCGAAAGCGAGCGCTCCCGCGCCGCAAAAGGCGCATCGCATCGCGTTGCTGTTCAACGCGAACAAGGTCTACGACCGTGAAATCATCACGGGCGTGGGCCAGTATTTGCTTTCGACGCGCGTGGGTTGGAACCTGTTTCTCGAGGAAGACTTTCGCTGCCGTCTAGGCGGCATCGAACGCTTCGACGGCGACGGCATCATTGCCGATTTCGACGATCCGGCCGTCTGCGAAGCGCTTGCCGATTGCCGGCTGCCCGTGGTGGCCGTGGGCTCCTCGTTCGAAGATCCGTCCCACTATCCGGACAACGTGCCGTATATCGCGACCGACAACGTCAAGCTCGTCTCGCTCGCCTATACGCATTTGATCGGCGCGGGGCTGCAGCACTTCGCGCTATACAGCCTGCCGCTATCGAACGAGCATCGCTGGGCGCGGCAGCGGGAGCTGGCATTCGCGCGCTTGCGCCAAGCCGACGGACGCACGCGCGAGCAGCTCGACGCCGAGATTTACCGCGGGCTGTCGACGAGCGCGCCGATCTGGAATCAAGCGATCGAGCAATTGACGCAGTGGCTCCATGCGCTGCCGAAGCCAGTCGGCATCATCGCAGTCACCGATGCTCGCGCGCGGCAATTGCTGCAGGCGTGCGTGATTGCCGGTATTCCCGTGCCCGAGGACGTCGCGATCATCGGCATCGACAACGATCCGCTCACGCGCACGCTGACGCGCATTCCGCTGTCTTCCGTGATTCAGGGCACCGAGGAGATGGGCCGCACGGCGGCGCACGTCCTCCATCAAATGCTGCACGGCGCGCGCTTTCCGGGACATCGAATTCTCGTGCCGCCCGTCGGCATCAACGTACTCGATTCGACGAAGCACCAGCCGCTGGCGAGCCCGTATGTCGCACGGGCCCGCCATTTCATCCGGCAGTACGCATGCCAAGGGATTCGAACGGAGCAAGTCGCCGATTATGTCGGTGTCTCGCGCTCGTCGCTCGAGGAGCATTTCCGGCGCGAGCTCAGTTGTACCGTGCATCAAGAGATCCTTCGGCAAAAGCTCGACGCGGCGAAGGCGCTGCTCGTCAAGCGCGACGTATCGAGCGCCGAAGTAGCCGTGCGCTGCGGCTTCAAGTCGGTGCAATATCTGCATGCGGTGTTTCGCCGCGAACTCGGCTGCACGCCGCGCGAATATCAGGCGCGCGAGAGCGCAGGCGAGGCGGTGTAGCGATGGGCGCGGCATGGCTTGAAAATGTGCCTCCGGCTTCCCGATTTCCGATTTGAATTCCCCTATTCCCGACTTCCTATTTCGATTCATTGACGACGATATGATCAGCACCGCCAAGCTATCGCACGAACCGTGGGGCACGCTGCCCGGCGGTCGCACCGTTCATCTGTTCACGCTGCGCAACGCGCACGGCATGCGAGTGTCCGTGAGCGAACTCGGCGCAACGCTCGTTTCCTGGCACGCGCCCGATCGCGCGGGCCGGCTCGGCGACATCCTGCTCGGGCACGATACGCCCGCCGACTACTGGGAAGCGAAGACGTACATGGGCGCGCTCGTCGGCCGCTGGGCGAACCGCATCGCGGGCGGGCGCTTCACGCTCGACGGCATCGATTACACCGTTGATCGCAACGAGGGCGACAATTCGCTGCACGGTGGGGCAACGGGTTTTCACCGTGCGATCTGGCAGGCACGCGAGGATGATGGCGCGCTCGTGCTGACGGTCGATTCCGAGGAAGGCGACGCGGGGTTTCCGGGCAACGTCAGTGTCGAAGTGCGCTATACGCTCGACGACGAGGGCGAGCTGACGATCGATTATCGCGGGAGCACCGATGCCCCGACGCCGCTCAATCTGACGAGCCACGGGTATTTCAACCTGGCGGCTCAGCCCGGTGCGGACATTAAAGGCCATGTGCTCTCGATCGATGCCGATGCGTTCTTCGAAGTCGATCCGACGCTGATTCCGATTCGGGAAGCATCCGTCGTCGGCAATGCGTTCGACTTTCGGGAGGCGGCGCCCATCGGCGCGCGGCTCGAGTGGCCGCACGAACAGCTTTCGCTCGCGCGCGGCTTCGATCACTGCTACGTGCTGCGCCAGGCGAATGAAGGCCGGCGAGATGCCGGCGCGCGGCCCGTGTATGACGTGGCGCGGATCTACGACCCGGCGAGCGGACGGGGGATGACGGTATCGACCGATCAGCGCGGCTTGCAACTGTATACGGGCAATTATCTCGACGGCGTGCGCGGACGGGGCGGCGTGGCCTATGCGCGCTATGCGGGACTGTGCCTCGAGGCGGGCGGGTTCCCGAATCAGATCAACATGGCCGATCGCGAAGATATGATTTCCCGCCCCGACAAGCCGTATCGGCAGGTGACGAAGTACCGCGTCGCGGTGGTTGGCTGAGCGAGCGGATCGAGCCTCACGACGCCCGCTCATACCGGCAAACCTCATGCTCGGCGCTGATGCCCGGATGTTCCCGCGTGGCTTGCCACAGTGGCGATTTCCCGATGCTGTCGTGCTGCCCATAATGGCCACGCGCGAGCGCCTCGCGATGCGCCTCGGGACTCTTCCAGCGCGCGAAGTTCAGCACGGCGGCCTCGTCATGCGTCGCGAAAAAATTAGCCGAGATCAATCCGTCAGGCGGTTCCGCATCGCCATTGAGCGCGAGCAGAACCTGATCGACCCAGCTCGTCTGGATGATCGCGCTCGGTCGTTCCAGCGGCTGGCGCACGAGCACGATACATTCCCCGGGCCCGCTGCGCCCTGAGGTCCAAGCGCCCGCGGGCACCGCGACGTCGACCCACACGGGCTCGGCCTCCGCGCGCACGGGCTCGATGGCGTGAGCGATGGCATCGACGACGGTGCGCTCGGCCGCTTCGAAGCGCGTCACGCGCCAGGCCGCAACGAACAGCAGCGCGTCGGCATCGACGTCGCGAAACACGTCGGCAAGCGTCCCGGTCGGCACGGCGCGGGCGCGCTCGACCAGCGTGGGCAGCGCGCGCTCGAGCGCGCCGGGCGAAGAGAAAGTCACACGGCCCGCGGCGAGCAGGCGGATGTCATGATCATTAGGACAGAAGCGATTCGACAAAGGCGACATGAGCTTTTCCTCCTCATTGCTGCTAAGTTACCGCGTCTTGGCCGTGCCTGCTGTACGCGCTTACGCTCAATTCGTACCGGGCGCGCATCCGCCGATTTGACAACCCCGATTTGACAACCCCCTTACGCTCGCGTAAATTTCGCGCACGCGTCGGGAGAGTGCGTTGGCGGTAGGGTTTCAGGCCCGCCGGCAGCGCCGCCGAAGGGGCACACCCATAAACTCTCAGGCAAAAGGACCGACCGCGTCGAAAAGCAGCACAAACTGGCTTTTCGGACTCTGGAGAGTGGTGGTAGTTCGCAGCGGCCCGCCCGGCAGTAGGGGTATCGGCGCATCGCTCGCGAGCAAGCCGCCCACCGAAGGGGCGCGCGCAGCAACGGGCGGAAACGGTATTCGTCCCCGCCGGCGCAATCTCTCAGGTACCGAGGACAGAGGGGTCATGCATCGCATTCGCAGCAGGCAATAGCCTTGCTCGCGTCGGCAGCATGGCCCTTTTTCGTTTTCGCGAAACCTTTGCGCGCCGAGGCCCCAATGACCGAACTGAAACACACCCCCCTGAACGCCGCTCACCGTGCCCTCAATGCGCGCATGGTCGATTTCGGCGGCTGGGACATGCCTGTCAACTACGGCTCGCAAATCGACGAACACCACGCCGTGCGCACCGACGCGGGCATGTTCGACGTCTCGCACATGTGTGCGGTCGATTTCGCCGGCCCCAAAGCCCGCGCGTTCTTCGAATATGCGATCGCCAATAACGTCGGCAAGCTGAACACACCGGGCCGTGCACTCTATTCGTGCATGCTCGACGAAAGCGGCGGCGTCATCGACGATCTGATCGTCTACTTTTTCTCCGACGACTTTTTTCGCGTCGTCGTCAATGCCGGCACGGCCGACAAGGATATTGCCTGGTTCAACCGGCTGAACGCCGAGCGCGATTTCGGCTTGGCCATCACGCCGCGGCGCGATCTGGCGATCGTGGCCGTGCAAGGCCCGAACGCGCGCGCGAAGGTCTGGCAGGTGCTGCCGGCCGCGCGCGAGGCGACGGAACTGCTGAAGCCGTTCAACGCCGCCCGCGCGAACGTTGCCCCCTATGGCGAGCTGACGATCGCGCGCACCGGCTACACGGGCGAGGACGGCTTCGAAATCATCGTGCCGGCCGCACACGTCGTCGCGTTCTGGGAGGCGCTGCAAGCAGCGGGCGTGCGTCCGTGCGGCCTTGGCGCGCGCGATACGCTTCGGCTCGAAGCCGGCATGAACCTATACGGCCAGGACATGGACGAAGCGGTCTCGCCGCTCGACGCCGGCCTCGCCTGGACCGTGGATCTGAGCGCCGGCCGGAACTTCGTCGGCCGCGCGGCGCTCGAGCGCGACGGTTCGCGCCAAGCGTTCGTCGGCCTCATCCTGCAAAAGGAGAACGGCAAAGCCGGCGGCGTGCTGCGCGCGCATCAGAAAGTCGTGACGGCCCATGGCGACGGCGAAATCACGAGCGGGACCTTCTCGCCGACGATGCAAGAATCGATCGCGTTTGCGCGCGTCCCGCCCGGCGTGCGCCCCGGAGATATCGTGCAAGTGCGGATTCGCGACAAAGCCCTCCCCGCAAGCGTGGTAAAACTGCCGTTCGTGCGGGGCGGCAAGGTGCTCGTCGGCTAAGGGGCCGGCTCCGCGCGCGATTATCCGGCCCGAACGCGGGCCCAACGTTATTAATTCAACGCATTCCCTATTTCACCAGGAGCTTCACATGAGTAACGTCCCGGCCGATCTGAAATACACCGAGGAACATGAGTGGGTCAGAACCGAAGCCGACGGCACGGTCTCGGTCGGCATCACCGATCACGCGCAAGAGACGCTCGGCGACATCGTATTTCTCGAACTGCCCGCGGTCGGCAAGGCCATCACGGCCGGCGACTCGATCGGCGTCGTGGAATCGGTGAAGGCAGCCTCCGACATTTACTCGCCCGTCTCGGGCGAGGTCGTGGCCGTCAACGAAGCGCTCGTCGACACGCCCGACGCCGTGAACCAGGACGCCTACGCGAGCTGGCTGTTCAAGGTGAAGCTCGCGGATTCGGCCTCGGTCGACAAGCTGCTCGACGCCGCCGGCTATCAAAAGCTCGTCGGCTGATCATTCCCTTTCGTTTTCTGCCGCGTGGCGCGTTTCGCCTGCTGTCGGAGCGGAACTCGCCGCGCCCACTCGCTGCCCTACTATGAAGCTCGAACACCCGGATCGTCTGATGAACCGCTCCCCTCTCTCGCTCGCCGCGCTCGAAGTGCATGACGCCTTCGCCGAGCGGCACATCGGCCCGGACGGCACCGACCAGCGCAAGATGCTCGAGGTGCTCGGTTTCGAGTCGCGCGCCGCGCTGATCGATGCGGTGATTCCGCAGGCGATCCGCCGCACCGATCCGCTGCCGCTCGGCCCGTTTGCCGAGCCGCGCAGCGAGGCGGAGGCGATCGCGCACCTGCGCGCGCTCGCGGACAAGAACGAGGTGTTCCGCTCCTATATCGGGCAGGGCTACTACAACACGCACACGCCGGCCGTGATCTTGCGCAACGTGCTCGAGAATCCGGCCTGGTACACGGCTTATACGCCGTATCAGCCCGAAATCTCGCAAGGCCGCTTGGAAGCGTTGCTGAATTTTCAGCAGATGATCGGCGATCTGACCGGGCTGGAGATTTCGAACGCGTCGCTGCTCGACGAAGCCACGGCCGCGGCCGAAGCGATGACGCTGCTGCAGCGTGCCGGCAAGTCGAAGTCGAACGTCTTCTACGTGGCCGACGACGTGCTGCCGCAGACGATCGAAGTCGTGCGCACGCGCGCGGAGCCGATCGGCATCGAGGTGCAGGTCGGCCCAGCGCATGCCGCCGCCGGCGCCAATGCGTTCGGCGTGCTGCTGCAATACCCGGGCGCGGGCGGCGACGTGCGCGACTATCGCGCGCTGACCGAAGCCGTGCATGCGGCGGGCGGCCATGTCGTCGTCGCGGCCGATTTGCTCGCACTCACGCTGCTCACGCCGCCGGGCGAGTGGGGCGCAGACGTCGCCGTGGGCACGTCTCAGCGCTTCGGCGTGCCGGTCGGCTTCGGCGGCCCGCATGCGGCGTACATGGCCGTGCGCGACGAATTCAAGCGCCAGATGCCGGGCCGGCTCGTCGGCGTGACCGTCGATGCGCAAGGCAAAAGTGCGCTGCGCCTCGCGCTGCAAACGCGCGAGCAGCACATTCGCCGCGAGAAGGCCACCTCCAACGTCTGTACGGCGCAGGCACTGCTCGCGATCATGGCCAGCATGTATGCCGTCTATCACGGGCCGAATGGGCTCAAGACGATCGCTCAGCGCGTGCATCGCGTAGCTGCGCTGCTCGCGGCCGGCGCGAAGCAGCTCGGCTACCCGGTCGTCAACGAGACGTTCTTCGATACGCTGACGATAGAAACGGGCTCGCGCACGGCTGCCGTCCACGATGCGGCCAAGCGCCTGCGCATCAACTTGCGCCGCGTGAGCGATACGCGCGTTGGTGTCTCCATCGACGAAACGACGAAGCGCGCCGATCTAGCCGATCTGCTGTCGGTGTTGGCGAGCGCCGCCGGTGCGATCGACGTGCCGCACGTCGACGCGCTCGACACGGCGCTCACGCGCGCCGAGGAGCAGGGCCAGGGCGGCGACATGGCCGCACTGCCCGCTTCGCTCGTGCGCACGAGCGCCTATCTGACGCACCACGTCTTCAACCGCCATCATTCCGAAACGGAAATGCTGCGCTATCTGCGCGGGCTCGCCGATAAGGATCTGGCGCTCGACCGCTCGATGATTCCGCTCGGCTCGTGCACGATGAAGCTCAATGCGACCTCGGAGATGTTGCCCGTTACCTGGCCCGAGTTCTCGCAGATTCACCCGTTCGCGCCGGCCGAGCAGACGGTCGGCTATCGCGAAATGATCGACCAGCTCGAGCAGATGCTCGTTGCCGCCACGGGCTACGCAGCCGTTTCGCTGCAGCCGAACGCCGGCTCGCAAGGCGAGTACGCTGGCCTGCTCATCATCCACGCGTATCACGCGTCGCGCGGTGAAGGCCATCGCGACGTCTGCTTGATCCCGGCCTCGGCGCACGGCACGAATCCCGCGTCGGCGCATATGGCTGGCATGAAAGTCGTGGTGGTGGCATGCGACGAGCAGGGCAACGTCGACATCGAAGACTTGAAGGCGAAGGCCGGCGAGCATGCAGCCAAGCTCGCGGCGATCATGATCACGTACCCGTCGACGCACGGCGTGTTCGAGCAGAACGTGCGCGAGATCTGCGAGATCGTGCATGCGCACGGCGGCCAGGTGTATGTCGACGGCGCGAACATGAACGCGATGGTCGGACTCACGGCGCCCGGGCAATTCGGCGGCGACGTTTCGCACTTGAATCTGCACAAGACGTTTTGCATTCCGCATGGCGGCGGCGGGCCGGGCGTCGGCCCCGTGGCCGTCGGGCCGCATCTGGCGCAGTTCCTGCCGAACCAGACGTCGTCGGGCTATCGGCGGGCGGAAAGCGGCATCGGCGCGGTATCGGCCGCGCCGTATGGCTCGGCCTCGATTCTGCCGATCTCGTGGATGTACATCGCGATGATGGGCGCGAAGAATCTGACGGCGGCCACCGAGGTGGCGATCCTCAACGCGAACTATGTCGCCAAGCGGCTCGCGCCGCACTATCCGGTGCTCTACTCGGGCCCCGGCGGGCTCGTCGCGCACGAGTGCATTCTCGATCTGCGCCCGATCAAGGATGCGAGCGGGATCACCGTCGACGACGTCGCCAAGCGCCTGGCCGATTACGGCTTCCACGCGCCGACGATGAGCTTCCCGGTGCCGGGCACGCTGATGGTCGAGCCGACGGAGTCGGAATCGAAAGAGGAGCTCGATCGTTTCATCGAGGCGATGATCGCGATTCGCGACGAGATCCGCGCCGTCGAGGAAGGCCGGGCCGATCGCGAGGACAACCCGCTCAAGCATGCGCCGCATACGGCTGCGGTCGTGGCGGCGAACGAGTGGCCGCACGCGTACTCGCGCGAGACCGCAGCCTATCCGCTGCCGTCGCTCGTCGCGCGCAAGTACTGGCCGCCGGTCGGCCGCGCTGACAACGCCTACGGCGATCGCAACTTGTTCTGCTCCTGCGTGCCGGTGGCGGATTACGCCTGATAGGCAAGATCGACGCGAGGCCGGCGCGAGATGCCCCGCAAACGCGGGCGTCTCGCATCATTCATCGCGAATACGGGCTACCATCTCAGACTCTCGACGCGCTGCCCTTTGAGCAACGAACGCAGTGTGCGTCGGGTGGTCCGGTTCGCGGGGATGATAGCCAAAGAAGGAGCGATCGATGGGGCGAGAGAGGGCGTGCCTGCCCACGGAGCAACGGTGGGCAAGGAGCGCGCGAATCAACGAATGGGCGAGTCCGGGCGCTTCGCTCGTGGCCTGGCTGATCGCGTGCGCGGGTCTGCTCGCCGCGACGAGCGAGGCGCGCGCGGCGATGAATTTCTGCGCGGCGCCGGCCATGCAGACGAGCGAGCGCGCGAGTGCGGCGCCCGCCGTCCAGGCGCTCGTCAAGCGCGTGGCGGCGCGGCTGGGCGATCAGCCCAAGCCGCTCGCCCATCTGCATACTGAAGGCACGCTGCCGCACGAAGGGATCTACGACCAAAGCGTCGAGGCGGAGCAGGACCTCGAACTGATGCGCGACGCGGCGCTCGTTTGGCGTGCGACGGGCGACGATCGCTATCTGCGGCTCGTCGACCGCTTCTTGCTCGCATGGGCCACGACCTATCAGCCGAGCTTCAATCCGATCGACGAGACGCACTTCGATTCGATGATCCTCGCCTACGATTTGACCGCGAGCGCATTGCCTGTGAAGACACGCAACGCGGCAGGGGCATTCATCGCCAAGCTCGCGGGCGGCTACGTCGAACGCGTGGACGCGCAGCCGCGGCCGTTGAGCGGCTCCTATCGCAACAACTGGGAGAGCCATCGCATCAAGCTCATCGCAATGGCGGCTTTCACGCTCGACGATCGCAAGCTCATCGCCGCGGCACAGCGGCTGTTCGTCGAGCAGATCGGCGCGAACGTGGCGCCGGACGGCGCGACGGTCGATTTCGGCGAGCGCGATGCGCTGCATTACGTGACGTACGACTTGCAGCCGCTCGTGGTCGCGGCGTTGGCGGCCCGCCGTCACAACCGCAATTGGCTCACGCAGCGCGCGGCGAACGGCGCGACGCTCGCCCTCGCCCTCGATTGGCTCGTGCCGTATGCGCTAGGCGAAAA
>NZ_JBQCIF010000133.1:0-5201 GCF_051953955.1 Trinickia sp. | reverse complement strand
CGGGGCGCCCGGCCGGGGGCGCAAACCGGCCCGCCGCGGCCGCCGCCCGCGCGCCCGCGCCGCTTGCGCGTTCGCCCCGGCCGGGACGTGAACGAGCGCTGACTGCGCCGCGCGTGGGCGACGGGACGAATCAGTGATGCTTGACGATCTCGCCGTCGCGCAGCTTGTAGCGTGTGCCGCAATACGGGCAACGCGCCTCGCCGTGCGTGACGTCGATGAATACGCGCGGATGCGCGCTCCAGCGCGGCATCGACGGATTCGGGCAGTAAGCGGGCAAATCTTTGGCCGACAGCTCGACCAGCGGCATTTCCTTCGTTTCGCTCATGAGACGGATTCTCGTGATTCTCGTTATAGGCAGGGTGGCGTGCGGCGTTCGGGCGGCGCTCAGGGATCAGATCTTCATCAGATCTTCGTGAGCCAGTGCTGATACTTCGCGTTCTTGCCCGCGATGACGTCGAAGAACGCCGATTGTAGTTTTTCGGTGACGGGGCCGCGCGCGCCGGCGCCGATCGTGCGGTTGTCGAGCTCGCGGATCGGCGTGACTTCAGCGGCGGTGCCCGTGAAGAACGCTTCGTCGGCCGTATAGACCTCGTCGCGCGTGATCCGCTTTTCGATGACTTCGATCCCCGCGTCGCGCGCGAGCGTGATCACCGTATCGCGCGTGATGCCGTCGAGGCACGAGGCCAGATCGGGCGTGTAGAGCTTGCCGTTGTTGACGAGGAAGAAGTTCTCGCCCGAGCCTTCGGAGACGTAGCCGTCGACGTCGAGCAACAGTGCCTCGTCATAGCCGTCGGCCGTCGCCTCCTGATTCGCGAGAATCGAGTTCACGTACCAGCCCGACGCCTTGGCGCGCACCATCGAGACGTTGACGTGGTGGCGCGTGAACGACGAGGTCTTCACGCGGATGCCCTTCGTCATCCCTTCTTCGCCGAGGTAGGCACCCCACGGCCAGGCCGCGATCGCCACGTGGATCGTGTTGCCGCGAGCGGAGACGCCGAGCTTCTCCGAGCCGACCCAAATGATCGGGCGCAGATAGGCGGTCTCGAGCTTGTTCTCGCGCACGACTTCGCATTGCGCGGCGGCAAGCGTTTCGTGATCGAACGGCACGTTCATCTGGAAGATCTTCGCCGAGTTCAGCAGACGCTTCGTATGCTCCTTCAGGCGGAAGATGGCACTCGCACCGTCGACCGTCTTGTACGCGCGCACACCCTCGAAGACGCCCATGCCGTAGTGCAGCGTGTGCGTCAGGACGTGGATCTTGGCGTCGCGCCAGTCGATCAGCTTGCCGTCCATCCAAATCTTGCCGTCGCGATCGGCCATTGACATACGTATCTCCTAGCGGTGCGGTGGGGGTGCCCCAGTGAGTTCGCCATTTTAGCGTCTTTTGTGGGCTTCTCGGCACGCGCTAGCTGGTTTATGGGCGTTGGGGGCAATCGGCCTCTATAATCGGACACCTTCTGATTCGAACAGGCGGCCGGGCTCGCGTGCCCGGCCCGCCGCCCGGCCGCCATGCTCTCTCGCCTCAGCCCCGCCGACCGCGCCGCCTTCACGAGCGGCGTGCGCGACTATTCGCCGACGCTGATGGCCATGTTCTCGTGGGGCCTCGTCACTGGTGTGGCGATGAGCAAATCGGTCTTGAGCGTGCCGCAGGCGCTCGGCATGTCGCTGCTCGTCTACGCGGGCTCGTCCCAGCTCGCCGTGCTGCCGCTCCTCGCCGCCAAGTTGCCGATCTGGACCGCGCTGCTCACGGCGGCCATGGTCAATACGCGCTTCGTCATCTTCAGCGCGGGGCTCGCGCCGCATTTCTCGTACTTGCCGTTCTGGCGGCGGCTCGCGCTCGGCTATTTCAATGGCGACGTCGTCTACTTGCTGTTTCAGAAGAAAGCGTTCGCGAACGGCTACGTGCCTGGCAAAGAGGCCTATTTCTGGGGGATGTCGCTGCTGAGTTGGGTGTTTTGGCAAGTCTCGTCGATCGCCGGCATCCTGCTCGCCAGCGCCGTTCCGGACAATTGGGGGCTCGATCTCGCGGGCACGCTCGCCCTCGTGCCGCTGATCGTCAGTGCCGTCATCAGCCGTTCGATGCTGGCGGCCGTCGCGATGGCGGGCGTCGTGGCGCTCATCGCCATCGATCTGCCTTATCGGCTCGCGCTCCCGCTGGCCGTGTTCGCCGCCATCGCGGCGGGCAGCATCGCCGACGTCGTGGCCGAACGCGCCGATCTGCGCCGCCTGCGCACCGCGCGGCCCACCGCGCGTTCGGCGCATTCCACGGATTTCGGCAAGGAGCCCTGAACGATGTCGCCCATGCAAATCTGGCTCGCGATCGTCGGGATGACCGCCGTGACGGCCGCCACGCGCGCGTTCTTCCTGCTCGGCGGCGAGCGGGCCGTGCTGCCGGAGCGCGTGCAGCGCGCGCTGCGCTACGCGCCGGCCGCCGCGCTCGTTGCCGTCGTGCTGCCCGATGTGCTGCAAACGCCGAGGGGGATCTCGTTTGCGCTGTCCAATCATGCGTTTTACGGCACGTTGGCGGGGCTGGCCTGGTTTCTCTGGCGTCGCAGCATGGTCGGCACGATCATCGTCGGCATGATCGCCTATACGTTGCTGCGCCTCTTCGCGTGACGTGCCCGCGACACGCCCCCGACCCACCCGATTGCGACATACGTTCCCCGAATACGCGACATTCGTGCTCCGATCGGGTTCGAGAGCGGGGCGATCGGCTAAAATGCTCGACTGCCGCTCTCGCCGCGAACCGGGGCCACCCGCTCGCGGCGGGCGCACTCGCCCGTCCACCAACCTGCATGCGTACATTCCCATGAGCCAAGTACTGCGTCTCTCCGATCTGATCGCAAAGGGCTTGCTGTCCGGCAAGCGCGTCTTCATCCGCGCCGATCTCAACGTGCCGCAGGACGAGCAAGGCAACATCACCGAAGACACGCGCGTGCGTGCCTCCGTGCCGGCCATCGAGGCCGCGCTGGCCGCGGGCGCCGCCGTCATGGTGACGTCGCACCTCGGGCGCCCGACCGAAGGCGAGTTCAAACCCGAAGATTCGCTGGCGCCCGTCGCCAAACGCCTGGCCGAGCTGCTCGGCCGCGACGTGCCGCTCGTCGCCAATTGGGTCGAGAACGGCGTGAACGTCGCGCCGGGCCAGGTCGTCCTGCTCGAGAACTGCCGCGTCAACAAGGGCGAGAAGAAGAACAGCGACGAACTCGCGCAGAAAATGGCGCAGCTGGCCGACATCTACGTCAACGACGCATTCGGCACCGCGCACCGCGCCGAGGCCACGACGCACGGCATCGCCAAGTACGCGAAGATCGCTTGCGCGGGCCCGCTGCTCGCGGCCGAGCTCGACGCGCTCGGCAAGGCGCTCGGCAATCCGAAGCGCCCGCTCGTGGCGATCGTCGCGGGCTCGAAGGTGTCGACCAAGCTCACGATCCTCAAGTCGCTCGCCGAAAAGGTCGATCAGCTGATCGTCGGCGGCGGCATCGCCAACACGTTCATGCTCGCGGCCGGCCTGAAGATCGGCAAGTCGCTCGCCGAGCCCGATCTCGTGAACGAGGCCAAGGCCATCATCGAGGGCGCGCGCGCGCGCGGAGCCTCGGTGCCGATCCCTTCCGACGTCGTCGTGGCGAAGCAGTTTTCGGCGACGGCGGCGGCCGTGACCAAGAACGTCGCGGACATCGAAGCCGACGACATGATCCTCGACATCGGCCCGCAAACGGCGAAGGCGCTCGCCACGCAGCTTTCGAGCGCCGGCACCATCGTCTGGAACGGTCCGGTCGGCGTGTTCGAATTCGACCAATTCGGCAACGGCACCAAGACGCTGGCCGAAGCGATCGCGAAGTCGCCGGCTTTCTCGATCGCCGGCGGCGGCGATACGCTCGCGGCGATCGCCAAGTACGGCATCCACGACAAGGTCAGCTACATCTCGACGGGCGGCGGCGCATTCCTCGAATTCCTCGAGGGCAAGAAGCTGCCCGCCGTCGAAGTGCTCGAGTCCCGGGCTTGACCGTGGGCGCGCGCGCTCCGAAGTCGGCCAAGAGCCCGGCCCGACCGGCCCGTTCGGTGCGCCGCGCATCGGCTGTCGAGGCGGCGGGCAATCCGTCCGCCCCGCGGCCGGTCGAACCGGTTGCGGTGCCGCTCGCCGGCACCGCCGCGCAAGCCCAGCCGATCCATGAAGACAAAGCGACGCCGGCACGACCTGGCGCGCAAGAAAGCCCCAATCGCACGAGCGCTTCGTCCCAGGCGCCCGACGCATCATCTCGCAGCCCGTTTACCAGCGACACCACCCAGACGAGGAGATACATGCATCGCGCCACCAAGATTGTCGCCACGATCGGACCGGCATCGAGTTCGCCCGAGGTTCTCTTGCAGATGATGCAAGCGGGCGTCGACGTCGTACGCCTGAATTTTTCGCACGGCACGGCCGACGATCACCGCCAGCGCGCCGAGCACGTGCGCGAGGCGGCGCGCCAGACGGGAAGGGCGGTCGCCATCATGGCCGACCTGCAAGGGCCCAAGATTCGAGTCGGCAAGTTCGAGAACGGCAAGACCATGCTCGAGCCGGGCCAGCCGTTCATCCTCGACGCGAACTGCGCGCTCGGCAACGACGACCGCGTGGGCCTCGACTATCGCGATTTGCCGCGCGACCTGAAGCCGGGCGACGTCCTGCTGCTGAACGACGGCTTGATCGTGCTGACGGTTGCCCGAGTGATCGGCGAAGAAATCCACACGATCGTCAAAGTCGGCGGCGAGCTGTCGAACAACAAGGGCATCAACCGCCAAGGCGGCGGCTTGACGGCGCCCGCGCTGACGGCGAAGGACATGGAGGATATCCGCACGGCGATGGCGATCGGCGTCGACTACATCGCCGTCTCGTTTCCGAAGAATGCAACCGACATGGAGATGGCGCGCCAGCTCGCGAACATCGCCGGCATGCCGTACGGCAACAAGCCCAAGATGATCGCCAAGATCGAGCGCGCGGAGGCGATTCCCGCGCTGCAAGGCATTCTCGACGCATCGGACGGCATCATGGTCGCCCGGGGCGACTTGGCCGTCGAAGTCGGCAACGCGGCCGTGCCGGCGCTGCAAAAACGGATGATCCGGATGGCGCGCGAGTCGAACAAGCTCGTCATTACGGCCACGCAAATGATGGAATCGATGATCCATGCGCCGGTGCCGACGCGCGCCGAAGTATCGGACGTCGC
>NZ_JBQCIF010000132.1:0-87975 GCF_051953955.1 Trinickia sp. | reverse complement strand
TTGCGTTTGGCGAGCTCCTTGCCGAGCGACTTCGTCAATCCGATCAAGCCCGCCTTCGACGCACTGTAGTGCGAGGCATTCGGGTTGCCCTCCTTGCCGGCCACCGAAGCGATGTTGACGATGCGGCCGTAGCCGCGCTCGAGCATGCGCGGCACGACGGCACGGCAGGTGAGGTACGAGCCGATCAGATTGACCTCGATGACCCTGCGCCACACGGCCGGATCGAGCTCCCAGGTCGAACCGTTGCCGCCCGTGATGCCGGCGCTGTTGATCAAGACGTCGATCGAGCCGTGTTCGCGAAACGTGGAAGCCGCCGCGGCTTCGACGGCTGCTTCGTCGACGAGATCGACGGCAACGGCCGAAACCGTGCCCCACTCCGAGAGTTCGCCGCGGCTGCGTTCGAGGCGCTCGGCATCGACGTCCCACAGCGCCACGGCCGCGCCCGAGCGCAGCGCGCGCTGGGCTACGGCGTAGCCGATTCCGCGCGCGCCGCCCGTAATGACGACGACACGCCCTTTCAGATCGATCTCGTTCACAGTGCCACCCCTTCGGTCCGTGCCTGGATTGGACTACCTTTGACGAGGACTATAGAAGCGCTGCAATAGCAGGACAATCCGAAACGCGCATCCGCCGATAACGAATCCGAATCGGCCGCTTTCTTTCCGGTTTCCTTCCGGTTTCCTTCCGGTTTATTCCGCCTTTCCGGTTTATTCGGTTTAGGGGGTGCTGTTTTTATCGTTCGCCCTCGCTTAGCGCATGAGCGCCAACGAAATCGATATGCGCCTGCATGGCGTCCCGCGCTTGCTCGGGGCGGCGGGCCAAGATGGCTTCGCACAGCGCGCGATGCTGGACGAGCAGGTGCTCGGAAGCGTCGGGGTGCTGCTCACGCAACCCGGTACCGTTGATCGCGATGTGCTCGCGCAGCATGCCCACGACGCTCGCATGCAAATGCAAAAACATCGTGTTGTGCGACGCCCGCGCGATGACATCGTGCAGTTTTGCGTCGGCATCGGCTTCCGCCGCTTTATCGTCAGCCTCGCGCGCCCGCTCGAGTTCGCTCAGCAATGCGCGAATGTGCTCGAGGTCGGCCGCATCGGCCCGCAGCGCCGCGAAATAAGCGGTGGCGCCTTCCAAGACATGGCGGAATTCCAAAATGTCCTCGCGTAGCGCGGGATGATCGGCCACGAGTTGCCCCCAAGGCGAAACGATACCGCTGCGCAGCCGATCGGTCACGTACACGCCTGCCCCGCGCCGGGTTCGCAAGAGATCGCGCGCGGCGAGCCGCTGCAACGCCTCGCGCACCGTATTGCGCGCCACGCCGTATTGCTCCGCAAGTTGCCGCTCCGACGGCAAACGCATGCCCGGCGTCCACGTACCGTCGAGCAGAGCGGTTTCAAGGCGCCGCATCACCGCTTCCACGCGCCCGCCGCCCGCTGCGCCTGCCGTTGCCACCCGCCTCGCACCATCCATCGTCTTCGCCTCATCGAACTGGTCCAACCAATTTGCAGTCATTCTCGGCGGCCGCAATGATGGCGTCAATGCTCGCGGGTTTCGCCGCCACGGCCCATTCGCCGCAAGCGCCCTTCTTCCCAGTGGAACGAAAATGACGGCACGACGCTATCCCCCACCCCCGACCGACGTCTATTTATTCGCTACCTGTTTAATCGATTTGTTCGTGCCGCAAGCGGGGCTCGACGCCGTCCGGCTGCTCGAACGCGAAGGCCTGACGGTCCACTTTCCGCGCAAGCAAAGCTGTTGCGGGCAGCCTGCCTACACGAGCGGCCACCCTCGGGAAGCGTGCGAGGTGGCGCGCGCTCAACTCGATCTGTTCTCCGAGCCTTGGCCGGTGGTCGTGCCGTCTGGCTCCTGTGCCGGCATGATCCGTCATCACTGGCCGAAGTTGTTCGAGGACGACGAAGATGCCGATGCGGCTGCCCGTGCTCGCGCGCTCGCGAATCGCGTCTACGAATTGGGCGAATTCTTGCTGCACGTCCTACGACTCGATTTCAGCGAAACGACCGGCGGCGCGATGGCCGCCGAGCGCGTGGTGCTCCATACGTCATGTTCCGCCCGCCGCGAAATGGGCACTCGAGAACACGGCGTGCGGCTCCTGGACGCCCTTCCCGGCGTCACGCGCGTGGAGCACGTACGCGAATCGGAATGCTGCGGCTTCGGCGGCACGTTCTCGCTGAAGCACCCCGACATATCCGGCGCAATGGTGAAAGACAAGATTGCCTCGGCCTGCGCCGCGGGTTGCGATCGGCTAGTCTCGGCCGACTGTGGCTGTCTGCTCAACATCGGACACGCCTCGCAGCAATCGGGGGCGCCGTTGGCGGTCGAGCACCTCGCGAGTTTCCTATGGCGCCGCACGAACCCCGAAAATGGAGAGGCGTGATGAGCGCACGCACGAAACCGACCATCGATTCGACCTCGCGCGAGCGCATGCTGGCGCGGTTGCGCGCCGCGCCTGCTTCCCACTCCGCGATAGACAATGCTGCCCGGTTGGGCCAGCGCATCGACGCACACTATGCGTCGCGACTCGAGCGCCAGGGCACGGCGCCCCTCGATCTGCCCGCAGTCTTCCAAACGATGCTGGAGACAGCGCGCGCTCGAGTATGGCGGGCCGATGCGCGCTCCTGGCCGGCACTGCTCGCGCAGCAACTGCACGAAAGCGGCATCCGCCGTCTACTGATGGATCCCGCCAGCGCGGAAGGCGCGGCGTTGTCGGATGCGCTGCCGCCCTCCGTGGAGGCGATTTCCTATCTGCGCCCGCTGGAGCAATGGAAGACCGAACTGTTCGACACGGTCGATGCCGGCTTCACCGTCGCGCGCTCCGGCATCGCGGCTACCGGCACCGTGATCCTGGCACCGGACGCAGGAACGCCACGCACGGTTTCGCTCGTTCCACCGCTGCACATTGCGCTCGTGTACGCCGATACGCTTCACCGCGATTTGCATGCGGCGGCGCGAGCCGAGCGGTGGTCCGAGGGCATGCCGACGAACCTGGTGCTCGTCTCTGGCCCCTCGAAAACCTCCGACATCCAACAAACGCTGGCCTACGGCGCGCATGGTCCGAGCCGCTTGTGGGTTGTCATCGTCGACCCGGACGACATGGCGGCGGGAGCCACATCATGAGCGAGCATACGGTTCAATTCGTTTCTCCCACCGAATTCAAGGCGCGCGCGCGAACCGCACTGGCCGACGACGCCTTGCGCAGCAGCTTCCGCGGCGCGATGACCTTTCTGCAAGGCAAGCGTGCGGCGCAATTTCCCGACGCGGACGAACTCGAACAACTGCGTGATCTGGGCGAGGCGATCCGTCGACATGCATTGGCGAATCTGCCGGCGCTACTCGTTCAATTGGAAGAGAAACTGACCGCTGCGGGCGTACGCGTGCATTGGGCGGAAACCGCCGAAGAGGCGAACGAGATCGTCTTCGGCATCGCAAAGTCTCACGGCGCACGCCGCGTCATCAAAGGCAAGTCGATGGCCAGCGAGGAAATGGAGTTGAACCATTACCTCGCCGAACGCGGCATACGGTGTGTCGAATCGGACATGGGCGAATACATCGTGCAACTCGCCGACGAAAAGCCCTCGCACATCGTGATGCCCGCCATCCATAAAACGCGCGGCGACATCGGCAAGCTGTTCGAGCAGCACATTCCCGGCAGCTCCTACACAGAGGACGTGGACACGTTGATCCAAACCGGCCGGCGCGCGCTGCGTCACGCCTTCGCCGAAGCGGACATCGGGTTGTCCGGCGTCAATTTCGCCGCAGCCGACACGGGCACGCTGTGGCTCGTGGAAAACGAGGGCAACGGGCGTCTTTCTACCACCGTGCCCGACGTGCACATCGCCATCATGGGGATGGAAAAGGTCGTCGCAAAGCTCGAGCACATCGTGCCGTTGGCAAGCTTGTTGACACGCTCGGCGACGGGCCAAGCCATCACCACTTATTTCAATTTGATCTCCGGACCGCGACGCGAGGGGGAACTCGACGGCCCGCGCGAAATGCACCTCGTGCTGCTCGACAACGGCCGCAGCCAGGCCTACGGCGATACGCAGTTGCGTGCCACGCTGCAATGCATCCGCTGCGGCGCATGCATGAACCACTGCCCCGTCTATACGCGCATCGGCGGCCATGCCTACGGCACGACCTACCCCGGGCCGATCGGCAAGATCCTGTCGCCGCATTTGCTGGGCTTGGAAGCGACGGCGGACCTGCCGACGGCATCGAGCCTGTGCGGCGCGTGCGGCGAGGTGTGCCCCGTCCGCATTCCGATTCCTCAATTGTTGATTCGCCTGCGGACCGAAGCCAATCGCGCGCCCGATCAGCAAGCGCCGCACGCGGTGCGCGGCCAAGGCGCGAAGTACAGCCGCGGGGAGCGATTGATCTGGCGTTTCTGGAGCGGGGCATTTGCGCGGCCCATCCGCTATCGCGTGTTCCGCTGGCTAGCAACGCGGCTCAACGCGTTGACGCCTTCGAAGCAGGCCGGCTGGACGCCGCATCGAACGCCGCTCAAGCCGGCCGCGCGCAGCCTTTCTGATTTATTGCGGGAGCGAGGGCAACCCGAGTAAGCGTCGCGGCAAAGCGTCGTCGCGTGCGGCATCGCATCGCTGCCGGCACTGTACCGGCAGCGGTGCACGACTCTCGAGCGCGCCGATTTGAAGTGATCAGGCATCGCATTTATGATGCAGATACGCAGCATCGCTTCGCGCATTCGATCCTCGTTCGCGCACCGTACAGGAGCCAGCATGCCGAGCCGCACCCCGACCGCTTTATGGGCCCAGCAATTTACGCGGTCATCGGCATCGAAGACGGGCCTGCAGGACCAGATCCGGCAAATGCTCGTCGCCGCGATCCTGGATGGCCAATTGCAGCCCGAGGTCGCGCTTCCGTCTAGCCGCGAGCTGGCCGATCAGCTCGGCGTCGCTCGCAATACGGTCGTGCTCAGTTATCAAATGCTCGTCGAAGAAGGCTATTTGATCTCGCGCGAGCGCAGCGGGCACTTCGTCAACCCGGAGATGCTGCGCGGCGTGCCGGGTCACGACGCGACGCCGGCCGCGCGGGCGTACGAGCAAGCCGTCGAGGACGACGATACGGCGAGCCGGCCGATCTGGCGCCAGCGCATCGCCCACCCGCCATCGAGGCAGCGCAACATCGTCAAGCCCGCGAATTGGCAACATTACGAGTTTCCTTTCATCTACGGGCAGTTCGATCAATCGCTGTTTCCGACCAACGATTGGCGCGAGTGCTGCATGAAAGCCCTGTCGATCATGGAAATCCGCAACTGGGCACCCGATCTCATCGAGCGCGACGACGAATCGCTGATCCAGCAGATACGCACACGTGTGTTGCCGCGGCGCGGCGTATTTGCGATGCCCGACGAAATCGTCATTACGATCGGTTGCCAGCAAGCCCTGTATTTGATCGCCGATCTACTTTGCGATAAGGATACGACCGTCGGATTCGAAAACCCGGGCTACCCGGACGCACGCAATATCTTCGAGAACCGCAATGCGCGGTTGCTCGCCCTTCCGGTGGACGAAAACGGCATTTCCCCCGAGGTGCTCGACACCACGCTGGCAAGCTGCGATTACGTCTACGTGACGCCGAGCCACCAATGCCCGACCACCGCCACGATGCCGCTCGAGCGCCGCCGCGCGTTGCTCGAATGCGCGCGCAAGCACGACTTCGTGATCGTGGAAGACGACTACGAAAGCGAGAATACGTTTTCCGGCACGCCGCATCCCGCACTCAAAAGCCTCGACACGGCCGATCGGGTCATCTACGTCGGCAGTTTGTCGAAAACCTTCGCGCCGGGCCTCCGGCTCGGCTATGTCGTCGGCCCGCGCGAATTGATCCGCGAACTGCGCGCGCTGCGACGGCTGATGGTTCGGCATCCGGCCAGCTACGTGCAACGCGCGTTTGCGACGTTCCTTGCGCTGGGGCATCACGACGCATTGCTGCGGCGGCTCGCGCATGCATACCGGGAACGCGCGCAGGCCCTCATGAGTGCACTCGATGCTCACCTGCCGCAAGCGCGCTACGTGCCGATTACGGGCGGTGCGTCGTCGTGGGTCGAGGGGCCGGCGTGGCTCGATGCCGAACGCCTTGCCGCCGATGCGCAGGCAGTGGGCGTCGTGATCGAGCCCGGGAACGTCTTCTTCATGAACGACGACGCCCAAGCACGCCGTTGCTTCCGCATGGGCTTCTCGGCCATCGCGCCGGAGAAGATCGAGCCCGGCGTGCGGGCACTTGCGCAATGCGTGCAAGTACAGCAAGGGGCGCGCCGAGACGGATAGAGAAGCATGGCGCGCGAACGACGGTGCTTACGACGCACGCTGATAGTAGATGTTCTGCGGGTGCCGCGCGTCCGCGAAGAAGAACCAGCGCTCGGCCAGCAGCCCCGCATACTGGATCACGAACGCCGCGCCGACTGCGACGGCCGCGGAAGCCGATCTCGGCGCCAGCGCACTGGCGCCCGTCAGAACGAACGGCACCGCGAACGCGCCCACCAGGAAGCTCACCTTGACCCACTGGAGCGCGTTGGCGGTTTTCCCGTGAAAGAACTCGCGCGTGTTGAATGCGCTTGCCGTAAAGCCGCGGGATTTCTGCTCCACCTTCGCATGCCGAATGCCGGTCGCGCTTTGCACCGTAGACTTCGGCTTCAGACGTGCGTTCCGGGTCAGCGATGCGAGCCGCGTCGCACATCCGGCGAGCGTCAGCGCACAGGCGCACACTGCCAGCCCGCCCACGAGCCCGGGCGCGAGCCACGCCGCGCACGCGCTGGCGAGCGTGCAGCCGGAGGCACACCCGAGCAAGACAAAGTTCACGAGCGTATAGGGGCTCGCCCATTCCTGAAGGAAGCGCAGGCAGGCGTAGATCATGGCCGTGCAGACGAACAGCGCGACGCTTGCAGCCGCGGCCAACGCACCGATCCTGAGCGTCGCGCTGACGCCGGCCCAATGCGCAGCGCCGTAAGCGGCCGTCAGCAAAAGAAAAATCGGCAAGGCGATGCATTCACGCGAGAGCCATGACGTCCGCCACATCGTGATGGCTCGCCATGCCCGCTCGGGATGCCCTAGATGGAAGAACGATGCCGCAAGCCCGAGCGCGCCGAGCACGACCGCGACCGCTGCTCCCGATACATAGAACGCAGACGGCACCGCAATGCCGGCGGCGCGCGAAACCGTTTCGACCGCGACGAGCGTAAGTAGCAGTCCTTGCGCCGCGCCGCAGAGCGTCGTAAGGAAAATGACTGAAAAAGCTGGCCGCATAAGGGCTCCTCTAGGCCAATGCGTCGACGCATTGATGCGCCGACGGTCGTGGGTCCGCTTCGACCTTCGCCGAGCTACCGGTGTGTTGCGAATGCGGCCAGATTCACCTCGCCGCGTTCGAGTTGCGCTTGAAGCGTCGCTTCCTCGGACACGGGCGATTCCCCGCACTGCGCATGCTGACCGCAGCCGCAGGACGATTCCGTCTTCACGCGCGGCAGGTAGTGATTCGACGGCTTCGTATCCCATTCGGGCATCAGTTGATAGCCGCCGCGGTCGCGAATCGCGCGCGAGACGTCCGACTCGGGATCATGAATGTCGCCGAAGAGTCGCGCCGACGTCGGGCATGCGAGCACGCACGCGGGCTTGCAATCGCGTTCGGGCAGCGCTTCGTTCCCGATTCGATCCGCGCAAAGCGTGCATTTCGTCATCTCCTTGCGGCCCTCGTCCAACTCCCGTGCACCGTAGGGGCACGCCCACGCGCAGTATTTGCAGCCGATGCACTTGTCGTAATCGACGAGCACGATACCGTCGGATTTGCGCTTGTAACTTGCGCCCGTCGGACAGACCGGCACGCACGGAGGGTCCTCGCAGTGCAGGCACGACTTCGGGAAATGGATCGTGTCGGTCATCGGGAACACGCCCGCTTCGTACGTCTGCACGCGATTGAAGAACGTGCCCGACGGATCGTCGTCGTAGGGCCGAACGTCGGCGAGGCTTCCGGCCTCGCCCGACGTATTCCATTCCTTGCAACTCGTCACGCATGCTTGGCAACCCACGCAGACGTTCAGATCGATGACGAGGGCCATTTGAGTCATGGTTCATCTCCTTGGCGAGTCGCGCCGCTACCTGCGCCATCCGATGTTGCCGCCCGCAGCAGCCGCGCCGCGAACTCGCCTTTGCCGGCGAAATAGGCTTGCACGCGCTGGAGCACGCTCGTCGAACCGGGCAGCGGATGCATCGGCGCGAATTGCGGCAGCGTGGTCGCCGCCTCGGCCTCGGCCGGATAGATGCGGACACGCACGTCGTACCACCCGGCTTGCCCCGTGATCGGATCGGAGTTCGACATTCGCTCTCCGGCCCGCATGCCGCTCGGCAATTCGTCGGTAATCACGTGGTTCAGCAAGAAGCCGCGCTGCGACTCGCCGGCGTTCGGCCCCAGATTCCAGGCGCCGGCCGCCTTGCCGATCGCGTTCCAAGTCCATACGGTGCCGGGCTCGACGGCTTCGCTGTAGCGCGCGCGACAGCGCACTTTGCCCCACGGAGATTCGACGTAGAGCCAGCCGCCGTCTTCCACGCCGGCTTCCACCGCCATTGCCGGGTTGACGAACAAATGGTTTTCGCCATGGATCTGACGCAGCCACGCGTTCTGCGAGTCCCACGAGTGATACATCGCCATCGGCCGCTGCGTGATCGCCGCAAGCGGAAAACGATCGAGCGCCGTCGCGTCGTGCTCCAGGGGCGGGTACCAGAACGGAAGCGGGTCGAAATACCGCTCGATGCGCTCACGCAGGTGATCGGGCGGCTGGCGGCCTTTCGTCTTTCCTTGCGCGGCCAGGCGAAACGTCTGCATCACTTCCGAATAGAGCTGGATGACGACCGGCACCGCGTACTTGCGCATTCCGTTCTCGACGGCCCATTGCATATACGGCCCATTGCAATTGCGCATGTACTGCAGCGACTCGGGCAATCGATGGTGATAGACGCAATTGTGCTTGGCGTACTGCTCCCACTGCTTCGGGTTCGGCTCGCCGACGACGGCCTTCGTGCCGTCCTTGCCGCGCCAGCCGATCAGAAACCCGGTGCCCGAATCGGGCGCTGTCTGAAAGTTGACGACGAAATCCGGATAGTCCCGAAACTTGCGCCGGCCGTCGGCCGTGGTGAAGGCCGGAAACCGGAGCCGGCTCGCCAGTTCGATCAGCACTTCCTGAAACGGTTTGCATTCGCCGGTAGGGGGCACCACCGGCACCCGTACGGAATCGACGGGCCCATCGAATTCGGAGATCGGCCGATCGAGCATGGACATCACGTCATGACGCTCCAGATAAGTCGTATCGGGCAGGATCAAATCGGCAAACGCGGTCATTTCCGATTCGAATGCATCGCAAACGACGAGGAACGGAATTTTGTATTCACCGTCATCTCGCTTGTCGACGAGCATCTTGCGCACTTGCACCGGATTCATCGACGAATTCCACGCCATATTGGCCATGAATATCATCAGCGTGTCGATCGGATAGGGATCGCCGCGCCATGCATTCGTGATCACGGAATGCATGAGCCCGTGCACCGCCAGCGGATATTCCCATGAGAAGGCTTTGTCGATGCGAGCGGGCGAGCCATCCTCGTGAACGAACAGATCGGCCGGCGCGGCAGGCCAGCCGAGCGGCCCCGTCGCCAGCGGCGTGTTCGGCTTCACGACCGACGGATCGTTCGGCGGCTTCGCCGACGGGGGCGCCGCGCGCGGATACGGCGCCTTGTGACGAAAGCCGCCCGGCCTGTCGATCGTGCCCAGCAGCGACATCAAGACGGCCATCGCGCGGATGGTCTGGAAGCCGTTCGAATGCGCGGCGAGCCCCCGCATCGCATGGAATGCGATCGGCGCGCCTTCTACCGTATCGTGAGTCTTGCCCCAGGAGTCGGTCCACGCGATCGGCAGCACGATCCGCTGCTCGCGCGCGACCGAGGCCATCTCGCGCGCGATGCGCGAAATCGTATCCGCGGAAACACCCGTGATCTCGGCCGCCCATTGCGGCGTGCAATGAGCGACTTGCTCGCGCAGCAGCGAAAACGACGGCGCAACCGGCGTGCCGTCATCGAGCGTGTATCGTCCCTCGAGCGCCGGCTGCGCCCCTTCAGCGTGATTGAGTACGGGGCGATTCGTGCGCGCGTCCCACCAAAGGCGATTCTGCGGGAAGAGCGAGTTGATTTCCGGCGCATCGGCGTCGCGCACGAACAAACCGAACGTGTCGCATCCCTCGCGCAGATCGACGAGCTCGCCCGCATTCGTGAAGCGCTCGACGAACGCACGGTCGTACGCGCCCTGCTCGATCAGTTCTCGGATCAACGCCATGAACAGCGCGCCGTCCGTGCCGGGGCGAATCGGAACCCATTCGTCCGCAATGGCCGCATAGCCGGTGCGTACCGGATTGATGGCGATGAAGCGCCCGCCTGCCCGCTTGAACTTGGATAGCGCGATCTTCAGCGGGTTCGAATGATGATCCTCGGCCGTTCCGATCATGAAGAACAGCCTTGCGTTGTCGAGATCCGGGCCGCCGAACTCCCAGAACGAGCCGCCGATCGTATAGATCATGCCGGCCGCCATGTTCGCCGAACAGAAGCCGCCGTGTGCCGCATAGTTAGGGGTACCAAACTGTTTCGCGAATAGCCCTGTCAAGGCTTGCATCTGATCGCGCCCGGTGAAGAGCGCGAACTTTTTGGGATCGGTGGCGCGCAGATGCCCGAGGCGCCGCTCGAGCAAGTCGAACGCCGTCTCCCACGACACCGGCACGAACTGGGCTTCGCCCCGCTCGGCATCCGGCCTGCGCAACAGCGGGCGAGTCAGCCGCGCGGGCGAGTATTGCTTCATGATCCCCGACGAGCCCTTCGCGCAGATCACGCCCTGGTTCAACGGGTGATCGGGATTGCCGTCGATGTAGCGGACTTCGCCGTTGCGCAAATGAACGCGGATGCCGCAACGGCACGCGCACATGTAGCAAGTCGTCGTCTTGATCTCGAGCTTCTCGTCCTGCGTGCGCGCGTGATGGTCCATCGTCCCTCCTCGTTCGCGGATAGGGTCGCCGGCCCTGCGCGGGCCCGAGCGGACATTCAGTCACTCAATGCTACGTGCCGGTGGGGCCGGCAAAAAGTCGTATTCGACGATCGCAACTATCGGCCGGTGCGATATTTCAGCGCAGAGGCGAGCGGCGCACTCAAGGTCTTTCGTCGCGCCTGAAGTACTGAAGGTAGAGCAAGCGCTGGCCGATGCGCCGGAACGGCGCGAACGGGTGGCCCGGAAGCGGGCTCGTGAAGATCGGCAGCGTCTGATGCGCGGTCTTGCCCGCGATGCGCTCTGCCAGCCGCCTGCCAGCTTGCTGCGAATAGGACACGCCGTTGCCGCCATATCCGAGCGCGTAATAGACCGCTTGTTTCGGATCGGGCTGGCATACGCGCGGCATCATGTCGTGGCTGACGTCGACCCAGCCCCACCACGAAAAGTCGATTTGCACGCCGCGCAGCGCCGGGAATTTGCGTGCCATCCCTTCTTTCAGCAGATCGAGATGGCGCGGATTGGGCGCGTCCCGGCCGGTGATCGCGCTGCGGCTGCCGATCTGCAATCGGCCGTCGGGCAGGAAGCGGTAATAAAAGCGCAGCGTGCGCGTGTCGGTCAGAACCTGCGTCGTGCGGAAGTTGCACGCGCGAATTTCCTCGTCGGTCAGCACGCGCGTGACCATAGAGTTCGACAGAATCGGCATCACTTTGCTGCGCAGCGAAGGATGCAGCGTCTGCGCGGTGTAGGCGCCCGTCGCGATTCCCACCGCGCGGGCGCGCACGATGCCGCCCGGCGTGTGCAGGCGATGCACGCCGCCCACCGTCTCCCATCCGAGCACGGGGCTGCTCGTATGGACGCTGGCGCCCGCTTCGCGCGCGAGCCGCAGATAACCGAACGCGAGCTTCGCCGCATGGATGCCAATGCCTTCAGGTTCATGCAAGGCGCCCGCGGCTTCGTGGTCGTTCAGGAACTCGCGCCGAAACGTCTCGGCACTCAGCAGTTCCGATGGATAGCCGAAGACATCCTTCCAAACCTTGGCCTCGGCGGCAAGCTTTTCCATGATGCGGGGACGATGCGCGATCAGGAAGTGCCCCCCTGGCTGCGGATCGCAATCGATCTCGTTTAGGAACGATTTGAAGTGGTCGAATCCTTCTTGAATCTCCTCGTGCATCTTCAAGGCGACACCTTTGCCCCACCGCTCGATCCACTGCGAACGCGAGAGCCGCCCCGATGCGTTTTGCGCCTGTCCGCCGTTGCGGCTGCTGCAACCCCAACTCGTGCGGTTCGCCTCGAGCACGACGGCTTTGATGCCATGTTCGCGCGCCAAGCACAGCGCCGTCGCAAGGCCCGTATAGCCCGAGCCGATGATCGCCACGTCGACGTCGATGTCCTTCGAGATCGGGCCATCGTCGGCCGGGGGCGTACCGGCCGTCGCCACCCAATAGGTCGGCGCGTACTCCTTGCCATGCCCGGGGCCGGGCGAGACGAGCGGATCGTAGGTCGGGTCGTAGCGCCGATCGACGGGCGCGCCTCCGACGAAACCGCTAGCCGCTCGCTCGACTGAGCTGTATTCCATGATAAGGACTCCTAATGACGTATGTTTTTTCGTTGGCCGATCGTGCGCCGGCGTTCGGGCGTCACTGATCCGTTGCAGAAAGTGTAGGTAGGCGAATTTTGCGAAGGTAGAACCAGTGACGCGGATTCGCTTGGACCAGCGCATGAACACCACGCAGCGGCACCGAGGCGCACTCGTTTCCCGTTTCATCTATCAGCGCAAACGAGCATAGGCAATACGCGCCGCAATGGCGCATTCTGGAAAGCGGAGCAAAACGGTTCACTTTCGTTTCTTTCGCTCGGTAGGAGATCCATGCACGCCCCGCCTCCCGTTCCAGCCGATGCGGCCGCCCGAGACGATGCACGCGTGTTGCGCGCGCTTGCCGTGCTCGAAGCGCTCGCGTCGGCGGGGCAACCGCACACGCTCTCGCAGCTATCCGCACGTTTGCACATTCCCAAGGCCACGCTGCTGCGCATGATCGAATCGTTGGAGGCGCGCGGCTATGTCATGCACATGCCGGATTCGCGCGGCTACGATCGAGCGATTACGCTCGGCCCGCGCGCGGCGCAACTGGCGCTGTCGACGCTTTCGAACAATACGTTTACGCGCGCATGCCGCGCTGTCTTGCGCGCGCTCGTCGACGTGCTCGGCGAAACCTGCAATCTGACCGCACTCGATAACGACGCCGTGCTCTACGTCGAGCGCGTCGAAACGACCGAGCCATTGCGGCTCGAAATGCGGCCAGGCATGCGCGTGCCGCTGCATTGCACCGCGAGCGGCAAGCTCTTTCTGTCGAAGATGCCCGCCGCCGAGCGCAGCTCGATGCTGGCACGGCTCACGCTCAAGGAGATGACCTATAGGACGCTCACCGATACCCACCGCCTCGCCGCTGAGCTCGAGCGTCTCGCCAGACGCGACGTCGGCATCGACGACGAGGAATTCGTGCGAGGCATGGTGGCCGTCGCGGTGCCGGTACGAATGGCCGCCGGCGGCCCGGTGCTGGCAGCCCTGGCCGTGCATGCGCCGACCGCGCGCGCCACGCTCGACGATTTACTGAAGGCGGTCCCTCGGATGCGGGAAGCCGCGAACCGCTTGGCGCCGCTTTTGCATGGGCGCGACGACGGCTGAATGCTGCCGCAACGGCGGCGCGCCGCCCGCCGTAGGCCGCGCAGCGCCGAGCACTGCCGAACACTGTGAGCACTGTGAGCACCGCGGGCCGCCGCTTCGGTCAATGCGCAAGAATGCCCATCGCCTGCTTCTTCAGTTCCAGAAAGTGAGGCTCGAACGCGACTTGCGGCGTACGCGGCCGCTCCAGTTCGATGGGAACGTCGAGCGCGACCCGGCCCGGCCGGGCGGACAGCACGACGAGCCGCGTCCCGAGAAAGATCGCTTCGTCGATGTCGTGCGTGATGAACACGATCGTGCATCGCAACTGATCCCAAAGCGCCGTCAAGAACGTCTGCATGGCGCTGCGCGTCTGGGCATCCAATGCGCCGAACGGCTCGTCCATGAGCAGCACCTTCGGCTTCATCACGAGCGCGCGGGCAATGGCCACGCGCTGCTGCATGCCGCCCGACAGCTCGTAAGGCTTGTGCCGAGCGAAGTTTTCAAGGCCGATCGTGCGCAAGATGTCCGCCGAGGCCCGATGGCGCTCGGCTTTCGGCACCGAATGAAGCGAAAGTCCGAACTCGATGTTCTCCTCGACGCTGAGCCAGGGGAACAACCCAGCCTGCTGGAACACGACGACACGGTCCTCGCCGGGCTGGTCCTTGACCTCCCCGTCGATGAAGATGTTCCCCTTCGACGGCGACGTCAGCCCGGCCAGCAGATGCAGCAAGGTCGTCTTGCCGCAGCCCGATGCCCCCAGCACCGTGACGAACTCGCCGCCCTGGAACTGCAGATTGATGTTCTCGAGCGCCGAGATCGAGCCGAAGGTCTTGTAAAGGGAATCGATGACGATATTCAAGTCCATCTCCTGCCGAGAAAATGAGCATTCAATTCAGTGGCCGCGGCTCAATGAGCCAGCGATTGCGAATATTGCGGCGCGACGTTGGCCTCGAAGCTCGCCGGCACGGTTTGGATTCGCCCGATCTGTTTGAGCACCTTGGCCGTGTTGGCCAACGTCTCGTAGGTCGCCGACGTTTTGACGGCCGCGCCCGAGCCCATGACCTTCGGCGTGGTTTGGTCGGCCCCCGAAAAGAGCTCGTAGCCCGCGAGCTCGCTCTTGGCGACGTCCACGGTGACACCCGTTTGCCGGGCCATCTCGTCGATCGCCTTGTCGGGATCCTTTCGCGTGACTTGATAGCCGTCGTCGAGCGCCGCGACGAACCCCTTCACGAGGTCGGGATGCGTCTTCGCCCAATCGGCGTTGGCAATGCAGACGTTGTAGCTCGATGCGCCGCGCGGCAAATCGCCGTCGGTCTTGATCGCTTTGCCGCCCGCCGCCCGCAGTGCGCTGAACACGGGATCCCAGACGATGGCGGCGTCGATCGCTCCCGTGACCCAGGAAGTCCGCATTTGCGGGGGCGCCATGTTGATCTGCGTCACCGACGAGTACGGCACGTGAGCCTGGGCCAGGAACGTCGCCAATTCGAACGATGCTTGCGAGCCGGCCACGATCGCGATCTTCTTGCCCTGCAGGCCCGCGACGTCATGAATGCCGCTTTCGGGCTTCACGACGATACCCGCCGCGTTCGTATAGCGTTCCTGGTTATAGACGATCGTCATCGGCAAGCCCTGAGCGATGGCCGTGACGAGCGGCGGCACGCCGAGCCCGCACATGAACGACAGGCTGTTCGACGCGAGCGCGCTCATGGCGGCCGGCCCCGAGCTGAACAGCTTGTACTCGACGTTCGCATTCATCCGATGTTCGAACAGGTGCTCCGCCATCGAGACCATGTAGGGATCGGCGCCGTTGTCCTCGTAGCCGATGACGACTTTCGGCTTTTCCTGCCCGCAGGCAAGACCGGCCGCAAAGCAGCCTCCGATCAACAAGGCGGCACCCGCGAGCTGGAATCCGTATTTCGTTTTCATGTCTTGTCTCCTCCGATGGTGGCACTCAATCGTGTCCGCGCCAGGGCACGATCCAATTTTCGAGCTTGCGAATCACGAGCTCCATGGCATAGCCGATCACCCCGATGATGACGATGCCCACGATCACGACGGCAACTTGCAGCGCTTGCCCCGCGAACTGCACGAGCCATCCGAGACCGCTGCTGGCGGCGATGAGCTCGGCCGCGACGAGGCAGGTCCACGCCACCCCGATGCCCACGCGCATCGACGTGAAGATCTCGGGTAACGCGGAAGGCAAAACGATCTTGCGGAAGATCTGCGCGTTGGTTGCCCCTAGCGTGCGGGCCACGGCAATCCGCAACGGCGGCGTGCTCTTCACGCCCGACATCGTGCCGATGATGATGACGGGAATCGTGCCGACGAGAATGAGGATCGCCTTCGGCAGCTCGCCGATGCCGAACCAGACGACGAGCAGCGGAATGTAGGCGAGCGGCGGCACCGGCCGAACGAATTGCAGCAGCGGGTCGATGAGATCGAAAATGATCTTGTTGCGCGACATCAACAACCCAACGGGCACGCCGATCGCGATCGCCCCCACGAAACCGACGACGATGCGAAAACAACTGATCAAAATATCGCCGATCAGCGACTGTCCGCCATATCCGTTGCGAACGATGTCGACGAACGCCTGCCACACCGCCACCGGCGAAGGCAAGGCGAACGGCGGAAAGACGCCCGCCATCGATATGGCCTGCCACAGCAACACGGATACGACGAGCACGCCGACCGTCAACCAATAGGAATTCATCCGCGTGCCGGCACGACGCAGCCTGATCTTCGCCTCGCTGCGCGCCGTTGCGCGCTCGATCGTCTTTCCGTGTTCAGGTAGGGCTCTTACTCTCACTGCCGTCTCCTTATGTCCCACAAAAAGTATAGTCAGCGCCGACGCGCACCGATTTCAGTGTTTCGCCCCACACCCGAGTGCAAAGTCATTCGTTGAATCAAGCATTGTCAATCAATAAGCGCCCCGGTAGTGCCAGGCAAAAGGATCCTATGGGTCCAGCGCCAGGCGCCGCCGGTGGCGGCCGGACGATCGCCGCTGGCCCAACCGAAACCGCCGAACTGGCGCTACCGCCCCATACGGCCACCCTTTAACGTCTCCCTATCGATGCCGCATTCGGACGCCGCATCCGGACGCCGCATTCGGGCGACCTCGCGCGTTCGCGACCTCGCGCCTCGCGGCTTGAATCATCCCCATCCCTTTAGGAGACACCGATGACAGACACGAGCCTTACCGCTTCCCGCGTGACGGCCGATACGCTCGCCGCCTTTTCCGACGCATTCAATCGCCACGATGCCGACGCGCTGATGGGATGGATGACCGAGGACTGCGTGTTCGAAGCGGCGGGGGGCCCGGAAGTCCACGGGACGCGCTTCACCGGCCGCGACGCCGTGCGCGCGGCGTTCGAGGCCGTGTTCCGGACGTTCCCCGATGCGCATTGGGGCCAGGGCCGCCATTACGTCATCGGCGAGCGCGGGGTATCGGAATGGGTATTCACCGGGACGCACACCGAAGGCTGGCGGATCGAAGCGGCGGGCTGCGACCTATTCGAGTTCCGCGCTGGGCGCATCGCGGTCAAACGCGCGTTCCGCAAGGAGCGGCCGAAGCAGCCGGCATGACGCACGCGCGCGCCGCCCCTCGCCTTTCGAAACGAATCATTTCATTTCATTCCAAATTCGTCGTCGGCTCGCGCAATGCCTTGACCCGAGGTCGGCACTGCCTAGTATCTGGAACGACAAATTCCGTTTAACGATGACCGGGAGACACCCATGAGCGAACCCTCCACTTCCCCCCGCGCCACGGCCAGCGGACCTCGAGACATGACACCGTCCGAAGCTTTCGTCGATACGCTGGCCGCCAACGGCGTCACCGACATGTTCGGCATCATGGGCTCGGCGTTCATGGACGCGATGGACATCTTCGCGCCGGCCGGCATCCGCCTCATTCCGGTGGTCCACGAACAAGGCGCCGGCCACATGGCCGACGGCTATGCGCGCGTATCGGGCCGTCACGGCGTCGTGATCGGCCAGAACGGCCCCGGCATCAGCAACTGCGTGACGGCGATCGCGGCCGCCTATTGGGCGCATAGCCCCGTCGTGATCGTCACGCCCGAGGCCGGGACGATGGGCATCGGGCTCGGCGGTTTCCAAGAGGCGAACCAGTTGCCGATGTTCCAGGAATTCACGAAGTATCAAGGGCACGTCACGCACCCCGCGCGCATGGCCGAATTCACGGCCCGCTGCTTCGACCGCGCGCAGGCCGAAATGGGCCCGACGCAGCTGAACATCCCGCGCGACTACTTCTACGGCAAGATCAAGGTCGAAATCCCCCAGCCGCGCAAACTGGACCGCGGCCCCGGCGGGGAACAAAGCCTGAACGAGGCCGCCGATCTCATTGCAGAAGCGAAATTCCCGGTGATCATCTCCGGCGGCGGCGTGGTGATGGCCGACGCCGTCGAAGCGTGCAAGGCGCTGGCCGAGCGCCTGGGCGCCCCCGTCGTCAACAGCTATCTTCACAACGATTCGTTCCCGGCGAACCATCCGTTGTGGTGCGGCCCGCTCGGCTACCAAGGCTCCAAGGCCGGAATGAAGCTGCTGTCGCGCGCGGACGTCGTCATCGCGCTCGGCTCGCGCCTAGGTCCGTTCGGCACCCTGCCTCAACACGGAATGGATTACTGGCCGAAGGACGCGAAGATCATCCAGATCGACGCCGATCACAAGATGCTCGGGCTCGTGAAGAAGATTTCAGTGGGCATCTGCGGCGATGCGAAGGCAGCGGCGGTTGCGCTCACGCAACGGCTGGCCGATCGCTCGCTAGCTTGCGATGCAACGCGGAACGAGCGCGCAGATCAAATCGCAAGCGAAAAGACCGCCTGGGAGAAGGAACTGGACGGATGGACGCACGAGCTCGATAGCTACAGCCTCGACATGATCGAGGAAAACGAGCAGGAGCGCACCTTCAACGGCGGCCGCTACCTTCACCCGCGCCAAGTGTTGCGCGAACTCGAGAAAGCGATGCCGGAAGACGTGATGGTCTCGACCGACATCGGCAACATCAACTCGGTCGCGAACAGCTATCTGCGCTTCAACAAGCCGCGCAGCTTCTTTGCGGCGATGAGTTGGGGCAATTGCGGCTACGCGTTCCCCACGATCATCGGCGCCAAGGTCGCGGCGCCGCACCGCCCGGCCGTTTCGTATGCAGGCGACGGCGCGTGGGGGATGAGCCTCATGGAAACGATGACGTGCGTGCGCCACGGCATTCCCGTCACCGCCGTCGTGTTCCACAATCGCCAGTGGGGTGCGGAAAAGAAGAACCAAGTCGACTTCTACAACCGCCGCTTCGTGGCCGGCGAACTCGACAATCAGAGCTTCGCGGGCATCGCGCGCGCCATGGGGGCGGAAGGCATCGTCGTCGATCAGTTGGAAGACGTCGGCCCGGCGCTCGAGCGAGCCATCGACATGCAAATGAACGAGGGCAAAACCACGATCATCGAGATCATGTGCACGCGGGAATTGGGCGACCCGTTCCGCCGCGATGCATTGTCCAAGCCCGTGCGCCTGCTCGACAAGTACAAGGACTACGTCTGAGGATTCGATCCCGATGAAAGCCCTGAACCGCATCGTCGAAACCGCGCGCATGTCGCCGATGCGCGTCGTGCTCTGCGAAGCCGAAGATCCGCGCGTGCTTGCGGCTGCCGTTCGCGCGAACCGCGAAGGCATCGCTCGGATCACGCTCGTCGGCAATCCGGACGCCATACGCGCAACGGCACGGCGCGAGGCGCTGGCGCTCGACGAGAGCGTCGTCATCGTCGATCCGGGCGTGTCGGAGTGGCGAGCAGCGTTTGCCGGCGAACTGCTCTCACTGCGTCGCGGCAAAGGCATGACGAGCGATCTTGCCGAACGTGAAGTGCTCGCGCCGCTCGTATTCGCGGATTTGATGGTGCGGCTCGGCTATGCCGACGGATCGGTGGCCGGCGCCGTGCACACGAGCGCCGACGTCGTGCGCACGGCGATTCGGCTGATCGGTCTCGAGCCGTCGTTCAAGCTCGTGTCGAGCTTCTTTCTGATGATGCTGTGCGAGCCGTTTCATCGCTATAAGGGCGGGCTCGTCTTCTCCGATTGCGCGCTCGTCGTCGATCCGGACGCGGCGCAGTTGGCCGAAATAGCGATGGCAGCCGCCGACAGTGCGCGCGCCCTGCTGATGGAAGAGCCGCGCGTGGCGATGCTCTCGTTCTCCACGAGCGGCAGCGCGCATCACGCGCACGTCGATAAAGTCATCGAAGCGACCCAGCGCGTGAAGGCATTGCGGCCTGATCTGGCCATCGACGGCGACGTCCAGCTCGACGCCGCGCTCGTCGCCGAGATTGCCGAACGCAAGATCGAGCATTCGCAGGTGGGCGGCCACGCCAACGTCCTGGTTTTCCCGAATCTCGATGCCGGCAACATCGGCTACAAGCTCGCGGAGCGCATCGGCGGCGCGAAAGCGATCGGGCCCCTACTGCAAGGCCTGCATTTTCCCGCCAACGATCTATCGCGTGGCTGCTGCGCCGAGGACATCTACTATGTGATCGCCGTGACCGCGGTTCAAGCGCAAGCGGCACACGATCGGGCCGGGCATCAGTCGAGCGCGCCGCACGCCGCTTGAACGTTTAAACGGATCGCCAGCGACGGGCCGCCGCCGAGCCCCCCCTGAGCCGCCCGTGAGCCGCCGCCCCTGAGCCGCCGCCTCTAAGCCGCCGCCCTTACGCCACATCAACGACGCGTCCCGATCCATCGGGCTAGCCTCGCCAACTGAGCCATATCGAGCCTAGCCGCCGGATCGAGCGCGGCGCAATGCCGGTAGAAGAGGCTCGGGTCGCACCCGATCCCGAGCCCGATCACTTCGACGTCGCGCAGCCTCTCGTGCCGTGCCAACACGTCTCTCAGATGATCGTCGAGATACCCCGAATCGTTGGCGTGCGCCGTTGCGGCATCCATCGGGCTGCCGTCGGAGACGACCACGAGAATCCGCCGCGCGCACGGATGGGCGGCAAGCCGCGTGCACGCCCATTCGATCGCCTCGCCGTCCACGCCTTCGCGGAACAGGTCCGCCTTGAATAGCGCGGCGATATCAGGGCGCGCGCGCTGCCAGGTGTCTTCGGCACGCTTGAAGACCATGTGACTGAGTTCGTTCAGCCGCCCCGGACGCGGTTGCCGTCCGCGCGCGAGCCAATCGAGCCTTGCGCGGCCGCCATTCCAAGCGCCCGTCGTAAAGCCGAGCACTTCCGTGCCCACGCCCGCCTGTTCGCATGCGCGCACGAGCAGGTCGGTCAGCATCGCAACCTTTTCGACGTGCGCCTTCATCGACGCAGAGCAATCGATGAGGAACCCCACCATGCAATGAGCACGCGGCCGCACCCTATCTCGCGTGAACACGCGCCGCTCGCCGGGAGAACTGATGACCTGCGCTAGACACCGACCGTCGATGCGCCCTTCGTCCTCGCCGAACGACCAGCCATCGCGCTCGGGCGAGGCAAGCGCCGCCTGCAGCACCCGGGCAATCCGGGCGACGTTGATACCGGACGCTGCAATGCGCTCATCAAGCTGCTCGCGGTACTCGCGCAGCAAAGCCGGACGCATGAGCATCCCGGCCCGCACCTCGCGATCGTATTGCGTCGTGTAAGCGCGATAGCCGGCATTCGGGCCGGCGAGGCCGTGGCCGTTCGCGACGGCGCTGCCGGGGGAGGCTTCACCCGATTGCTCCGAATCGAACTCGGCATCACCCCACAGCGAGAACGACGTCAAGGCGGTCTCGCGTTGACGCGTTGGGTCTTTCGCATCGGAAGAAAATGCGTCGCGCGCCTGATCGATCATCGCGGCCACCCGCTGCGCCAATCGCAATGCAACGCTCGCATAGGCGCGTTGATCGAACCGATGACGGCGCAAGCCGGCAAGCTCGGCGCCGATCGCCGGCGCGATGGCGGCACGCGTGGCCTCGATCAGGTCTTGCGTGCCTTCGAGCACTGGCCAGCCCGTCACGCGCGACCAGACGACTTGCACGACGGTATAAATCAGCATGCCCAGATGATCGTCGGCGAGCCCAGCATGATGGTACGCGCGCAGCCAGCCTTCGAAGCGATGCCTGACGTTGTGCGCGAGCCCCGGCATGCCGCGCTGGGGCACCGCCTCGCAACGCACCTGCTCGAACAGTTCGAACAGCAAACGCGGGACACGATGAGCGGGCATCATCGCGCGATGCAAGGCCGGATCGGAATGAAGCAGCCGCACCGCGGCGCAGTCGGCCGCGCCGCGCCATGCGGGCAACGCGTCCTCGTACGGATTGCCGATCAAATGCGGTGCATGAAGCGGAAGCGGCAGCGCCGCGCGGCTCAACCGGCCTCCGCGATAGCGCAACGCGGCGTCTCCCGTCAGGGCGCGCACGGCGGCGGCACAGAGCGTCTCGATGCGCACCGCGGCGCATAGGGCTTCGTGCGAGGGCATCGTCGACGTCATGCGCGCGGCAAGCTGGAACCCGGCTCGCCGTCCGCCGCCGACTCGCAAAGCTCGACGCCGAAGCAGCGTTGGTAATATTCGGCGACGATCGGCCGCTCGGATTCATCGCACTTGTTCAAGAAGGTCAACCGAAACGCGAGCGCCGGATCGCGAAAGATCTGGCAGTTCTCGGCCCAATTGATGACCGTGCGCGGGGACATCAGCGTGGAAAGATCGCCCGTCGCAAAGCCCTTTCGCGTCAGTGCGGCCATCGCGACCATCGATTCGACGAGCTCCCGGCCCGCGCGATCGGCCATTTCGGGAACGCGCGCCAGCACGATGTCCGCCTCCTGCGCGGGCAGCAGATAATTGAGCGTCGCGACCACGTTCCAGCGATCCATCTGCGCATGATTGAGCATCTGCGTACCGTGATACAAGCCGTTGAGATTGCCGAGGCCCACGGTGTTCGCCGTTGCGAACAACCGAAAGTAGCGATGCGGACGAATCACGCGGTTCTGATCGAGCAAGGTGAAGCTCCCGTCGCGCTCCAAAATGCGCTGGATGACGAACATGACGTCGGGCCGCCCCGCATCGTATTCGTCGAAGATCAGCGCAACGGGACGCTGCAATGCCCACGGCACGATGCCCTCTTGGAATTCGGTGATTTGCCGGCCGTCACGCATGACGATCGCATCTTTGCCGACGAGGTCGAGCCGGCTGATGTGTCCGTCAAGATTGACGCGCACGCACGGCCAGTTCAACCGTGCGGCAATCTGCTCGATGTGCGTCGATTTGCCGGTGCCGTGCAAGCCCTGCACCAGCACGCGCCGGTTGCGCGTGAAGCCGGCGAGGATGGCGAGCGTGACTTGCTCGTCGAAGCGATAAGCGGGATCGACGTCGGGCACGTGATCGTCGCGCTCGCCGAAGGCCGGCACCGTCAGGGCCGTGTCGATGCCGAAATGCTCGCGCACGGACACCACGCGATCGGGCATCTCCCGTATGAATTCCATCGTCACACCGCTCTCCTCAGGCACGTACGCTTCATCGAATTTCGATCGGAAATACGGGGAAATCTTATCGGCCGGGTTCGGTCGAAGCTAGAACCAGAGGGCTCCTTTCGACTGGTACAGCCAAAGCGCACGGCCGTGCCCCGTGCCGTTCTCGGTTCTCGATGCTCCCCGACGGCTCTCGTCGGTCCTCGAACCGTTTTGATCCCGAATCGATAGTTTCCGTTTCAGTTTTGCTCGGCGAGCGGCGCTCGGCTTGCCTCTGCCCACCGCTTCCGCGACATTGGATCGAGAAGCAGGCCGTCATGGCATCGCACGGTATCGCGCGGCTTGCGCTGCAATGACAGGGGACGCCGCTCATGGAACTGGAAGTCGACTATGTGATCGTCGGCGCGGGATCGGCCGGCTGCGTCTTGGCCAACCGCTTGAGCGCCGATTCGCGCAATGCGGTGCTGGTACTCGAGGCGGGCGGCCCCGACACCAATCCTTGGATTCACGTGCCCGTGGGCTATTTCAAGACCATGCACGATCCCAAACTCGATTGGTGCTATCGAACCGAGCCCGATGAGCATGTCGCAGGGCGTCGAATCGATTGGCCGCGCGGCAAAGTGCTCGGCGGCTCCAGTTCGCTGAACGGGCTGCTCTACGTGCGCGGGCAACGCGACGACTACGACCGATGGGCAGCGCTCGGCAATCGCGGCTGGGCCTATGCCGACGTTTTGCCTTACTTCAAGAAGTCGGAAGACCAAGAGCGCGGTGCCGACGCGTATCACGGCGTAGGCGGGCCGCTCAAGGTCTCCGATTTGCGCTTGCGCCGCCCGATCGCCGATCGGTTCATCGCAGCCGCGCAAGAGATCGGCATTCCCTTCAATCCCGACTATAACGGTGCCCGGCAGGAAGGCGTCGGCTACTTCCAGCAGACAGCGCACAAGGGCTTTCGCTGGAGCACGGCAAGGGGCTTTTTGAGGCCGGCCCGCGCACGCCGGAATCTGCACGTCCACACTCACGCACAGGTGTGCCGGATCCTCTTCGAAGGTGCCACCGCCATTGGCATCGAGTATCTGCATCACGGCGAACGCACGACGGTACGCGCGCGGGCCGAGGTCGTCCTCGCCGCGGGCGCGATCGGCTCGCCGCAGATTCTGCAACTTTCCGGCATCGGACCCAAGGCACTCCTCCAACGCGCGGGGGTGCCCGTGCGGGTCGATCTGCCCGGCGTCGGACGCAATCTGCAGGACCATTTGCAAGTGAGGCTGGTTTTCCGCACACGCGAACGCACGCTCAACGACGAGGTCAACCATCCGCTGCGCAAGGCGTGGATCGCACTGCAATACGCGCTGTGGCGCACCGGCCCGCTCACGCTGGCCGCCAGTCAAGTCGCGATCTTCACCCGCTCGAACCCGAGCGCCGACCGGCCCGACATCCAGTTCCACATGCAGCCGCTCAGCGCGGACAAGCCGGGCGAAGGCGCACATCCTTTTTCCGCGTTCACGGCATCCGTCTGTCAGCTGCGGCCGTTCAGCCGCGGACATATCGAAATCCGTTCGCCAGACCCACTGCAGTACCCCCTGATTCACGCGAACTATTTGTCCGACGAGCGCGATCATCCGATCGTGGTCGGGGCCATCAAGGTCGCTCGGCGCATCGCAGCCGCGCCGGCGCTCGCGCCGCACATCGTCTCCGAGTTCACGCCCGGCCCGCAGTATCGAAGCGACGCGCAACTGCTCGAGGCGGCCCGCCGATTCAGTCAGTCGATCTACCATCCGGCGGGCACCTGCAAAATGGGCCACGACCCGCTGGCAGTCGTCGACGACCGGTTGCGCGTACATGGCGTTTCCCGTTTGCGCGTGGTCGACGCGTCGATCATGCCGGAGCTCGTATCGGGCAACACCAACGCGCCGGTGATCATGATTGCCGAGAAGGCATCCGACATGATTCTCGAAGACCGCGCCCGGCAAGCCGCATCGAAGCCCGAGCTCGCGGCAACCGGAATCTGAACGGCAGCGACGCTCCTCGCAGCCCGCCGCCACGGGCGCCGGGCCATGCGTACGTTTCGCCGCGGCGCCGTCACGCCGCCTCACCGCCACCAGCGAAGCGGCCGGCGCAGCGTGTGCCGCTCGATCCGCACCGCCGGCACCGTGTCCAGAAAGGCAAACGCATCGTGCTGCGCGGTGCCCTCGCGCCGCTCGCGCTCCTCGTCGGCCTCCACCGTGCGAGCCGTGTCGATGAAAAGCGCCGCGACGATACCGAACGCGAGCAAAGCCGCCGATACCATGAACGGCACGTTATAGCTGCCGGTACGTTCGATCAGATAACCGAAGGCGACCGGTGAGATCATCCCCGCGACGCCGAAGCCCGTATTCATCATTCCGCCCGCGGTCCCCGCATACTTGCCGGCGATATCTAGCGGCAACGTCCACAAGACCGGGTTCGTGATCTCGAGGAAGAAGAACGATCCCGTCAGCAGCCACACCGCCTCGATCGGGCTCGATACGGACGTCATCGGCAACAGGAAGGCGAGCGACCCTCCCATGCCGACGACGAGCACCGCGCAACGCGCCAAGCGCAACCGGCCCGTGATTTTGTAGATCCGATCGGACACCACGCCGCCGAGCGTGTCTCCGACGACACCGGCGAGCAGCGGCAATGCCGTGAAAAGCGCGAGATGCTTCAGGTCGAATCCCCGCGACTCCTTCAGATAGGATGGCAGCCACGTCAGATAGACCCACAGCAGCCAGCCGTAGCAGAAGTCGACGAACGTGACGAGCCACATCCGGTGAATCAGCTTGCGCCATGGCGTTGCCGTCTGCTTGGCTCGCTCGCAGTCGCCGTTTCGATAGCCGATCTCGGCCGTTTCCTCAGACGTGATACGGCGGTTCTGCTCCGGCGAATTCGTAAATACGAACAAATAGAGCACCGTCCAAGCGAGGCTCGCAATGCCGAGCAGGAGGAAGGCGTCGCGCCAGCCGCCCGCTACGACGACGGCCAGCACCAGCGGCGGCGTCACCGCACCACCGAGCCGGGCGAAACTATGCGTGATGCCCTGCGCGAAGCCGCGCTCGCAAACGGGCATCCAGTAGGTGAACGCACGCGTGGCCGTCGGAAATGCCCCGCCCTCGCCGATTCCGAGCGTAAAACGCAGCACCACCAGCATCGCGACGCTGCCGGCGAAGCCGGTCGCCAATGTCGCCGCGCCCCAGATCAGCGAAAGGACGGTCAGCACGAGCTTCGGACCGAACTTGTCCGATAGCCAGCCGCCGATGATCTGCATGACCGCATACGGATACGCGAATGCCGAAAACACGAGTCCGAGCTGCACGGTCGTCAGCCCCATTTCGTGACGAATCAACGGTCCGGCGACCGCGATGTTGACTCGGTCGATATATGAAATGAAATACATGAGACACATCACCGCCAAAATGATGTGACGCGTCTTCACGCGTTGCGCACGCTGTTTCATGCTGTTGTCTCCTACTATCTCTTTCTTGATGATGGCGACGTCGATCGCACGTCGCGCGATGCACCGAAGCCGACACGCCTCAATCGGGCGCGGGCGCGAGCAACTTGAGCCGCTGGACCTTGCCCGAGGGACCGCGCGGCAACTCGGTCACGAAGCGGATTTCCTTGGGCGTCTTATAGCGGCCGAGCTCGCGCAGGCAATGCGCGCGCAGTTCGTCGGCATTCGGGGCACCCGTCCCGTTCACCTCGCGCGGCACGACGAACGCGATGATCTCCTGGCCATAAGCTGCGTCCGGCACGCCGACGGCCGCGGCGTCGAGCACGCCCGGATGGCGCAACAGCGCCTCGTCGATCTCGCGCGGCGCGATGTTCTCGCCGCCCTTGATGATCAGTTCCTTGGAGCGGCCGTTGATATAAAAGTAGCCGTCGCGGTCGCGATATCCGAGATCGCCCGTGCGCAGCCACCCGTCAGCCGTGAACGCCTTGACGGTTTCGTCGGGGCGCTTGTAGTAGCCGCGCATCACCTGTTCGCCGCGCACGACGATTTCGCCTGCCTCGTGCGCCGCGCATTCGCGTCCTTGGCGATCGACGACCTTCGCCTGGGCGCCGGAAGGCAGGCCCACGCTGCCGATCCGCCGCCGTTGCGATTCGTATGGATTGGTGAATATCGGCGCCGCGGTCTCCGTCATTCCCATCGTCTCGATGATGCCGATCCCGAAACGCGCCTCGAACGCCCGGTGATGCTCGGCCGGGAGTGCCGCCGACGCGCTGCGGCAGAATCTGAGCGCCGACAGGTCCAGACCTCGCGGCTCGTCGGCGTTGAGCAGGTAAGCGACGATGGTGGGGACGACGTTGATCCACGTGCACCCGGAACGCGCCGCCTCGCGCCAGAACGTGCGCGCGGAAAAGCGCGGCGTCATGACGACGGAGCCTGCGTGATACAGCGGCGCGAGGAGCGTCACGACCAGGCCATTGATGTGGTAAAGCGGCAGCGATGCCAGCACGCGATCGTCGGCGCCTAGCCGATGCTCGATGCTGATGCTGCGCGCGTTGGCCAACAGGTTCCGGTGGCTCAACAGCACGCCCTTCGGCGCGCCCGTGGTGCCGGACGTGTACATCAGCAGCGCGACGTCCGCGGGCACTGGACCGTCAGGCAGCGATGCGGGCACTTCGTCGCCGCTCCCGAGGCTCGCTGGCTCAGTCGCTCCGGACAGCGCCGCTTCGGCAGCCGGCAACGCCGGCACCTCGATCGCATCGGGAGCCGTGTGGACAAGCGCGATGTCTCGGGCCACGCCCTGCTCGCGCAGCTCGGCACAAACGGCGGCGATCGCGTCGGACGTTTCGTCACAGAAAAAGATCATCCGCGAGTCAGAGTGCTCGACGATATAGCGCAGCTGCGACGGCTGACACAGCAGATTCAGCGGATGCACGATGAGTCCGCTGTACATCGCACCCAGCAAGAGCGTGGCCGTTTGAACGCCGTTGCCCAGAAACACCGAGACGACGTCGCCCGGCCGCAAGCCTGCCGCGTGGAATCGTGCCTGAAGCAGGCGGCAGCGCTCGCGCAGCACCGAAAACGTCACGGCCGCACTACGGGAAGCGCTCATCGGCCCCCCATCGTCGCTAGGATCCGGGGCCCACAGCAAAAACGGTTTGTTCGGATGTTGAATCGCGCGCTCATCGATGAGCGCACGCACGGTCGCTGGCGCGCTCATCGGGCGACCCTCCGGAAATAGTCGCCGAGCAATGCATCGACTTCCGGCATTTCTTCGGCGATCGGATACGCGACGCGCGTGACGTTCAGGTAATGATGGAAGTCGAGGTTTCCCGAAAAATTGTTGCGTCCCCAGGTGCCGCACCCCATCGACAACGAAAACGGCAAGCCGTTGTCGAAGTTGCCGCCCGTCGCGAAACAGTGCGCCTGATTGACGATCACGCGTGCCACCGGAAGCTGCTCGCCGAGCGCCACCGCAAGCGCTGCCCGCGCCGTATGCAATCCGACGGAATGCCCCGCGCCCATGTAGGCGTAGATGCGGCGGACGATATCTGCCGCATCCGCGATGTCGCGCGCGCGGTAGATCGTCAGCACGGGAGAGAGCTTTTCCCCCGAGAACGGGTGCTCCGCACCGAAGCCCGTCTCCTCCACCATGAGGAACCGCGGCTCCCGGCTCGCAACGTCATCGAGCCCCGCCGCGCGCGCGATTTCCATGGCCGACTTGGCCGTGCAATGCTCGGACAGTTTGCCGTCACGCCACATCACGGCTTGCAGTTGCGCCTTTTGCGTTGCGTCGAGCAGCACGCCTGCGCAACGGCTCAGGGCGGACAACATCGCGTCGTACACCGCGTCTTCGACGACGACGCTGTTTTCCGATGAGCAGCTCGTCGCATTGTCGAACGTCTTCGACAGCGCAATCTTGTGCGCCGTATCGTGCAGATCGGCCGATCGCTCGACGATCGACGCGACGTTGCCTGCGCCGACGCCGAAGGCGGGCGTCCCGCTGGTATAGGCCATGCGCACGTTCGATTGCGAACCGGTCGCGACGACGAGATCGGCCTGCCGCATCAGCGCGGCCGTCGCCGCCTTGCTGACGGGCGCGGGCAAGCACTGCACGAGCGCCGGGTTCAGCCCAGCCTTGGCGAATTCCGCATGAATGAAGTCGATCAGCAACGCACAAGACGAATGCCCCTTCGGCGAGGGGGCGACGATAATCGCATTGCCGCACTTGAGCGCGTTGATGATCTTGTTCGCCGGCGTCGCAGCCGGATTCGTGGACGGCGTCACCGCGGCCACGACACCCACGGCTCGCGCGATCTCGACGATGCCCTTGGTAGGATCATTCGCCACGACGCCGCACGTCTTCTGCCCGTGTAGATCGCGCAGCAACCCCAGCGTCTTACGCCAGTTCTTGCGAATCTTGTCGTCTATGTTTCCAAGGCTCGTGTCGCGCACCGCCCGTTCCGCGAGTTGGCGATTGCGCGCCGGCTCCATGATCGCCCACGCGCAAGCGGCGGCGGCCGTATCGAGCGTCGCTTGGCCCGAGAACTCGAACGCACGCTGCGCCTCGCGCGCCCGCGCCACGAGCGCGGCGACGCACTCGTTCACTGCCTCGTCCGCATGCGCCTCGGCGGTTTCGGTAGCTGTTGCCCTGACATTCATACGTGGCACTCCGATCGAAAGAATTAGCGGTAGAGCCAATCTAGGCGTCGCCGGCGCATCGCGAGTCCCGTTTCTCGAGCATTCGTCGACAGCACCGAGCCTCACCACGAAAACCGCAGATTTCGGGACTTCCCCGGGTCCCGAAATCCGGGCATTCCGATACACAATGCAGTTAGTGTGCTCAGCGGCGGCACCACGCGATCAAGAGAGGAGACGATGTCGACATCGAATCAATCGAACGCGGCAGCGGTGCGTGCGTTTCGCGTACTCGAAACGTTGGCGGCGGCGGGCGCCCCACTCTCCTTGATGGATCTCGTGAACGAACTTGGCCTGCCGAAGCAAACCGTGCATCGCATCCTCGTTCAGCTGACCGATGCGTGGCTCGTCACGCGCGGTGCCGGCGACAAGCGTTACGAATGCTCGCCGCGCGTGCGCACGCTGGCCGTGAACGTGCTGATGCACGCGGGCCCGGCCGCCGCGCGGCACGTACTGCTCGACCAACTGGTCGCGAAGGTGGGAGAGACCTGCAACTTGACGATGCTGTCCGGCAACGACGTCGTCTACGTGGACCGCGTCGAAACCGAATGGCCGCTGCGCATGCATCTTCAGCCGGGCTCGCACGTGCCGCTGCATTGCTCGGCCAGCGGCAAGCTCTTGATCAGCTTTCTGCCGAAAGACCGGCGAGAGCGAATGATCGAAACGCTTCCGCTGCGTGCGTATTCGGAGCGAACCATCACCGACCGCGACGCGCTGCGCAAAGAACTGGCCGTGACACGGCGGCGCCGGCTCGCCATCAACAACGAGGAACACTTGCAGGGCCTGATAGCGATTGCGGTACCGGTGATGCTCGACCGCCATCGCGCCTGCGCGGCCATTGCGGTGCAAGCCCCCGTGGGAAGAATGGCGTTGGACGATCTGCTTGCGTTCGAGCCCGATCTTCGGCATACGGCGGAAGAAACCGCGAAGACTTTTCGGATGTGAAAAGGCGGCTGGTGGGGAGGTGGGCGCCCCCACCTCCCGGCGTCAGGACAAGCTCACCGCCCGTTTGTCACCGGATGGCAAGCGACCATTTCGGCCGCGTTCGATCGCGCGTGCCGAACAGGCCGATACGAGCGCCGAAAACAGCGCGTATGCGCAAATCGTCCACCACTTTCCCCCGCTCAGCTTCCACAGCGCCGTGGCGATGATGGGCGTGAGACCGCTCGCGAAAATCCCCGAAACAAGAAGAAGTCGTACCATTCGACCGTCGCGCCGATCACGCTGGCGAGTGCGACGCGGCGAAGCATGCGGGAATCGATGCCTGGCTCAGATGACATGAGACGGCTCCTCCGATAGAAGACCGTGCCGCGCGCGGGCGCGGGGAGCCCCCCTCGAGCGTCTCCTCCAGGGGGCGATTGTTCGTACCGCCTAGCTCATCGCGTGGCGGCCGGTCGTTTCTATTGACTGAGCCGAAAACGGCAGTTCAAGGGAATTGGGGCGCCCTGAACCGTTCTGGGACGAAAGAGGGAAAAACGTTTCAGTTTGCCGAGTTATGAATGCGCAATCACGATTTTGCGGATGAGATTGTTGAGCGTATCGGCCACGTATAGGGTTCCGCTTGCGTCGACGGCAATGCTCGACGGCGAGAAAAACGACGCGGTCGTGGCGCCGCCGTTCGTTGATCCTTGGCCGGAACCTGCGAGGGTGGTGACGTTGCCGCTCACGTCGATCTTGCGGATGAGGTTGTTGCCGGTGTCGGCGACATACACGTTTGAGCTCGCATCGACAGCAACGCCCTCGGGGGTATTGAACGATGCGGCCGTACCCTGCCCGTTCGCTGCACCTTGTGCGCCGGCACCGGCGAGCGTCGTGACATTGCCGCTCACGTCGATCTTGCGGATGAGGTTGCCGCGCGAGTCGGCTACGTACAGGTTTCCGCTGCCGTCGGCGACGATGCCGCGCGGACCGTTGAACGACGCGGCCGTGCCTTGCCCGTTGGCCGAACCTTGAACGCCGGACCCGGCAAACGTGGTGACATTGCCGCTCGTGTCGATTTTGCGAATGAGATTGTTGCCCAAATCGGCCACATAGAGGTTGCCGTTCGCGTCGCGAGCAATGCCGGCTGGGAAATTGAACGATGCGGCCGTACCAAGGCCATTGGCCGAGCCTGAGGCGCCGGACCCCGCAAACGTCGTGACGTTGCCGCTCGCGTCGATCTTGCGGATCAGGTTGTTGGTCGAGTCGGCAACATAGATGTTTCCGCTCGAATCGATGGCGATGCGGTTCGGAAAATTGAACGACGCGGCCGTTCCCTGGCCGTTGGCCGAGCCGGGAGCACCCGAGCCCGCGACCGTCGTCACGCTGGCGCTCGCGTCGATCTTGCGGATCAGATGGTTGCCCGTATCGGCTACCCATACGTTTCCGCTGGCATCGACGACGACGCCGACCGGATCGTTGAACGACGCGGCCGTGCCTTGCCCGTTGGCCGAGCCCGTCGCGCCCGATCCCGCGAGCGTGGATACTTGCACTGCCGGGGCCGAGGGGGTGGAGGTTGGAGCGGAGGACGTCGTCCCGGAAGAGGTCGTCGTTGCCGCACCGCCCCCGCCGCAACCGGTCAGGGCAAACGCGAGAATACCGGCCACGGCCAATTGGGCGACGGGGCGAAACGAGTGCAAAGTACGCATGATCATTATGGAAATGCTAATGGAAGACGGAAAGGAATCACCGGAGACGACATGCGAATGGATCCGCACACTGGCCAGTGTGGCTAGGTGCGCCCGGAGGCATTCGATAGATGAGCCTGCTGCAACGGGTTATGTGCGCCCAGCGCGCACGATCCGCCTGTCATGGATTACAGCAATGCTCGACGACGTCGCCGCATTGCGCGGCGAGTGGAAATCAGGCGTACTGCGCGGCATCTCTCTAAGCCCCGAATTTGTAAGTCGTTATTAAGGTATTGCAATGTTGCTTTACGATACCCTCGAATCTCGTTTGTCGCGAAATATATCATCCCTCGATGAATCTACAGCCCACCTTTGCACAAAATGACACACCGCGCGCATCGGGGATTGACGACGCGTACACTCGACGCTCTCGCCTGAGCCACAAGCCGATTTCGCATTCCGTTCGCACTCGCCCATAAAAAAAGCCCGGAAACAACCGTTCCCGGGCTTCAATCCACCAACGAAGAAAATGGCGAAGGAGACTACCTCGCATCGTCTCGTCACGACGTTGCCGACCCTGCTGCAACGTCATTCGACAACGCGCCTCGAATGGCAGCGTGCTCAGCTCAAATGGCCCAGCCCCCAAGGTAGAACGCCACCAACACCACAGCGATCGACACCGTGCCGACGTTCAACTTGCGGTGCTCGCCGCTCACGAGGCGGCCGATCACGAGCGTCGCGAAGCCGAGCATGATTCCGGTGACGATATTGGCCGTCAGCACGATGAACACGGCAGTCACGAGGCCCGACATCGCATCGACCTTGTCGTCCATATGCAGCTTGCCGACGTTCGACAGCATCAGCAGCCCGACGTACATCAGCGCAGGCGCGGTCGCATACGAGGGGACCAGACCGGCCAGCGGCGAGAAGAACATGACGATGAGGAACAGCACGCCGACCACGGCGGCGGCAAGGCCCGTCTTCGCGCCGGCAGCCACGCCGACGCTCGATTCGATATAAGCCGCGGCCGGTGCGCCGCCCAAGAAGCCGGAGAAAATCGAGCTCAACGAATCGGCGGTCAGCGCGCGGCCGCCGTTGATGATGCGCCCGTTCTCGTCGAGTTGACCCGCCTGCCCCGCCACCGCGCGAATCGTGCCGGTCGCATCGAACACGGCCGTCATCACGAGCGCGAACACGCTCGGCAGCACCGCCACCGAAAGCGCACCTTTGATGTCCATCGCACCGATCAAGGACGCATGCCCCGGTGCGCTCAGCGAAGGCAGCGCGAAGATGCCGTGATACTTCACGCTCGGATCGAATACGAGACCAATCAGCGAAATCGCCACCACGACGAGCAGAATCCCGCCCGGCACGCGCCGCTTCTCCAAGCCGAAGATCGCGGCCAGCCCGATCACGGACATGATCACCGGAAATGCGCCGATGTGGCCGAGCGCAAGCGGCAAGCCGCCGCCGGGGTTCTTGACGACGAGACCGACGTCGTTCGATGCAATGAGCAGCAAAAACAAGCCGATGCCGATTCCGGTCCCGTGCGCGACGCCGGCAGGCAGATTGCGCAATATCCACGAGCGCACGCCGGTGACGGAGATGCCCGTGAAGACGATCCCCATGAGAAACACGGCGCCGAGCGCGACCGAAGGCGAGATGCCCTTGCCGAGCACGAGCCCGAACGCGGTGAACGCCGTGAGCGAGATCGCGCAGCCGATTGCAATCGGCAGCTTCGCCCATAAGCCCATCAGCAATGAGCCGAACGCAGTCGTGAGGCAGACGGCAACGAACACGGCACTCGTATCGAAGCCCGCGTTGCCCAGCATGCCGGGCACGACGAACACGGAATACACCATGGCCAGAAAAGTCGTGACACCCGCGACGATTTCACCGCGCTGCGTGCTGCCTTTCGCGGAAATCCCGAAGTATCGATCGATGACACCCGATGGGCCGAAGCCGGTGGTTGAGCCGACGCCGACGGTCGGCTGCGCGGGGGTATCACTCATGAGGTTGCTCCTTTATCAGCATGCTGAAACGGCCTCGGTAGCCGTCGTCAGGTTTGTCTCGGATCTAGTAGGTAGGTTTGGGGTCGTCAATGCGCTTCGACGTAGCGAAGGTTAGAGGAACCCGCATCGACGGCCTATCAGACGAGGAGCATGCAGCCCATGTCAGCGCGCTTATATCCGCATGACAGCAGGGTTTGGCCGCCCCGGACCACGCGTTTACGCCTAGTGTGAAATCGTGATGACGAATATTTGACCTGTGCGATCGAAAGCGAAGAACGGGGGCACAATGGCGCCATCGCGCGGAAATCGGCCGACGCTTCGGGGCACCCGCCCCGCGAACGGGCACCGGCGATAGGAGGTAGGCGCTTGGAGACGAACGAACGACAAGCCGAGCCGCGACAGCCCTCGGCGCACACCGTACGCGTGTGGGATGTCCCGACGCGGCTCTTTCATTGGCTCACGGTCGTGCTCGTCGTGGCGGCCTACGTGACCATCCGTTTGAATCTGCTCGATTGGCACGTCCGGATCGGCAAGACCCTGCTCACGCTCGTATTGTTCCGATTGTTGTGGGGCTGCATTGGTAGCGAAACCGCGCGCTTTCACAGCTTCGTCGCCGCGCCCGCCGCCGCCGTGCGCCACCTGCGGCATCTATTCGAGCGCGAGCGCGGCCCCGATCTGCAAGTAGGCCACAATCCGGCCGGCGGTTGGATGGTTCTGCTGCTGTTGGCGCTGCTGCTTGGCGAAACGCTGACCGGGCTGTTCGACTACAACGACGTCTCGGACGTCGGACGGCTGACCGCCGTCGTGCCGGCGCCGATCGCCTACGCGATCTCGGTGCTCCATGACGCGTTGTTGTGGGACGCGATCGTCGCGGCCGTCGCGCTTCACGTGTTCGCGATCGTCCTCTATGCCGTCGTCAAAGGTCACAATCTGCTGCGGCCGATGCTGACCGGTCGCAAAACCGTGCCCGTCGACGTCGGCGAGCCGCGGCGCGCGCCGGCAACGCTCGCGTTGTTGCTGTTGATCGTCGCCGCGGCCGCCGTGACGGCGCTCGCGAAATACATGTAAGACGCATCGCGATCGACTCCATCGGACCCGTGCATCAGGCCCAACCCGATACAAATAGACTGCTCTGTATATCTCGTCCATTACACCCAATTACACGCAATCACAGCTTGCAGGCGAGTTACGACTTCCCTATGATCGAAGCCCATCTATTCGAATTTCGTTGAACGCATTGACGTAGCCGTCGACGAATGCGCGCGGCGCGGCCGCATGACGATCGCGCGTTCATTAAAGGCGTAGCGAAATGGCAATACTGATAAGCGGGCTCACGGGGCAATCCTGCTTGCTGCGGGCAGATCACGTCGTCGGTCGGGATGCTCACCGCTGCGATACCGTCATCGAGCATCCTTTCGTGTCGCGCATTCACGCCACGATCCGCTGGAAAGGCGCGCGGTGGGAATTGCACGATCATGGCCGCAACGGCACGCTCGTCTCGGGCACGCTCGTCAGCGAAGGCCGGCACGTTGCGTTGAGCATCGGCGACATCCTCCACTTCGGCAGTCCGGCATCGACCCCCTGGCACGTGACCAATCTCGACGCCCCGGCCGAAGCCGCCCCGCACGACACGACGGCGGCCCTGCCGAGCGCGGCGCAATGCGAGTCACCGTTGCAGCGCATCGATTTCAGCGTCAGCCGCAACGAGGAGCACGTCGCGGCCACGTTGCATACGCGCGGCGCCGCGCTCGATCTAGGCATGCGCGCTCATCACTATTGCCTCGTCACGCTCGCGCGCAAGCGCCATGCGGATGCGCAAGCCGGCTACGACAACGCCTCGCAAGGCTGGATCGACCTCGAAATCCTGGCGCAGATGCTCGGGCTCGACCTGTCGCACGTCAACGTTCAGATTCATCGCGCACGCATGCAGTTCGGCGCCGTGCTGACCCCGGGCTCGCCGGAACTCGTCGAGCGCCGGCGCGGCGGCGTGCGGTTCGGCTCGATGCCCTTTCGCATCGTGCGCGCCGATAGCCTCGAATGCCAGTCCCCTCTCAGCGCGGCCCTCCAAACCCGGCCTGCGCCCACACAGGCTTCGTCGCTCGAGCCGTCCGCGATCGAAATTGCTCGCGCGTCGATGCGCTAAAGCCCGGTACATGTCTCGCGCACTCCCTTCGTCGGGTACGACGCCCATTCCGCTGGCCTCGGCAACGCCCGCCGCGCCTGCTCCGGCACATGGCCCGCAACCCGACGGCGAACTGGTAGGCCAGTACCATTATCGGCTCGGCCCGCTGATCGGCGAGGGCGCGACGGGCCGTGTCCATGAGGCATCGCGCGTCGATACCGGAGAACGCGTCGCGATCAAGGTCCTCAGAGAAGACTCGACGCGCGATGCAAGCGAGCGCGCCCGCTCGCGGGCTCGTTTTCGCCGCGAGACACAGCTGTGCGCGCGGCTCGCTCATCCGAACGTCGTCGCGCTGCTCGACAGCGGCGAAACGGCCGACGGGCGGCTCTTCACCGTGTTCGAACACGTTCCGGGGCGAACGCTGCGCGCGATGCTCTCGGCGGACGGACCGTTGCCGGCCGAAGCCGCGGGCGCCTTGATGGCGCAGGTCCTCGACGGCCTCGCGCACGCGCACCGCGGCGGCGTGGTCCATCGCGACCTGAAACCGCAAAACGTGATGGTGGTATCGACCGAGGGCGCGCTGCAGGCGAAGATCCTCGATTTCGGCATCGGCACGCTGCTCCCCAATGCACAGCTCGGCGATGAGCTCACGCTGACTCGCTCCGACGAGGTGCTGGGCTCGCCCCAATACTGCTCGCCCGAGCAGTTGCGCGGCGAACCCCCCACCGCAAAAAGCGATTTCTACGCGTGGGGCCTCGTCGTCATCGAATGCCTGACCGGTCAGCCCGTCATGCAGGGCGCGAGCGTGGCGGAAATTCTTTATCAGCAGTTGAGCCCCGTCGACGTCGCCTTGCCGCCCGCCATCGCCACCCATCCGCTCGGCGCCGTCCTGCGCGATGCATTGAACAAAGATCCGCGGCAACGCGCCGATTCGGCCGACGACCTCGCCGAACGCTTCCGAGCCGTCCATTTCGCCGCGCTCGTCGGCGCACTGCGCTATCGTCCCGCGCGCCGCGCTGCACCCTCGTGGTCCAGCAGAGAACCGGACGCACCGTCTGCCGCATCGCTCAGCGCCGCGGAGGTCCGTCAAGCCACGGCGCTGAGCTGCAGCGTCTCGATCGTCGCGGACGATGCGCCGGAAGCGGCCAACGTCTCGTCCGAAGCGCTAGACGCGTATCAAGCGCAATGGCTCACGCGCTGCACCGATATCGCGATCCGCTACGGCGGCAACGCGGTCGGGGCGCTGGGCGACACGTTGCTGTTCTACTTCGGCTACCCCGACGGCATCGATCGCCCCGCGCAGCGCGCATGCCGCGCCGCGCTCGAAATGACGCGGCATGCGGCGCAATCGCTCGAGCAAGATGGAGCGCGATCCGGCCCGAGCGGCGGCGCCGCCGTGCGCGTCGAGGTGGCCGCCGCCATCCACACGGGCATGATCGCATCGCAAGCGGGCGCGATGGCGGGCGGTACGACGGCGAGCGCCGTGGTGCGTTTGCTGCGCGCGGCCGGTCCCGGGCGCATCGTGCTCAGCGGCGATACCGCGCGGCGGCTCGAGCGCCACATCGACTCGATCGCGCTGCCTGAGCGTTTCGCGCTTCCCGGATCGGCGCCGCAGCCAGTCCACGAATTGCGCGGCGAGCGTTACGAGCACGCGCCGTTCGATGCCCTCGAGCACGGGCAGGCACAGCCGATGGTCGGCCGCGAGCGCGAATTCGCCGCGCTGCTGCGCGCGTGGCAAGGCGTCGAGACAAACGGGCCGGGCCGCGCGGCAGGCGCGCGCGCCACGCTCGTCGTCGGCGAGGCGGGCATCGGCAAATCCCGCCTCGTGCATGAGCTGCGCGAAACGGTCCGCTCGCGCGGCCACGCCTACGCCGACTGCGTCTGCCTGCCCGATCAGACGAATCACGCGCTCGCGCCGCTGCTGCGCTTCGTGAAGGCGCGCTGGCACCTCGATGCCCGAGCGCCCGGCGGCCCCGATCCGTTGCTCGCGCTCCAACCCCTGCTCGAACTCGAAGAAAGCGAACTCGCGGCCGCGCGCGCGACGCTGTCGGCATGGCTTGGGCGGCCGCTCGGTGCCGATCTGACGCGCTGGTCCGGCGCACGCCAACAGCAAGCGCTGTTCGATATGCTCGGCCAACTCGTGGCATCGCTGAGCCCCGGCGGCCCCGTCCTTCTGATCGTCGAAGACGCGCAGTGGATCGACAGCGTCTCGATTGCGTTTCTCGACGCGCTGCTGCGGCATCCACGCTGCGAGCGTGTCCATGTCGTGCTGACGTCGCGGCCTGAGCAACTCGAGCGGTGGAAGCATCGTGCCGAGCGGCTCTCGCTGAGGCGCCTCTCGCGCGCCGCCGCCTGCCGGCTCGCCACGACGTTGATGCCTGACGTCGAGGTCGATGCGGCATCGCTCGACCGGCTCGTCAGCCGTGCCGACGGCATTCCGCTTTTCGTGGAAGAACTCGTGCGCGAATTGGAGTCGCGCGGCGCGTTCGCGCAGCCCGTCACCCCCGCCTCGCCGCTCGCGACGAGCGAAACCGGCCCGTTGCCCGGCAGTTTGCGCGAAGTACTCGAGCTTGCGCTCGAACGCGTCGACGGCGCGCGCGACACGGTGCAATTGGCTTCGGCGATCGGGCTGGAATTCGACGCGCAGCTCTTGACGCATGCGTCGCCGCATTCCGCAACCGTCGTCGAAGAAGATCTGCATCGCTTGCTCGAAGGCCGAATCCTTTATGCGCAACACCGCATAAGCGGCGTCACGTACGTCTTCCGTCACGCGCTGCTGCGCGATGCCGCCTATGAATCGATGCCGGCCAGGGCGCGGCGCCATAGCCATCTGCGCGTCGCCCAGGCCTTGTCGCAGCACGCGGCAGGCGATGACTCCGTCGCCTATTCGTCGCGCATCGCCGATCATTTCGCGCGCGCCCATGCCTTTGCGGAAGCGGTGCCGTTCGGCATGCGCGCCGCGCGCCGGGCGCTCGAGCGCGCGTTGCACGACGATGCGATCCACTACGCGCAAGCGGCGCGCGAATGGCTCGGCCATTGCGATTATCCGGGCCACGACGCCGATTGCGTGGCGATCGATCTCACGCTCGCCCACGCGCTGATGGCTCGCTATGGATGGGGGGCGCCGCACGTGCTGGAGTCCGCCGACCGCATGCTCGCGCAAGCCCCCACGCTATCCGACACGGCGCTCGCGGGCAGAGCGCTGTGGACCGTCGCGCTCTATCACCACGTCGCCGGCAATCGCACGGCGTCGCACCGCATCGGGGCGCAACTGACCGCGCTCGCCGACACGTCCGGCCACGACGATCTCGCGATGGTGGCCGACACGATTCTCGCCATGAACCACTGGATGGACGGCGCCTACGCGCAAGCGCGCGTCGCGCTCGAGTCGGCCCTCGCCCAGTATGTCCCCGCGCGCGATCACGATCATCGCCGCGTCTTCGGCCTCGATACGCACGCTTGGGCGATGTCCTCGCTCGCAGCGGTGCACTGGTGCATGGACGGCGACTCCGAGCGAGCGGTGGCGCAAGCGCGCGACGCCGTATGGGCCGCAACTTGCAGCGACAATCTGCCGACGATCGGTGTGACGATGATGTATCTGGCGCGCATGCAGCAATGGGTCGGCGATCGCGACGGCGCCCGCGAAACGTCCGCGGCCATTCTGAATCTGTCGAGGATCTACGGGCTCAATGCCGTCGAGCGCTACGCCGCGATCATGCAGGCATGGTGCGTCGACGATCGCGCCACGGCGGCCGCCAACGTCGATGCGCTGAAACGAACGGGCTGCCTGCTCGGGCTCACGTTCTACGCCTCGCTGCTGGCCGATTTCGATGCGCGGCACGGCGATTGGCCCTCCGCGCTCGCCGTGATCGAAGAATGCCTCGCACTGTCGCACTCGACGGGCGAGGCCTATTACCTGCCGCAGTTGCTGCTCACGAAAGCGCGCTGTCTGCGCGAGAGCCGCGACGGCGGATCGTTCGCCGCGGCGCGAGACGCTTGCACGCAGGCGCTCGACGCGGCGCGCCAGGGAGCCATGTGGCACATCGTTGAAATAGCGCAGACCGAACTGCGCATGCTGGAAGAAGTGGCACACTCAACCACCGGAGAAGCGCAATGACCCAACCATCGCCGATCTTACCGACCTACGACCAGTTTCTCGAGTTCCGAGCCGTGATCATCCAAGCGATCGCCCTCGCATGGAACGACCCGAAGTTTCTCGATAAATTGGTCGAAGACCCGAAGGACGCGCTCCAGAAACAGTTCGGCTACGAATACCCTGTGCCGGTCGAATTGAAAGTGCAGCGGGATACGTCGACGTGGCTGCCCGACCTCGTCGGCGGCTGGAAGACGAATCAGCTCAACGCGCTCGAACTCATCCTTCCGCCGGCGCCGGCTCAGGAACAAATGGCCGTGGCCCTCGCCGCCTACAACGCGAAGCACCTCAATCCCGTGACGACTTATCTGGAGCGTTGACATGGCAATGAACAACGGCATCCCGAGCTACGAATCCCTGCTGGAACTGCAGGAGGTTTACCTGCGCGCGATTGCGTTGGCTTGGCGCGATCCTGAATTCAAGCAAGCGTTGCTCGCCGATGCAACCGATGCGCTCGCCCGATATTTCGACTACCGCAGTCCGTGGCTCGTCGATCTGACGGTCAAGGAGCCCGAGCCCCAACAGGGATTCGGCTGGGATCCCAAAACAGGAACCTGGACGCTGCCCCCCCATGCGATGACGTTCGGCGTTCCGACGCGCCCGGCCGACGCGGCCGAAGAACCGATCGCACTGGCTGCCTATAACGATGCCGGTCCGGCTTATTTGTTCACCTGCTGCTGAGGGTAAATCAAGCCGGTTGTAGGAAGATGCTCGTGCGGCCGTATGGGCAGCAGCAGCGGCCGCTGTCCTCCCCGCACGCGCCGAAACACTCGCGAGCGCGCATGCGCGTTCGCTTCCACGCGGAGCGCGCATGCTCGACGACCTTTCTCGCAAGCTGCGTTTCAAGCCTCACTTGCTGCTGCTGGACGATGGGCCCGAGACGCTTTATATCGTCGACGAATTCAAGCGCTTCGTTCTGACGGGTCCGATCTTTCCCGCGTTGGCCGCATGCGTGCGAGAGGCGATGACGATCGGGGAGATCGTCGCGGCTTTATCGATGCGGTTTTCCGATCTGGAAATCGTGCGGGCACTCGATCATTTCCGGCAACGCGGCTATGTGCGCGGCGACGAACCCGATTCGCTCGACGCTGTGCGTGGCTTTTACGAACGATCGGGGTTGGACGGCGACGAAGCCTGCGCTCGCGGCCAAACGATCCGCGTCGCGGTCGAAGCCTACGGTGTCGATCCGCAACCGCAGATCGATGCGTTGCGCGCGGCCGGCATCGACGTCTCCACCGACGTCTCTCATGACGCGCCCATCGTCGTCGCGTTGTGCGATAGCTATATGCATCCGGAGCTGTTGATCGCGGAGGAGCGCGCCACGGCCCGCGGCGCGCAACTGCTGCTGGTCAACCCCACCGGCGTGCAAACGCACGTCGGCCCCCTCCTCGGCACGAACGGCGAAACGGCAAGCCCCTGCATGGTCTGCGTGCGGTACTGGATCGGCCTCAATCGCCCGGTCCAAGCGCTGCTGGCACGCCGGCACGGCGAGCGCGCCACGCGTGGACACGCCGTCCACAGCGCTGCGAGCCTGCGCGCCGCGGCGGCGCTCGTCGCCAGCTTCGTCGAGCAAATCGTCGTGAATCGGGAGCGCCGCATTCGGGCGACCCACCACGTCTTCACGCACCGCGCCGATACGTTGGAAGCCCGATGGCACCGCTTGGTCAAGCGTCCGCAGTGCCCCTGCTGCGGCAATCCGGCGTTGATGCGCGAGCAGGCATTTCGGCGGCCCGTGCTCGCCCCCGCCGCCGTGAACGGTCATCGTACCGGCGGCTATCGGACCGAGGACGCGCATACGACGTTCGAGCGATACCAGCATCTCGTCTCTCCGGTCACCGGCCCCATTGCGTATCTGCATCCGATGCCTGGCCGGCACGCTGGATCGCGGTACGTCTATGTCGCCGGCTACCTCGTTTGCCCGCGTTTGCCCGCCCGCGGCAACCGGTTCGACAAAATCGCCTCGGGCAAAGGCAGGACCGAGGCGCAAGCGCGCGTCAGCGCGCTTTGCGAAACGCTCGAGCGCTTCAGCGGCGTCTATCAAGGGGACGAGGCCACGATCAGGGGCAGCATGGCGCAATTGGCGGAAGACGCTTCGCAAAACGGCGCGCCGATTCACGTGAATGACCTCCAACAATTCAGCGCGCTTCAATTCGCGGCGCGCGAAGCGATCAATGCCGCGACCGATGATCCGCGCAAGCAGGTGCCGCGGCGCTTCACCGTCGACACGATCATCGATTGGACGCCGGCTTGGTCGCTCGTCGACGGCACGATGCGCTTGGTGCCGCTCGATTATTGCTTTTCCGAAACGCCCGATGCGCAAGCGGCGAGCTTTTGCATCCACAACCCGAACGGCAGCGCGGCCGGCAGCCGCTTCGAGGAAGCCGTGCTGCAAGGATTGCTCGAACTCATCGAGCGCGACGCCGTCGCGATCTGGTGGTACAACCAGATTCCACGGCCCGCAGTCGATATCGCCAGCTTCCGCGATCCGTACTTCGATACCTTGTCGAAAGAATATGAATCGATGGGATGGACACTCTGGGCCATCGACATCACGCACGACGTGCGCATCCCGGCGTTCGCCGCGCTCGCGCGCCAACCCGAGAGCGGGCGATTCTCGATCGGCTTCGGCTGCCACCTCGACCCGGCGATTGCGCTGCAACGCGCGCTCACCGAGGTCAACCAACTGCTCGACGTCGCCGCGAAGGCCCCGCCGCCCTGGGACAGCGCCAAACTGACGTCCGATCGATTCCTCTATCCCGACACCGGCGTGCCCGCGACCACGGCGACCACCTGGCCCCGCGTAGGCGGCGCCAATCTCGCGCACGACGCCGAATACTGCGTGGGCCGCCTCGCCGCGCTCGGCATGGATACGCTCGTCGTCGACAAAACGCGGCCGGACACCGGCCTGACCGTCGTACAAGCGATCGTGCCGGGGCTGTGTCACTTTTGGCCGCGCTTCGGCGCGAAAAGGCTCTACACGGTGCCTGTCTCCCAGGGCTGGCTCGACCGTCCCCGCGACGAAACGGAGCTCAACCGAGCGTTGCTGTTTCTTTGAGGGCGCCCCCCCGCCGACCCACCATTTGGCGTAATCGACTGTAATCGCGTTTATTCGCGCATTGCCATATCTTCCTTGGGAAGGCAAGGCGTTCGCCGACCAAGGTGCCCGAGGCGTGCATCGGATGCTGAGGTGTCGAACGCGTTTCCTAGCTACGGGGAAAGCGCGACGGAGGCCGACCATTGAATAAAATAATCGACGTCGCCATCGTATTCGATATACAAGCGTTGAACGAAAAGTATCGCAATGCGAGCCGTAATCCGAATGCGCCAACCGCCGTCGATCATGACGATGCTTGTCTGGTCGCGGCAATGCGGAACGTGCCGGATCTGGCGACGCAGGCTACCGCCGATCTGGCACTGACCGCCTTCAGCGGGGACATCGTGCGCTGGCGGACAGTCTCGCTTCCGGGCAGCGGCACGGAGCATGCAGTCATTTACCGCCTTCAGCGCTTCGCCGGGTTGCCGACCACGGGTGCGGCCAAGCCCCGGCTCGCTCGAGCGTGGCGTGCGCTGCCGCGCCTACGAGCCGACGGGACAGTGAATCCCCACGACGGCGAAGGAACGCGCACGCGCAGCTACCGTGTCGATTGCCCCGTCACCGGAACGGGAATGGAACGGTATCAAGTCTGGTTTTACGTTGCCAAGGGCGCGCACGGCGCGGCCTTGAATATCCAAGGGTACTTCTATTGGGACCCTTCGATCACGATCCACGGCCATCTAGAACAGCCTGCCTATGAGCACGGCTTAGCCTGAGAGAGTGGGGCCCGTTCGCATCGCAACGGATGCGTTCGGGCCCCTTGAATTCGTTTCGCGCGCACCGTGCGCTGGCTCACAGCGCCGCCACGCAGTCCCCACGACAATGGGCTCGCAGGTAGACCGACGCCCGTGGCACCACTCGATGACCGGTTAAAAAGGAAAGGCGCGGCCGCCCGCATGAATAACCAATGCAGGGGGTGAACCGTGCGAAGCCAAATTCCGGGGGCCTATGCCTCGACCGTGCGCCGGACCGCAGCGACGATCATATTGCTCGGCGGCGCGGCCGTTCTTCCATCATCGGCAGCGGCTGCGCCAACGGCGGTTGCGCCGGCCAAGACGGCCCATGCGCCGGCTCCGGCACCCGTTTCGACTTCGGCGCCGGCGCAGATCGATTTCGCGGCGATGGTCGATCGCTATGGGCCGGCCGTCGTCAACGTCAGCACAGCGGCAACGGCCGACCCGTCCGGCGATCAAGCGGGCCAGAGCGGCGCCGCCCCGGGCCTCGACAACGTGGACGCCGACGATCCCGTTTTCGCGCTGCTCAGAACGATATCGGCGCCGCCTTCGCAGCCGAGCGTGCCCAATCCGCCGCGGGTCGTCTGGGGCACGGGTTCCGGCTTCATCGTCAGTGCCGATGGCGTCGTCGTCACGACGGCCCATGTCGTGAATCGTGCCGAGCAAGTCACGGTGACGTTGACCGACAAACGCCAATTCAAAGCCGACGTGCTCGCCGTCGATCCGCAAAGCGACATCGCCCTGCTTCAGATCGAACGCGCGGCGAAGTTGCCCGTGGTGCGGCTAGGCGATTCGACGCGCGTGCGCGTCGGCGAGCGCGTGCTCGCGATCGGCGCGCCGGACGGCCCGCAAAATGCCGTTTCCTCGGGACTCGTCAGCGTCACGCCGCATGCGCTGGCGAACGGCGGCACGTTCTCGTTTCTCGAAACCGACATCGCCGGCGAACCGGACGTCTCGGGCGGCCCGCTGCTCGACCGCAACGGAACGGTGATCGGCGTCGATGTTCAGGTCTACGCCGATGCAGGGCAATATCGGAACCTCGCGGTGGCAATTCCGATCGAGGCCGTTCTGAAACTGCGTGCCCAGTTGCAGGAACAAGGCAAGCTGGCCAGCGGAAGCTTGGGCGTGCAGTTGCAGGACGTCGATCCGGGGCTCGCCGCCGCATTCGGTCTACCGCACGCGATGGGGGCGCTCGTCGTCGACGCCGCGCAGCGCACGCACGGCAGCGCGGCAATCGGCCTGAAGCCCGGCGACGTCGTCACGCACGTCAACGGCAAGGCGATCGCCCGTCAAGCCGAGCTGACCGACTACGTCGCCGCATTGCAGCCCGGCACCAGGGTCGCGCTCACGATCGTCCGCAATCGAAGAACGATCCCGCTGACCGCGATCGTCGTCGCCTCGCGCGCCGATCACGCCGACGCACGTGCCGCATCGCCCGCGCAGGGCAGCGCGCTCGAGCGGCTCGGCTTGACCGTCCATGCATTGAGCGATTCGGAGCGCGGCACGACCGGCGTGCAGCACGGCGTGATGGTGGATACCGCCGCGGGTGCGGCGGCGAGCGCAGGGATTCAAGCGGGCGACATCGTGTTGTCCGTCAACAGCGAATCCGTCGCCTCGGCCGAAGCATTGGAACGCTCGATTGCGCGGGGCGGCAAGGAAGTCGCGTTGCTGATCCAGCGCGACGATGCACGAAACTTCATTTCGCTTACGCTTCCTTAGCCGGTGCTTCGTTGGCCGGTGCTTCGTTGGCCTGCGCTTCGCCGCCGAGCGCCACCGGCCGGCTCGATTCCCCGCTGAGCGGAGGCTGAGTCACGAACGGCCGCCGCCGACCCTGACGATCCGCAGACGGCGGACGATCACCGCGGCTGCGGCACAGCCGATGCTGCAACTCAGACGGACGGGCCGCATCCGGCCGGCGCGATGGCTTGGCGTCGACGGAGCGCATCGGCAAGTCGATGAGTTCGGCGGGCGAGTCACACGCCCGCTAAGAAAAACTTAAGGTTGCAGTGCAATAATCTGGGGACTCGATCCATCGCATCGACTGCGTGAGGATGCCGTGACTGGGCGCTTGTCGCCGCTTTCCGGCACCTTTCCGCGATGCACAACGCATTCGAAGGAGTTCGCCATGAAATCGTCATTCGTCATTTCGAAGCCGCGCCGGATCGCATCGGGCGCGCTCGCCATGCTCGCGCTCGTGCTGTTCTCCGGCTGCACGTCCACGATGAGCGCGCAACGCGATGCATCAGCGTCCGGCCATGTCGTCTACGGGTCGGACGGCCATTATGGCGGCTGGGGCACCGGGTTCGGCAGCGACGGCTCGCGCGGCCGCAGCTAGTCACGCCGCAAAAGCCCCGAGATTCGCGGGCCCCTCATCGTCCGCTAGCCTGAACGACGATACCGCGCTGCGCAGGCTAGCGGCTTGCTCCTTCAACGACTGTGCCGCGGCCGACGCCTGCTCGACGAGCGCCGCGTTGTGCTGCGTCACCTCGTCCATCTGTACGACGGCTTGGCTCACCTGTTCGATCCCGCGGCTTTGCTCGCTCGACGCCACCGCGATTTCGCCGATCGTTTGCGCCACGCGCTTGATCGCGTCTTTCACCTCCTCCATCGTCGTGCCGACTTCGGCGGCCTGCCGCGAACCATCCTCGATCATCTCGACCGATCGTCCGATCAACTCCTTGATGTCCTTCGCCGCGGAGGCCGAACGCTGCGCGAGAGAACGCACCTCCGCCGCCACCACGGCGAAGCCGCGGCCCTGCTCGCCCGCGCGCGCCGCCTCCACGGCCGCATTCAACGCCAAGATGTTCGTCTGAAACGCGATCCCCTCGATCACGCTCGTGATGTCGGAAATCTTCGTCGAGCTCTCGCTGATGCGGGCGATCGTGCCGACCATGTTCTGCACCACGCGATTGCCCGCGTCGGCCATCATCGTCGCATTCGTCGCGAGCGCATTCGCCTCACGCGAATTGTCGGCGTTGTGCTTCACGGTTTCGGTCAGCTGCGTCATGCTCGATGCGGTTTCCTCGAGCGAAGCCGCTTGCGTTTCCGTGCGCGCGGACAGATCGGCATTGCCGCTCGCGATTTCGTCGGCCGCCGAGCTCACGGTCTCCGACGTCGACACGATGTCGCGCACGGTCTTGCCGAGCTGCATGTCCATCTTGCGCAAAGCGTCGAGCAGCTTGCCGAATTCGTCGCGCCTCGATGCCGATATGCGATTGCCGAGCTTGCCCTCGGCGATTTGCCCGGCTATGCCGACCGCCTTGCCGAGCGGCGCGGCGATCGCGCGCATCAGAAACATTGAAACGCCGCCCCCGATCAGCACGCCGATCGCAATGAAAGCGATGCTCGTCCACAACACCATGTCGAACGTCGAGCGGCTGTCGCTCGCGAACCGCTGCGCTTTTGCCGCGTTGACGGCGGCATCTTGCTCGAGCGAAAGGCCGAGTGCATCGGAGAGCTGCTCCGCAGACGCGATGGCACCATCGGCCGCGTCGAAGTTGTCCGTCTTCAGCACCGTGACGATGCCCGCTACCTTCGCTTTGAAGGCCGGCAGGGCTTGCGAGACGGTGTCGACGATCGCGTGCTCCTTTTCGTCCCGGAACATCCTGCCACGGGTGTAAGCGGCCCATCCGCGATCGAGCGCCTGAACGTCCGCTTGCAATCCGGGCAACGTTTGCTGAACGCCGGTGTCGGTGCGCAGCGCTTGCATGCGCCGCAGCGCGACACGAACCTTGAGTTGCAGCGCGCGCACTTCCGAGAGCTTGACGATCGGCACGGTCACGCGTGAATAGGAGTCCTCATTATTCTTGGCCATCCTCCATGCGCCGACGAGCCCCGATAAACCGATCGCCACCATCAGCGTAATGCACGCGAGAAAAGACGCGTAAATCTTGAATTTAATCGTTTTGAAAAAGACGCTCATGGTCTGAAGCCCAGCATGTGGTTGTTTTTGCGCATTGTATGCAGGCTCTTTCCGAGAAAGCTGTCAGCGGCCGCCAGGTTTGTAACAACGATCCGGCCGAAGCGCCTTCCCCACGTCTGCCTCGGGTAAGTACGGACAAAAATGCGCCGTTGCTGACAGCCGGTAGACAGCTAGCCATTCCTACCATGCGTCTCACTGCTTCTCGCGATCGATGCGGCACATGCGCCAAGCAGTACTTGGAAAACAATCAAATGCAGGAGACATGGATGAACAGGTGGGCAAATACGAGCAACCAGCGTCCGCGGTGGGTCAAGCGGCCAACCTCGCTAGCGGCGCAAGTCCTTTGCTGCGCCGTCGCCGGATTGACGATGGCGCCGGCTGCGCATGCTGACCAACTGAGCCGGCTCGAGGCGGAAGTCCAAGACCTATCGGCGCAGATCGCGCAACTGAAAACCGCGCAGGCACAACAAGCGGCGACACAAGCGAAGCAGGCGGCCACGCAACAGAAGCAAGCGCAGCAGTTGGCGCGTCCCGTCGCGGTTGCGCAAGCGCCCGGCATCGAGCTCACCCCCATGAAAGCCGAGCAATTGAGCACCTCGGCAGAGTACGTTCAGCGCGGCGCGATGCCCCATTCGTTCCTCGTGCCCGGCACCAATACGTCGCTGAGCATCGGCGGGTTCATCAACTTCCAAGGCATCTACGATCCGACCGAGAACCTGGGCCCGAAATTCGCGATCGGCAATCTCGATCCCAAGGGCAGCAATGCCCGCGCGCAATCGGAACGCACGTTCCACTTCCAGGACAAGGTGTCGCGCTTGGTCGTCGGCTCGAGCACGCCGAGCCCCTACGGGAACATCACGACGAACTTCGGCCTAGACTTCTACGGCTTCACGTCGGGCGGCGACAACAACCAAGCGTTGCAGAACAACAGCTGGGGCGCGCGGATCGTCACGGCCTACGGCACGATCGGGCCGTTCCTCGTCGGTATGGCGAACTCGAACTTCATCGACGATCCCGATTCGTTGGAGTCGTTCGATAATGCCGGCCCCGCCGGCCTGCCCGCCGCACGCACGCCGCAAGTCCGATACACGATGTCGCTCGGCAAGGGCGGTGCTCTGTCCTTCGCGCTCGAAAACCCGCAAACGGGCTATCAAGACACGCGCGACAACATCGAAGCCAACACGAAAACGAATCCGTTCCCCGACCTCTCGGTGAAGTACGAACGCGAGGGCGACTGGGGGCACTTCCAAGTGTCCGGCATTGCGCGCGACCTCGGCTTTACCGATATGAACGGTGCGCGCAAGACCAAGTTCGGCGCGGCGGCCTTGATGGGCGTGACGCTCAATCTTCCGCACAGCAAGGACAACGTCGGCGGCCAAGTCTGGTACGGCGCGTTGGGCCGCTACCTGCCCGACGACTTCGGCGCGAACGTCGCCTCCGTGCTCGCCGTCAACAACGGCACGGCGGCCAATCCCACCGGCGCCACGAACATCGAAATTCAGCCCGACGTAGGCGCGGAACTGTTCTTCCAGCACTGGTGGACCCACAAGCTGCGTTCGAATCTCGGCCTCGGCTACAACCATCAGCAGCTCGCTTCGTGGCTGCCTGCCGATCCGACGAACGCCGTCACCACGAAGACGGTGCACGTCAACCTGATCTACCGCCCCGTTCCCACGGTCGACGTCGGCCTCGAAACGATGTACGGGCAAAAGACCTTCCAAGCCGGCACCGGCCTCGGCACCCAGGCGGCTTGGCGCGTCGAAGCCGGCGGTATCTGGCACTTCTGATCGCCATCGCCATAGCCATTCCCTCAGCATGAGCGGCATGCGGAAAACCCGGTCCCGCATGCCGCCCTTTCACGGAGGACGTACCGGCCACTCGAGCACAGCAACGAACGCAACGTCATCAGGTAAGTCGCCGCTTTTTCCGATTCCCGTCCCGTAGCAACGGATACCCGAAAAGGCGATCGGCCAGGAGCGCGAAACGGAAAAATCCGGCGGCGCAAGATCAATGCAATCCGCCCATCGGTCAGCGATGGGCCCATGAAATAAGGTTTGTCATGTCAGAAACTTCAACGAGGCGAGGAGGCGTTCAGTTCTCCGGGGTGACGAAGCGCTTCCCCACGCGCGACGGCTCCGAGAAAACCGCGCTGCGCGACGTCGACCTCGTCATCGAGCCCGGAATGTTCTGTGCCGTGGTCGGTCCGACCGGCTGCGGCAAATCCACGACCCTCACGCTCGCAGCGGGGCTCTATCGGCCGAGCGCCGGCGTCGTGCGCGTATCGGGCGAGGTCGTCGACGGCATCACGAGCGATGCGGGCTTCGTCTTTCAAAACGATGCCCTGCTGCCCTGGAAATCGATTCTCAAGAACGTCGCGCTCGGCCCGATCTTCCGCGGCGTCCCGAAAAAGCAAGCGACCGAAGAAGCGCGCGAATGGCTGCGCACGGTCGGGCTCGCCGGTTTCGAAGATTATTTCCCCTATCAACTGTCGGGCGGCATGCGCAAGCGTGTGAGCCTTGCAGCCGCGCTCATCAACAAGCCCTCGATGCTGCTCATGGACGAGCCGTTCTCGGCGCTCGACGTGCAAACGCGCGCCATCATGTCCAACGAGCTGCTGCGCCTGTGGGAGCGCACCCGTCCTTCGGTGATCTTCGTGACCCACGATCTCGAAGAGGCCATTGCGCTGGCCGATCGCGTCGTCGTCATGACGGCCGGGCCTGCCACCGTCAAAGCCGTATTCGACATCGATCTGCCGCGCCCTCGCGGCGAAGTGCAGGAAATCCGGTTTCATCCGCGTTTCCTCGATCTCTATCAACAAATCTGGGAGTCGCTGCGCGAGGAAGTCGAGCAAGCCTATGCGCGCACGGCGTCCGTTTCCACTCTCAAGGGGAATGCGGCATGACGAGCATGAACTCCAGCACACAACTGAAATCAGCGGCCGTCGATCCGAGCGACGTGGCGGGAAATGCGCGGCGCCGCGCGCAGCGCCGCAAGACAGCGGTGCTGCTCGGACGAATCGCATTGTTCGTGCTCATCGTGGGCGGCTGGCAGCTACTCACCTCGTGGGGCGTCATCGATCCGTTCTTTTTCGGTTCGCCGAGCGGCATCGTCACGCGCCTCGTCGATTGGGCGCAGAAAGGCACGGCCTATGGTTCGTTTTGGCTGCAGATTTGGGTCACGCTCGAAGAATCGCTGCTCGGTTTCGTTGCCGGCGTCACGAGCGGCGTCCTGCTCGGGGTGCTGCTCGGCGAAATCCCGTATCTCGCCGACGTCGTCGGCCCGTACATCAAAGTCGTCAACGCACTGCCCCGGATCGTGCTCGGATCGGTCTTCGTCATGTGGCTCGGCCTGGGCATGCCGTCGAAAGTGGTGCTGGCCGCCGTGCTGGTCTTCTTCGTGGTCTTTTTCAACGCATTCCAAGGCGTGCGCAGCGTCGATCGCAATCTGATCGCCAACGTTCGCATTCTCGGCGCGTCGCGCTTCGAAGTGATCTGGCACGTCGTCTTCCCCTCGGCCATGACTTGGATCATCGCAAGCCTTCACGTTGCACTGGGTTTCGCGATCATCGGCGCGATCGTCGGCGAATTCCTCGGCGCGCAGCAGGGCCTGGGGCTCGTCATCGCCACCGCGCAAAACACGTTCGACGCCAACGGCGTATTCGGCGCCATGCTCGTCATCGGGATCATCGCACTGAGCGCGGAAGTGCTCATGGGCATCCTCGAGAAGAAACTGCTCTCGTGGCAACCGCCTTCCGCGAACGACGGCGGCCGAGCCGACGCGTGAAGCCGGAACGGCGATAGCAGTTCAGTTAGGTTAGGTCTACCCAATAAGAGATCCCGCCATGGGATCTCCGATAACCAAGGAGATGTGTGTCATGAAGCAGAAATCACGCGCGACGATGTTGCTGGCCTCTCTGGCGTGCGCCGCGGGGGTATTCAGTTCCGCCGCCATGGCAGCCCCGCTGCCCAAGGTCACGCTGATGGTGGGAGGCATCGACAAGCAGATCTATCTGCCGTATCAACTGGCCCAGAATCTCGGCTTCTTCAAGAAGTACGGCGTCGACATGCAGTTGAGCACGGAAACGGCGGGCGGCGTGGGCGCCGAGGATGCCGTGGTGTCGGGACAGGTCGACATGGCCGGCGCATGGTACGTGCATACGCTCGAATTCCAGCAGCACGGCAAGAACGTGATCGGCATCGTGCAACTGAGCGGCGCGCCGGGCGAGCGCGAAATGTGCACGCCCGATTCCGGCGTGAAGACACCGGCCGATTGGAAAGGCAAGGCCGTCGGCGTCACGGACGTCGGTTCCGGCACGGACGACCTCACGCTGTATCTGGCCGCCCGCTATCACCTCACGTCGAAGGACTTCACGCGCGTGGGCGTGGGAGCAGGCCCGACGCTGATCGGCGCGCTCAAGCACCATCGCATCGTCTGCGGGATGACGACGCAGCCGACGGTCAACGCCGTCGAGAAAATGAAGGTCGGCGTCTCGGCGATCGACCTCGCGACGGGTCCCGGCGTCAACAAATGGCTCGGCGGGTATTGGCCGACGGCCAGCGTGCTCGCGCGCGCCGATTGGGTGAAGGCCCACCCGACCGAGACGCAAGCGGTCGTGAACGCGATGGTCGCCACGATGCACTGGATCAACACGCATAGCGCGGCCGACATCGCCAATAATCTCCCGCCCGACTTCGTCAGCAATCAGCTTTCGTCGAAGCAGGAGTACATCGACGCCCTCGCGCAAGATAAAGGACAGTTCCTGCCCGACGGCATGATGCCCAAGAACGGCCCGGAAACCGTGCTGGCTGTCGAAAAGCTTGCGGGCAAGATCGACAAGCCGATCGACCTCGCGAAGACCTACACGGACGACTACGTGATCAAAGCCAATGCCATGCTCGCCAAAGAGGGGAATGCAGGGAAATAACCGATTGCGCAATATCCGGGAGACATTTAATTTCCATTGATCATTAAAATACTCCCGGCAAATCGGCAAGCGTATTGGGGGATATTCGCGGCAGCGCGAATGCCCCCGACTCGACAGGCCGTCCGCATCGGCGGCGAGTAGACGGGAAGCTTGGTGGCCTCGATGAAATTGCTGCTCGTGGAAGACAATTTGGAGTTCGCGCTTTGGCTCAGCAAAGCGCTGCAGGCGGAGCGGTTCGACGTGGAATGCGTGCACGACGGCACGGCCGCCATCGATCGCATGAGCCGGTCCCAATACGATTTGCTGCTGCTCGATCTTCGTCTGCCCGGGATCGATGGACGTAACGTTCTCAGCAGCATTCGACGCCGCCGCAACGATACGCCCGTGCTCGTGGTCACCGCCAACGGCTCGGTCGATGCCAAGGTCGACTGCCTCGATCTCGGCGCCGACGATTACGTCGGCAAGCCCTTCGAAATGCGCGAACTCGTCGCGCGCATCAAGGCGCTGATCAGACGGCACGGCCGCAGTAGCCAATCCGTCGTTCAATGCGCCGACCTTCAATTCGACCTCGACACGCACGAATTCCGCGCGGGCGGACGGCCGCTCGAATTGACGCTTCGCGAACATCACGTGCTCGAAACGCTGATGCTGCGCCAAGGCAAGACCGTCACCAAGGCGCAGTTGATGGTGAAGGTGTTCGACATCGGCAGCGAAGCGAGCGAAAACGCGATCGAAACTTACGTGCACCGCCTGCGCCGCAAGCTGTCGGGTTCGCAAGCGCGCATCCTCACGCTGCGCGGGCTCGGATACTTGCTGCGCGACGCGAACGCGGCAACATGAGCCAGCTTCGGGTTCGGCTGCTGTTGTGGGTGCTCGTGCCCATGACGCTCGTGCTGGCCTTGATGGCCATCGTCTCTTGGCAAAACGCGCGGCGCACCGCCTTGCTCGTCCAAGACCGCCGCTTGCTCGCATCGGCCGAAGTGATGGCCGGCCAAGTCCGCTGGCAACAAGACCGAATCAGCGCGGAGACGCCCCCCGCGGCGCTGCAGATGTTCGCCTCGCGCGAGCAAGACCGCGTCTACTTCCAGGTGCGGACGGCGCCCGGCGACGTGCTGGCCGGGTGGCCCGATTTGACGAAGGGCGACCTCGCGCCCGAAGATGCCCCGCGCTACAGCAATCTCGAATACCACGGCGATGCCCTGCGCATGGTCACGTTGACGCGCCGCCTCTATCGCGGCGGCCAGACGACTGCAATTCTCGTCAGCGTGGCGGAAAGCCGCCATGCCTATCATCATCTGCTGCAAACGCTGTGGCGTCCCGTGCTCGTGCAAGAATCCTCTCTATTGGCGCTCGCCCTCGCGCTCATGGTGATCGGGCTCACGCTGGAGCTCAAGCCCCTGCTCGCCTTGCGCCGCGACCTGCAAGCGCGTGAGACCGACGATTTTCGGCCGCTCGGCACGATGCAGCTTCAGCGGGAATTGCGCCCCATCGTCGATACCATCAACCAGTACGCAACGCGCCTGACCGCTCAAATCAACATCCAAAAGCGATTCATCGCGGATGCCGCTCATCAGATGCGCACGCCGGTGGCCATCATGAGCACACAGCTCGACTACGCCGCGCATCTGTCGCGCGACCCTGAACTGAGCGAGACGTTGCGCGCCATCCGTGCCAGCGCCCGTCGGCAGAAGGATCTCATCAATCAGTTGCTGAGCTTGTCGCACGCCGAGTCGAGCCGCGGCGCCAATTTGCCGCGGAAACGAGCGAACGTCCTCGAGCTCGTGCAGGAAGTACTCGTCGATTTGTCCGTCCTCGCCGACGACAAGTCGATCGATCTCGGCTTGAGCGCCGACAGCGCCGCGGTTTCGATCTGGACGTATCCGACACTGCTGCACGCGATCACGTTCAATCTCGTCGATAACGCGATCCGCTATACGCCGCATGGCAGCCACGTCACGGTTCACGTCGGGCCCCATGAAGGCGGCGCCGTTCTGCAGGTCGACGATACGGGACCCGGCATTGCCGAAGCGCTGAAGGCGCGCGTGTTCGAGCGTTTCAGCCGCGGCAGCATGTCGGACAACGACGGCTTCGGGCTCGGCCTTGCGATCGTCAGCGAAGCCGTGAAAGCATGCGGTGCGCAGATCGCACTCGAGACACGGCCGACGGGCGGATTGAGCGCCATCGTCCGGCTGCCGTTCGACGAAACGTGAGCACCATGCTCGACATTGCACGACGCGGCGCCTCGCGACGTGCAAGTACAAAAGATAAAACGGAGAGACCAGGATGGGTACCGTAAGAAACGCCGTCGTCACAGCCGCGTTCGTGCTTGGCACGTGCTCGGCGGCGAGCACCGCCTGCGCCGGGGAAACGATCACCCTCATGGTCGGGGGCATCGACAAGATCATCTACCTGCCCGCCATACTGGCCAAGCGCCTCGGCTATTTCGAGCAGCAGGGATTGGACGTCGACGTCGTGACCGAACCGGCCGGCGTCAATGCCGAGGACGAGTTGATCGCGGGCGCCGTGCAAGGCGTCGTCGGCTTCTACGATCACACGATCGATCTGCAAAGCAAAGGCACCAACGTCGAATCGCTCGTCCAGTTCGCCTCGGCGCCCGGCGAAGTCGAGCTCGTTTCGTCGGCATTCGCGGCCAGCATCAAATCGCCGGCCGATTTCAAGGGGCACACGCTCGGTGTGACCGGCTTGGGATCTTCAACGGACTTTCTGACCGAGTACCTGACGAAGAAGTTCGGGCTCCAAAGGAACGACTATCGGCTCTTACCCGTCGATGCCGGCAAAACGTTCATCGACGCCATGCGCCGTCGCCTCATCGTCGCGGGGATGACGACCGATCCCACGGCGTCCGAACTGCTCGCGAGCCGCCAAGCCAAAGTGTTGATCGATCTGAGAACCGAAGCGAGCACGCGCGAGGCGCTGGGCGGCATCTACCCGTCGGGATGTCTCTACATGCGTGTGGCTTGGGTGGAGTCGCATCCCGACGAGGCACGCAAGCTCACGCACGCTTTCGTCGAAACGCTGCGATACATCCACTCGCACAGCGCCGAGCAAATCGTCGATCAATTGCCGCGCAGCTACTACGAGAAGAGGAAGGCCCTCTACGTTGCCGCGGTCAAGGCATTTCAGCCCGCGTTTTCCACCGATGGCCGCATGCCGGAAAGTGGCCCGCGGACGGTACTTGCCATTCTTTCCGCGATCGATCCGAGCGTCGAAGCCACCGACGTGGATTTGTCGAAGACCTACACGACGGCGTTTTTGGACGAACCGGGCGAGTGACCGCCTGGCAGCGGCGCGGCGCGCGGAACGAAATGGATGAGCCTTGCGCTTTCGCCGACGGCGCGACGGCTGAGAGACCCAGCGACCCAGCGCCCCAGCGCCTGAACGGCTGAATGATCGCGCGGCTTCAATGCGCGAATACTTCGACGCACCCGTTCGGACAGGCTTTGTCGCCGGCGGCGACCGGAACGAAGAGTGTGCCGTCGTCGCTTGCAACCGAATGCGCCTCGTTACCGCTCGGCAGATTGCCGAGCCAGCGCTGATGCACGGCATCGATGATGCCGACGACGGGGCCACCGGGGTTGGCGACCGCCGACAACGCGTAACGCCGAGTGCTCGGGTCGTACCAGATCTCGTCCGAGCCGCCGACGCGATTGAACGTTTTGATGACCTTGCCGGTCCTGGCATCGAGCAGCAGCGAGCGCGCCGCGAATCCGGCATGCACGGCATCGTTGCTGCATCCGACGAGCATTTGCGGCGCGGGCCCCATCACGAGTCCCGCCGGCATGCATGCCGCCACTTCGTCGAATCCCACGAGCTTGCCCTGCTTCGGATCGATGATACCCACCGCGCCCCTTTCCGGCTTGCCGTCGAGCTCGGGAATCGCGACGAAGATCTTGCCGCTTTGCGGGTCCCAAACCGGCTGTTCGACGCCGCTCGTCGCGCGCTTCAATACGATTTTCGATTGAACGGCATAAGGCGGATTGGAGGAAATCAACGAAACGAACGGCGGTTCCTCGGCATCGTTGACGGCCGCGATCAAGTGATCGCGCGGGTCGTAGGCCATCTCGTCGACGCGCTTGGCGCCGCCCGTCGAGACCAGTGCGACGACACGATGCGATTTCAGATCGATGATCCGGACTTGGCTATTGCCGTCACCGGCCCACACCTGCCGCTGATCGACGAGGACGACGCCGTTCGGTCCCGCTTGGTCGCCCCGTCCTCCGGCGAATCCCCCCACGCGCGCCAAAAGCCTATGGCTACGCGTATCGATCAGATCGACGGCTGCGTTGGACCGATCGGACAGCGCGTAGAGTCCCCCCTGAGCGAACCCGATGTCGAAGCTCTTCAATGGGGCGCCGGGCAAGACGATGCGGTCCACCAAGCGAGCGGGCTCGGCCGCGTCAGCGCAAGCAAAGAATGAGAGCGTAAGCGAAAGAGCAGAGAGCGCAATGGCGGCAGTGCGGGCAAGGTTCGACATCGTTTCGTCCGTGAATGATTTAGGCAAGGCGCAGCGCTCCCCTTTCATGATGATGAGGATGCGGCTTCGCTTCGACGCACCGTCAGCCCCATGATGACCGGCATCGCCAACAAAACCAGCGGCAGTTGCACGAATGCGCCCGCGATGATCGCGATCGCGAGCGGCTGCAGCATCTGATCGCCCGATCCGCTGATCGCCGCCCCGAGCGGGACGAGCGCGAGAATCATCGCCAGCGTGCTCATCGTGATCGGGCGCAGACGGTTCAGGGCGGCCTCGCGCAACGCCTCGCGCGGTGCCATCGTCTCGCGCAGCAACTGGTACTCGGAAACGAGGAAGATCGCCATCTCGGTCGCGATGCCGATGATCATCACCATCCCCATCATGGCCGTGATGTTGAGCTCGACGCCGGTAGCCCAAAGGCCGATGAATACCGCCCCGGTCGAAAACAGCGACGTCCCCATGATGATGAGCGGCACGAGCGCTTCGCGATAGAGGAACAGCAACAGGATGATTTCAGCGGTCACGGCCGCCGCGAACACTCTGATCATGCCTTTGACGGCCATCTGCTGTTGCTTGTAGGCGCCGCCGAACGCGTAGGTCACGCCGGGCGGCAACACGCCCGGCTTTTGCAACGTCGTGCGCACCGCGGCGATCGTCGAGCCGAGATCGTGTGCCCCGCTGATCTGCGCCGTCACCGCGACGATTTGCTGGAGGTTGTCGCGCGTCAATTGCGGCTGTCCCGACACGAAGCGCGTCTTCGCCACCGTACTCAAGGCAAACAGCTGGCCGTTCGGGCCTCGAATCGGCAGTTCGCCGAGCGTGTCGCGATAGATCACTTTTTGCGGCGGGCTGAGCCGAAGCCGCACGCCGACATCTTGGACCTTGCCGAGATAACGCGTCACGACCGAACCGTTCAGGTAGTGGTACACCTGCTCTTTGACGTCGGCGGGCGTCATGCCTTCGAGCGCGGCGGCAGCCGGATCGACGTTGATCTCGAGCGCGTCACCGGCCGGCACGACACCGGTGTCGACCGAGGCGGGCTCGATGCCCGGAATCTTCCCGATCGCGTCGGCCACCTTCTTCGCCACCGAGCCCAGCACGTCGGGATCCTTCGCGCTCAGTTGAATCACGACCGGCTGGCGACGGCCCACCATGTCCCCGATCATGTCGCTCATCAGTTGGTGCGTATCGAAGTCGATGCCGGGCACCTTCTGTGTCACCTCGCTCGAAATGCCGTCCATGACCTTCCAAATGTTCGGACGCTTCGACGGATCGACGAGATGAACGAAGAAGTCGCCCTGATAGGTCTCGGTCAGATCGCCGCCGAGCCCTGCCCCGGTACGGCGCGAATAGGTATCGACATAGGGATCGTTCTTGAGAATCGCCTCGACCTGCCGCAATTCGCGGTTCGTCTCGCCAAGCGACGTGCCCGGTGCGGTTTGGTAGTCGAGCACGAAGCCGCCCTCGTCCATGCGCGGCAAGAAGCCCGTCCCGACGTGTTGATAGGCAAGATACCCGGCACCGGCCAAAACGACGAGCCCCGGCACGATCAGCCATGGCGCGCGGAACATCGCGTCGAGACAACGCGCGTGCGTGCGCCGCAGCCATGTCTCCTTGCCGTGCCCGGGGTCGGTCCACGCCTTGAAGTCGATCATCGCCCTCGCGAGCAGCGGCGCGGTAAACGCCGTGAGAAAAAACGAAATGATCAGCGACGACGCCATCGTCAACGACAGAAACTTGAAGAAGGCGCCGGTGACACCGTCCAAAAACGCCAGCGGCACGAAGATGATCGTGGTGGCAAGCGTCGAGCCGAACAACGGCGACAGGAATTCGCGCGCGGCGTGCAGCACGCCGATGTGAGGGTCTTCCTCGTCGGGATGGCCGGCTCGGCGTGCGATATGCTCGATCATCACGATCACGTCGTCGATCAGCAGTCCGATCGCCGCGGCGATGCCGCCCAACGTCATGATGTTCAGGGTCATGCCGAGCAGCCACAGAATCAGTACGCTGCACAGCACCGACATCGGCACGACGATCATCGCGACGGCCGTGACGCGCCAATTGCGCAAGAAAGCGAAGAGGACGCCCGCGGCAAATACGAGGCCGATCGCGATGGCCTCCTCGAGCGCGGCGATCGACGAACGGACCAGTTCGGTCTGGTCGTACCACTTGTACAGGTGGATCGCGCTCGGTTGCGTCTTCATGAAAGCATCGAGACGCTGCGTCACGAGCTTGGCGAGGCTCAGCGAATCGGCGCGGTCTTGCTGATAGACGTCGAACGTCACCGCCGCATGGCCGTCGTTGTTGACCAGCAGCCATTGCGGCTCCGAGCCCATCTTGACCTGCGCGATCTGCTCGAGCGGAACGACGCCGCCTTTGCCGGTATGCACGGTCGCCCGACGAACCGAGTCGAGCGACGTGAAGGCATTGTTCTCGACGGCCAAGTACAGCAAATCGTTGTCTTCGAGCCGGCCGACGGCCGCCACCGTATTCGTCGACGCAAGCGCTTGCGCCACATCCGATACGGTCAACCCATAGGCTCGCAGCGTCTGCGGCGCGATCGACACCTCGACTTCCGGCGTCTGGCCGCCGAGCACCCCGATGCGCCGAATACCCGCAATGCCCGTCAGCATCGGCAGGATCTGATAGCGCGCGATCTGCCTCAAATCGGAGAGCGACGTCTTATCGGATTGCAGCGCATACGAGACGAACGGCATGATGACGTTCGGGCTCATCTGAATGGCGCCATAGGTGACGCCCTGCGGGAGGTCGGCCATCTTTTGAGCGAACGCCGCATCGACGCTGAGCAGCGCCCGGCTCATATCCGAGCCCCACGGAAAATCCACGAAGATTTCCGCCGAACCGCGCGAGGTCGTGGAAGAAACGTCGACGGCACCCGGCACCGCGCGGGCAGCCGCTTCGAGCGGCTCGGTCACGTCCACGAGCATTTGCTTGGCCGGCATGTCGCCCGCATCGACCTCGATGCGAATGCGCGGAAAGCTCGTCAACGGAAAGAGGCCGACGGGCAAGCTGATCGCAGCGTAAATGCCGGCCAGCGTCAGGACGAAAGCCACGGCCAGGACAGGGAGGCGATGTCGGTGGAGCCATCCGGCAAACGTCATTGCGCCTCCTTCCCGTCCCGCTTGGCGACGCGCATGCGCATCCCGTCATCCAACTGATAATTGCCGGAGAGCACGATGGGCTGGCCGGGGTTCAGGCCGTCGCCGCGAATGACGTCCTCGTCGGCGTGCGTGCCGGCCACGCTGACGTCGACCTTCCGCGCTTTCATCGCGTCGTCCTGTACCACGTAGGTATCCCCATGATCGTTCACGAGGATCGCCGCATGAGGCACGACGTATCCCTCGGTCTTGCCGACGGTGATCGTGGCATCGGCGGCTTCCCCGGGCAAGAAATGACCGGGCGGCAAAGCGATTTCGATCGGTACGAGGCCGGTCGATGGATCGACCATCGATCCTCGCTGCACGACGGTGCCGGGCCAGCGCTGATCCCCACCTACGGCCGCGACGTTGGCGACATCCCCCTTTCCGACGAGCATCGCCTGTGCGGGCACGACGCCGACCTTGAGCACCGCCTTCTCCGCACTCGCGAGCTCGAGCAACGGCGTGCCGGCGGAAGCCAAGGTTCCCAGCGTGGCCGATAGACGTAGGACGATCGCGCGAAACGGCGCGCGCAGCACCTGCGCGCCGGCCGCGCCTTGCGCGTCCAAGGCGGCCAAGTTCGCCTTCGCGTCCGATTCGGCCTTTTGCGCATCGGCCAACTGCTGGGCCGTCGCGAGATGTTGCGCGGCCATCTGCTGCGTGCGCGCCGCCAACTGCCCGGCCACTTTCAGCGCCGATCGCGCCTGCACGTAAGCGGCCGTCGTCTCCGGGCTCGGCTTCAATTGCAGTAAAGGCGCGCCGGCCGCGACCTCTTCACCCTCTCGCACGTACAGCGCCTGCACGACCGCGGACGTCGCCGCCGTCACGGTTCGGCTCGCGCCGGCCGATGCCTGCACGACGCCATACGCTTGCACGGTGCGCGGCAGGCTGCCCTGCCGCAAGGCCGTTTGCGTGACGAGCACGCTCGGCTCGCCGGCGTCGGCCAAGGCATAGCTCGACCAGGCGGCCAGCATGGCCACCGTCAGAATGTATCGGTGCTTCACGTTTACCTCACGGGGTCGAGCGGGGCGATGCGGGTTGAAGGGAGCCCCAAGCCGAGTTCCAAGGCGAGCCCGATGCGCGCCTCGTCGAGGCCGCGCTCGAGATTGATTGCATCGAGGCGCCGATCCGACGCCGCCGATTCGTAATCGACCAGCGTGCGCGCGTCGAGATCGTTTTGCTGATAGGCGCTTTTCGCGGCAGCAGCCCGTGCTTCGGCCGCTTCAGCCGCGCGCTCGGCCTGCGTGAGCTCGAGCGTCATGCGGCGGCTGCGGGCGGCGAGCGCGAGCGCAGTGGACGCGCTATCGTCGAGCCTGCTCTGATATTGCTCGTGGAGGATGAGCCGCGTCGCCCGCGTCTTGGCCACCGCCCCCTGGTTCCGATTGAATATCGGCAAATCGAACGTCGCGGTGGGGCCGGCCGTTCTGACGTCCGACGTGTCGGATGAATAGGAGCCGCCCAGCACGAACGCGGGGAACTGGCCGAGGATGGCGGCGCGAACGTCTTCGTCGGCAGAGCGATAGCCGAGCTGAAGGGCAACGAGATCCGGGCGCCGGGTAGACACCGTCGCGATCTGCCGATCCAGGTCGGGCGCGATCTCGGGAACTTGGGGCTTCGCAATGGCGAATCTGACGTCGGGCCTCAGGCCAAGCAGCGCGTCCAGATCCTGCCAGTTCTTGAGCTCGTCGAGGCGCATCGATCCGAGCGCACGTTCGCTCGACGCCGCGGATGCCAACAACGGGCCGGATTCCGCAAGGCTCATGCTGCCCGCGCTCACGGCGCCCTGCACGGCCGAAGCCGCCTGCTGCACCGCGCGAAGCTGCGTTTGGCTGCGCTCGATCGAACGCTCGCCCCAATAGATATCGACGGCCAGCAGCCGCGCCTTTTGCGCGACTTGCCATTCGTTCCACAGCAGATTCGCGTCGACCTCGGCCACGTGCGCCCGCGCCGACGCCACGCGGCTTCGATAGGTCACGAGCGAGGCGACGTCTTGCGCGAGCGATGCCGTGAACGCGCCCGTCGTGCCCGGCCCGCCCAGCAGTGCCGCATAGCCGAGGCTCACGGAGGGATTGGGCAGCGTGGCGCTTTGCGTCACGTCCGCTCGGGCGAGCGCCGACTCGCCGCGCTCCGTTCTGAGCTCGGGATCGTTGAGGATGGCGAGCAAGCCGATTTGGTCGACGCTGAGCGGACGATCGACATCGATCGCCACGGCGCTCCCCCCCGGTTCCGGCGCGGGCAGCGTATGCCTGATCGCCCCGATGCGATCGGCCAATTGCGCGTGCTCGGCAAGCGGTAACGGATGATACGAGGCACATCCGCCGGACGCGAGTGCGCCCGCCAACGCGCCCAGCATGGACAACAGTCTGCTTCTCATGTCGTGCAGCCCAGACCTTTCGACAGTCTTACGCAAAGAGGGGGAGACGGCTCGGCCCGCGATGCGTTCATGCGTCCCGTCCGGCCGTTTACGGCGTTTCCGATGCGTGGCGCACCGCGCGTCACCTCGAAAACTGATGCAGTCTGCGGTGCGCTGCCTTAAGGGATGCTTATGGGGCCGATCCGGGGCCGACCACCCCTTCACGCGCGATGCGCATCGCCTCGAGGAGCGTCGCGTGATCGCCGATGTGATTGGCCAGCAACAAGATCAGTTGCGCGTTGGCGCTTTGGCTCTGCGCATCGCTGAGGTCGCGATGCATGTCGATCAGCGCTTCATAAAAATCGTCCGGCCGTGCGAGATTGGGCCGCAGATTCAGTGTCATGCCGATCTCCCCAATGCGCGTGCAAGCGCATCCGCGATGTCCGCCGGCTGCGTCCGCCGCCAACGCGCGCAAACATGTTGATCCGGACGCAGCAGGTATGCCGTGCCCGGCAACGCATCGTAACGCTCGGCGACGCGTCCCTCCGCGTCGATCAACCGTTTCCCGCCGATCGCCGCCACACCGTCGGCTAGCGCGAGCCCCCGCGGCGCCCGAGACGCCTCCAACGACGCGTGCGGCTCGATGACGACGACGTCGATCGGCACGCCCATCGAGCGCGCGCGGTCGATCGCCGCTCGCTCGTTCGGGTCGATCCCGCTTGCCGCGGCGAACGACAGCACCGTGAACCGCCCGCCGAGATGCGCAAGCAGCCAGTCGGGCTCGCCGTCCCGCAGCACGGGGGCATCGACGCAGGCCGCACCGGGCACGAGGCCGCCGTCGAACCGGTCGCGATCGGGCGTATTCAGCGTCGAGTCGCGCAGAATGGCCGGCACCGAAAGCCGGCCGCTGTTGACGAGCCGCCGCGCAAAATCATAACGCCGTGCGAGAGTCAGCACGGCATCGCGAAAGACGCGGCTCACCGCGCTTTTCGGGGTGATGAAATCGGTCGAACGTGTCGAGTTGAGGATGTTCTCGTCCGCCGCGTATTCACGCTCGCGCGCATAGCTGTCGAGCAAGCGGTCGGGCGCGCGGCCCGCCAACACCATCTCGAGCTTCCAGGCGAGATTCTCCGCATCCTGAACGCCGCTGTTCGCACCGCGCGCGCCGAACGGCGAGACGCCATGCGCGGCATCGCCAGCGAACAAAACGTTGCCGTGGCGAAAGCTGTCCATGCGCAGGCACGAGAACGTATAGACACTGACCCACTCGATTTCGAATGCCACGTCGGGGCCGAGCAACGCACGCACGCGCGGGATGACGCGCTCGGGCGTTTTCTCGAGCACGGGATCGGCATCCCAGCCCAGTTGGAAATCGATGCGCCAAACGTTGTCGGGCTGTCGATGCAATAGGACCGACTGATTCGGATGAAACGGCGGATCGAACCAGAACCAGCGCTCCGTCGGAAAATCGGCCTCCATTTTGATGTCGGCGATCAAAAAACGATCCTTGAACGTGCGGCCGTGACTTTCGAGTCCGAGCAGCCGCCGCAACGGGCTGCGCGAGCCATCGGCCGCCACCACGTAGCGTGCCTGCAGGGCATATTCGCCGTCGGGCGTCTCGATCGCGAGCGTAACGCTCGCCATGCCGTCGCTCGCGTCGTCGTCACGTTCGATACCGACGACCTTGTTCTTCCAGCGAATGTCGAGGTTCCGCAGTTGCCGCGCACGCTCGATCAAAAAGCCTTCCACGTAGTACTGCTGCAGATTGATGAACGCAGGCCGGCAATGGCCGCTTTCGGGCAGCAGATCGAACGAATAGACGAGTTCGTCCTTGAGGAACACCTTGCCGACATGCCATCGCACGCCCTTCTCGACCATCGCCTCACCGCATCCGAGCCGATCGAAGATATCGAGCGAGCGCTTCGAAAAGCAAATGGCGCGCGAGCCCGACGAGAGGCTGTCGTCATCGTCGACGAGCACGACGTCGATCCCGCGCTGCGCCAAATCGATCGCCGTCGCGAGCCCCACGGGGCCTGCGCCGACGACGACCACGGGATGGACTCGCATCGCCGCACCGGCCGCCTGTTCCGCGGCAGGGCGATAGTCGAATCGCAACCGCTGGTAATCGATCGTCATGCTCGGTCTCCCCGCTGTCTTCCCTCGCACCGCTCGTCACCGCTCGTCGCCCCGCTCATTCCTGCAACGCGGCCCACATTTCGCGGTCGCGCTCGGCCGTCCAGATGCGCGGGTGCACGATGCCGCTCGCTTCGTCGTAGGCCCGTGTGACGTCGAACGGCAGGCAGTGCTCATAAATGAACACCTGGCCGAACTTCGGGTCCATCGCCTCGCGCGTGAGTGCCATCGCGCCTTTCAGATCGAGCCCGCGTGCCACGGCTTCGCGGCCTCTATCGAGCAGCGTCGTGACGAAATCGCGCGTATAACCGATGCCCGCCTTCACCTGTTCTGGCCCGACGAGCGCGGGGCCGCGCCCGGGCACGAGTTTGTCGGCACCCAGTGCCTCGAGCGCGTCGAGCGTGGAGGGCCACGCTTCGAGCTGCGCATCGCCGCAGTAGCACGCGGCGTCGTATTCGACCAAATCCCCGGAAAACAGCACCTTCTGCGACGGCAGCCAAACGATCGTGTCGCCTTTCGTATGGCCCGCGCCCAAATGCATGACCTTGACCTCGAGCTTGCCGAGATGAAGCGTGATCTCGCGCTCGAACACGAGCGTCGGCCACGTGAGCCCCGGCACGGTCTCCACGCCCGCGAACAAGCGCGGAAAGCGCTCGATTTCCGATTTCATGTCGGCTTGGCCGCGCTCGACGATCATCTCGTACGTGCCGCGGCTCGCGATGACGTTCTGCGCGCCCTCGGCAAAGTACGCCGATGCGCCGAGCACGCGCACGGCATGGTAGTGCGACAGCACGACGTGCTTGATCGGCTTGTCGGTGATCGAACGGATCTTGGCGATCAAGTCTTGCGCCATCGCGGGCGTCGCCGTCGTATCGACGATCAGCACGCTATCGTCGCCGATCACGACACCCGAATTGGGATCGCCTTCGGCTGTATACGCATAAGCGTTCTCCGAAAGCTGCGTGAACGTGATTTTCTTTTGTTCGAGATCGGCCTGCGATGCAAATGCCTTTGCCATGGTTGTCTCGCTCCAAGGTTCCATGTTGATCGACGTGCTCCCGGTCTCAGTCGAGGACCGAATTGAGCCATGGTAGGCCGAATCGACGCCGACGGCTATCGGGCCGCCGCCGAGCGCGATCACCGTCGAATGGAATGGAGTCGAGCGCGCGAGGCTTGCGCGCAATGGCTTGATGGGCGCCAGCCGGCGATTAGCCGTAGGCTGGACCGAAGGTCGAGGGGGTCAGTCGATACGGCAGGGGCGCGTGGCTGCGGAAAGGGCGCCTCACGCCGCCGCCCTATCCTCACGTGCGGAACCGGGCACCGGCTTGCGCTTCGGCTCCTCCCCCGGCACCGCCCGCCCGAAAATCGCGCCGAGCAGGCCCGTGCGCCAGGCGAAGACGAGCAGCGTGAGCGACAGGGTCCCTTCGCCGATGACCCGTGCCAGCGCCATCCCGACGGCGCCGTAGTGCGGCGCGAGCAAAAGCGCCGACGTGAGATTGGCCGACGCGGACATGAGGCCCGCAACCGCCATGAGGCGATCCTTCTTGCGTGGCAGCAGAATGTAGAACCCGACGAACTGGTTGAACGCCGAGAACGGGAACATCCAGGCGAACGTTTGCAGAACGTGCGCGCTTGGCTTGAACGCTTGCCCGAGAATCAACGGCAGGACGAACGGCGAGAGCACCAGTGCTCCGCCCAGCGCAAGAAAGCCGTATCCGAGCAGCAAGGTGGCGCCGCGCCGCGTCGTCACGCGTGCGCCGTGATGGTCGTTTTGCGCGAGTTGCCGCGAGATCGTCGGAATGAATACTTGCGAAGCGGGCCCCATGAGACTCAGGCCGATCGAGGCAAAGCGTTCCGCGGCGCCGTAATAACCGACTTCCGTCGGCGTCGAAAGCAGCGTCAGCAGATAGGTCGATGCCGACGTCAGCACGACGGAGCCCGTCGAATAGAGAAACAACATCGTCGAATCGCGCATGAGCGCCGCGATGCCGCGCAAGCGCAGCCGCGGCCAGCCGAGGTCCTTCACCGTCATCTGGTAGGCGATCGCCGTCGTCGCAACGCCGGCCACGAGCAGGCTCACGAGCACCATCGTCGAATCGGCCGGTGCATGCACCAGCGACAGCACGAGCACGAGGCTCATCACGAAGCCGATCACTTCGAGGATGATCGGTGTCCGGAAGTGCTGCCGTCCTTGAAACAGCCAACTGACGTTGCATCCGTTGATCACGCCGAGCAGCGTCGCGCAAATGCCGATCAGCGGACGCTGCGAAAGGACGGGTGAGCAAAACGTCGCAACGACGCCCACGACGCCGAACAGGCACCCCATTGCGATGCGCGCACTGACGTGTAGCGAAAATATCTGGTTGTGCTCGTGCTTTTCATGCGCCTTCGACGCGTCGCGCATGCCGACGAACGTGAAGCCGAAGCTCACGAGCATCCAGATGACGTTCATCAGCGACATGGCCGCGAGCACGCGGCCGTACTCGGTCACGCCGAGCACACGCCCATAGAACGGGATGACCACCAGGAGGTACAAGTACCTCATGATGTAGCCGACGTACACGAAAACGAGTACGCGCGTGTTTTCTTTCTTGTCCATAGCAATATTTCATCGGCCGCCGCCTTCGAGCGAGGCGCGCGCCATGCCAGCCTGCCCACCTCGCGCTCGTCGTTCGAGCGCGGCTGTTCAGTGAGCGGCGCTGCGGCGCGCCAGCGGATTGGAAATGAAGCGCACCGCGTAGTTCGAAAGCGGTGCGTACGGAAAGAGGCACAGGCATGTCAGGCCGATCGTGCCGACTTTTTTCGTGACGCCCCAAAATGGGTTTGCCACGATCGAGTGCAGGTAGTTGCGCGAATCGAACGCGAACCAGCGCCATCTATCGATCAGCGGAGCCCCATACACCTCGCTGCAAAAAATGGCTTTCTCGTGCGAGAAATCATGAAATGTTTCCGGCAGCTCGACATTGAGCCGATGCTTTGCCAGGTAGCGCAGCGCGCCCCAACGTGCCGCGTAGGCCTTCGGCGCCTTGCTGTTTTTTTCCGAATTGGCAAACGACACGTCCTCGCGTGCCGATTTATGTACGCGGTATGCGCCCAACGCGTGCTCGATCGAAGCGACCTGCCCGACCAGCGCGGCGCCGTAGATCGTAAAAAAGTCCGCACCGTAGCGGCCCTCCGACGTTTCGGGAATCGGAAAGAACCGTCTCAGCGCGCTCGAACGGTACGCGTTGCCCGACGCCGGCGGGGAAGGATATAGCCATCCTTGACGCAGCAGCGTGCCACAATCGGCCGGTGCCCCGGAATGCGGCACCGTCACACCCGTCGCCGTCCCGTCTAGCGAAATGACGTCCAGCGGGAACTGCACCTTCGCATAGTCGCCCGAATTGAACCGCCGCATGACTTCCGTAACGGCGTTCGGGTACAGCAAATCGTCGGCATCGAGCAAAATCACGTATTCGCTGTCGATCTCGTCCAAGGCACGGTTGTAGGCCGAGACCTGCCCGCCGTTTTCCTTCATCACGGCGCGAATGCGCGTGCCATAGCCTTCGATGATTTTGCGCGATCCATCGGTCGAGCCATCGTCGACGACGAGAACTTCGGTCGCAGGATAATCCTGCGAGAGCGCGGAATCGATGGCCTCGGCAAGGAATCGCTCGTAGTTGTAGTTGCAGATCGCGATCGTGACGGACTTCATCGGGACGCTTCTCCTCTTGGCAATCGGTGACTAGGGTACGCGCGGAGCAGCCCTAAAAAATTCAATCGTCGGCAGTCTCCGCCTCGCTCCCTGCCCTGGCCAAGTGGGTCTTTCGGCAGCCTTTGTGTTGCATCGCAGAGTAACCAACAATAAATAGGGACAGGCAAACCGGGCTGAAAATCCCGAGGTCTTGACCGATTAGGTCGCTCGAATCATGGCAAGCAAGCTGCACGCCGCATGCGTTCGAAACCCTCGGCGGACGCCCTCAACATTTCACCCCAGTCGTAGTCGTGACTGTCGGGCGTGAAGCGCATGAGGCCCGCGCCCGGCGTAAAGGTCAATTCGCCGAAATACACTTCGTCGCCCATCGAATACAGATCGACGCGCACGAAATCGAAGTCCTCGGCGAGACGCACGGCAATCCGCTCGATCTCGTTCCAGTTCTTGGGGCGCGCGACGGGCACATCGCTCGGCCGATAGGGGCCGAACCTCACGTCCATTCGCTGCCAATGCTCGTCGTAGAGGTCGCCGCGCGCATCGCCGAAGCGGTCTGCAATGACCATCGTTTGTATGCGCGGTCCTTGCGGGCGGCCGCCGAACATGTGCAGCTTCAGGTCCGCCGGAATCTTGCCCGATTCGTCGACCAGCAACTGCTCGAAGTAAAGCTTGGGCGCGATGAAGCGATAATGTCTCTCGCGCGAGTAGCGGGAAAAGTCGATCGAAAGCCATCGATTCGCGAGTGCGCGCAATGCTTCGAACGACGTCGTCGATTTGTCGCGCACGATCTTGACGAACGAACATCCATGGTTTGCCTTCATCACGAACGATGCAGGCAACGCGTCGAATACTTCGCGCGTGAATTCAGCCGGCACCGCGACGAGCGGAATCAAATGCCGCTCGCCGATTTTTTCGCGCACGTAGTCACGCACGGTCAGCTTGTCCGTCAACTTCACCCACCGCGGATCCGGATGCAGGCTCCGCAGGAGAATCGATTCGTTGTAGGCCGTGGGCCGGCGCAAATTGGGCCATCGTCCGATCAGCCGGCGATGCTGAAGCATGATGAACGCGGAGTCGGGAATCATCTGCTTGGCGCCGTGCCATGCCGTCCTGATGGCGCCGCCGAACGCGGATTCACCCAAATCCAACGACGCGCCGTGCGCCGCCGCAGCGGCCGCCATCGCCGCACCGCCCTGGGCGCCCCGGCCATCGCCGGCATGCGGACGCCGTCCTGTTTCGAGCTCGTTCACGTCGATCCTCCTTGATGACTCTCGAGTCATCGTCTCCGTTCTCATGCGCCCGTCGGCATTCAGGCGCGCGATGATACGACGAGATAGGCCAGATGCACGGGTGCCGCCCCTCCTCCGTTCACGTCTTCGGGGACGTCAAGATCGATCGAGACGCTACTGCCGTCCACACGCGCCGAAAGGGCCGCTGCATCGGCCGCTTCGCCCGTCAATGCATCGATCATGCGCACACCTGAATGACTGCCCTGCCAGCCATCGACTCTCACCGTTTTCCGTCCCGGGCTCGCCCGCACTTGAATGACGACGTCGCTGCCCGAGCGCAGCGCCAGGCCCGACGCGTTTCTATCGAAGGCGACGTGCCCCTCGAAGGGGGCCAGCGCACCGCCGACGGTCTGGTTCAGCACGATGAGCGATCTGCCCGATACGTTGTAAGTCCGCGGATTGCCGCGATGCGTGAGGCGATATGGCTCGAACCCGTCCCAGTGATAGATCATCGACACATATTTGTCGGGGTCGTCCCAATTATGATCGAGTGCCCAAACCGCAAATTTAAAAAAATACATCGGCAAATAATGCGGATCCATCATGTAACGATCGCCGATCTCCGTCTGCCACACGCCGCGCGCGGGACCGTTCGTGACATAGCGCTCGTAAAGCGGCGTCAACGCGTCGACGCCGAGGTAATGCGTGTCGAGATAATCGACCCAATCGATCATGCGGGCTTTCGCGACCGGGCTGCGGTACTCGAGCCACTTCATGTAGGTTTCGAGCCCGCCCTGATCGGGCCAGCCGCCGTAGACGACATAGCCGCCATACTTGCGCACGATGCGCGCGGCCGGCACGTGCACGAGTTCGACGTAGTCTTGCATGGCCCGGTCGTACGGCGTCACCTGCGCGTGCTGCGCGCGCTGCACGGCGAGATGCTTGCCGCCGTGCCAGAACGTCGCCTGCGCGGCGCCGCCCGAGAGCGGCCCGGCCGCCTCGTTCCAGATCTGAAAATGGCGCACGTTGTAAGGCGGTGCGACATAGGTGCGCACGACCGTCTCGACGTAGCGCGTCCACACGCTGTCGTCCTTCGGTGCAGAGCGGCTATCGCCCGGCACGCTCGCGTTCCATTTCGGCGTATAGCCGAGCAAGAGCAGCGAATGAATCCCGTTGCGATCGTTCTGCAAGATGGCGGGCGGCAGATCGTGGTCGAACGCGGCCCCCGTCTTGTCGACTTCGACGGGGTCTTCGGGCGAATGGCGCTGCCCGGGTCCGACGGAGTCGCGGCCCCACGTGATGCCCATCGCCTTCCACATATCGATGTCGGCCGGCGTCACGGGCCAGCCGTTGGCCCCGATCAGCTGACTGATCCGCCGCGTGCCGCCACCCGGCGCGCTCGCCACGCGTCGCATCGAAGCCGCGGATGCCCCGACGCTCGACGCCGCGCCCGCAGCCGCCATCGCAACCAACAAGGCGCGACGGCGATGGGAGAATTCGAACTGATCCGTCATCCGATGCGTCCTCTGTCCCGCTCACGGGCTATGCGGCCGACCGCACGGCAAATGCCGATTCGGCTTCGTAGCTTTCGCCTCTCAAGATCTTCATCAATTCGCGCGCCGATTTGTCCCACCCGTGCGCGTGCGCATGCTGCCAACCCTTTTGGCGGTAGCTTTCACGCAACGCATCGTCGGTCAACATCCGTTCGATCTTTTCGGCAATGTCCTCGACCGACTCTGCGTCGCACGACATCGCCGCGTCGCCGCATGCCTCGGCCAACGCGGGATGCCGGGAGACGATGGCCGGGCAACCGCAGAACATGGCTTCGAGCGGCGGCAATCCGAATCCTTCGTATAACGAAGGAAACGCGAGGCAAGCCGCGTGCTCGTAAAGCGCTTTCAACTCGCCGTCCGACACATAGCCGGCTCGCACGATCTGCGCGTTCGAGCGCGGCGCCGCCGCGGCGCGCTCGTTGGATCCCGACGAGGCGAACACGCGCGAATTGGCGCCGCCCACCACGACGAACTTCACGTCGCGCAGATGGCCGAGGCGCTCGACGGCGGCAAGCACCCGCGCGAGGTTCTTGCGCGGATCGAGACTGCCGACGATCACGCAGTACTTGATGCCGGCGAGCGACAACCGCTCGATGATTGCCGGTTCCGATGCGACGCGGCCAAAATGATCGACGGCCGGACGCACGACGCGCACGCGCGATTCGTCGACGCCGAGCAGGGCGCAGATGCGTGCTTTGGAGAATGCCGACACCGTCAGCAAAATCGGCGCATGGCGCATCAGCATCGCGAACTTGACGCGATACCACGTCCGAAACGTCCAAGAGAACGTGTGAGGCGTGTCGTAGACGGCCATGTCGTGCACCATGACGACGTGGCGCCGCTTGAATACGGGTCCGCTGTTGCACAAGCTGAGCAGCAACTCGCCGCGCGTGGCGAGCGGCAATGCGATTTGTTCCCACAGATCGCCTTTGAGCCAAGGCACCTGTCGTTGCCGATCGATCGGCGAGGCCGACGCAACCGCGTTGGGGGGTACGGCTATTTCGATCTCGTCCGCCGATGCCTTAACGGAGCGCACGGCGCGCATCAATTCGTAGGCGACCCTCTGGACGCCCGTGAGGCGCTGCGCGGTGAACTTCCCGTTGACCACGAGATGCATAGTTCTCCTGAATTGAAAAAGCGAGAAGAAACGGGACAGGGCTGCGCGAGAACCGTGCGGCCGCGCGTCGCGCGCGGCCGCAGCTAGGCTCATGCCGTCGCGTCGAAAACGGGCTCGGTATCGTCGCCCGACCCGTAGTAGCCGTAGTAGCGATGGCTGCGGCTCGGCGGAATGGCGTTGAACACCGCGCCCGACACGCGCGCTTCCGAGCGCTCGAGCTTTCTGACGGTCTCGGCGATTTCCTCTTCGCTTTGCATGCCGGAGCGCAGCACCAACACCGTCGCGCCGGCGTCGCCCGCGATGATTGCCGCGTCCGTCACGACGAGGAACGGCGGCGTATCGACGATGACGAGGTCGTATTCGTGCGAGAACTGCTGCAAGATGTCGCGGAAATTCTGGCGCATCAGCAAGGCAGCCGGATTCGTGATGCGGCTGCCGCACGACATCAGCGTCAGCCCTTCCACGCTCGTGCGCCGCAGTGCCTCGTGCGGCCGCATCGCGCCCTTGAGCACTTCCGACAGGCCGCCGCGATTGGGCTGGCCGAAGAAGTACGCCAGGTGACCGTTGCGCATGTCCGCATCGATCAGCAGCACCCGCGCACCGACCTCCGCATGCAGCACGGCCATGTTCGCCGCGACGAAGCTCTTGCCGGCCGACGGCGTCGGCCCCGCCATCATGACGATGTTGTTCGGCGCGTGGGCCAAGTCGAGCGAAAGCGCCGTGCGCACGCTGCGCAGCGCCTCGATCGTGGGGTCGTCCGGATAGCGGTCGGCCAGCACCTTCGAAACGCCTGCCCCGGCCGCGGCGATGCGGCCGTCGCTCGGTTCCTGGCGCTGCGGCAAGCGCGCGGGAGGCCCCGCTTTGGACGGGCTGCTGCGCGAAGCGAGCGAACGCCGCTGAAGCGCACCGATCTCCTGGTCCAACCGCACTTGCTGCTGGCTGTAGAACACCTCGCCCATCAGCGGCACGCCGAGGCGAGCTTCGACGAACAGCGGATCGGTCACGCCCGCCATCACGTGCCGGCGCACGAAGACCGAGGTCACGCCGAGCAACAGACCGAGCGCGGCGCCGCCTGGCAAAATGATCAGCGGCTCGGGCTTGACGGGCTTGAACGGGACTTCCGCCGCGTCCACGATATGGGCGCCGCCCGTCGTGCTCGCACGGCGCACGGACAACTCTTCCGCCTTTTGCGTCATGCCGAGATAGACCTGCTCGGCGACTTTCGCATTGCGCGCGAGATCGGCGTTCTTGCGCTCCGACGCCGGCATCGCGGTGAAGCGCGCATTGAACTGATCCTTCTGCGCCTGCAACTGGCTCAACTGCTGATCGATGTTGCGCACCCAACGGCTGTCGGGCGTGTATTTGTCGAGCAACTGGGTCCGCTGAATCTGCAAATCCGCGATGCGCCGATCGAAATCGATGCCGCCTTGCAGGTAGGCCTGCGCTTCGGTCGTCGGCTGCATCGATTGCGCGTTCGTTTGATAGGCGGACTGCGCTTGCTCGGCTTTTTCGAGTTCGGCGTGCAGACGCGGCAGTTCGTGGTTGATGAACGCCAGCGTCGCGGTATCGTTGCGCTGCTTCGCCGCCACGGCCGTCGCCATGTATTGCTCGGAAATCGCGTTGGCCACGTCGGCGGCCATGCCCGGATGAGAATCCGTATACGCGATCTGGACCAGTCCCGTGTCCTTGACCTTGTCGCTGACCTTCAGGTTGTTGCTGAAGCGCTTGATCGCATCGAGCATCGCCCAGTGCTTCACGCCGAACTGCGTGCCGGGCCGCGCCACGAGCTGCGTGACGAGCATCGACACACCATTGCTCGAGCGCGCGAGCTCGCCCACCTTTCCGGTCAGGATCGTGCCGTCCGGGCCGCGCAGTTCATAGCGGCCGCCCTCTTGCGCGATCAGCGTCAAATCGCGTTCCTCGAGCGAATGCGGCACCGTCATCTGGCCGATGTGCACCTGCTCTCCGCCCCAGGCATACGAACTCATGCCGAACCACGCGCGCGACGGCTCTCCGGGCGTCGCGAACTTGTTCGCGATGTAGCCGATCACCGGCATCGTCTTCGGCGTGATCGTCACGTCGAAGCGGTATTTTTCGATGATCGGTTCGAGCACCGATCGGCTTTGCATCACGGCCATCTCGGCGGACGGCGATGGGGCCGGCGGCGCGTATTGCTGCCCTTGCTGCCCATTGAGCGTGGAAAGCCCAAGCGCATTGGGCTCGGGCTGATCCACGCGCACGAGTACGTCGGCTTCGTAGATGGGCGTCGCGATGAACACGTAGGCGAGCGCGAGCGCAGTCACTGCCAGCGCGATGCCCAGCACCTCGAAGATGTGGTCGCGCAGCAGCCTTAGCATGTCGCGTGCGGACATTTGGCTGCGTTCGCCGCTTGTCTGCACGTAAAGAGAATTGAGAGCCAAATCATTCACGGGCGTCGTCCTCGAAAATGTAGCGTTGCTTAGATCGCGTCCGCCGTTATTGCGCCTTCTGTTGCGTACCGCCCTGCTGGTCGCGCAAGGCGTCCTCCAGCATCTCGAGCAGGAGCTTGAGATCGGAAACGAGGACGGCGCAGGACTTCAGCCCCAACACCTCCGCCGTTCCGATCGAATTTCGGACATGCTCCAACGCAGCGTCGTAAACGTTCATGGATCGAGTTCAAAAACGGTTGCCACGTATGCTCCGCCGGCAAACGCGCCGCGGCCGCTCGGATGAAGCCCCGAGCAGCCGCGCACTTCAGGTCGCGCGTCCGTAGACATCCTCGAATCGGACGATGTCGTCCTCGCCCAGGTAGGCGCCCGATTGAACCTCGATCAGTTCGAGGGGCACCTTCCCCGGATTTTCGAGCCGGTGCTTCACACCGAGCGGAATGTACGTCGATTGATTTTCCCCGAGCAGGAATTGCTCTTCGCCGCGCGTCACGAGAGCCGTGCCGCGAACGACGATCCAATGCTCGGCGCGATGATGGTGAAGCTGCAGCGACAACTGCGCCCCGGCTTCGACCACGATGTGCTTGACCTGGAAGCGCTCGCCCTTGTCGATCGAGTCGTAGCATCCCCATGGCCGCTGCACCTTGCGGTGCGCGTCGACTTCCGGCCCTTGCTGATCCGCGATCCGTCCGACGATGCGCTTGACGTCCTGCACGCGCGAACGGTCGACGACGAGCACCGCATCCGCCGTCTCCACGACGACGAGATCGGAGACTCCGACGCAAGACACGAGCCTGCTTTCGGCGCGCACGTAGCACGAATGCGCGTCTTCCATCAGCACCCGGCCCGACGCCACGTTGCCGTCCGCGTCTTTACCGAGGGCATCCCACACCGAATCCCACGAACCGAGATCGGACCATTCGGCCTCGAGCGGCACGATCACGCCTTCGACGTCGCCGCCGCGCGCGAGGTTCTCCATCACCGCGTAGTCGATCGAGTCCGACGGCACGTCGGCGAACAACTGTTCGTGCGGCTTGTAGCCCGTGGCGCTATCCTGTCCGGCTTCGTAGGCAGCCGAGCAGGCCGAGTAGGTCTCGGGTTGCATTTTCTGCAAGGTGTCGAGCCACACGCTAGCCCGCAGCACGAAAATGCCGCTGTTCCAGAAGTGCTTGCCCGAGGCCAGGTAAGAACGTGCCGCTTCGATCGGAGGTTTCTCCACGAAGCGCGCGATCTTGCGCGCGGTGCCGTCGATGTCGTCGCCGGGCTCGATGTAGCCGTAGCCCGTTTCGGCGCGCGTCGGACGAATCCCCAGCGTGACGATCGCCCCGCGCTCGGCGTGACGCGTGGCCACCGCCACGGCGCGTTGAAAGGCCGCCACGTCGCCGATCATGTGATCGGCCGGCATCACGACGAGCACGGCGTCCCCGCCGTCCTCGAGCGCATGAAGCGCGGCGAGCGACAGCGCGGGCGCCGTGTTGCGTCCGCTCGGCTCGATGATGAAATTGCCCTCGATGCCGAGCTGCTCCAATTGCTGAGCGCTGATGGCACGATGTTCGGCGCCGCAAACGATGATCGGCGACGCCTCGATCGACAGCTCGACGTCGGCCAGTTTCTGCAGCCGCCGGACCGTCATCTGCAGCAACGAGCCTGCCCCGAGCACGTCGACGAGTTGTTTGGGGAAATGCTTGCGCGAGAGCGGCCATAGCCGCGTGCCCGAACCGCCCGCGAGCACGACGGCCCGCGTACGCAGTGCCGATTGCGCGGCCAGCGCGTGCTGTGCGCGTAGCTGCGCCGCGGGTGTCGCGGCACCGTTCGCACGCGGTCTCTCCCTTGTTTCAACAGGAGTACTCATCAGCTTGTTCTCCTAGTGGGTCCGAAAGCATGAGCCACGCGGCAGATCGTGCGGAAACGACAATCCCACCGACCGCTTCGGCTCATGTTGCTGTGAAGCATAGCGGCACAACCGAAAGCGTTATACCGATGGTCGCAAAATGCCGGACTGTTGGCGCATTTAGTTGAGACGGGACAAACATTACAAACGCCCATAGGCTTAACATCGGTAAATGGCAGACCGATGCAATTATCCGGATCGCCAATCTTTCCGACTAATAGGCCATATTTTTTACCGAACCCGGCCCCACAAGGCGCCCAGACCTGTCCCCGGCTTCATTCGAGGGGCTCCGAGGGGGTGCATAAAAAAAAGGCGCGGTTGTAAAAATTTATAACAAAATTTTAAAAATTACTTCATCGAATAACTTTTGGAGACACGACCCCACGCGCCAAATACACGGCGATTTCGGCCAGGTTTTTCTACGAAAATCGACATGGCATCATGATGATTACGATGATGCACCGCAACACCCTATGTGTGTTCACCATGCGGAGGAAAGATTCGTGGATCACGCCACTGTACTTACTTCACCGCACGTCATGAGGCGAGAGATGACGTCCCTCGCCGACGCGCGCCATATCGGGATCCTCATCTTCGACGGTCACTGTCTGTTCACGACGGGCGTGATCAGCGAGGTCTTTCAATTGGCCAACGCACTGATGCGTTTCTCGAGCGGCCAGCCTCCCTACCGGGTCTCGCTGCTGTCGAAGCTCGGCGGGCCCGTCACCAGCTCCTCGTCCATCGCCGTGATGACGCAGCGGCTCGACGCCTATTCGGTCGGCGACTTCCACGCGTTATACGTCGCAAGCAACGACGTTCGTGTGACATCGGGCTTCGACGTGCAGCTTGCGCGCTGGCTGTCGGGGTCCGCCGCGCCGGGGCATGCGAGCGCGACACGCCCCCCGTCCGCCTCCGCGTTCGGCGTGGATATCGGCGCGCACGTGCGTCCGAGCGTGCCCGTCTTCTGGATCGGTTCCGGCTCGATGCCGGCTTGGGCGCTCAATCAGAAGGCCGCGCAAATGGCGTTGACCCAGATCGCGACCGATCATGGCGAAGACATGTCGCTGCGAATCGCGAGCAGCCTGCCGCCGTCGGTGGGCGAAGTCGTCAAATCGCGCAGCGAAACGCCGAGCTTGAACACCACCGTCGACAAGATTCACGAGTCGACGCGCTGGATGCGCGAGAACTTCGGTAGCGACATTTCCGTTTCCGACGCGGCCGCCGTCGCCGCGATGAGCGTGCGCAACTACCTGCGCCGCTTCAAGAGCGAATTTGGCGTCACGCCGCTCGAGTATCTGATGCAGCTCAGATTCGAAGCGATCTGCGCGATGCTCGTGGGCACCAAGCTGCCCGTCGACAAAATCGCGCGCCGCTGCGGCATGGGCAACGGAGACCGCCTCGGCCGGCTGTTCCGCAAACGGTATGGCGTGTCACCCACCGTCTATCGCAAACATGCGTTGAGTCAGTAGACATTCCCGCTTCGCGAGCCGGTTCGCGCAACGACGTGCCGATCGCCCGCAGACAGGGCGCGAAGCCGACGATCAATGGTGTTGGGAGTGAAGAAATGCGAGGACTACAAGATCTTTGGGCGCGCGTATTCGACGTCGGCATGATCGTGCTCGGCGCCATGATCGCATCGCAGTTGCGGTTCGAAGGCGTTGCCGACAGCCGCCTGTACTGGGCATTCGTCGCCTTTTCCGGCGTGTTGGCGCTGCTCGTGTTCCCCTCGTTCGGCGTCTACGAATCGTGGCGCGGACGCTCGAAACGGGCACTGATCCGGCAAGTTGCGCTGGCGTGGGCGCTCGTGCAGATCGGCGCGATGGCGCTGATGTTTTCGTTGCACATGGTCACGCTCGTATCGCGCCTTTGGTTCGGCTACTGGACCGTTTTGTCGGGCGTCGCCATGATCGGCGGGCGCCTCTGGATGCATGCGCTGCTGGGCCGCGTGCGCACGGCCGGCATGAACTTGCATCAGGTGGCCATCGCCGGCTGCGGCAGTCATTGCGACGATATCATCCGCAAGATCGAAACCTCGCCGACGACAGGCTTTCGCGCCACCGCGATCTATGACATCAAGCCCGGCGCGGCGCCGATCGCACATCCGGAAATTCCGGTATTCGAAGCCCACGACGCGTTCGCTTCGTTCGTGCGCGAGCACGAGCTCGACGAGGTCTGGCTCGCGCTGCCTCTGACCGAGGAAGCGGCGATCCTCAAGCTCGTCAACGAATTCCGCAACGACCTCGTCAATATCCGCTTCATGCCGGACGTGCGCACGCTTTCGCTGTTCGAGGGCAGCGTGACGAGCCTGCTCGGTCTGCCGACGATCAACTTGCTTGCCTCGCCGGTGCCGCCTAGCGCACTGATCAAGAAGGATCTGTTCGACCGCTTGTTCGCGGCTGCCGCCCTGCTCGCGCTGGCACCCGTGATGATCGGGATCGCGATCGCGGTCAAGATCAGCTCACCCGGCCCCGTCTTTTTCAGGCAGCGCCGCAAAGGCGTGGACGGCCGCGTCTTCACGATCTACAAATTCCGTTCGATGCGCGTGCACGAGCAGAAAGCCGGCGTGCTCGAACAAGCCAAGCGAGGCGATCCGCGCGTGACCCGCGTGGGCGCCTTTCTTCGCCGTACCAGCCTAGATGAGCTCCCTCAGTTCATCAACGTGCTGCGCGGCGAGATGTCGGTCGTCGGGCCACGTCCGCATGCAATCGAGCACGACAACCTCTACCAGCCGATCGTTCAGGGCTACATCCATCGCTATCGCATCAAACCGGGCATCACGGGCTGGGCGCAAGTGAACGGCTTTCGTGGTGAAACGGAGCGTGTGGAGAAGATGGAGCAGCGCGTCGCCCACGATCTCTATTACCTGCGCAACTGGTCGTTCCGGCTCGATATGCGGATCATCCTTGCGACGATCTTCAAGGGCCTGCGCCACACGAACGCTTATTGATGCATGGAGTGCCAAACAATGAAAACGACATTACAACAGCTTGCCCAGAACTCGGGTTCGACGCGCGGCTACGCCGCCAAGACCAGCACGATGACGATCGCCGTGCTATCGACGCTGCTCGCCGCATGCTCCGTGGTTCCTGGCCAGCATATGGAGACACCGCCGTCCATTCCCGTTTCGTCATCGCCTGACGGCACCGTTCAACAAGCCGAGCAGATTCCGATCCAAGCGATCGATCTGAATCTGATTCGACAGTTGAACGGCGGTGCGGGCCAGATGGAACTGGCCAAGGAGTTGAACTTGTTCGCGAAGCCGGGCCCTTATCGCCTCGGCCCCGGCGACGTGCTGCAAATCACCGTGTGGGATCACCCCGAACTCGCCGCCGCACTCGGCCAGCAAGTGCAAAACGCGAAGCCAGGCGACCCGGCGCAAGGTTTCGTGGTCGACGGCAACGGCAATCTTTCGTTCCCCTATCTCTCGCATCCGATTCACGCAGCCGGGAAAACGATCGAACAGGTTCAGCGTGAAGTCCACTCGGATCTGAGCCGCGAATTCCGCGAGCCGCAGGTGACCGTGCGCGTGGCCTCGTACCGTTCCTCGCAGGTGTACGTCGACGGCGAGGTGCGCGCCCCGGGCGGACAGGCGATCAACGACATTCCGATGACGCTGACGGAGGCGATCAACCGTGCCGGCGGGTTCACGTCGAACGCCGATCGCGCGCATTTGACGCTCACGCGCAACGGGAAGTCGTACCCGATCGATCTCACGCTCCTGATCAAGAACGGCAAGAATCCGCAGGACATCATGCTTGCCCCGGGCGACATGCTGCGCGTGACGGGCCGCGACGAGAACACGGCTTACGTGATGGGCGAAGTGAACAAGCCGATCGCCGCCACACCGACCACCGACGGCAAGCTCACGCTGAGCGAAGCCCTGAGCCAAGCCGGGTTCATCAACCAGAGCACCTCGAATGCTCGGCAGCTCTATGTGATTCGCGAGGAAAACGGCAAGCCGCAGGTATATCACCTCGATTCGGCCTCGCCCGTTTCGATGCTGCTGGCGAATCAATTCGATCTGCGGCCGAAGGACGTCGTCTACGTCGACAATGGCCCGCTCGTCCGCTTCAACCGCGTGCTGAGCCTGCTGTTGCCTGCGATCAATGCCGGCTTGACGGCAGCCATCGTGACCAAGTAACCGGGAGGGCGAGCGAACGTGGCTTACGTTTCACTGATCGCGCTGATCTTCAGCGTCACGAACTTCGTTCCTATCAGCGCGATCGGCTTCGTGCCGATCGTGCTGTGCGGGTGGCGATTCTTCGGGCGCCGCTATCCCGCGTTCATGACGCCGCTCGTAATGTTCGGCGCGTTCGCCCTCGTTTCGACGCTGTACTACAACCCCGCCTCGTTCCTTCAATTCGACTTTTATCGTCACGACGGGAATTTCTTCATCTCGTACGTGCCGATCTTGGCGGGCTGCGTCTATATGCACCGCTGGGATCTGAATAAGATTCTGCGGCGCTTCTACTGCTTTGCCGTGCTCATCAACGTGCCGTTCTATCTGTGGTATGTCGCCCAGAACGGCGTGCTGACGATCTTCCGCAACCCTGCCGATACGTTCGGCAGCTACTTCATCGCGCGTAATGCAGCGGGCGGATTCCTGGCCATCCTGCTGTGCCTGGGCATCGCCTGTTATTCGATGAAGCGTAGCCGCTCGATGCTGGCCCTGATGGCGGCCAATGCGATGATGCTGTTTTCCACGTACAGCCGCGGCTCGATGTTCGGCATTCTCGTGCTCTTGCCCTACGTCGTGTTCGGCCGCAAACGCTGGATGCTGGCCACGATGGTCGCCGGCCTGATCGCCGCATCGCTCTTCATCGCGGCCTACCATACGCATGGCTCGACCGATTACATGGGCTATCAGTTCAGCATCGAGAATCCCGACGAAAAGGTGGCCAATCTCGACATTCGGTACGAGTGGCTGTGGCCGCGTGCCCTCGCCTACTTCCGCCAGAGCCCGCTCGTCGGCATGGGATTCGGTTCGTTCGACGATACGATTTCCCTCGTCGTCAACTACTTCGGCGTATTCGGGCGAGCCGTCGGCATCACGGCCGAACACACCGATTCGCACGCGCACAACTCGTATCTGAACATCCTCGCGGAGCTCGGCATCGTAGGCTTGACGCTGATGCTCGCGTTCTATTGGCGCCTCGTGACTTGGTGCCAGCAAGGCACGCGAGCGTCGATGCGCGAGCAGGGCCGCAACTTCATCGCCTACCGCTTCGTCGAACTCGCGTCCGTCTGCCTGCTGGCGATGTCGGCCACCGAGCACCGCTTGACGACGCCGTCGAACATGCTGCCGATCGCACTCGTCATTTCGCTGCTGCTCGCTTCGCGCGTGCGCGTCACCTACCCGGCCTTCATGCGGCGGCCCACGCCGCCGGCTACGCCGCGGCGCGTACCTACCCGCATGATCAGTTATCCGGGTGGTTCTGCACGAACGATTGGAACGAACCGTACGTCGGCTGGATCGGCGTGAGATTGTCGAGCACGATGCCGTAGGTGTAGTCGCCGCTCGTCAGTTCGTAGTACATGACGGACTGAATGCCTTGCGTCTTGCGTGCTGCGTAGAACTCGCCGAGTTGCTGCGTCACGTAGCTCGCGCGGGCCGTTTCGTTCTGCTCCGGGGCGAGATTCCATTCCGTGATCATGAACGGAACACCGTAGCGCGCCTTGCAGTACGACGGCAGGTTGAAGCCCGGGCCCGCGCCGTCCGTGCCGACGTTGAAGATGTCGCCGTAGGGCGAGTAGTTGTGCCACGTCGTGATGTCCCAGCGCACCGTCTGGTGGCCGCCCGAGCCGTCCGGCTGAAAACCGTCCCAGAGCATGTCCGATGCCGCGATGTCGGCCACGCAGAAATTCACGCCCACCTTCGCGTTCGGCTGCACCGACTTGATGCCGTCGATCATGCCGCGGATCGCGCCGCGCATGATCGGCCAATTCGCGTTGTTGAAATCGGCATTGCTCGTGCCGGCCGTCGCGGAGTTCAGAATGATCGCCGGATCGCGCGTCAGTTCGTTGCCGCACTCGTACATCGTCACGCCATACGGCGCAAGGGCCGTCGCAATCGCCGCGGAGCCGGAATAGGCAGCGCTGTAGGCGGCCGATTCGCTCGAGTACAGCGTGCCCGTGGAATCGCGCAGCCCGTAGTCGATGAGCGTGAACAGCGTCATGTTCGCGGTCTGAAACGCCCGCGCCAGCGAGACGAGCGAATTCATTTGCGTCGACGTGTTGACGCAGCCCACGCGATAGGTCGTGCAGCCGAGCGCTTGCAGCGCCGTCACCACCTGCGACGCCGTGAACGGATAATCGTAGTGTCCGTTGATGCCGTAGAACGAGCCGGCCGTCGCGGCCAAGTTCACGCGCGGATCGCGGCAAGGCTTCCAAGTGCTCATCCACGTCAGAACGTAGAACTGCCCGCCCGTGCCTTGCTGATAGATCATGCCGCCGTACCAAAGCAATAGGCTCACGTTGTACGAGTACGGGTCCTTCGTGCCGTTCTTGTAGATATAGCCGTTCGACAGCGTCCACTGGTTATTGGCCTTGTCGATGATGTACGGCGCCGGCGGAATCGTCGTGCCGTCCGCCGACGTGCCGCCCAGGCGCGGATCGAGACTGGCCACCCAGGTCGTGCCCGTGTACTTGTAGAACGCCTTGCTCGTGTTTTCCTGGTAGACAGCGCCGCCGTACCACAACAGCATGATGACGTTGTACGAGACGGGATCTTTCACGCCGTTCTTATAGATGTAGCCGTTCGCGAGAGTCCAAACGTTTGCGCTGTTGTCCACGATAGAGGCGGCGGAGGGCACGGTCGTGCCGTTCGGCGAAGCCGTCGAGGTCGTCGCCGTGCTCGCATTCGCCACTGCGCCGGTGCTGCCTGCCGCATTCGAAGCGCTGCCCGCGCCTGAGCCGCCACCACCGCCGCCGCAGGCGACGAGGACGTAGCTGCTTGCCGCTGCCGTCAGGCAGCCGAGGAATTGACGTCGTTTCATGTTGCGGGTCTCTTAACGGGCGAGATCAGCTCGAGCCATCGAGGCGAACGGGGCAGCGGCTCGACGAAGACGAACCGAAACCAACCTTTCCCGATAAATGCGCGAGCAACGAAAAATGATTAGGTGTCCTAACTAAATCCAAAACCTTCGAGCCGCAGCCTGGTGCATCGCTTTCGGGAAGACCTGCTGTGCCTCACCGCTTCGTCGACGCGTCGCCGTGTCTTGAAGGATCAGGGCTGCAATGGGTTGACGCGAAGTATGGGCGAACGCACAAACTGGCGAAATCAGCCTAGGAGGAACATCACGTAGGTCGTCAGCAGAATGTGTAGGATTCTTCCGACAGTACGGCCGCAGGAAACGCCAAGCGGTCGAAGTTGCCGAGGTGTGTATTTTCGTATCTTTTTGTTACGGTTAGGCGGCGCACAATTACCGATACCACATAGGTGGATGCCCTAATTTCCGGCACATGTTTGTAGGAATTTCGGAAAGTATTTCGTCTCGCAGAGAATGACGTGCATTGGGGCATTAAAAGAGATATCGACCCCATATGCGTCAGAGTTTGGCCGATCAATGACGATTTCAGTCGCTTGGCGGCGGTGGCTTTGCGCCAGCGAATAAGGGAGCGGGTCGCCCCCCCGCCTGCGGGCTAACGCCGAAATTTGCGACAAAACGCCCGCTCAATGCGCCAGCTCGAGGATCGCAGGGCGTGAACGCGTTACGCTCGACTGTCGGAGCGCAATGCGCTGGTCAGCAGGCACACAATGAAGCTATTGACGGCATTCAAACGACACGTGTTCATGAGCCTCGGCAACGCCATGCCCACCTACGGACCTTTCAATCGCGTGCGTCCCGCGTTTTATCGCAGGGCCGGCATGGCGATCGGCAAAGACGTGACCATCATCGGGCCGTTGAGCGTCGAGTTGAGCCTGAACGAAGAGACGATTCGCGGCATCTCGATCGGTGACCGCGCATACCTGAACGCCGAGACTCGGCTCGCTTGCCGCAACAGCCGGATCTCGATCGGCGCCGACGTGCAGATCGGCCCTCGCGTCTCGTTCGAAACGGCGACGCATGACGTCGTGTTCGATCCGAACGTCGGCCGCGGACTCGACCATCATGAAATTTGCGTGGAAGACAAGGTTTGGATCGGCGCGGGGGCAACGATCTTGCCGGGCGTGACGATTCATGAAGCGGCCGTGGTGGCAGCCGGCGCCGTGGTGACGAAAAGCGTGCCGGCGTACACGCTCGTGGGCGGGGTGCCTGCGCGAAAGATCAAGGATATCGAGCGCACCTAGCGCAGCGCACCGGGCCATTGGGGCCACGCACCATACGGGGACGATAAACCTATGACGCAGCACCAATGCGCATGAGGCAGACATACGGCGGCAAGCTGAGATGGACGGGGGCGGCATTGGCCGTGATCAGCGCCACAGCCGCGGCGCAATCGTACAAAGACGTGGCCCCCACCCCACCGCCGGCACCGAGCCGGCCGACTTCCCCGCCCCCGCCTGGCGCTCCGGAAAGCGGCTCGCAGCGCGTGGCGGTTGCCGATCTGCGAGGCCTCGTTTTCGTGAAGGATGACGGGCATACCGTCGTGCGTTCCCAAACCCTGCCGGAGGGCAAGCAGGTCGCGGCGATCAATTTGCCCCCGCTCGACGACGCTTTCCTCGCCGGCTTCGCGAACGACATCGGCCATCCGTTGACGTTCGCTCGACTCGCCGAAATCAGGCGCGCCGTGATCGAGCGGTTCCGGGCCGAGGGCGAACCGCTGGTCGACGTCTACGTTCCCGAGCAGGATGTCAGCAACGGCGTCGTTCGCATCGCCGTGACGGAGTTCCACGTAGGAAAAGTCACCGCGCGCGGCAACCGCTATTTCTCCGAAGCGCAACTCGTGCGCGAGATGCCGTTGGAGAGCGGCGGTGCGATTCGCGAATCCGATGTCTCGACGGGGCTTGCGCTGTTGAACGCCAATCCGTATCGGCGCGTCGACGTCGTGTATTCACCCGGGCAGACCACGAATTCGACGGATGTGATTCTGCAGACGCGCGATCGCCTCCCGCTTCGCGTCACCGCAGGCTATGACAACGCAGGCGTAGCCTCGTTGGGGCGGGACAGGTTCTTCGCGGGCATCGACTACGGGAATCTGTTCGGCCTCGATCAAGAAATCTCTTACCAGTACACGGCCAGCAACGATTTATTCGGCGGCAATCCGCCGATCGAAGGACGACCGAATCGGCCGCGGTTTCAGGCGCACTCGTTCAACTATTCGGCGCCGCTGCCTTGGTTCGATCGCGTCGAATTCTTCGGCCTCTTTGCACAGAGCACGCCACGACTGGACAACAGCTTCAATCAATCGGGGATATCCTCGCAGTTCAGCTTCCGCTACGACCGGCATTTGCCGTTCGTCGATGGATGGCAGCAGCAGGTGCAGGTCGGTTACGACTTCAAGCGTTCGAATAACGACTTGGAGTTCGGCGGCGTGCAGGTTTTCAATGCGAATACGCACGTGCATCAATTTCTCGTGACCTACGACGCGAGCAAGAGCGATGCGCTCGGGCAGACGCATGCGAATGCCGCGTTGATCGGCAGCCCGGGGCGTCTCGACGGTGACAATAACGACACCGCGTTTCAAACCATGCGCAATGGCGCGACGGCACGGTACACGTATTTGCAGCTGCTTGGGGAGCGCAGCTTGTCGATTGGGGCTGGCTTCATGCTTTCGGCGCGCGGGCGATTTCAATGGACGCCCAATACGTTGTTGCCTAGCGAAGAGATGGGGCTCGGTGGCGATGACACGTTGCGTGGGTACGAGCCTTACAGCGTGCAGGGCGACCGCGGATGGAACGTTCAAACCGAGTTGCGCACGCCCGCGTTCGCGTTCTTCGGCGATGACGGGCCCGCATTCCAGCCGTTCGCATTCGTCGATGCGGGGCATGTTTGGAACAAGATCGATCAGCCTGGCGAAGTGCAGGCGGGGATGTTGTCGAGCGTTGGCATGGGGGTGCGGTTTCAGTGGTCGCGGTTCGTCAATGCTCGGCTGACGTATGGGCAACCGCTGCGGGCCGTGGTGCCGGGCGGATCGAAGGCGCCGATTGCGCAGGTGTTCGTGGTGATCGGGAGTTGAGGGAAATCGCGCCCTCTCAGGGCCGGCAGTGTCGACGGGCAAATTTATTTGTCGATGGCCGTTGACAGCCGCGCCGGACTGGCTACAATAGCGCCTTCGCTTTCGCAGCGAGCCCAGGTGGCGGAATTGGTAGACGCACTAGGTTCAGGTCCTAGCGGTGGCAACACCGTGGAGGTTCGAGTCCTCTCCTGGGCACCAAGTATTTAAAAAGGTCAGCTTTAGCTGGCCTTTTTTCATTATCACGCCCAGGAAGCAAAGTGCCTGCACACTTTCCCCCGCATGCTGGTATGCGGGGACTAGAGATCGAATCCGAGCTGCCGTTTTCCCAGTTCCGTCAAACTGGCTTCGGTCGCGCGGCCGACGAAATCGCACTCGAAGTTGTCTGCCGGGAAGTCGGGCGGGCTCTCGCCTTTCTGGAATGTCGGCAGTTGCCGTTT
>NZ_JBQCIF010000131.1:0-39163 GCF_051953955.1 Trinickia sp. | reverse complement strand
AGCGGGCGAAGTGCGCGTGGGCGACGCGATCGTGGTGCTGCCGGGGCAGCGCGAAGCGACGGTGGCCGAGATCATCGCACCGGTGCCGGGGGGCACGGCGCAGGTGGACCGCGCGTTCGCGGGGCAGACGGTGACGATACGCTTGGCGCAGGACGTCGACGTTTCGCGCGGTGATACGTTCGTGGGGGCGCAAGCGGTGCCGGAGCCGGCCAAGAAGCTCGAAGCGGATCTGTGCTGGTTCGACGAGGAGCCACTCTCGACGCAGCGCAAGTATCTGCTCAAGCAAACGACGAACACGGTATTCGCGCGCGTCGATTCCGTAAAGGAGGTGCTCGATGTCCATACCTTGTCGCAATTGAATTCAATGCGCGATATGAATATGAATGACATCGGCCGCGTTGCATTGACGCTGCAAAAACCCCTCATTTGCGATGCATATGACGCACACCCCGCGACAGGGGCCTTCGTGCTCATCGATGAAGCCACGCACCATACCGTTGCCGCGGGAATGATTCGAACGACTTCGACATAAATGTATTGCACGAATTGAAACAATGAGTGTCGACAATACGCCACATTAAACAAAAAGTTCACAAAAGGGCGGTGAAAAATCGGCAAGAATTCGGCCCGGCGCTATAGGGGCCGCTATTCATTCACACAGACACTCGAGAGAATCAATGAACAAACGTATTCTTGCCGCTGCCGTGCTCGGCAGCATTGGCGTTGCCGCGCATGCGCAAAGCAGCGTTACGCTGTACGGCTTGATCGATGCCGGAGTGAGCTATGTCAATCACGCGGGAGCCAACTCGAAGAGCTTGGTGAAGTACGATGACGGTGTTGCGCAAGGCAGCCGCTGGGGCATCAAGGGCAGCGAAGATCTCGGCGGCGGCTTGAAGGCGATCTTCACGTTGGAGAACGGCTTCAACAGCGGTAACGGCTCGCTGAGCCAAAACGGCCGTGAGTTCGGCCGTCAAGCTTTCGTCGGTCTGTCGAAGAACGGCATGGGCGCCGTGACGTTCGGCCGTCAGTATTCGCTGTCGACGGACGTGCTCGCCAACTACACGACCGGCGGCAACACGGTTGCGGGCAACTACGCGTATCACATCAACGACATCGATCAACTGACGTCGAGCCGCATCGACAATTCGGTGAAGTTCCAGAGCGCGAACTTCGCCGGTGTGACGTTCGGTGCGTTGTACGGCTTCTCGAATCAAGCGGGCGCGTTTGCCGGCGCCCCGGGCGCGACGGGTTCGGCGCGGACCTACAGCTTCGGCTTGAACTATGCGGCCGGTCCAATCGGCGTAGGCGCGGCCTACACGGACATCCGCTTCCCGGCCGGCCAAGCGGGGATCCCGACGACGATTTCGAACGCAACCGTTCCTTCCACGATCAAGGAGCTGCGCACGTTCGGTCTCGGCGCGCGCTACCTGATGGGGCCTGCGGCGTTCTGGGCGTTGTGGACGAACACGCGCCTCGTGCAACTGCCGGGCACGGGCTCGACCAACCTGGTGTTCGACGCTTATGAAGCGGGTGCAAAGTATTCGTTCACGCCGGCGTTGACGGCGGGCCTCGGCTATACGTACATGCACATGGCCGATCTCACCAATGCCCACTTCAATCAGGTCGACCTGAGCCTCGACTACGCGTTGAGCAAGCGGACCGATGTGTATGTCGTCGGCGCCTATCAAAAGGCCTCGGGCCACAACAACGATGCAGCCTTCACGCCGGTGCAAGCGCAGATCGGCGATTCGACGAGCTTCTTCGGTCCCTCCGGTTCGGCCTCGCAGTCGCAAATCGCGGCGCGCGTGGGTATCCGTCACAAGTTCTAATGTGACGGCCATGGCGGCTTTCTCGGCTGCCTTGTAGAAACGCAAAAAGGGGGCGCAAAAATGTGCCCCCTTTTTTCAATGCAAGCGCTCGTTATTTGCCGAGTTCGTATCCGACGACGCCGCCCGCGACTGCGCCGCCGACGGTACCGACCGTGCTGCCGTGCGTGAGCCTGTTACCGGCATATCCGCCCACGGCCGCCCCGCCGAGCGTGCATCCCGACAACAATGCAACCGTTGCGGCACCGGTCAGACATAAGAACTTGAGTCGTCCTAATCGTTTCATGATCGTCTCCCATCGGCTCGACGTTGCGCGTCGACGCTCGATCGAGCCGGATGCATGCTTGTTGAAAGCATGGGGAGGTCACGCAAGGTCCGTGCCGGTGATGCAGGCAGACAAGCACCACACGATCGAAGATTCGTCTACACGCGCTTTGAGCGCCGGCGTCAGCACAAACCCACCGCAAGCCGCCTCGGAAGCGAAGCCATCTCCGGCTTCGGCAGCGGCTTGCCATACAAGAAGCCTTGTGCGATTTCGCATCCGTTTGCCGCGAGGAATTTTGCCTGGTCGATCGTCTCTACCCCCTCCGCCACGATTCGCAGACCGAGGCAGTGTCCGATCGAAATGATCGCTTTGACGAGCTCCGTACGGCGTTCGTCGGTCGTGATTCCGTGGACGAACGACTTGTCGATCTTGAGGGTGTCGATCGGAAATCGCGCGAGGTAGCTGAGCGACGAATAGCCGGTTCCGAAATCGTCGATTGCGATCGACACGCCCAACGAGCGGAATGCCGACAGTGCGGCCAGCACCGCGTCGCTTTCCTCGAGCAGCAGGCTTTCCGTGATTTCCAATTCGAGGCACTCCGGGCGGCATCCCGTCTCTTCCAGTATCCGTCGCACCATCGAAACCAAATCGTTCGACCGGAACTGCTTGGCGGAGAGGTTGACGGAGACGACGTGCAAGGGCGCACCTGCTGCGTTCCATTCGGCGGCCGCACGACAAGCCTCGCGCAGGACCCACTTGCCCAAGCTGGAAATCAGACCCGTTTCCTCCGCGACCGGAATGAACCGGCTCGGCGGTATCCATCCGATGCTCGGCTTTTGCCACCTGAGCAGTGCTTCCGAGCCGATGACCTCGCTGGTTTCGAACGATACCTTGGGTTGGTAATGCAGCTCCAACTCTTCGCGTTCGATGGCGGAGCGCAGCGCCGACTCCAACGCCAGGCGCGCAGTCGCATTGCGCGTCAACGCTTCCGAGTAGAAGCGAAAGGTGCGGCCGCCGTCGCGCTTGGCCTGGTACATCGCCGAATCCGCGTATCTGAGCAGATCACCCGGTATGAGACTATCGAGGGGATACATCGCGATGCCGATGCTGCAGGAGATGAAGACCTCCTTGCCGTTCAGCACGAAACGTTCATCGAACCTTGCCAAGATCGCACTCGCGACCTCTTCCAAGACGGAGCGATCGGGCGCGTCCGGCAGAAGAATCGCGAATTCGTCACCGCCGAAGCGAGCCACGGTGTCGTTGGGCCTCACGCCGCTTGCGAGGCGAGCCGCGGCTTCGCGCAGCAGGTCGTCGCCCACCGCATGGCCCATCGTGTCGTTGATGCCTTTGAAGCGGTCCATGTCGATCATCATGACGCCGGCGTGGGCGCAATGCGTCGGTCCTGAGGTGGCTTGCGCAAGACGCTGATTGAACAGGACGCGGTTCGGCAGGGCGGTGAGCGGATCGAAATGAATCATCTGCCGAAGCTGCCGCTCCATTTCATTCATCGCTTGGAGTAACTGCCCGATTTCATCGTCGGAATCGACGGTAATCCGATTGCGCAGCTTGCCCGACGCTATCTCGTTAGCGATGCGGACGGCCTTTTCCAGCGGGCCCAGCATCGACCGCAGTATCGCCGCGGACAAAGCCGCGGCGATCAACAGGCTCGCAACGACGAGCGCAATCGACAGCTTGTTGATCAAGCTTGCGCTCGACGTACTGCCGTCCGAGGCCGTCTTTGCGCTTTGGACGCTGAGTGCCACATCCTCTCTCAACACGCGGGTCAATGCGGCGGCAACGTCGGCCCCGCGATTGACGGAGGCCGTGCCGGCGTCGAAATCGCCCGCCGTGAACGCGGCCAATGCCGAGTTCGCGTAAAGTCTGTTTTCGCGGATCAGGGCATCCAAGCGCGCGGCCAGTTTGCGCTCATGAACGCCTCGCACATAGGCGGGGTAATACGATGCCCATTCGCGGTCCGCCGTGTCCAGGTCGGCTCGGATGCCGGCGGCGAACGTATCGACGTCCGCGGTCAGCCGCGTGGCCTGCAGGCGTCTGAGCGTCGCGCGGCTATTGAGCAGCGCGATCGTCACGTTCGAGAGTTTCGCGAGCTGCAGCGTGTTTTGGGAATAGATGCTGGTCACGTCGCCGCTCATCCGCGACACGCTGAGGGCGTTGAACACTCCGATCGCGACCATCGTGGCGGCGCACAGTCCGAACGCGAAGATGACTTTCCGTTTGATCGTCGATAGCAGTCGGCTCATTGCTTCACGTCGTCCTGTCAGAGCGAGGGAGTTCGGCGTCGGCCGGACCGCATGGCACCCAGCGCGGAGAGCCCCATTGCGCGATGCCACGAGCCGCCTTTTCGATCCGGGTTCCGCGACTATCGAAAGAGCTTAAACGGCAGATACGAGAAATACTGAAGCGTTTTCGGTGTCAGGATTTCCTGAATCTTGATGAAGCCAACGCGTAACGCGGGTTTTGGCGTGGCAGCAACGGGGGCTCGCTCATGCCGATTCGGCTGGCATTCGGGCCGCGTCCTGCAATTCGCGAGATGATGTAGCTTGCGACGTGGTACTGATCAACCTCGAGGCGGACGTTCAACAGAAATGAATCAGGAATTGCACGGAACGACGGCTGGGCGGAGGACGCTGATGTCCGACGAGCGCATCGGCCAGCTCTACATGGCGTTCGCGATGGCCATCTCAGGGACCATCGGCTACTTCGTGCTCCTGTCGGAGCAGAGCCCGTTCAATGTCGTATGGTTCCGTTGCGCGATCGGTTCCGTCGGGCTCGCGGCGTATTGCGGGTACCGAGGGTACCTGGGGTCGTTCCGGCTCGACAGGCAGCAGTTCATCAAACTGTTCTTCGGCGCTTTGACGCTCATCGCGAACTGGTGCTTTCTGTTTACGGCATATCGGATGACATCGATTGGCATCACGACGGTCGTCTACAACGTGCAGCCATTTCTGCTGGTCATCGCAGGATTCATGCTGCCAGGCGAGCGTCCGTCGCGCTCGGCCATCTTCTGGCTGGTGCTGTCCTTCACCGGGCTGGTGGTGCTGGCGCAGCCGGGCGCCGAGCACAACGGCCACTCTTATCTGCTCGGCATCGCGTGCGCGCTCGCAGCCGCCACGCTCTATGCGGCCACGACGTTGTTGACGCGCTCGTTGTCACGATCGCTTCGGCCTGAACTGATCGCGGTGAGCCACATGGTGATCGGCACATTGGTTTTCATTCCGCTGGCCAACTTTCACGCGCTGCCTGCGTCGCGGCCGCAGATCGGCGCGATCGTTTGTCTGGGGACGATCCACACCACGTTCATGTACATCCTGCTGTATGGTGCATTCAAGAAAGCGGCAACGAGCAGTATCGCCGTGCTCAGCTTCATTTACCCGCTTGTCGCCGTGACGGTCGACTTCTTCGCCTTCGGACGCGTGCTGACGCTGACGCAATTGGGCGGCGGCGTGTTGATCGTGACGGCCGCGGTGGCGTATGCCGCCGGCATCCACCCTTTGTCGGCCGTTCGCTCGTTCACGGGTAGACGGCGCGCAAGGGACGGCTCCGGCCGTTCGTGAGGCGCGCGGATCGAAGTCACGACGTCGTTGATTGCGCCGGAGACGCGTGCGGAACTCCTGGGATTGGTGAGAAATCGCTACGCATTGCCGCCGGAAACGAGCGATGCGATCAAGGTGATCGACGTGCGCGGGATCGATGTTCAGCCTTGCGGTGGGACTCATGTCGTGAACACCGGCGAGATCGCCCGGGTCGTGTGCGAAAAGATCGAGAAGAAGGGCCGGCAGAACCGCCGCATCGTTCTTCGCTTCAGCAGTTGAATCGCATTCAAGTGGTCAAATCGCCATCTCGTCGTATGCCCGCCAGGCACGGGGCGTGATGCCGAAGCGTTTCGCGAACACGCGGCTGAAGTGCGCTGGGTCCTTGAATCCGCATTGATACGCAATGCTGGAAATCTGGTAACGATCGAACCGAGGATCGCGTAGACGTTCGGCGCTTGCATCGAGCCGCTTGCTCTGCAAGATTTGAGAGAACCGGTCGCCATGATCGGCGAGCACTCGGTACAAGTAGCGCTCCGATATTTGCAGCGCTTTCGCACATTCCGCCGGCGTCAATGTGCTCTCGAAGAGATGCGCCTCGATGTAGTCGTGAACCTGACGCCAGCGAATCCCCTCCGATCGCTCGTTGTCGCCAGGCCCCCTAGGATGGAATTGCTGGCACGCCGCCCCTAGCATCAACACGAAAGACTGCTCGAGCGCGGCCAAGGCTGTTCGATCGCAATTCGGAAAGCCGTTTTCCATCCGATGCACGAACCCGTTGACCGCTTGCGTGAGCGCATGGCTGCTCGGCGCAAGCGTGGGGCCGCGCAGTGCCGACGGGAAATACCCCTCCCACCTGGCGATCGGGAGCCGTACGGCAATGAGCCGCGCACTCGTGCCGGAGAAACGCACACTCGACGGTCGATGCGCATTCCGGAAAGTAATGTCGCCCACGTGAAAGTGAAATCGCGCGTTTTCCTGTTCGAGCACGCCGCTGCCTTCCAGCACGAAATGGACGAGCACTTCCCGCTCTTGGCTCTGAACCACATGCTCGGCGCGGTGGATGACCTCCAGTGCCGGCATGCGCAGATCGGCGATGACACCGCCGCCCAGCAATCGGGCTGTCGCCGCGGTGCCCGGCTGACGGTCGCGCGAGCCGATCTTCAAATGACCCGGCTGCATGACGTCGCTGAGAAGGGCGTCCCATTCGGCGTCCGCTGCCGGCGTGCGAAAGCCCTTGAACGGCCACGACGAGACGGCGATCGGGGCGTTATTCACCGGTTCGAGGTTCATTGGAAATCAAAAAATCGGTTCGGTAAGGAGCAAATGCGTACCCAATACGACTTTTATCATGCTCCGGCGAAAACGCGGTCGAGCGCGCGGTCGAGCGATCACATGTAGCCAATTCTAAACCGGAGGTAAGCCTTGAACATGCTGGCATCCATTCCCAACGACGTCCAAAGCGGGGCACGTTTCCCGACGTCCACGCGCACGTTGCTCACGCTTCGGGAACACCTCGACATCATCGGGCGCTTCGTGGGTGGCGATGGCGAGCCTTCCGCAGTGCACGCGGAAGGCTCGGGTTTGCTGCGCGGCATTGCATTGTCGGTCGGCCTGTTCGATGACGTCGAGCGGTCGCTGCGCGCGCCGCGGCAATTGGGATGAGGTGCGTCGTGAGCAATTGGAAAGCGGTTGCGCTTCTCGTTCCCTTTCAGTTCATGTTCGGCTTGATTTACGCATGGGGCGGCATGGCGCCCACCATTCATGGGGCAACCGGGTGGTCGTCCAGCGTGCTGGACCTGATGTTTTCGCTCACTCCGCTCGCGTTGCTGCCCGCCGTGCTGGCCGGGGGGCGCTTGGTCGGGCGTTTTGCGCCCGAGCGCATTCTCGCGTGGGCGCTCGGGTGTTTCGTCGGCGGCGGGTTGCTCGCGCTGACGAGCGACTCGCCCACGCGTTTCGCCATCGGCTACGCGGGCATCGCGCTCGGGGTGGGCGGCGGCCTTTCGACGCCCGCCTGCATCGAGGTGATTCATCGCGTCGCGCCGCGTGCGCAGGGGCGTTTGTCGGGCACGCTGCTTGCCATCTATGGCTTGTCTGCAACGGTTAGTGGCCCATTGTTTCTGTGGCTCACCCATCACGCTGCGTGGCGTGCCGCGCTTGCGGTGGTGATGGCAGCCTATGGGGTAGCGGCTGGATGGGCCCTGATGATTTTGCGCAGCGGGTCCGCGCTGCCGAGGCCGGCGCGCGACAGGGCAGCTTCGGAGCGCCCCCACGCTGCCTGGCGGCCTGTCGTTTGGAATATGGTCCTGCTCTTCGCGACCGTGCCATTCGGCTCGGCGGTGTTTGCTGCGATTGGCCGGCTTGCGACGCAACACGGACACACGACCGGCCTCGGCGTGGCGGGTGCATCGACGATGTCATTGGCGAACGGCATCGGACGGTTCGCTGGTGGGGTGCTTTCCGATCTGAGCTCGGTCCGTGCCACATGGTGCATTGTGCTTGGACTGGCGACCTGTGGCTACGGCGCCGCGCTTGCCGATGCTTGGCTGGGGGCCCCTGCGCTGTTTCTATCGTTTGCCGGATTGACGGGGCTGTCATTCGGTGCGCTGGCGGGCAAATTGCCGACCTTGGCCGCACACACCTCGCCATCCAATCCGGCGTCCGTCTTCAGCTTCTATTTCGGAACATTTGCACTGGGGAGCTTTGGTGGCCCATTCCTGAGCGCCGCGTTCGGATTGCCGACGACGCTGACCGTGTTCGGCTCGACGACGCTCGCGGCATTCGCCGCTTGTCTGTTGCTGCTGCTAGGGTTGGGGGTGCCGGCAAAAAGATACGGGTAGCGCGTAGTGCGGGCCAGCCTTCGAGTCGAGGGGCACGAATGTTCGCGGGCACGTTTTCGACCGCTGGCGGCGAAATCTTCGCGACGAAGTCATCGGGGAATGCTTCAGGTCGTTCCTGGCAGCATGCCGTGCGACTGCGCCCACTCGCGCAGAGCCTGATTCATTCGGGTCTGCCAGCCTTCTCCTTGGGCCTTGTAAGCTTCGACGACGTCGAGATCAATGCGCAAGTTCATCTGCGCCTTCTTCGCGCCGGGTGGGCGGCCTCGGCCACGCTTCACAAGCACGCCGGCATGGTGCTCGTCAGCCCGCTCGAAAAAATCCTCGCCGAGCTCCGGGATCTCCTCGTAGTCGGCCCGCTTGATGCCGCGAGCTTCAGCTTTTGCCAAGTCGCTGCGCAAAGCGCTTTTCCTCGCGTTCATTTGCTTTCCTCATCGAAATCACGTGGCGAGCATCGCCCCGTCGGGTTCAAACCACGATCACCATGCGCCCCGCCAAGCGTCCGACGCTGACGACCCGCTCTTCTCCATAGTCGAAACGGTCATCGACCATATCGAGCGTCCTGCCCTCGAACACGATGGCTGCGTCTTCGAAGGCAAGTCCTCGGTCACTGAACGTCGCATCGCGCTTCGGACGATCGAACGCAACTCGAATCGTATTTATTGTATCCACAAAAAACATAGGCTGCGACCTTTTTTTGTATCCCCAAAAAAAGTGAGGTCAAGCGAAACGAATGAGTATGCGGGCGCAGCGGTGGGCTGCATCGATGGAGGCGGAAGTTCGGACTAAAGGCAAACGGCAAACGGCAAACGACGCCGACCACGCGAATTGTTTGGTCAGCTGGCCTTCCATTAATTCCATACTTCGACTATTATCGAATTATGAAAGCGGATCAAACCATCGCCGCCCTCGCGGCGCTTGCACATGAGTCTCGGCTCGCAGTCTTCCGAGCCCTGGTGCAGGCGGGGCCGCAAGGCTTGCCCGCCGGCCGGATTGCCTCGCTGCTGGACGTGCCCCCGTCATCGCTTTCGTTCCATTTGAAGGAGTTGGCCCACGCGCAACTCATCACCGGTCGCCAGGAGGGCCGCTTCGTCTTCTACTGTGCGAACTTCGAAACGATGAACGGCCTGCTGGCCTATCTCACGGAGAACTGCTGCGGCGGCAATCCCTGCTCGCCGACGGCTGCTTGTTCGCTGTCCGAGGAGCATCGATCATGAAACGCTCATCCTGGCGCTTCTGCTTGCTGTTCTCCAGCGTGCGTCAAGCGGATCGGCGCGCCCGTGAGATCTTCCTACTGCTGAGCTAAATCTGGCATCTCGCATATGGTCACGAACGTACTGATTCTGTGCACCCACAACTCGGCGCGCAGCGTACTGGCGGAAGGGATGCTCAATCATTGGGCCGCGAAGCTCGGCAAGGACGTGCGCGCGTACAGCGCCGGCAGCGCGCCGAGCGGCCGGCTCAATCCGTTCGCGGTGGAAGCGTTGACGGGCGCAGGCGTGGATGTCAGTGGCTACTGCAGCAAGAGTTGGGACGAGTTCACGGGCCAAAGCGCTCCAGAGATGCGCGTCGTCATTACAGTGTGCGACAGTGCCGCCGCGGAAACGTGTCCGTATTGGCCGGGCAGCCCCGTGAAAGTGCATTGGGGCTACGCCGACCCATCGAACGCCTTGGGCGGCGACGAGGGCAAGCGGCTAGCGTTCGAGCTTACCCGCGAAGCGATTGGCTATCGCATGCTGCAGTTACTGGCGTTGCCCGTCGATCGCATGAGCAACGCCGAACTCCAGACGGCGTTGACCGAGATCTCGCAAACCTGACTATCCGCACGGCGGACCGCCGAATTCGAGGCGCCGACTGTGTTCTTCAAGACCGATACCTGACCGCCGCGCAGTCCAATGAACGCATCCAACGCCGCACCGCCGAAAAGAGCTGTCGCAAAGCCCGCCATCAACTTCTTCGAACGGTATCTGACCGTTTGGGTCGCGTTGTGTATCGTCGCCGGCATCTCGCTCGGCCAGGCGCTGCCCGGCCTGGTTCAGCAGATAGGCCGGCTGGAATACGCGCAGGTGAACTTGCCCGTCGGGCTGCTGATCTGGGTGATGATCGTCCCGATGCTAGTCAAGATCGACTTCGGCGCGCTGCACGAAGTCCGTCAGCACATCAAGGGGATCGGCGTCACGCTCGTCGTGAACTGGCTCGTCAAGCCGTTCTCGATGGCCTTTCTCGGCTGGCTGTTCATCAAGCAGGTCTTCGCACCGATGCTGCCAGCGGCGCAGATCGACAGCTATATTGCGGGCCTCATTTTGCTCGCCGCCGCGCCCTGCACGGCGATGGTATTCGTCTGGAGCCGGCTGACGGGCGGCGATCCGTTGTTCACGCTGTCGCAGGTGGCGCTGAACGACAGCATCATGGTGGTCGCTTTCGCACCGCTGGTCGGCCTGCTGCTGGGCATTTCCGCTATTACGGTGCCGTGGGCGACGCTGGCGACGTCGGTGGTGCTCTACATCGTCATCCCCGTGATCCTCGCGCAGATTTTGCGCAAGCTGCTGCTCGCGAAAGGGCAGGCCGCGTTCGACGCCGCCTTGGCGAGAATCGGCCCTTGGTCCATCGCGGCGCTGCTGGCCACGCTGGTGCTGCTGTTCGCGTTCCAGGGCGAAGCGATCCTCGAGCAGCCGGTCGTGATCGCACTGCTCGCGGTGCCGATCCTGATTCAGGTGTTCTTCAATTCGGCGCTCGCCTACTGGCTCAATCGTGCAGTCGGCGAGAAACACAACATCGCTTGCCCGTCGGCGCTCATCGGCGCATCCAACTTCTTCGAGCTCGCGGTTGCTGCCGCGATCAGCCTGTTCGGCTTCAATTCCGGTGCGGCATTGGCAACCGTCGTTGGTGTGCTGATCGAGGTGCCGGTCATGTTGCTGATAGTGCGTATCGTCAACAACTCAAAAGCCTGGTACGAGCGGGCCTGAGCTCGTGATCGCCAAGCGCTCGATCGTAGATCTGCCGACCGCGGCCATTGCCGTCGCGACGGTTTTGCTGCTGTGGCGTTTCAGGATACCGAAAAAGGAAATCGACTGATTGCGGGTCAGCGCGTATGAACGAACCCGCTCAAGCGCATTTCCTTGGGCGATATCTCGTAGGCGCTCTGAAACGCGCGCGTGAAGTGAGCTGCGCTTTTGAAGCCGACCGCGTAGCCAATATCTTTGATTGGAACCCGCGGTGTACGGACCAGATCTTCGGCGGCCACGCGCAGCCGAACGTGCTGGATGTGCGCACCGAGCCCGCCTTCGTGTTCGAAGAGCCGATAGATGGAGCTGCGCGGTAGCCCCAACGAATCGATGACGTTTTGCGGGGACAAGTCGTATTCCTGCAAGTTGGCGCGTACATAGCGCCTCACCTCCTCGAACATCAATGCACGGCTGACTGCACGCTTGCTGCCACTGAACCCGGCCGCTTCGCCGAAAGCGTTCGTGATCAGTTCGACGAGCGCGGTGAGCTGGCGGTGCGCATCTTCGAATGCCATGTACCGGCAGTTCTCGACGAGCGTTTTGGCTTGCTCCACGATAAGCCGCGTGGCCGGTTTGCGTGGATCGAGCGCGCGGCCGTGTACGGCCCCCGGATCGGGGAATACGTGCTCGAGCAGGTTGCGAGGCACGACGAAGGTAATGTACCGGCAAGCCCGCCGCGCGAGGCGGGTAGGTTGATCGAGGTCCGTGGCGAATACGCCGCCGGACACCGAGAACTCGCGCTTCCTCGCATGCGTGACGGCCGCATGAGCCACATCGTCGAGGAAGATCGTGAAACCGATGCCGCGCGCGCTGTCGCGCGAGATCCGCGCGATGGTCCGCTCGATCACGACATCGTCCGTATAAGTGTCGCTGATACGGAATTCACCGATCTCATAACGGTCGTTGATGCAGGCGAAAGGCTGCCGCATTTGCTCTCGCGACAGCACGACCTCGATGACGTGGCCAAGCTGCTCGCAATAGGTCAGGAGTTGCTGCTGAGGCGGCAGTCCTGCAAGGTCGAATCGACTGTAAGCAATGCCATTCGCCAGCATACGCAGCGGTCCCGGGGCCCGAAGAGACGAAAAAAGGCGGTCTGCCGTAGGTGCCGTAGGAAGACCGACCGCCATTTTACGTCAGTGTAGCGTGCCTCCGTCCTTCGACGTTGCCGTCTCTTGCGGCAACGATGCTATCGGCCGGGCAACACGGTTCGTCTTCCTAACTGGCCAGTAGTCCAAGCGTCCTCGCCTCGTAGATGGCCTCGGCCTTAGAGGTCACGTTCAGCTTGCTATAAATGCGGCGTACGAAGGTTTTTACGGTGAACGGAGACAGTTGCATGAGCGCGGCGACTTCGTGCGCCTTGAAACCCTTCGTGATCAACTCGAGCACTTCCTTCTCGCGGCCAGAGAGCGGCGACCCGCCTGTCGTGGCCGGCTTCACGCTTTGGATGCCGCTCGAGCGAAGGCGGGCGAGCAACTGTCGAGCGATGATCGGACTGATCGGGCTGCCGCCGCTCGCGACGCTGCGGATTTCATCGACGAGCCGCGCGGGCGAGAGGCCTTTGAGGAGGTAACCCGCGGCACCGGCTTCGATCGAATGCATGACGTGTTGTTCGTCGGTAAGCGTCGTGCTGACCATGACGTTGCAGCCGGGCCAGAGGCGGGCGGCCGTACGGATGACGTCGATCCCCGAACCGTCCGACAGCCGCAGGTCGACCAGCAAAACGTCGACCGGTGTGTCGTCGAACAGGGCGAGCGCTCCGGCCCGTGTGGTCGCGACACCTGTGAGACACATGTCGGGCATTGCGTTGACGGCCTGGCACAGCTCGACGAGGAACTCCGCGTCCTCCTCGACGATGGCGACGCGGATAGGACGCAGCTCAGCGTCGACGAGCGCGGATGATGGGGCGGCGAGAAGCTGCGGGCACGTCATCGGATTTTCGAAGGCAAACGAAAGGGACGCGGTAACGCGTCGTCCTCCCGATCGATGAGGGATGACGGCTGCTGCTGATCGCGGTCGTCATGTCGTCACGCCGTAGCGTGCTGACTCATGACCTGGCAGTGATTCGTCGATGACGACAAAGAGCGGATGGTCCCCAAGCACCGCAGCCCGAGCGGTTGCATTGTTTGCTGTTGACTCCGATTCGCACTATCGATACCGATGAGCGTCGACGGCATCCCCCGACGCATCGACGCGTCCAGTATATGGGGTGCTCGTTGGCGGAATTGACTCAGCGTCTCAACTGCATTGCTCTTTTGCAAACCGCCCTTCCGGACACGACACGACACGACAGGATCGCTCGGTGTAGCGCATTTGTGCTACATACAGCGCCGAGCGCGATTAGTACGATTCCTCCTATCTTTCAAAACCTTGTCGGGCAGGCCCCCTTGCGGGAGGCCGTGCGGCGGCTACGAACGGGGAAGGCGCCAGCGCGTTTCGGCTAGCTGGGCCGTGGGCACGGAGATCGTCTTTGGAACCGTTTATCGGTGAAATCAAGCTGTGCGCCTTTGCGTTCCCGCCCAAGGGCTGGGCCATCTGCAACGGCGCGCTGATCAGCGTCAGCCGGAATGCGGAGCTGTTTCTACTGCTCGGCACGCAATACGGCGGCGATGGACTGAATACTTTCGCGCTGCCGGATTTGCGCGGGAGGGTGGCCGTGCATCGCGACGCCGATCACCCCCGGGGAACCATGGGTGGATTGGAGAAGGTCGTCCTAAGCGAGGCGCAGGTGCCCGCGCACAACCATCCGTTCAACGTGTCCAGCACGCCCGGCACTTCGATCAGCGTGGGCTCCAATCAGAACGAACTGCTGGCGGCCAGCCAGATTTACGACGCCGCTTCGCCTGCCAGCCGTGCGGACGGCAAACCGATCTATTCGAATGCGGCCGCTCTGGTGGCGCTGGCGAGCAGCATGTGCGACACGGTAGGCGCCGGGGCGGGCCATGACAACACGCAGCCTTCTCTGGTGCTGAACTACATCATCGCCCTGCGTGGCAAATTTCCCTCGAGGAACTGACCATGGCGCAACCGTTTTTGGGCGAAATCAGGATGTTCGCTGGCAGCCGCGCGCCGGAGGGCTGGCGCGTATGCGACGGATCTGCCTTGGACGTCAACGACTACAGCGAACTCTTTGCGCTGATCGGCACTACTTACGGTGGCGACGGCGGCAGTACGTTTCATCTGCCGGACTTGCGCGGCAAGCTGCCGGTGGGACAGGGTGCCGGGCCCGGCCTCAGCAGCCGCGCGATGGGGCAGCAGTTCGGTACGAACGACGTTGCTTTGACCACCGCCAATTTGCCGGCACACAGTCACGCCATCAATGGCTCCAGTGGCACGGCCGAGGCCATTACGCCCGGGCCCACGCTGACTTTGGGCACGCCGGCCGGGTCGCTGTTTTATTCCGCCGGTATAGGCAAAAAGGCCCTCGACAATCAGGCGTTCGGTCCCATCGGGGGCGGTACGGCGCACACCAATCAGATGCGCACGCTGTCGATCAACTACATCATCGCCGTCTCGGGCGCGTTTCCTTCGGGACGCTGAAGGCGCGGAGCAGAATATGGCAGATCAATTCCTCGGCGAGATCCGCATCTTCGGGTTCGACTTCGCTCCGAAAGACTGGGCGTATTGCGACGGGCAACAGGTGCCGGTCCAGCAGAACTCGAAGCTTTTTGCTGTTTTGGGTGACGTCTATGGCGGTAACGGCGTCGACACCTTCGCCTTGCCGGATCTGCGCGGCCGGGCAGCCATGGCGCCTGACGCCGGCGGCTTGAACAATCCTCAAGGCGTGAGCGCGGTGCAACTCACCGCGGATGAAATCCCGGCGCACACCCACACGCTCTATGCGGACACCGGGCGGCCTAGCGCCAGCGATCCCACGGGGCGCATACCGGCAAAACTGAGCGACGCCAACAACTGCGCCTTCATCGCTGTCGGCGGAACAACGCCTCCCGTCATGACCCAATTGTCGCCGGCCTCGGTCGGCACCTTCGGCGGTAGCTCTGCACATGAAAACAGGCAACCGTACACCAGCTTGAATTTCTGCATTGCCCTGAAAGGCGCGTGAGCCGCCCGATCCCGATGTTGAGCATCCCGCCGGTAGTTGGCGGAATTGCCGCTACCGACGAGCTTTCGATCATGACCTTCTCCGCCGCCCTGTTCCGGTCCCACGTCGGGACGGCCTTTGCCGTCCGATTGCCCGGCAATCGGGACGTTGCGTTGCAGTTGGAGTCCGTCGCGAACGATGCCGTCGAAGAGGGCGGTGAAAGCGGCGGCGATTGCACATTCTCGCTGTTCTTCACCGACGCCATCGACGCCATCGACGCATCGGCGGCGCCGCTGACGCAAGGCACCTATGTCCTGCGGCATGCGCAATTGGGCGAGCAGTTCATCTTCCTCGTGCCCATTGCCCAAAACGCAGCCGGCGGTCACCGCTATCAGGCGTGCTTCAACGTGCAAGCCTGATAGCCGGGAACCCACGACCATGCGTTTTGCCGACCCGCTCCTGGCCCTGCGCGCCATCGCCCCCGCGGATGCGGATTTTCTGTTGCGGCTCTACGCATCGACGCGCGAAGAAGAACTGAAGCAGACCGACTGGAGCGACGAAGAGAAGCAGCGTTTCGTTCGAATGCAGTTCGCCGCTCAGCAACAGGCCTACGACCGCTACCTCGACGCCGCCTTTTTCATTCTGTCGTGGGGCAGCGAGCCGATCGGGCGCTTGTATCTGCAAGACAGCGAGACGACCCTCTTGATCGTCGATCTCTCCTTGCTGCCGGCATGGCGTGGCCGGGGCATCGGCAGCGACGCACTTCGGGCGGTGTTCGCACAGGCCAGTCTCAGGCAGCAAGCAGTGCGCATCCATGTCGAAAGGTTCAATCCGGCCTTGCGGCTCTATCAGCGGCTGGGCTTCCGGCTGCTGCGGGACAAGGGGGTGTACCTCTTGTTGGAATGGTGCGGGGATGCGTAAGGGCGGCGCTCGCGAAGGGGGTATCGTCCCGCGGTTCGAGGTTTTGAGCCGTGTCTTTCTTGCGGCGTGTCGCGGTCGGTTGGGCAGGCGCGCAGGCGCGTCGCCGGCCGCACGCCCCGCCGGGATGCGCAGTCGACCGTGCCGGTCACATTGGATAGCGCGCTTCGCCGCCGTTTGCGCGTTGCTGCTGTTCCCGGCCGTGGCCGGAGCGACCTGCGCGTTCACCGCGAACGAAGACCAGGTGGCGGGCGTCGTGTTATGGGACCCGTCCAGCCCGTCAGCCAATCTTGCAGGCTGCGATCCCTTCAACAGCGGGGTATACAGCGATGCCAACCAGTTCAACAGCGTCATTACGACCAGCCAGGGCGGATCGTTGACGCCCACGGACCCCGGGCTTCAGGATCAGTTCACCTACACCCCGAAGGCGGGTTTCTTCGGTACGGACACGGCGACCTTTTACGCTTGGGACGCCGGCGCCAATTACATCGCCTATACCGTCACGATCACCGTGAATCCGATTGCCCCGACGGTGTCGACCATCGGCCCCTCGTCGGGACCGGCGGCGGGCGGCACCAGCGTCAGCATTACCGGACAAGCCTTGACGGGCGCCACGGCGGTCAGATTCGGCGGCGTCGATGCCGCGACTTTCAGCGTCAACAGCGATTCGTCGATAACCGCAACCGCACCGGCCGGTACGGCCGGCGCCGCGGTGGATATCACCGTGACCACCCCGGGTGGCACGAGTACGACCGGCGCCTCCGCTCGATTCACCTATATTTCGCCGCCTGCGGTCACCGCACTTTCGCCTGGTACGGGGCCGGCAGCCGGCGGCACATCGGTCGCCCTGTCCGGCACCAACTTTACCGGCGCAACGGCGGTGAAGTTCGGCGGCGCGAGCGCCTCATCGTTTACCGTGAACAGTGCCACGTCGATCACGGCCACCTCTCCAGCCGGGAGCGGTACGGTCGATGTCACGGTCACCACGACGGGAGGCACGAGCGCGACCGGCTCGCCCGATCAGTTCACCTATGTTCAACCGCCCATTGCCGGTGCGGTAAGCACGACGGTTGCCCACGGCAGTACCGGCAATCCGGTGACGCTCAATCTTTCCGGAGGCACGGCGACCTCGGTCGCGGTGGCGACCCCAGCGGGCCATGGCACGGCAACGGCCAGCGGCAGCAACATCACCTACACGCCCGACGCCGCGTACTCCGGCTCGGACACGTTCACCTATACCGCCACCAATATCGCCGGCACGTCCTCACCGGCCTCCGTCACGGTGACGGTGTCCAACGCAGCCGTCAGCTATGCGCCGTCGGCGCCGGCGGCGGGCACGGCCGGTATCGCATACAGCCAGTCCGTGGCGTCCGCCAGCGGCGGCAGCTCACCCTACACCTATGCGCTGGCCTCCGGTTCGCTTCCGGCGGGCCTTGCTCTGAGCACCACCGGTATGCTCAGCGGCACCCCGACTGCCGCTGGAACGTTCAGTTTTACGGTCACGGCGACGGACAGCAGCACGGGCACCGGGCCGTTCTCCGTGACGAGCGGTACGCTCAGCCTGACGGTCGCGGCGCCGGGCATCGTCGTGTCGCCCAGCTCGCTGACGGGCGCAACGATCGGTGTGTCTTCCAGCCAGTCCATCAGCGCCAGCGGCGGCACCGCACCCTATCGCTACGCGCTGACGGGCGGCGCATTGCCTGCGGGCATGAGCCTGTCTTCCGGCGGCGTTGTGTCGGGCGTACCCACGGCTGGCGGTACGTTCGGCTTCACGGTGACGGCAACGGACAGCACGGGTGGCACCGGCCCCTTCACCGGCAACCGTGCTTACACGCTAACGGTCAGTGCGCCGGCGATGTCGATCGCGCCCGCGTCGGGTAGCCTGAGCGCAACGGCCGGCGTCGCCTACAGCCAATCCTTCGTCGTTGCCAACGGCACCTCGCCGTACACCTACGCGTTGTCCGTCAATTCCGGCACGCTGCCAACGGGCCTGTCGTTCAATACGGCCACCGGTGTGCTGTCCGGCACGCCGACCACGGCGGGCACGGTCAACTTTACGGTTGCCGGCACCGACAGCAGCACCGGCGCGGGGCCTTATACGGCTTTCGGCACCTATACGCTGACCACTTCGGCGCCGACCATTTCGCTGGCGCCATCCACCTTGTCCGCCGCCACGGTCGGCATCGCCTACGGTCAGAGCGTGACAGCCAGCGGCGGCACCGCACCCTACACCTACGCCGTCAGTGCCGGTGCTTTGCCGGCAGGGCTCAGTCTGGGCGCAAGCACGGGCATGCTCAGCGGCACTCCCACGGCCGCCGGCACATACGGTTTCACGGTCCGCGGCACCGATGCAAGCGGCTACAGCGCCACGCGCAGCTACAGTCTCACCGTTGCGGGACCTTCGGTCGCCCTGAGCCCCGTGGCGCTCGCCGCTGCGACAGTCGGCGCGGCTTATGGTCAGGCCGTGACGGCCAGCGGCGGCACGGCGCCGTACACCTATGCCGTCACCAGTGGTGCGTTGCCGGCCGGTCTCTCACTGAGCAGCACGGGCTCGCTGTCCGGCACGCCTACGGCTGGCGGCACCTTCAGCGTCACGATCAGTGCGACGGACAGCACCAGCGGAGCGGGGCCTTTCACGGGTAGCCGGACCTACACGTTGAGCGTTGGCAACCCCGCACTGGCGATCGCGCCGGCGTCCACAGCGGGACTGAGCGCGACCGGCGGCTCGAGCTACAGCCAGACCTTCACTGCCAGCGGGGGCAGCAGTCCCTACGTCTACGCGCTGACGGTCAATTCCGGCGCGCTGCCAACGGGCCTGTCGTTCAATGCGGCAACCGGCGTGCTGTCCGGCACGCCGACCACGGCGGGCACGGTCAACTTTACGGTGACCGGCACCGACAGCAGCACTGGCGCAGGCCCCTATACCGTTTCAGGCACCTACACGCTGACGGTCAGCGCGCCCACCGTCACCATGGCGCCGGCAACCTTGTCGAACCCGGTCATCGGCACGGCGTATAGCCAGACCCTGACCGCCGGCAACGGCAGAGCACCGTACACCTTCGCCGTCACCGGCGGCACGCTGCCGGCGGGCGTGTCGCTCAGCAGCACGGGCATGCTGTCGGGCACGCCAACGGCGGGCGGCAGTTTCAGCTTTACCGTCACCGCGACGGATGCCAACGGCTTTACCGCCAGCCGGGCGTACACCCTCAGCATCAGCGCCGCAGCCATCGCACTCAACCCGGCTACGTTGCCCGGTGCCACGCTTGCCGCAGCCTATAGCCAGACACTCATCGCCAGCGGCGGTGTCGCGCCCTATACCTACGCGGTCACGTTGGGCACGCTGCCGGCCGGCCTCAGCCTGAACGGCACCACCGGCGTGCTGAGTGGCACGCCCACTGCGCTGGGTAGCAGCACGTTCGCCGTTCGCGCGACGGATAGCAGCACGGGCACCGGCGCACCATACAGCGGCACGCGCAGCTACACGCTTACGATCGGCCAGGTCGTCGGTAGTGCACCGGCGATCAGCGCCACCACCACGTCCACTGCACCGGTCACGCTGCACCCGGCAGCCAACGCGGCCGGCGGGCCGTTCTCGTCGGCGGTGATCGTCAGCGCACCGGCCAGCGGCACGGCCGTGGTCCACGGCCTGGACATCGTCTACACGCCCACGCCGACCACCTCGGGCAACGTCACCTTCACCTTTGCGCTCGTCAATGCCGCGGGCACCTCGGCCCCCATCCAGGCCACGGTGACGGTCAACGCCGTGCCGATCGCCGTGGCACAAAAGACCGCCAACACAATGGCGGGGCAACTCGTGAGCGTGGACCTCACCGATGGCGCCACGGGCGGGCCGTTCACTGGTGCCGCCGTCGTGTCGGTCGTGCCGTCCTCCGCCGGTACGGCCGCCATCGCCCAGCAGACGGCCCATGCCGCCCATGCCGAGACTGCGGCCGCGGTCATCGCGGCAGCCGCTCCGGTCTACATGCTCAACTTCGCGCCGTCGGGCACCTTCAGCGGGACGGCCACGATCACGTACACGCTGACCAATGCCATCGCTACCTCGGCGCCGGCCACGATCCAGGTCAGCGTCACGGCGCGCAAGGATCCGTCCACGGATCCGGACGTCACCGGACTCATCGACGCGCAGATCCAGGCCGCGCAGCGTTTTGCCACCGCGCAGATCGGCAACTACCAGCAGCGGCTGGAAGCGCTGCATGGCACGGGTCACGCCCCGTCGCGAAACGGGATCACGGTGGCGCTGCCCAGCCGGCGAGGCGATGCGCAGGAGCGTTGCCGGGAGGCGGTCGGCACGGCTGACCGCGACGCTTGCCTGAGTGACGAAAACGCGGCGAACAGGCCGCCGTCCGTGCGCCGCAAAACCAATGCGGACGGCCCTACCGCGACTCAGCCGGATCTCGCTTTCTGGAGCGCCGGCACACTCGATTTCGGGTTCGCCAACACCGGCCCGCAGCGCTCGGGCTTCCGGTTCACGACCGGGGGCATCACTGCCGGGGCCGACTACCGCGTGTCCGACAAGTTCTCCGTCGGTGCCGGCTTCGGCTACGGCCGGGACTCCACCGACATCGGCAGTGCAGGCACCAAGAGCACGGGTGACAGCTACAGCTTCGCGCTGTATGGGACCTTCCGCCCTCAGCCCACGTTGTTCGTGGATGGCGTGGCGGGTTTCGGAACGCTCAGCTTCGATTCGCGCCGATGGGTGACCGACGCGGGCGACTTCGCCATGGGCAAGCGCAGTGGCCGGCAAGTATTCGGATCGGTCTCCGCCGGCTACGAGCATCGCGACGATGTCTGGCTGATCTCGCCGTACGGGCGCTTCTCGATATCGGAATCGACGCTCGATCAATTCTCGGAGACCGGCGCGGGCATCGACGCGCTGACCTACTTCGCGCAGACGGTCACCACCGTGTCCGGCACCTTGGGCCTGCGCACGGAGTTCGTGCACAAAACCCGATGGGGCACCTTCCTGCCGTTCGCGCGCGTCGAGTACCAGCACGATTTCACCGGCCGGAGCAATGCGGCCCTGGCCTACGCGGACTTGGCGTCGTCCGGGCCTGCCTATAGCGTGAGCGGCAGCCCCTACGGCTACGACCGCGTCCAGGTCGGCCTGGGTACCCAATTCCGCACGGGGCCGTTCGCATTCGAGTTGGACTACAGCGTGATGCTCGGCATGGGCGGGCTGCAGCAGGGCGTCCGGTTGACATTCGGGGCGCCGTTCTGAGCGCCCTTCGTTCGCACTTTCGGAGTTGACGATCCATGGCCATCGACCTGATCCCGCAATTCGAACCGCTTCGGATGCCGGCCGAATGCACGCTTGCCGGAGAAACACTGTTCGAGCCCGTCGTTGCCCAATCCGGCAGTACGCTCGTTGCCGGCGGCCCGCGTGCGGTTGCGATATTCGAGTTGCAAGATCGCCCAAGCGTGCTGGAAACCATCCGTTCGAAGCTCGGCAACGGCATAGCGGGTTTTTGCGTCAATCATTCCGACCTCTATGTTCAGGACGGGCCTGTCCTCACCGCCTGGTCCCTGACGACCCAGAGGCTCTATGCCGCGCATAACCTCTCCACGGGTCAATCGTGGTCGCGGGCGGACGGGGAGGAGGACGGCCCGCCGGAGGCGTTCTACGCTTTTTCCGATGAGGATGCGCCGCTGCGCGCTGAATTGACGGCGGCGCGCAACCGTTGTGCGTGGGCAGCGGTGCTGGAAGACCTCGAGAAACAGATGGCTCCGGGTGGCGTCGGCAGTATGCAGGCGGATGCCGGGCGAACGTTCGACAACGTGCGCGAGCTGCTCGAGGCAGACGGGTGCGCCGAACAGATCGTGGCCGGAGCCCGCGCCGACCTCGAGCAGGCCCTGCGGACGGCCTCCAAGGTCGTGTATTCCGCCCCGGCGGTCCGCCGGTTGCAGCAATACGGCTCCGCCGGCGCGGTGCTCTTCTCGCTCGGGATGGACGGCACCGTCTATGCGATGGATGTCGGATTGCGATCCGTGACGTCGGTGAATTACGGCATGCTGCCGTTGCGTACGGAACTGGCCGTCGGCGAGTGGAAAGATCCTTCGAGTGCCTATTCGTGCAGCCTCTATTACGTAACCCAGGATGGCGGCATCGCAGTGCTCGACGGCGCGAGGCCGAGTCTCGATCAGCGACAAGGATGGACCGGCAAGGTAAAGCCCGACGCGAGCAAGGTGCTGCCGCTCTCCTGCCACGGAAAATGGGTGATGGGCGGTGGCATCCTCGGTGCGGATTTCTTCGCGACCGACGCCGGCCCATCGTCCCCGTTGGCGCACGTCGTCGCCGCGCCTTCCCGAGGCTGGAAGCGCTATGAGGCCGACGACAAGAGAAAGCTGATCCTGCTCTCCGACGGGACGGCGACTCGGCTGCATGCCTACGGCGGCAACGTGGTCCAACGAGACCGTTGGCGGCTGCGCCAGCACGAGCGCACGGTGGAGGTTGCCTTTCTGCCGATCGGGAAGGACGACGCACCATTGGCTGTCCTCGAAGTCGATGCCGCCCAGCCGAACGATGCGTTGCTGGGTTTGCGGGTCCTGCTCGCCAATACGGTCGACGCGGGCCCTTCGCCCTCGTATCCGCCGCCCGCCATCGTGCTGGACACCGGCACGATCGGGCATTGGAGAAACGGTGCGTTTCGCATCCGCTGGGTGCGCAGCCGTCTTTCGTTGGCGCAGGAACATCTGTACTGCATGGTTCGCTCGGTGACCCCGCAGACGCCGCCAAGGGTCGGCACCGACATCGCGGAGCTGGGCTCGCTTTCCGATCATGCACTCGCCGCGATCTCGCGGCAGGCAAGCGACTTGACGCGTCGAGGCGTACTACGCGGACAGCACTTGCCGGCCCCGAACACGGTCGATCTATCCGCCGATGCGCTGGCCAAATTCGTCTTCAATGCCGACAAGCTGCTGGCGCTCAATGCGGCGGCCAAGCGCGCTTTGGATGAAATGCCGTTGCGTGCCATTCCCGTTCGCGTGCGAGTCGAGTTGGTATGGGGCGAAGGAACGGAGGGCATCATCTACCACCCTACGTTCTCCGCTCCGGAACGACTGTGCGATGAGCGCCTCCTGTTCACGCTCACGCCTGGCGGCGATCGCGAAATCACGACCGACGCGAATGGCATCGCCGTGTTCGACGCAACGATTTTGGATAGGGAATCCAAGCGCTGCCAAGCGGTTCTGAATCCCGCATTCCTCGAGGAGTGGGCGAAACGCCTCGTTGCTCTACGCTGCAGAGCGGATCGCACCTACAAGTTAAAGGCGGTGCACTGTCGCGGCGGTAGCACGCTCGATGCGAGCACGACGCCGGTCATGGCGGTCTGCGTTTTCACGACCTACCGAAACGGACGGTAAGGCTGTACGGTCGCCCGCTGCCGCGGACGGACCCAACACACAGGAAGAAATCTCATGAGTGAACTGTTCGACGACATGCTGGGTGCGGATGCGCTGACACCGACATGGACGCACGAGGCGCAATTCGGCCCTCTGACTTCGCCGTTGGTGAGCGCCGGCGACAAGCTGATCGGCGTTGCCGAAGGGACGGTATTCGCGGTCGACATCCATAACGGGCGGCTCGCCCGCGCTGCGAAGGATGGACGGGCCGATTGGGTCTACCCGCTCAAGGAGCGATTCGGCGGCGCGCCGCGTGTGACGGCCTGCGATGGCGCCGTCTATCTGATGGATGGCGACAAGCTCGTGGCTCTGCGCCTGGCCGATGCGTCGCCGTTGCCCAACTGGACGGCCCCGAAGCTCGGCAATGCGAGCTCGCTGATCGCCCACCGCGGCGTGGTGATGGCGGTCTACCGGGACCCGAGGAAGGGTACTTCCAAGGTTGCCGGCTTCGTGGCCGCCACCGGCGCCAAGGCCTTCGATCCGGTCGAAATCTCGCGCAGCAGTCCAGGACCGGCAGGCTATGACGACGATGCCGTGTTCTTTGCGGCCGGCGGCACGCTTCATGGCGTCAATCTGCGCTCAGGCGACACGCGCTGGACGTTCGCGCCGAAAGACGACCGGATCGCCGGGGTAGCGTCCCCGCGTGCGGCCAAGAGCGTCGTCCTGGCCTCGGGGCGCTGCCTTTACGGCATCGGCATTGCCGACGGCAAGGAGCGCTTTCGGATCGAACCGGGCGGAACGGGTGAATCGGGCGAACGGGGCAATGCCGGCTGGCATACGCCGGTGCTGTATGTTCCATCGACCGTGAACTCGGCCACCAAGGTCGTCAACCTCCGCGCGGTTCGGCCGCAGGCGAGCGCGCAGGGGCTGCTGCGTGCCGCCGATGCCGAGGCGGATGCGCAGGCCGCCAGCCTCGCGGCAGGCGTTGCCATTGCAGCCAATGCGCAAGGCGACCTGATCTGCCTGTCGCTGGCGGATGGCCGCATTCGGTGGCGGCGCAAGCTGCGCTCGCCCGGCGAGCCCAGCATCATCGATGGCGTCGTACACATCAAGACCGACGACGGACGGCAGCTCGAGCGCTTCAAGGTCGAGAACGGCAATGCGGCCGGCGTGGCCTATGCGCTGCCGAATCTGCCGAGTGCGCAGCCGGCCGTGATCGCCAACGGCGCGCTGTTCCTGGCCGACGAAGCCGGCAACATCGCCTCGCGCCCCTACTACGCGGCGCAGGCTGCTGCCTACTTCGACGGCGTCGGGTCGATGGTCGACATTCGGCCCGACGGTACCCAGTTCGATTTCGGCGAACGCAACTTCACCGTCGAGGCGTGGTTCCGCAGCAGCGTCGGCGGTGAAATCCTGTGCGGCTACCCGACCAACAAAGACCCGAACGCGCACGGCTTCCGGCTCAACCTGGCGCCGGACGGACAGATCCGGGTCGCGGTGTTTTCCGCCGATGGCCGGCGCAGCAGTGCCGGACGGACCAATGCCACCGGAGCGTGCGACGGCAACTGGCACCACGTCGCATTGGTACGGCGCCAGCGCACTTACCTCATCGTGCTCGACGGTATTGCGCAAGAGGTGCGGCTGCCCGAATCCGAAGGCGAGCAGGCCCTGTCGATCGGCGGCCAGACGGCCCTAGTCATCGGAGCTTTCGTGCCCGAGCAGGGTGCGCGAGCCAGCGGTTTCTTTTCCGGGCTGATCCGCGAAGTCAGGTTGTGGAATTGCGCGTTGGAAACCACGTTGATCGAGACCAACCGCAAGACCGCACTGGGTGGTGCGGAGCCGCAACTGCTCGGTCTGTGGCGCCTGGACGAAGTGCATTCGCCGGGCGACAAGCAGGTGATCGAGCCGCACAACGCGGTGAGCCGACATCGTGTCAGGGCACGCTTCGTCAATCGCGCTTCGCGCCCGACGGATCTCGACATGGATCGCTCGGCCTTTCCCTATTTGCTGCGTGAATCAGCCAAGCAATGGCCCTATGCCAATACCTGGGGCGCACGCGGGCAGACCCAGGTCATCGGCTCGCCGGCTTTGTCCGGCAATGGCATCGTGGCGTTCTCGACCGGCAGCGTTCTTAATGCGGTGGGCGCGCAAGACGGCCTGCGGAAATGGTCGATGAATGTGGCGAGCCGCATCTCCGAGCCGGTGGCCGATGGCGCCGGCTTTCTCGTGCTGACGCAGGATGACTCCCTGATCCGCATCGAGGCGCGGACCGGCGCGAAGATTCAAGTACCGGCGTTCGCGGGCATGGATCACCGGCATGATGAGGCCCTGCCTGCGCCGGTCGTCGACGCACACTACGTTGCGGCCGCCACCGGGGCCGGCCAGGCGGCCGTCGTGATCTGCGCGCACGATGCCGACGCAGGCATCGAAGTGACGCTGCCCGGCACGCCCGTGCGCCTGGCGTTTTGCAGCGCCGGGCTGCTGGTGCTGACGCAGACCGACGGCAAGTTCACGTTACACCTCGTCGACTGCAAAACCGGCCGAGCCGTCGCGCGGCGGCGCATCGCAGCCGATGCGTTTTGCGCTGCGGGTTCGTGGGTGTTCGTCGTCGCCGACGATACGGTGCACAAACTCGATGCTCGCGCCATCGGCGGCGCACCGCTGGCCGTCTCGGCCGCGCTCGGATGCGCGGCCACGGGCCTTGCGGTGTCGCTCGACGCCGATCTGCTCCTGGTGGGGACCGACACCGGCAAGCTGGTCGCGTTCAGCGCGGGCGAGCTTGCGCCGGCCTGGAGCGCCGCGCTTCCGGCTGCCCGTGCGGGCGCCTGGAACGGCATCAACCCGCCGGTGTTCGATCAAGCTGCGCGCATTTTCTGCACGACGGGCAGCGGCACGATCGCCGCGGTGTCGGTCGAGACCGGCAGCCTGCTCGGCCTTTACCACGCTGAAAACGGCGCGATCGGCACGCCGGCCGTCTGCGCCGGCACGGTGTACACAGGATGCCGCGACACCGTTGCCAATGCGCTCGATTTCGAGCTCGACGGGGCCATGCACAGCATCGTATTCGGCGAGACGACGGCGCTGCGCCTGAACCTCGACCGCCGCGGCAATCCGATCGACGGCGGCAAGCAGCACGCCGTGATCGACACGGGCACCGAGGGCGCGACCTTGCACCTGATGGAGGTGCACCAGAGCTGCGTCGAAGCGTGGGTCAACGTACCGCGCTTGACCGGGGAGGCTGCCCGGCGTGTCGGCGGCGGCATCGTCGGCATCGTGCCGACCGAGGAATCGGGTTTCGACATCAACCTCTGGATGGAGGCGGATGGCGCCGTGCACTATGCTTCGCGCACCCGGACGGCGGACGGCTGGGCTGGTGTCCATGTGAAGGCCACGACGGCGATTGCCGACGGCCGCTGGCACCATCTGGCCGTATCGCGCCAACCCGCGGCGGCCAACGATACGACGGGTGCGCCCAATCAGATACTGCTCTACGTCGACGGTCAAGCGGTGCCAGTGGAGCACTTGCCTCAGCCTGCTGCGCCGCGCGTTGCCGCGTCGGGCCTGAAGGCGTATGTCGGTGCGACCGTGGCTGACGATCTGGGGGCGGCCAAGCCGTTTTGCGGCATGATCGCCGAAGTACGCGTGTGGGATACCTACCGGATGGCGCCGGAAATCGTTTCACGCATGCAGGTCAAACTGCGCGGCGACGAACCCGATCTGCTGGCGTACTGGAATTTCGACTATGAAGCCGTGCACGATTCCGCCTTGCAGGGGCACAGCGGGGAATTGGCGCTGGCCCCCACGGAAGACGCCCCGGCGTGGTGGCTGACCGACCTGTCGTTTGCCCAGCCGAACTACGCGCACATCACGACCGCCGGTGCGATTACCCATGTGCAGGACGACGGCACCACCGTCTACTCGCTCACCGCCAAGGTGTGCGCGGCCGACGGCAGCGGCATGGCGAACCAGCGCGTGGAGATGTGGTACATCCTGCGTCGGCCGGACGACCCCGCTTCGATTTCGATCGATGGCACTCAGGTGCAGGGTGTGAAGCCGGGCACGGAGCCCGATCCCGTCCGGCTGCGCGCCAACGCCGCCCGCCGGTATTCGGCGCTAACGGGCGCCGACGGAACGCTGAAGCTGACCGTATCTTCGCCCAGGCGCGGCCACGGGCCATCGCTCGACCTGTGGACATCGTTCATGCCGGTCAACGAGCGGTTCCACGTCAATGTCCTGATCGACAACCAGAGACTGTCCCGGCCTGCGCCGCCGTCGCTGACGGCGCAGGCCAAGCTGATCCAGGATTATCGCTACGCCCCGGGCGACAAGGTCGACCACAAAAAGGATCGCTCCACCTGGCGCATCGTGCTGCGCGCCCGCGAATCCAACGACGCCATTCGGCCACGCGAGCCCATCACGCTGTGGGCATCGACCACGACCACGATCGAGGTGGGCGGCGCGCGCCACATCGTGAACAGCGAGCGCTCGGTGATGCTCGACAGCGAGATGACCGGCGAGCTGACCGTCGTCTTGGAGGCGGATCAACTGGCCGCCCCGACGCTCTATGCGCGCGCAGGCTTCATGCATCGCAACGAGCGCATCGTCATCAGCGCCGATCAAGATGTGCAGCAGCAGCTCTCGACCATGAAGGCCGATGACATGACGCGCGCACGCGTGACCAACTGGAAACGCCCCGAGGACGGCGGCAAGGACGACAAGGGCGAGGCCCTTTTGAACCGCGAGCATCACGAGCATGCCGGTGACATTTCGCAAGCCGTGCGGCAGGTGGCTTCGTCGGCGAAGACGGAGGACGATCACGCCAAGCTGCTGCGCAGCCGCATCTCGCCGGCGCGGCGCAAGCTCGCCGCGATGCGCGCGGCGGAAAACGGCGAGGACGTTGCGCTGCTGATGACCGGCCCGAACGGTACGATGCAACAGCCGTGCATCGCGGCGATGCGCCAGGAAGAGGCCGGCGCGCAGACGGACCGCGTCACGATCTTACGGACGATGGCGGGTATTGCGCGCAGTGCGCCGGCCAACCCCGATGCCTTCCGCCGCTCGCTGGGCGGCGCGATGGGTTTCGTCATCGAGGCCGATGGGCCGAAGGGGTTCAGTTACCGCACGCTTCATACGGAGCATGAAGTCATGCTCGCGCGCGGTGTGCCCACGCCGGTGCTGCAGGCGCCGCCGCTCGTGGGTAGCTTCTTCGACGATCTTTGGTCGGACATCAAGGACACCGCGACGAACATCTACGACGGGGCGAAGCGCATCGTCGTCACGATCGGAGAATCGGTCAAGATCGCCATTACAAAGATGGTCAACGGTATCGAGAAGGTGCTTCATACCGTCGTGGCGTCGGTGCGGGATGCGCTGAACGCGGTGGCCGGCTTCTTCGAACAGATTGCCGTTGCGATCAAGAAGGTCATCGCCTTCCTGCGCGCGCTGTTCGATTGGGGCGCCATCCTGGAAGCGCAGCGCTATCTGCATCAAGTGATGCGCGATGCGTTCAAAATGCAGAGCAAGACGCTGCGAGACAAGACGCTCTTGAAGAAGCTGTTCGGTATGGCGGCGGGCGTCACGCCGGGACAACTTCCGGCTGGAGCGGGCAGTCTCAACGATCGGATGCGCGAGGGTGGCGGGCGCGACTCGCCCGTGATCGCCGGGTCCGATGGGGTGCAGGCGAATTCGATGCTGCAGAAGACGAGAACGGGCGAGGTCAGTTCGAACGCGGGCACGCCCAAAGGGGCGGCGGAAGTACCCGCCATGGGCGGCGATTCGATCGCAGGCATCGAGACCGTGCTGATCGGGCTGGCGGGCTCGGTGTTGGATCTTTCGCCGGGCGATCTGGTTGCGAAATTGTTCGAGCAATTGAAGAAAACCGTGGCGGCCGGCATGAACGCCATGGCGGAGCAAATGGCGGATGGATGCAATGCGTGCGCCGACGCGATGGATGCGCTCCTCGTCATTCTCGACGCAAAGATCTACATCCCGTTCGTCAGCGATCTCTACAAATGGATCACCGGCGAGGACTTGTCGCTTCTGAGTTTGCTTTGCTTGGGCTTGGGCGTTTTCTTCAACACGCTGTATGCCTTCGTTACGCTGCTGGCCGACGGTGAGGCGCGCACGTTCGCCAGTGATATCAAGGCGAGTTCGAAGGGGCGTCAGCGCAAGGACATCGCGGCCCCCGAGTCGATGCTGTTGGATGCCGGCGCGGTGGAGGAAGGCGAGGGCAAAAAATCGGACGACGAGGTCGTGCCGGACACCGAGCGGGTCTTTGAAATCGTCTATATGGGCGCGCGCGCGTTGAACATCGTCTGCGACACCTGGTGCGACGCTCACTACTACGAGATAGCAACCAAGCGTGGCGGCCGCCAGAGCGACGCCGACCGCAAGGCGCTGGCCGGCGTGGGCATGCTGCAGGGGGCCTGCAGTGCGCTTTCCGCGGGGATGTTCACGTTCTATTCGCAGTCGGCCTATCACGATCGGCTCAAGGCCGTGCTGGGCAAGGATCGCGAGGTGGCCAGCCGGATCGAATGGCTGGTCTATCTGACCTTCAGCGTGCAGGTGGCCAAGAGCGCGATCAAGGTTGTAGCGAGCCTGCTCACGTGGATGGACAACGGTGTGGAGAGGGTCGATGAATCGACATGGCACGGCAGGGCGAAGAAACGCATCAAGGATAACGAGTACAAGTTCATGCTCGCCTTGACCTTGGCAAGCGCCGGCGCGATCGCCGGCAGTATCGTTTATTTTCAGACGACCAAGAAATCGATCGAGAAAATAGCGGGGACCAACGTCTACGAACAGTACCGGTGGTTCACCTACCGCGACGTCGTCAGCTTGATTCCGCTCGTATTCGAATTTCTCTACACCCGGGAGGGGGTGGAGAAATGGGGCGGCAAGCCTGGATCGAAGGTGTACTACCTCGTCGCATTGTGTACGCGGTTTGCCGCCAATGCCGCGTCGGTCGCGCTGCATGGTGTCGGGGTCTTCAAGTACGGCAAGGGAAGATAAGGCGAGGCGGGGGCGTGTTGGCGGGGGACGCGCCTCTTCGAGGGGGGCGGGGGAAGCGTCCCAATCGGCAGGCTCACGAGCGAGTTGGCGCCTCAGATATGCAATCTGGCCGAACTCGGAGCCGTGGCGGACGGGCAAACGGGCCGTCAGTTCAATTCGGTCATGTAAAGTATTGGGTTCGCGCGGTATTTGACACACACGCTGAGAGAGCAGCGACGCCGCGTTTAACCTATCGAAGACAACAATGAGCGATACCCGGTACGCCTACGGCACCCATCAAAACTTAGCACCTGCGGACCTATTCACTTACGTCGCGTTGGATGAGACGCGAAAGCAGCTCGGGCTCGAAGATCTGGCGGCTGCGGCGGCCGTCTTGCTTGGCCAGGCCGACGTACCGGTCACGGGCAAATTCATTTGATCATCCGCAATACGATCGTGACGTACAACCGCCTTGCGCAACCGGCCGATCGGGTGCCGCTGTGAAAGACGAGACATGGGAGCGGTTGGAGGCGTTTTCTCGAGAGGAACTGGGGCGGCCGTTATTCGGCGGGCAACTGAATATCCAGCCCACGTCGCGCCTCGAGGATGACTTGGGCCTCACCGGACTCGACGCCGTTGAGTTCATTGACAAGTGGGCCGAGACTTTCCATGTGCAGGTGAGCGACCTTCCCTACCGACGCTACTTCGGCCCCGAAGGCCAGCAGTTGCTGTCGTCGTTCCTTGGTCTATTTTCGGCGCGGTTTCGCCGGCCCGCCCTCAAGCCCTTAACGCTTGGAATGTTGGCTGAGGCGATGCGCCGCGGGCGGTGGGACACGGCGGAGGCCGAAGCAGCAGTCGATAGCGGCAATTGAGGGAGGGCGGGAGCTATCAGTGGCCCTATAGCTGCGGGAGCGACGTGATGGTTCGCGCTGGCGTCATCTGTCATCTGCCAGCCGCGGGGGCGCGCGCTTCTTCACCCATCGCGGCCATGCCGCTCATTTCACTGCTTTACACCGAACGGGTTCAGGTGGGCGCCCGCTGTGGGCTGAGAGCAAAAAGCCCAGCCGTGTAGGCTGGGCTAAGTGCTTGAATTTCTTGGTGGGGCGTGAGTGACTCGAACACTCGACCTACGGATTAAGAGTGTCCCCAAGGGTATAACTCTGCCTGAGAATCATATAAAAATCAGTTGCTTATGGCAAGCTCGAGCGCAATGATCCGCAGCATTCCGTAGTCCGTCGCACTGGATCTGCCTCCACTTGTGCCTCCGTCGCCCTACGGACTTGAGACCAACGGATTCGCGGCATGCATCAGACCCGGTAGCGCGCCCTGGTGTGCTTTATCCTGGACCGGGCGCTTCACTTGGAACGCTGGCCGCTTCGCGAGAACCTGAAGCAAAGCGTTGTGGTGCCCCTCGCGGCTGCGGGCGGGAGACATCCGGAACCGAGCCACGCCATGTGTCGCTGGCTGTTACAAAATTGCCACGGCGCCGTTGCGAAACGACAACCCGTTGTGTTGACAACAATCGGCCATCGAAACCGGGAGATAATCGGTTAAGTCCGGGGAATGAGGACCGTCATGAAAAAGAACGTCAAACAACGAACAATACGCAGCAGCCATGTCAACCAATCGGCCATCAATAAGCGCACCGCAGGGCGCAAGATTGCCCGGCTCAAGGAGCACCTGCGACAGCTAGAATCGCTGGAGGTGGTGCTGACCGTGGTAGGCACCATGAAAGCGGGAAAGTCCACCTGCATCAATGCCATTGTCGGGCGCGAGATCCTGCCCAGCCGCAACCGGCCCATGACGGCGATTCCGACTCTGGTGCGCCACAAGCCGGGTGCGCAGGTGCCGGTGCTTCTGTTTTCCAATGCCGAACCCGCGCAAAAGCTGACCGGCTCACTGCGCCGGGCCTTGGCCCGTGCATCGGCCGTGCGGCGCGCGCGCGTGGAAAGCGACCCGGAGCTTTCACGCCTCGCCACCAGGATCGCCCGAGGCTTTAGCGTCAAGCCGCGCTACCGGGGGGATGCCGCAGTGTTGTCTTTCTTGCAGAGCTTGAACGACCTGGCGCGCCTGGCCGAGATATTCAATATCGAATTCCCGTTCGAGCAATACTCCGGCTTGGCCGATTTTCCCCTGATAGAAATCGAATTCGCTAACCTGGGCCGTTATGACGACCTGGGCCAGCGCGGCCGCCTCGCTTTGCTCGACACGCCCGGGTTCAATGAGTCGCGCCGCAGCCCGCATTTGCGCGCCATGTTCCAGGAGCGGCTGCAGGACGCCAACGCCGTGCTGGCGGTGCTGGACTACACGCAGCTCAAGTCCGAAGCCGAGGCCGAACTTATGACCGAACTGCAAGGCATTGCTCGCCATGCGGAGGGGCGCATGTTCGCTCTGGTCAACAGGTTCGACTGCAAAGACCACAATTCCGATACTGCGGAAGCCACCGGGCACTACGTGAGTAGCAAGCTGCTCGACGGCGTGGTGCGGCCCGAGCGCATTTTTTCGGTCTCCGCCAAACAAGCTTACCTGGCCCAGCGCGCACAAGCCGCTCTGGACGCGAGCAACGGCGAAGGTGGCTTAAGGTGGGTCGAGGGCAAACGCTTGGACTGGCGCGACGACTTTGGTGCGCAGGTATTCGGCCGGCGCTATGGTACGTCGCTTAACAACAGCGAAGAGGTGCGCCAGGGCATCGCCCAGCTTTGGGAGGCGTCACGTTTTGTCGCCCCCTTGCACGACGTCATTCACTTCAGCCAGGTCGAGGCGGTCAAGTTCGCCCTCGGCTCGTCCTTGGATCAGCTCGCCGCCCTGGCCGAATACCTGGAGGACGCTTGAGCTGCTTCCCGTAATCCTTTATTGCCCATCCGCTTTTCCAATATGAACAAGATCGAAGCACTGAAAGAAGAGGCCATCCGCCTGATCGGTCTGCAAAAGGACCTGCTGCGGCAAATCAAGGAAAAAATCCCGACGAGTGCCATGCCTGAGGAAGACGAGGTGCGGGATGGTGATGACGTCGAGGCATACGCGGCTTGCCAGTTCACGCCCGAGGCCATTGATCGCAAGATCAAGGCGCTGGACGAAAACCTGATCAAGACCCGCAACCTCGACATGGTCCTGGCCGTGGTCGGCACCATGAAGGCTGGCAAATCCACCTGCATCAACGCCATCGTTGGCCAGGAAATCCTGCCCAACCGCAACCGGCCGATGACGGCACTGCCCACGCTGATCCGCCATAAGCCCGGCGCGGCCACGCCGGTGCTGCACTTCGGCGAGAGCAAACAGGGACCCGTGCTCGCGTTGGTCCAGCAAATGCAGAAGGTCCTGGCAAAAAAGGATCACTCGGGGCATCGGAGCATCGCAGGCGACGCGGACCTGCTGGCGCTCTCCAAGGCGATCGGGACGCAAGCTGGCAAATCCGGCTACAAGCTCAAGGCACGCTATGAAGGCGAGGAGGGTATCTTTGCGTTCCTCAAGGGCTTGAACGACTTGGTGCGCCTGGCCAAGGAACTGGGGCTGCGCTTTCCCTTCGAACATTACACGTCGATTGCCGATTTCCCGGAAATCGAAGTGGAGTTTTTCCACCTCAAGGATGCCGCGCAAGACGGAACGTTGGGCAATTTCGCCCTGTTGGATACGCCCGGCTTCAACGAGGCGGGCCAGTCTGAACACCTGCTGCCCATGCTGACGGAGCAACTGGAGAAAGCCACGGCGGTACTGGCGGTGCTGGATTACACCCAGTTGAAGTCGGAATCCGAGGCTCAATTGCGTAAAGAGCTGGAAGAGATCGCCGCCTTTTCGGGCGAGCGCATGTTTTGCCTGGTCAACAAGTTTGACCAGCACAACAGCAACAGCGATGACGCCGACGCAACGCGGGCATATGTGGCGGGCAATCTGCTCGAGAAGGTATTTGGCCCCGAGGTTGAGGTCGCCAGCCGCATCTTTCCGGTGTCCGGCCAGCAGGCGTATCTGGCCAAGCGCGCCGAACTGGAAATCGAGCGCCATGGCAGCCTGGGCTGGCAGGCGGGCCAAAAGGAAAGCTGGGTAGATACCTTTGGCGACAAAGCCTTCGGCCTGCGTTACAGCAAGTTCATCAATGACCGGGAGGAGGTTGCCGCAGCATGCAAGGATCTGTGGGCGCGGTCGCGGTTCGATGCTCCGCTGGTCAATGCTGTCCGGTACAGCCACAACAATGCCGCGCGAATGGCCATCCAGGCCGCCGTCGCCAAACTCGGTGAAATCGCGGGCGAGGACGGCGACACCGCGCGTGGCATTGGCGCGATGCTGAACCTTCGCTTGCAAGGCCTGGATCTGGACGCGGAACAGATCGAGCGCCTGATCGCGGACCTCAACGCCAAGCTTAAGAGCTTGGGTTCCCGTAAGGCCAAGGTCGGTAAAAAGCTCGACGACCTGGTCAACGAAGTCAGGGACAACATGAAAACGTCCCTCAAGGGGCTCACCAAAGAGGTCAAGACCAAGATCAAGGCCGCCTTCGAGGCAAACGCTCAGCAACCGGAGGGCGAACCATCTGCAATCGGAAAAGGCCGCAAATCCAGGGATGCGGAACTCGTGCTGGAAGTCCAGGACGTGATGGAATTTGGCGTTGAAGCCGAGGCCCAAGTCTATCTGGGCAGGATCGCTGACGAGTTTAAGGATTATCTTGAGGGCCGTGCAGAAGCATTGTTCGAGGATTTGAACAATGTACTTGAAGATTCCCGTAAAGAATTCACTGCCTTGCGTACCATGATTCAAAAGGATATCAGTGAATTCGAAGAGCATGCCGCTGAAGCGGGCCTGGATGGGTTGAAAATCAGCGTACCCAAAGCGTCGCGGCTGAGCATTTCTGTGGATGCAGGTGACGGCGGTGGCCACCTGCTCAAGGATAAGTCCTACACGACAACCCGTTATCGCGATCAGGATGGCTTCTTTGCTAAGGTAAAACGCGGCGTGGGCTCTTTATTCAGGCAGGATGATTGGGGAAGGGACGAGTACAAGGCAAAAGTCAATCGCTACGTGTTTACGAAGGCAGACCTGGAAGAACACTACGATAATGTGGTCAAAGTCTTTAACGCCGACTTGACTGACATCGTGGAGAGCAAAGTCAACACTCCCATGCAGGCCAATAAGGAAGCCCTTTTTGCCTCGATCACCGATGCCTTCGGCAGCATTCGCGAGAGCCTCGACGCCGGCCGTAAAAATCAGTCGGAAAGCAAGGAAAGGCAGGCAGAAATCCGCGCCACGGTACACGCCCTGCAGCAGCAATTAGAGGACAATGTCGAAGATATCCGCCAGCTTTCCCTCAGTGTCAAAAAACTTGCCACCGCGTGACGATGCCCTGACAAATCAATGAACAACACAGTTGAAAGCCAATTTCTGAGCACAGTCCCTTCAGCCAAGGACCGCGTGCTCATCGACATGGTCAATAGCCTGGACGTGGCGCGCGATCACCTCCGGGTCGCCCGGGTCGGGGAAAGCGACATCCTGGGCCGTTTCATCGGTGCCATCAGCGGCGACACCCAGCGCCGCAACAACCGCATCGCCCAGCACCAGCACTTAACGCTGGATGGTCTGGTGGACACCGTTACCTTGCTGGCGCAGAGCCAGACCCGGAGCTTCAGCGCTATCGAGCAGGTCTCCACCCGGCTGACGGAAGTGGAACACAGCTTGGCCAAGGTCGCCCACATGACGGCTGATATCCGCGACGCTGTGTATCAGTTGCGCGGTGTCGTGAGGGAGAGTGCGGCTCTGCTGAAAGATGAAATCGACCGTTTGGACCTGCGCGCGGCAGCGACCGAGCATATGGACAATGTGATGAGCCGATGGGAAAGCGGCCGCTTCGACGCCTTCCCGATCGCCTCGCGCGGCATTGTCGTCCTGCACGAACTATATTGGGGGGCGTTCGGCGACTACCTGCGTCGACATCGCGGTGCCAATAATGTGCAGATCTTGCTGGACACACTCAGGGAAAAGATGAGCGTCCGCTGGCGCCAGCAAGCCGGCGAAGATGGTCTGCCGCTGGCGCAATGGCTGGCGCGCCCGGTGGCGCTCGAAGCACAAAGTGAATTCTTCCTGGAAGGTCTTGCCTATCTCGGCGCCGGTCACAGCAGCCAGTTGCGGCCCTGGTCGTTCACGCTGACGCAATTGCCCGACGCGCGCGTGGCGCCGGACGCGGTTAACCGCTTTGTCGGCGCGGACATCATGGCTGCTCGCCTGACGCGCGAAGTCTTTTCACCGGTATAAGGCATGTCCATGTCTGAACAAGCGAAACAAGCCAGCGATGCAACAGCGTCTTCGGTCGGTCTTGTACTCTCCGGTGGTGGCGCGAAAGGCGCTTACCAGGTAGGTGTGCTCAAGGCCCTGAACGAACTCGGCGTGCAGGTCGACATGCTCGCGGGCGCGAGCATTGGCGCGCTCAACGGCGCCCTGATCGCGGCTGCCGACAACCAGTTGCAAGCCGCTCAAAATCTCGAAACCCTGTGGCTGGAACTGGCCGACAGTTCGCCCATAACCTTGGGTTCCATGCGGGTTAAGCTACCCGCTTACCTGTCCATGCTCGGCGCATTTGGCCTGAAGAACTCGATGATCGTCCCGGCCATCATAGCGTTGCGTCGGGGCATGGAGATCATGCCCAAGGGGCCGTCCAATCTGATCAAGCAATTGGAGCCTCTGGCTGGACTCCTGCAGAGCGAGGATGGGTGGCTATGCGACAAGCGCATCAAGCAACTGATCGACCGTTATCTGAGGCCGGGGGGCTTGCCCGAGCGTCTGCCCTTGCACATCTCAGTTTATCCCACGCAAGGTGGGGAAAACGATTTATTGCGCATCATTGGCGCGTCGTTTGGGCTGGGTGATACCGCGCCCTCGGACTTCCTGCTGGCACAATCCCTCGCGCCGGCCGAACAGAAAAAGCTGTTACTGGCCTCGGCTGCTTTGCCGTTACTTTATGCGTCGCAAGAAGTCAACGGCAAGCTTTACACCGACGGTGGCCAGGGTGGGTGGCGCGAAACGCAGGGCAATACCCCGATTGCGCCGCTGCTCGACGCTGGTTGCAAGCACATTATCGTGACCCACCTGAGCGACGGTTCGATGTGGGACCGCACTCGCTTTCCCAGCGCAAGCATCATCGAAATCCGCCCCAAGACTGCGCACATTTCGCGCAATGGGGCCGTGCGCGACCTGATCGGCTTCGACAACGAAAAGATTCCGTCCTGGATTCGTCAGGGCTATGAAGACACTCACGCCTGCATCGGCCCCATCAAGAAGACGCTCGGAGCCTTTGGTGGCATGGCACGAGCCGAACTCCAAATGGATGCCACCTTGCGTGATACCGGTCAGGCCGAATTGCGCGAAGCGATGCGGCGCTTAGATGGTGATTAAACGAGACCGAGATCCCTGCGCCACGAGTCGGAGTGGGGTGAGCTTGTATCGTGGTCAGTCACGGCACATTGAGCGGGAGCGATTACGAGGCTGGTCAGCACCGCACGATGGCCGGCCGCATCGTGTGCCGAGGTGTTTACCCTATCCATTATTTCGAGCACGGTTAGCTGACGACCTCGCCCACCGGTGCCTCGCTGACGTTGGTGCTGTCCGCATGTGCCTGATGCAAAGCAACGCAGTCGCGCGGCGGGTGACGAGACCGACGACCAGGGCGTTGCCCATCAGGAATGCCCGCATTGGATCCGAAACCTGAGCGTGTGCGGTACATCCCGCAGGTAACCCGTTGAGCTGCTCGAGCTCGCTCGGAACAAGCCGACGCAGCCGACCGTCCACGTGTCGTATAACGTGCTTCGTGCGCGATGCGCCCATGCCACCCTCAGAAGTAATGATTGTGCGAGCTGGTTTGGCGAGCGAGTCGGGGAACGCCATCGCACCCTCCGAATAGCGATAGCTGAAACCGTCCCGCTCGCGCGGAATGCTCTTGGCCCCTTTGGCTGCGATCCATGCTGGTTCGGCCTTAGCTTAGCGTTCACGAAAAAGCTGGACGGCACATCTGAGGTTCCGGACGTCTCCCAGTGTCAGAGCGTGGGCCGGGAGGCGGGTTATGTATCAGTTGTGCTTCAAACGAGATTCCCAGTACGGTGAAGCGTTTCTGTCTGGCCTGTTCTACATTTGGTGGCATGGCGGGCAGCACCCGGGCAAGTACTCCAGAGGAAACCCAGTGTCGCTCAAGCCTTCCGCTTTCATGCAGGCCTTGAATTTGAGCAGCTTGTCCGGACCGATTTTCGAGATGAGGGTCTGGGTGCGTATTTCGGACGAACGTGACCGGCCGTTTCGGGATCGTGACCGACGATTTCGGCAACGTGACCGACCATTTCGGGAACGTGACCGAGCGGACCGGCAGGCAGGATTGGCGTTGCGCATGACATCAACCACGCGGGC
>NZ_JBQCIF010000130.1:0-10296 GCF_051953955.1 Trinickia sp. | reverse complement strand
CCAACTGTGGGAAAAGCTCCCACATCCTCCCTTGAATTTGCCAAAGTCGGTCCATATAATTAGCACTCGCTGCACAGGAGTGCTAACAAGTTCCGTGCGGGTCGCTCCGTAGCGGCCCTAATTTTCAGCGTTCTTCAGTCTCAAACCAGAGAGGAGTAAGCATGAACCTTCGTCCTTTGCACGATCGCGTCATCGTGAAGCGTTTGGATCAAGAAACCAAGACTGCCTCGGGCATCGTGATCCCTGACGCCGTCGCCGAGAAGCCGGATCAAGGCGAAGTGCTCGCGATCGGGCCGGGCAAGCGCAACGACAAGGGCGACCAAATCGCACTCGACGTCAAAGTCGGCGATCGCGTCCTGTTCGGCAAGTACGCTGGCCAAACCGTCAAGGTCGACGGCCAGGAACTGCTGGTGATGCGCGAAGAAGACATCATGGCGGTCGTTCAGAAGTAAATCCCGTCCACGTCGATATTTCACAAAGAATTCAAGGAGTTACAAGATGGCAGCTAAAGACGTCGTATTCGGCGACAGCGCTCGCGCCAAGATGGTTGAAGGCGTGAACATCCTTGCGAACGCGGTGAAGGTCACGCTGGGCCCGAAGGGTCGCAACGTCGTCCTCGAGCGCAGCTTCGGCGGCCCGACGGTCACGAAGGATGGCGTGTCGGTCGCCAAGGAAATCGAGCTCGAAGACAAGCTCCAGAACATGGGCGCGCAAATGGTCAAGGAAGTGGCTTCCAAGACCAGCGACAACGCCGGCGACGGCACGACGACGGCTACGGTGCTGGCCCAGTCGATCGTCCGCGAAGGCATGAAGTACGTTGCCTCGGGCATGAACCCGATGGATCTGAAGCGCGGTATCGACAAGGCCGTGCAAGCCGCCGTGGAAGAGCTGCGCAAGATCAGCAAGCCCTGCACGACGAGCAAGGAAATCGCGCAAGTCGGCTCGATCTCGGCGAACAGCGATTCGTCGATCGGTGATCGCATCGCTGAAGCAATGGACAAGGTCGGCAAGGAAGGCGTCATCACCGTCGAAGACGGCAAGTCGCTGGCCGACGAACTCGAAGTCGTCGAAGGCATGCAATTCGACCGCGGCTACCTGTCGCCGTACTTCATCAACAACCCGGACAAGCAAGTCGCCGTCCTCGAAAACCCGTTCGTGCTGCTGCACGACAAGAAGGTTTCGAACATCCGCGATCTGCTGCCGGTGCTCGAGCAAGTGGCCAAGGCCGGCCGCCCGCTGCTGATCATCGCTGAAGACGTCGAAGGCGAAGCCCTGGCTACGCTCGTCGTCAACAACATCCGCGGCATCTTGAAGACCGTTGCGGTCAAGGCGCCTGGCTTCGGCGATCGTCGCAAGGCGATGCTCGAAGACATCGCGGTCCTGACGGGCGGCCAAGTGATCGCCGAGGAAACGGGCCTGACGCTCGAAAAAGCGTCGCTGCAAGAGCTCGGCCAAGCCAAGCGCATCGAAGTGGGCAAGGAAAACACGACGATCATCGACGGCGCAGGCGACGCGAAGAACATCGAAGCGCGTGTGAAGCAAATCCGCACGCAAATCGAAGAGGCGACGTCCGACTACGACCGCGAAAAGCTGCAAGAGCGTGTTGCAAAGCTCGCTGGCGGCGTGGCCGTGATCAAGGTCGGCGCGGCTACCGAAGTCGAAATGAAGGAAAAGAAGGCACGTGTCGAAGACGCGTTGCACGCCACGCGTGCTGCCGTTGAAGAAGGCATCGTTCCTGGCGGCGGCGTTGCGCTGATCCGCGCTCGTACGGCAATCGACAGCCTGAAGGGCTCGAACGCCGATCAAGACGCAGGCATCAAGATCGTGCTGCGCGCGATGGAAGAGCCGCTGCGTCAGATCGTGACGAACGGCGGCCTGGAAGCGGGTGTCGTCGTGGCAGCCGTTGCCAACGGCAAGGGCAACTACGGCTTCAACGCTGCGACGGAAGAGTACGGCGATCTGGTGGAAGCCGGCGTCGTGGATCCGACGAAGGTGACGCGTACGGCACTGCAGAACGCCGCTTCGGTGGCAGGCCTGCTGCTGACGACGGACGCAGCCGTTGCAGAACTGCCGAAGAAGGATGCTCCGATGCCTGGCGGTATGCCCGGCGGCATGGGCGGCATGGGCATGGACATGTAATTTCGGTGCGGCGGCCCGCTTTGCCCGGGCTGCAAGCCGAAGTCGCATGTTGGGCACGCCGCAACGCGCGTCCTCCAGCCGAAGAAAACCCCGCAGCGATGAACTGCACCCCGAAAGCTGGACACTGGTCCAACTTTTGGGGGCGTTCACGATGCGGGGTTTTTGCTGTCCGCCTAATGGGAATTCGTCCGATAAGCGGCCTGTGCCTACCATCCGGGGATGCGCAAGGGAACAACTTGAAACAGAACGCTAATGGCTTGATCTACCAGCCGCGACTCCGCGCCGTCGTGACGTGCGATTACACGGGTTTCGTCGCGCCCGAGATGGTAAAGATTCGGTCGGTGGTCGTTCTCTCAAAAAGCAAAACCAATGACCGCCTGATAACAGTGGTACCGTTATCCACTACGCCGCCGGCTAGGGTTCTGCCATGCCATCATAAGCTGGACCGGAACCCTCATCCAGACGAAAGTCCAGCCCTTGAGGTATGGGCCAAATGCGACATGGTGTACACGGTGTCGTTGTCTCGCGTGAACTACTACAAAACGAAGCCCCGCAGAGGCGGTAGGGCCACTTATCATTCAACGCTGACGGTTTCGCCGGGAGACTTCCTAGCAATTCAACGGGGCGCGAGGTATGCACTGGGGCTTGACGCCCTACCGGAGTCGGTGCCCGCAGTAGTTGCCAGCTAGGTCGCGGGCGGTGCAAGATCGCCGCTTTCCTTGTGTTACACTAGATTCGTGCCTCGAAAGAGGTTCCTCCGAGACTTCTTCCGCTCAGGCGTCGAAGAAGCCAGTACGGCAATCCGGCGATGACAAGCCTGCCGCTACTGCGAAAGGGCGCTTCGGCGCCCTTTGTCCTTTCTAAGCCCTGATTTCGCTCTCGCGACGCATTCCAGCCGTCTTCGCGTAGTCTTGGAGCCCCTTCATTCGAGAGAGTATCGGTGGCGCCCTTCAATCAAGCCCGCGACGGTTTGTGCCGCATCGGATCCACGCCGATCAGCGGCGGCGAGGGCGTGTCTTCATCGTCGCGCGCCCAGAAGAAGCGATCGGGCAAATAGGCGCCCATGCCGGGGCGGAACGCATGCCGCGCCGCCTGGTAGAGATATTCCTGCGCCTCGCGCACGGCTTCGGCGGGCTCCTGCCCATTCGCGAGCAACGCGGCAACGGCGGCCCCGAGCGTATCGGTGATGCCCATCAGCCTGTATTGCGGCCGATCCCACGTGTCCTGACGCAGTTGGCCCTCTTCGCTGAACAGCGTATTGACGAGCCGATGCGTGCCCGTTTCCGTCGACAGCACGTATTCAGCACCCTGCGACAACAAGTGAGCAATTGCTCCGTCCAGACTCGGCGCTTCCGCGTCGCCATCCGGTTGTGCGAGCGCGAGCAGCGTCGCCTGATCGGCGATCAGGACCGTCGTTTGCGGGGCGAGCAGATCGGCGATCGATTCGCGCAATTCGTCGGCGGCCAAGACGTGCTCGTCATCGAGCGTGAAGTCGGGCGCGAGGATCAGCGGGATATCGTCATAGTCGGCTACCACTTCGGCGATCGCGCTGACCACTTCCGCCCGGGTGGCCGCGCCCACCTTGAAGGCCGCGATCGGCATGTCTTCGAGCAGCATGCGAGCCTGCGTGGCGACGACGTCGGGGTCCAGCCCCGTGACTTCATCGCAACTGACCGAATCGCGCACCGTGTAGCCCGTCAGCACGGATACGCCGTGGCAGCCCATGCTGGCCAGGGTGAGCAAGTCGGCCTGCAGGCCGAAGCCGCCGGTGGGGTCGGCCAAGCCGAAAGTCAGAACGATCGGGGGAGCTGCGCTTTGCATGAATTGAGGATGGTGATGATGGCCGCGAGCGGCGGGCCGGCCGGCTCGCCTGCGCGGTGGGTTCATTATGCGGCCTAATGCCGCTCGATGACACTATCACTATCGCGTCATGCTTTTGCGGCGCTCGTGCCGCGGCGGGTAAGGGACGCACGGCGGTATCGCCTCGATGCGTCACCTCCGGCCACGATATGGCGCAATGGCCCGCGGATTGCCGCCGAAGCCTAGCCAGGCGCGCCTCAAAAACGGTACCATCATGGCTCTTTGAAACGGATTTTCGACGCGATACAAGAATGGAATACAAAAGCTGGATGTGCCTGATTTGCGGCTGGATCTACGACGAAGAGGCCGGTCTGCCTGAAGAAGGCATTGCTCCGGGTACGCGCTGGGAAGACGTTCCGATCAATTGGACGTGTCCCGAATGCGGCGCGCGCAAGGAAGACTTCGAGATGGTTCAGATCTGAACCGAAGCGCGGGCGGCGCGGGCCTTTCGGCTCGTGCCCCGCGGACGTCCACGACACCATGACATCTGACGATCTACCGACCTTCGAGGCGTTGCCGAATCCTCGCGGTGGGGCGGTCCGCGAAGCGGAAGCCGCACTCGCCGAGGCGCGGCGGGCCAGCGGTGTGCAGATGGGCGTCGTCGGGCCGCTGCTGCGGGCGGCACAGGCCCTGCGCCAAGCCGGCTGGCTCGCGCCGCAGCGTTTCACCGATGCGCTCGTGCTCGTCGCGCCTTACGCGAACGGCGATTTTTTGCCACAGTTTCAGGCGGCGCTCACTGATTTTCACGCGGCGCTGACACGCCGCAATCTGCGCGAACTGGCCTGTTCGCCTACCTTGTTCGCTCACTATTGCGCCTTGAACGCACAGGTCGCGCGCCATACGCAAGGCTATGCGATCGGATTCGAGGATCTCGCCCTGGCCGGGCGGCCCGTTGCGCCGGCCACGTTGCGCGCGACGCCCGCATCGGTGGTCGCTGTCTTGCGCGCGCGCTACGAGCAGGCTTTGCTGCCCGTGCTAAAAGGGCAGGAAGCGGCCGGTGCGGCGCTCGACGAGCTCGACGCCTGCGTCGCCGAGCTGGCCGGCACGGATCCCTATGACGTATGGCGCTTGGCCGGCGCTTGCGCACGCGCGTTGCGCGAGAATGGCCGTGCTCAAGCGGGCGATCCCGAGGCGAAGCGCTTCTACGCGCGCTGCAACCTGTTGCTGGCCGAACAGGGGCATGGCGTTCAGGTGGCGCCGCGCTCGTTCGTGCGTGCTGCGCTTGCCTTGTTGTGGCGCGATTACGCGCTGTTCGGCGCGGCGGCCGAGGATGCCGATGCGGTCGCATTGCTCGGCGATTATGGCCTGACCGTCGGCTGGCACGTCGCCGGCACGCAGGCCTCCGAGGCTGCTTGGGAACGAGAGGCGGCACAGGCGGAAGCGCAGGCAGGCAGCGAGCCCGTGGTGCGCGAGCTCGGGGCCGTGTCCGTGAACGTCCTGGCGTACGAGGATTTCCTCCAGACGGCCGATGCTTCGATGGTCGCGCTCGCGGTCAGTGCCGACGCTGCGTTCGGGGCAGAAACGCTCGATCCGCGGTCGGGCTCGGGTTCGGGCCAGGGCGGCGCGGGCCTCACTGCATCAGGCCCATCGCGCCCGGACCAAGGCGCGGCCGACGATCCTGCCGCTGCCGAACATGCGGCGCAGGCGGCCTATCGGGTCGGCGCCGCTGCCCAGGCGCTCGGCCTCGGTCACGTCGCGCTGCTTGCCGACGCGCTCGGCCTCGCTTGGCGCCGTCATGCCTATGCGGCTCGCGTAGGATCGCCGCAGTCGGCGCCGGCACGGCGCCCGGTCGAACAGGCGGCCGAAGCGTTGCGCGCGATGCTGCTGCGTGTCGCGGCGGGTGTCGCGCCGCCCGATTCGGCCGTGCCGCTCGCCTTGGTGACGCAAGCGATCGAGCGCGCGGCGCCCCATGCCGGAACCGCATCGGCGCTTCCCGCATCTTCCGTTTCGTAAGCTCTACCGGGCTTCCCCTTCGTCGGTCGCGTACTTGCCTCGCCGCGGTCCTTCCGCTCGCGCCTTCTGGCGGCCGGCATGCGTGATAGAGTGCGGGAAACATACGGCCGATTGCGGGCGGGCGCGGGCGATGCGTCCGTCGTGCTTGCGGCCGGTCTTGCGTGCCGGCGCGCATTCGCGGCGTCCAACACGCACCGTCTTTGCTAAAATTCGAACCATGCCTAAGAGTAACGATCGCATCAACCTGACCAACCAGTTCCTGATCGCCATGCCTAATATGGCGGATCCCACTTTTTCGGGAACGGTGGTCTACCTTTGCGATCACAGCGAGCGCGGTGCGCTCGGCCTCGTCATCAACCGGCCGACCGACATCGATCTCGAATCGCTTTTCAGCCGCATCGATCTGAAGCTCGAGATCGAGCCGCTGCTCCATGTTCCCGTCTACTTCGGCGGCCCGGTGCAAACCGAGCGCGGCTTCGTGCTGCACGAGCCCGTGGAGGGGAGCGCCTATACGTCGTCGATGGCCGTGACGGGCGGGCTCGAGATGACGACCTCGAAAGACGTCCTCGAAGCTGTCGCGAGCGGCAATGGCCCGCAGCGCTTCTTGCTCACGCTCGGCCACGCGGGCTGGGGGGCGGGGCAGCTCGAGGAGGAAATCTCGCACAACGGCTGGCTGACCGTGGAGGCCGATCCCAAGATCGTGTTCGACGTTCCGGCCGAGAACCGGTTCGAAGCGGCGCTGGCCTTGCTCGGCGTGACGCCGTCGATGCTCTCGGGCGATGCGGGTCACGCATGACGAAAACGGTTGGGCGTGAGGCGACGCTGCTTGCGTTCGACTATGGCGAAAAGCGCATCGGCGTGGCGATCGGCAACGCATTGACGGGGCAAGCCCGTGCGCTCGTCGTCGTCCCGAATCGCAATCGCGAGTTTCGCTTCGAAGCCGTCGGCAAGCTGATCGGCGAATGGAAGCCCGATGCGCTCGTCGTGGGCCTGCCGTGCCACCCCGACGGCACCCCGCATGAAATGACGCAATTGGCCAAGCGGTTCGGCAATCAGTTGAACGGGCGTTTCAACTTGCCCGTCACATGGGTCGACGAACGCTACAGCTCGGTCGCGGCGGATCTCGACATGCGCGAGCGCGGCACGGCCGGCGACATGCGGGATGCCGAGGCGGCGCGAATCATTCTTCAACAATATCTGGACGGGCTTTCCGATGAGTTGCATTGATGCCGAAGCATCCTACGCGACGCTTCTCGCGCAGATTCGCGCGGCCTACGGCGCTGCGTTCGAGGCTGCCGACGGCCCCGTGCTGGCGGGGATCCACAGCGGCGGCGCTTGGCTGGCCGAGCGTCTTGCGAGCGATCTCGGCGCGAACTTCTTCGGTGTCGTGAACGTCGCGCTGCATCGCGACGATTACGCCAAAAAGGGGCTGCACAGCCAAGCGAGCCCGACCTCGCTGCCGTTCGACGTGACCGACCGCCGGATCGTGCTCGTCGACGACGTCTTGCATACGGGCCGCACGGTGCGCGCGGCCATCAACGAACTGTACGACTACGGGCGTCCCGCTGCGATCGAGCTTGCCGTGCTCGCGGAGCGCAGTGGCCGCGAGATGCCGATCGAAGCGCGCTTCGTCGGTGCGCACGCCGAGATTTCCGCTGACGCCACGCTCGTGCTCGAGCGCTCGAGCGCGCTGCAGTTCACGTTCCGCACCGAAGCGCGCGGCGATTAGCCGTGTTGACCGGTGCCACGCGCCAGCCGCAAAAGCTTTCCGGCGCGACGTGCGAGCTCGATGCCGGCACGCCGCGTCACCTACGTTCGAAAGTAGACCGACCATGAATACCGTCACCCCGGGCCGTGCCGAACACGGCGGCGAGTCCGCGCCTGCCGAGCGCTTTCGCTACGGCTTTCTCAAGGGCAACCCGCAACTCACGAAGAACGGGGAGCTCAAGCATTTGCTGACGATCGAAGGGCTGCCGCGCTCGATCGTCACGCATATCCTCGATACCGCCGAGCAGTTCGTGAGCGTGACCGATCGCGAGGTGAAGAAGGTGCCGCTTTTGCGCGGCAAATCGATCTTCAACCTCTTCTTCGAAAACTCGACGCGCACGCGCACGACGTTCGAGATCGCGGCCAAACGCTTGTCGGCCGACGTGCTGAATCTGAACATCAATGCTTCGTCGACGAGCAAGGGCGAATCGCTGCTCGACACGATCAACAACCTGTCTGCGATGCACGCGGACATGTTCGTCGTGCGCCATGCGTCGAGCGGGGCGCCGTATTTGATCGCCGAGCACTGCGCGCCGCACGTGCACGTCGTCAACGCGGGCGACGGGCGCCATGCGCACCCGACGCAGGGCTTGCTCGACATGTACACCATCCGCCACTACAAGCGCGACTTCACGAATTTGCGCGTGGCGATCGTCGGCGACATCCTGCACTCGCGCGTGGCACGTTCGGACATCCATGCGCTGACGACGCTCGGCGTGCCCGAAGTGCGCGCGATCGGGCCGCGCACGCTGCTGCCCGGCGGGCTCGAAGAACTGGGCGTGCGCGTTTATCACGACCTCGACGAAGGGCTGAAGGACGTCGACGTCATCATCATGCTGCGCCTGCAGAACGAGCGCATGAGTGGCGCACTGCTGCCTTCGGCGCAGGAATACTTCAAGAGCTGGGGGCTCACGCCGGAGCGGCTCGCGCGCGCCAAGCCCGATGCGATCGTCATGCATCCGGGCCCGATGAACCGCGGCGTGGAAATCGATTCGCAAGTGGCCGACGGCCCCCAATCGGTGATCCTGAACCAGGTGACGTTCGGCATCGCCGTGCGCATGGCGGTGATGAGCATCGTGGCCGGCAACAACGAATGAGCACGGCTGAGTACCACTGAGTACGACGGAGCGCTCGGCGCGGGCAGGCCGAACGGCGGACAGCAGAGCGACGCAAAGACAAGAAGGGCAGCACAGGACATGAAGATTCATATCGAAGGCGGCACGGTCATCGACCCGCTAGCGGGCACCGAGCAAAGGGCGGACGTTTTCATTGCCGACGGCAAGATCGCCGCGATCGGCGCCGCGCCTGCCGAGTTCAAGGCGGACAAGACGATCGACGCGAAGGGCCTGTGCGTGGCGCCCGGTTTCGTCGATCTATCCGCGCGGTTGCGCGAGCCGGGTTATGAACACAAAGCGACGCTCGAATCGGAGATGGCGGCGGCCGTCGCCGGTGGCGTGACGACGTTGGCGTGCCCGCCGGACACCGACCCGGTGCTCGATGAACCTGGGCTCGTCGAAATGCTGAAGTTCCGTGCCAGCAAGCTGAACCGCGCGCACGTGCATCCGCTCGGCGCATTGACGGTGGGCTTGAAGGGCACCGTCATCACGGAGATGGTCGGATTGACCGAAGCCGGCTGCGTGGGCTTCACGCAGGCCGATGTGCCGATCGTCGATACGCAAGTGCTGCTGCGCGCACTGCAATATGCGAGCACGTACGGCTATACGGTTTGGTTGCGGCCGCAGGATGCTTGTCTCGCGAAGGGCGGCGTGGCGGCGAGCGGGGCGGTGGCCTCGCGCATGGGTTTGTCGGGCGTGCCGGTGGCGGCCGAGACGATTGCCTTGCATACGATTTTCGAGCTGATGCGTTCGACGGGCGCGCGCGTGCATCTGTCGCACTTGTCTTCGGCCGCGGGCGTGGCGCTCGTGCGCGAGGCGAAGACGGAGGGGCTGCCCGTCTCGTGCGACGTCAGCGCGAACCACATCCATTTGATCGACGTCGATATCGGCTACTTCGATTCGCAGTTCCGCCTCGATCCGCCGCTGCGGACCCAGCGGGACCGGGACGCGATTCGCGTCGGGCTGGCCGACGGCACGATCGATGCCATCTGCTCGGCGCATACGCCCGTGGACGACGACGAAAAGCTGCTGCCGTTCGCCGAGGCCACGCCTGGTGCGACGGGACTCGAGTTGCTGCTGTCGCTGACTGTGAAGTGGGCCGACGAAGCGGGACTGACTCTGTCGCGCGCGTTGGGCCGCATTACGGCCGAGCCTGCGAAAGTCCTGAACCTGCCGGTGGGCCGCATCGAGGCCGGCGCGGCGGCCGATATTTGCGTGTTCGACCGCAACGCGTATTGGCGCGTCGAACCGCGTGCGCTCAAGAGCCAGGGTCACAATACCCCATTCCTCGGCTATGAACTGCCTGCGCGCGTGCGTGCGACGATCGTGGCCGGGCATCTGGCGTATGAACCGCTCGAGCGCTGACTGCCTCGACTCGGGACGGGCCTCGTAGGCCCTTGCGTTTTTTGTGCGACGACAGCGACGCCCCCTTATACGAACCGCCGATTGCGATGAAGCTTGC
>NZ_JBQCIF010000129.1:0-3490 GCF_051953955.1 Trinickia sp. | reverse complement strand
GCAGCTTTGCCGATCTCATGACCGCAGCGCTGCCGCCCGAGGCGGCGGGACTCCGGTCGGCATCGGGATAGTGCGCGACGCATGCGCAGGCAAAATAGATATGATTCATGAATGAGCCGCCGAATGCGCCCATGAAGAAATTGTCGGCGAGCACGTACTTTTTGGCGACCCCCCACATTTTCAGCTTCGAGCCGTCATAAATGGCCCATAACCAGCGCGCCCGAATCGTTATAGGCGACAAATCGATCATTTGCCCCGCCGTTGATTTGCATCTGATTCTGATAAAAGCGATGCCATAAATCGCGCGTAATGACCGCGTTCGGCAGCGGCCTGCCTAGCGCATCGGAGACGACGAACGGGCGATTCGGGAAGTGCGTGATGTCGTCCTGGCCGATCATGTAGCGTGTCATACCGATCTGCTGGGCTTGCGGCACGAGCCCTCCCCAGATTTTGGGAAGGTAGGGCAATGGTGTTTTGCCGTCCCGGTCCAACTGCAAGGGCGAACGCGCGGCAACGGCGTCCATCGGCATGTGCAACCCCGGGAAGTGACCGTAAAGGTTCATGAAGCTGCGATTTTCGGCGTAGATGACGACGATATGGCGCACGCGTGCGCGCAGGGCGGCGTCGAGCTTCGCTTCGGCTGCCGTTTTGGCGACAGTGTGGCCGGCCCCGGTAGCGTCGCTGGTCGAGGCAGCGTCGCTCGTCGTCGCCGTGCATGCCGGGAGCGCAAGCCCCATGCCTACCGCGGCCAGGCCGCCCAGCAGCCGCCGGCGCTCCGGATTCGTGGGCCGGTCGGCGGCGTCGGATTCCGGCTTCGCGTGAGGCGGCACCTTCGGCGTTTCTTCTTGCATCGGCTCTCTCCGTCGATCGTTGCGCGTGTTGCGGTTGGGCGCGTCACGGCATAGGCGCGCCGGTTGCCGCGCAAAGCGATGGCGATGCGCAGCGCTCGTCGATATCGGCGACATATTAGCGTGACGCGCGAGGCTGGCGCGCGCGATGCTGCTAAGCAAGCCTTAAGCAACGCTTTGCCACAATGCGAGGCATTTTCGAGACATTCCCCGAATCCCATGCAGGAGAACGAAGCATGACCACCCGCACCGCGATAAACGTGCAGCACGACAGCGAGATATGGCTGAGCAAAGTGCCGCAAGCTACTGCCGTGTTTTGGCTCGTCAAGATTTTGGCGACGACCGTTGGCGAAACAGGCGGCGATGCGTTGTCGATGACGTTGAAGCTCGGCTACGCCGTGGCGACGCTGATCTTTCTCGCGTTCTTCATCGTGACGCTCACGATCCAGGTCCGTTCGCGCAGTTACCACCCCGCGGCATATTGGGCCGTCGTCATTGCGACGACGACCGTAGGCACGACGACGTCCGATTTTCTCGATCGCACGGCGGGGCTCGGCTATATCTGGTCGTCGGCCCTGCTGCTGCTCGGCGTATTGATCGTGCTGGCCCTGTGGCGCACGAGCGCCGGCCGCATTGAATACGATCGCATCGTGAAGCCGCGCGACGAGGTGTTCTATTGGGTCACGATTCTCGTGTCGAACACGCTCGGCACGGCCTTGGGCGATTTCGCGGCCGACGATCTCGGGCTCGGTTTCGAGCACGGTGCGCTGCTCTTCGCGGGCTTGCTCGTCATCGTGGCCCTTGTATGGCGCTTGGGCCGGCGGGTGCCGATCGGCGTACTGTTCTGGGCGGCGTACATCTTGACGCGCCCGCTCGGTGCCACGCTCGGCGACACGCTGACCAAGCCTTTGGCGCAAGGCGGCCTCGATTTGAACCGGATCTCGGCCTCGCTGGCGATCCTTGCGGCCATGGTCGTCATCGTGGTGATCCAGCATTTCGCGCGCGGCGGGGGGCGGCGAACGGCCGCTTCATCGTCGCGCTGAGTCCGGGCGCCGAGCGGCGAGGCGCGGTGGGCGATGGGCGATGGGCGCGCGGGTTCGAAGGCGCCGCGCCCCTCCTTCTCAACGCTTGTGGCTGCCGCTTCGCGCGGCTTTCTTGACTGCCGCGGCTTTTCCTTCGGGTTGCGCGCGGCTCGAGCGAGGTTTGGCTTGCGCGGGTGCCGGCGCCGCGGCTGTTTTCTTGGCGGCGACGGTGCCGCGACCCTTCGGCGTACGCGAGAGCGGCACGAATTGCGCATGGCCGTCATCGAACAGCGGCAGCGTGCCGACGGCGATGACTTCGGCCGGCCCTGGGCCGACGTTGACCACGCGGTGCCGATGCTGTGCATCGAAATGCAGCGAGTCTCCCGCCGTCAATTCGTAGTCTTTCCTGCGCAGCGTGTAGCGCACTTTGCCCGATAGCACATAGACGAACTCGTCGCCGCCGTGCGCGACCCATTCCGAACTGTACCCTTCCATCATCAGCACCTTGACGGCGTTGAGCAGGCTGCCGTCGAACGTCGTAGACAGCCGTTCGTACTTCTGCCGCATGGGACCGACTCGATACGATTCGCGCCGGCCTTCGTGCGAATCGGGCTGCGCTTGCCGCGGGTGCTCGAGCAGGGCGCCGAGCGGGACGTTCAGCGCTTTGGCGACATTGACGAGCGACGAGATCGAAATGCCCGTCAAATTGCGCTCGACCTGCGACAGGAACCCCACCGACAAACTCGATGCCGTTGCTACTTCGAGCAGCGTCATCTTCGATTCTCGGCGCAGCCGCCGAATGCGCTGGCCGATGTGATTGATATCCGAATCCATGAATCCTCTTCGAGGGGACGCTCAGAACCCGCCCATTCGTCGCTTTACGCAGCTTTACGTGATGGACAGGCCGGTTGCTTGCAGACACGGATCGACGCGCCAGCCGCAACTTCGGCGCATTGTACCGCGCGGGTCGCAAGCCAGACGCGGCGGGGAGAAACGCCGACCGAGCATGCGCCGTTTTCGGCGCTGCCGCTGGCCGGTCGAAATTTTAGTGTCACTTAAATTTTAGCTTGACGTAAATTTATCCCGCCGGTAATTTTCACGCTGGGGCAGCCATGAGCGCTGCGCGCGTAGACCGACCGAGCAGATTCGATGATCGACCGACTCCGATACCACTTTTCCGATCTTCCGCCCTACGAACCTTCGGTAGCCGAGACACATGCGCGGCTCGGCGCGTTCATCGATGGCCGCGGCCTCGATGCGCTCGTCGTCACCTCGCAAGATGAATTCATCACGGAGTACGTGCCGCGCCGAAACAGCCAGCGCTTCGCGCTGTCGGGATTCGACGGTTCGGCAGGATCGGGCATCTTCCTCAGCGAAGCCGCGGCGGCGCGAATCGGCGTCGCGCGCTTCGTGTTGTTCGTCGACGGACGCTATCACTTGCAAGCCGAGGCGCAGTGCGACAAGGCGCGCGTGCACCTCGAAAAGCTCGAGCTCGGGGTGCCGATCTGGTCGGCGCTGGCGGGGTGGCTCTCGGCGCACGCGGATGCGCTGCGCGCCGTGGGTTACGACGCGCAGCGCGTGAGCGTGGCGCAGCGCGATCGGCTGCTCGCCGACACGCGG
>NZ_JBQCIF010000128.1:0-38786 GCF_051953955.1 Trinickia sp. | reverse complement strand
CAACAGGACCAAGCCTCGGACAATGTCTCGCGTGACTGGATTCGTGCGCAGACGCAGCGCCGACATCGCGGCCAGATGGGCGCCAGCGGAGCTGCCGGCGACGATGATCCTCGTCGGATCGATCTGAAGACGGTCGGAATTCCGGTGCAGCCAGCTGATCGCATTGACGCACTGTTCCACGATGTCGCGAACGGCACTGTGCGGAGCCAACTCGTATCCAACAGCACAGTACGCGACGCCATTCGAATGAATGCCCGGCGCAGCGAACGCTGAATCGTCCTTTGAAAGCTCCTGCCAGTACCCCCCATGAATGAAGAGCACGACAGGCGCATGGGGAACGGACGCGGGGAAAAAGTCGAGACGATGGGCGGCCCGCTCGCCGTACCGCAGGTCGGGAAGCAGCCGCATGGTCGACCGCGCATCAAGACTGCGCGCCCGGTACTGATCCATGAAGGCCTGGTATCGACCACCCGTCTTTGAACTCGGACTGTACTCCCGCTCAAGCTCCGCAGGAGCGAGAAGCTGCCAGGACATTCGGTTTCTCCGTTGCTTTACGTGTGAACATCTTACGCAGAGATACCCGATAAAACTTGTCCGTTTTCTCGCACTATTGGCTAGTTGTTGATAAAATTTAACTCATTCAAGCATATCTTGGTTAAAATTTATGGAACCCCTCACCGCAACGGATCGTATTCTTCTCGAAGCAGTCCAGCGAGACAGTCGAACCACAACGACTGAACTCGGCGCGCTCGTCAATCTCTCTCACTCGCCGGTCTGGCGACGGTTGAAAAAGTTTGAAGAGGACGGGTTGATTCAGGGCTACCATGCGAGCCTGAATCGCCGGATGCTCGGGTACGACGTTCTTGCCTTCGTGTCGATCAGGGTAGACAAGCACGACGAGGAGACGGCCATCCGCTTTGGGGCGGCTGTGCAGGCCACCCCGGAGATTGTGCTGTGTCATGCCACGTCGGGGCCGGACGACTTTGTTCTTATCGTGCTCTCGAAGTCGCTCGACCACTACGCGTCTGTGCTAACGCAGAAACTACGAAATCTTCCTGGCGTAGCTGGCCTTCATAGCAGCTTTTCTCTCATGCAAATCAAGGACCAGACGTCGCTACATTTTGACCTTCGGGATCGCTAGCCGCCGGTACACCGCCAGGGACGACTCTCGACGTGATTCCGACACCTGTATGCGGCCGGATCACAGTCGCACGGACTGCTCATGAACATCGATCAGTCATTACCGCTTTTACGCCAAAGGGCAAGCTGCGCGCCCCGATCAACCTCGGCAACCCGATTCTGGCGGGTCATTCGCCAAACGATGGGTGCGCCGAAGAGCCGGGACGACGCAGCGGCGGCCGTGCTTTCTCGGTTTGTCGAAGAAATGAAAGTATCGGGATTCGTTGCCGAGGCATTGGAACGTCATGGGATTCCCGGCGCCACCGTTGCGCCGGCCATGTATTGAGCGAACTAGGCATCGTTAAGGCCCAGCGCGGCCGCCAGGCCACGAGAATCGCGCCATGCCGTCTTGACGAACGGATCGGTCACGTCGTATTTCCCCTTGCCTACCGACATCACCAGGTTTGCATCCGTGAGCGCCAGAAGCGCGTTCTGTACCGCGCTCTGCGACACGGGCGTACCGATCTCCGCCGCTAACGCTTTGACGGTCTGGGCGGCGTAAAGCCCGCCCGCGGGGGCGTCGCTCTGGCAGATCCGGTTGAACACGGCTACGGCCAGGTCGCCTAGTCCCTCGGCCCGGTTGATCTCGATATCGGCGGCGGACTGGCGCAGCGCCTGTACGATGATGGGCAGTTGCGCGTCCGGCTCGAGATGCGCAGGGCTGTCACGCAGCGCGATCAGGGCCTTGAGCAGTTCCTCCGGCCGGCTGCCCAGTTGCTCGAACGCGTTGACCGCCGCCGGCAATGTGGGCGAACGGCCGGCCAACTGCTTCCTCGTCTGATCCAGCACATAGGCAACGTATTCTTCGCCCAGCAAGGGGAACGGCTGGGAAAATGCGCCCTGGAAGGCCTGGTTGCCGCGGATGACCATCTCCTGCACTTGCGCACGGTGCGACCCGGTACCGATGATGCACAGTCGCCCCGGCATGTCCGGGCGTAGATTCACCGCGTCCCGGGCGGCCTTCAGCGCAAGCAGCAGGTCATTGCCGGAGGTGCTGCCCATCGCATGCTGGATCTCGTCAATGATGAGCACGACATCCGTGCGTGTCTTCTCGACCAGTTCAGTGAACACCTGAGCCAACGTCGGGCCGGCAGGCTTGCCCATCTGATCGAGCTTGAACCCGAATTTGAAGCCCGCGCCGGCGACGTCAAGCTGAGAGACACGCTTGAGCTGCCGAGCGATTCGCCCGAACAGATCCGACGCCGGCGTTTGCAGTGCTTTGATGGTCTGCTGGACCGCGCCTGTCACGACATCCGCAGGGTTGGCCTGGACCTGGCTCCATAGGTCGGTGTAGACGACGATCGCGCCCTGGCTCTGCAGCGCCGGGATCAAATCCTGTCGCACGAAGGTGGTCTTGCCGATTCGACGCGGTCCCGACAGGAAGACGCCCGCCTGGAGCGGCGTTTCCATCAAGCCATGAGGACGGAGTATCTGCCGGGCCATCTCTTCGGCCAGCGCTGTGCGATGGTAGGACACGACGGATTAGTCACAATTATTTGTCCGGGATAATTATCCCACGCAAATAACTCCGAGTAAAGCCGCCGCACCGAGACCCGCCCCCCTGTCCAAGCCCCACCCGCGACGGCCCGGTTGGGGAGCATGCCGACGCCGCTGTCCAGCAGCGAACAGGCCGCCCCCTTCCCCCCTCAATCCGCCGGACGCATCTTCGCGACTTCGGCGTCGGACGGCTGCACGCTCGCACCGTCCACGTAGCGGAACGACGTCATGACGCCCTTGCCGTCCTTCAGACCCGTCACGCCGACGTATGCCCCCATCGTCGACTGATTGTCTTGCGGGCGGTACATGATCGGCCCGAACGGCGTGTCGACCTTGAGCCCCTTGAATGCGGCAGCGAGCTTGTCGGGATCGGTCGATCCGGCCTTCTTGATGCCGTCCGCGAGCGACATCATCGCCGAATAGCCCACCACCGAACCGAGGCGCGGATAGTCGTGGTACTTCGCCTCATACGCGGCGACGAACTTCTTGTTCGCCTCGGTATTGATCGCGTACCACGGGTAGCCCGTCACGATCCAGCCCGTCGGCGCTTCGGCGCCGAGCGGATCGAGATAGTCCGGCTCGCCCGTCAGCAGCGACACCACCGACACGTTCTTGAACAGGCCGCGCGTGTTTCCTTCCCGGACGAATTTGCCGAGGTCGGCAGCGAACAGCACGTTGAAGATCGCGTCGGGCTTCGCATCCGCGATCGCTTGCGTCACCGCACCGGCATCGATGCGGCCGAGCGGCGTTGCCTGCTCGGTGACGAACTCGACGTCGGGTTGCGCTGCCTTCATCAGCTTCTTGAACGTCGCCACCGCGGACTGACCATATTCGTAGTTCGGATAGACGAGCGCCCAGCGCTTCTTGTGCAGCTTCGCGGCTTCCGGCACCAGCATCGCCACCTGCATATAGGTGGACGGCCGCAAACGATACGTGTACTTGTTGCCGTCTTGCCAGACGATCTTGTCCGTGAGCGGTTCCGCGGCAAGGTAGAACACGTGTTTTTGCTTCGCGAAGTCGGTCACCGCAAGGCCGGTGTTCGACAAAAACCCGCCGAAGAGCAATTGCACCTGCTCGCCCGAGACGAGTTCCTGCGCGGCGCGAACGGCATCGCCCGGATTCGCGTTATCGTCGCGCGAGACCACTTCCAACTGCTTGCCGAGCACCCCGCCGGCCGCATTGACCTGCTCGAGTGCAAGGTTCCAGCCGTTCTTGTACGGCCCGAGAAACCCGGGCTGCGCCTTGTAGCTGTTGATCTCCCCGATCTTGATGGTCTGCTGCGCAAACGCGCCGACGGCGGCCGCCGACAACGTGAGCGAGACGGCCAGTTGGGTCAGACAGGACTTCCACCCTGCGCGCGTGGTCATGTGTTTCTCCTTGTCAGTAGTCAGTAAACAGCCTTACATCCTTGCAGACTTACATCCTTGCGCCGCTCATTCCGGCGCCCCTTCGGTACGGATTCGCGCAACCGTCGCCTCGACGTTCCGCCAGGCCGGCGCGCCGCCCGCATAGCGCTGCCGCATGAAACGCACGAGATCGGCGATCTGCCGGTCGTCGAAACTGTCGCGCCAGCCCGGCATCGTACCGAGTTCCGGGCGCGAAGGCGCGGCAATGCCATCGAGAATCACTCGAATCAAGTTGTCCGGGACAGCACTATGCAAGTTCGTATTCAAAGTGAGCGAAGGATGCGCACCGAAGAGCTGCGGCCCGTCGCCCGTATGATGGCAAGCTGCGCATGCGCCGTCGAAGAGACGCGCACCCGGACTGTCGAGCGCAATCTTGCCGTTCGCCGCCGTCTCGTACTCGCGCGCGAGATCCTGCGCATAGCTCGGTGAGCGCGCATTCGCCGGCAACGGGTTCAGTGACGCGAGATAATGCGCCATTGCGCGGATGTCGGAATCGGGCAGCGCCGCCAGTTCGCCGACGACGGGCGCCATCGGCCCCGCCGCAACGCCATGCAGCGGCGCATGACCGTACCGCAAATAGCTGAAGAATTCGTTCTCGGTCCACGGCACCGGTGCGCGCGAGAGCGTCGTCAGCGCAGGCGCTTCCCAGCCATCCACCGTGCCGCCGCCGAGGAACGCAAGGCCACCCCGCTGCGCGCCCAACGCGTTGCGCGGGGAATGACATTCCGCGCAGTGGCCGAGCCCGTTGACTAGATAGGCGCCGCGATTCCATTGGACGCTTTGCGCGGGCTGCGCGGCGAACGCGGTGCGTGCGAGGAACATCGCGTTCCAGCCGGCCATCAGGGCCCGCGCGCTGAACGGAAAGGCGAGCTTCGTCTGCGCGTTGTGCGTGCGAACGGGCGCCTGCGACATCAGGTAAGCGTAAAGCGCGCGCAAATCGTCGTCAGAGACGTTCTGGAACGACGTATAGGGAAACGCCGGATACAGATGCCGGCCGTCGCGATGGATGCCCTGCCTCATCGCGCGCACGAACGCTTCGAACGACCAATTGCCGATACCCGTCCGCTCATCGGGCGTGATATTCGTGCTGTACACGGTCCCGAACGGCGTATCGAGCGGCCGGCCGCCGGCATTCGGCACGCCGTTGCGCGCGGTATGACAGACGGCGCAGTCGCCGAGCGAGGCAAGCAGCTTGCCGCGAGCGACGAGCTCCGGAGCGAACGAACTCGCGAGCGGCGGCGGGATCGGAGCAATCGGCGCGGGCGCGAAGGCAAGCGCGCCGAGCCATCCGGCCGCGCCCGCGGCCAACGCGCCGAACAAGCCCAAGCCAAAACGCTTTTTCCAGTGGGCGCGGCGTGCGGTGCGTTCGGCATCGGCCGCTTCCCTCGCGGCGTTATCGGCGCCGTCGTCCGCGAGCGCCGCGCGGATCGTTTCCGGCGTGAACGGCGGACGGCGAAAGCGCACGCCCGTGGCATCGTAAAGCGCATTCGCGATCGCGGCCGCGCCGGGCAGTGAAGCCGACTCGCCCGTACCCATCGGCGGTTCGCCGTGACGCGGCATCATCACGACCTCGATCACCGGCACTTCGCGGAACGTCAGAATCGGATACGCGCCCCACTCGCGGCTCGTCACTTCGTGGCCGCCGAACGAGACCTGCTCCTTCAGCGCGCGGCTCGTCGCCTGAATCACGTTGCCGTGAATCTGGTGCCGCACGCCGTCCGGATTCACCATCATGCCGGTATCCTGGCCGACCACCACGCGCGTCACCGCGAGCTCGCCGCTCTTGCGATTCACCTCGATGTCCGCGACCCATGCCGACCACGCCGCGCCGAAGCCCGGAAAGCGGCTGTGTACGTAGCGCGCATAGGCGATGCCGCGGCCTCGCGCGACGTCGGGATCGCCGCCCTCCTGCGGCGCCAACGTGAACGCGGGCGGGCGCGGCGCCCAGCCCGCACGTTCGGCCGTCGCCTTCACGAGATCGATGGCGCGCGGGTCGCTCAGATGCCGCAGCCGGAACGCAACCGGATCTTCGCCCGCCTCGGCGGCCAGCTCGTCGATGAACGATTCGTGCGCGAACGTATTGGGCAACGCCGATACACCGCGCAACCACGACGCGCGCACGATCGGCGGCGTGTCGTCACAGACGATTCGCATCGCCTCGTAATCGTAGGGCGGCACCGCGGTGCGATCGCCCATCTCGAACACTTGCGGCGTTGGATCGATCGCGCCGGTCAGCAGCAGCGCGAGCGTCGGCGCATCGTTCGAAGGATAGCGCGTCGCGAAGTCATAGGCGGCCAGCGTGCCGTCGTCGGCCAGCGCGCCGCGCACGTCCATCAATTGCGCGGCGCCCTTCGGCTCCCACGCATGCTCGTCCGCGCGCGAGAGCTGCACGCGCACCGGAAAGCCCGTCGCGCGCGACAGCAGCGCCGCATCCGCCGCGACGTCGTCCGCGCAATTGCGGCCATAACAGCCCGAGGCCTCCATCCGAACGATCTCGATCTTCGTTTCGTCGAGGCCGAGCAGCAACGCGAGGTCCGCGCGCAGCGAATGCGGATTCTGCGTGCCGGACCAGATCTTCACGGTATCGCCGGCATAGTGAGCGACTGCGCACGAGGGACCGATCGACGCATGCAGTTGATAGGGCCAAACGTAAGTGCGCTCGAGCGTACGGTTCGCCGCGAGCGCTGCATCGGTATTGCCGCGGTTGACGAGTTCGCGCCGCGTAGCGGGATTCGCACGCAGGGCAGCCTCGACCTCGTGCGTATCGCCGAGCCTCGGCAGCCCTTCGACCGCTTTCCAGCGCACGTTCAACTGCTGCGCGGCTTGCTCGGCGATCTCCTCGCGCTCCGCAACCACACCGACGAAATCGCGGATGACGACGACTTCGACGCCCCCGGGCAGATCGGCGACCGAGCGCTCGTCGACGTCCAACAGACTGTTGCCGATGAAACCGCCCTGCGCAACGCCCGCATAGGGGGGCCGTACGACTCTGCCATGGCGCATCCCGGACACCCTGACATCGTGCACGAACGTCAATTCGCCGGTCGCCTTCGCCGGAATATCGACGCGCGGCACGCCCTTGCCGACGATCCGGTAGGCGTCGGGCGATTTCAGCGGCGCATCGGCCGCGAGCGTGAGTTCGATGCGCCGCCCCGCCACCAGCTCCCGGTAGGGGATTCCCGCCGATGGGTCGCCGTCGCGCGGATGCACGATGCCGTCGCGCACGCTCAGCGTCTCGGCATCGACGCCCAGCCGGACAGCGGCCTCGCCCACCAGGTACTGCCGCGCCTGCGCTGCGGCCTGCCGCAGCGGCACAGCCGAAATCTGAATCGTCGCACTCGCGATCGTCGGCCCCTGGTTCGGCGCGTCGCGCGTATGACCGAGCACCATCGAGACGCTTTCGAGCGGCACGTCGAGCTCTTCGGCGACGATCTGCGCGAGCGCCGTCTGAATGCCCGTGCCGAGATCGACGTGACCGTTGTATGCAGTCACGCCGCCATCGTCATGCACCGCGACGAACGGCTCCGCTTCGGTCGGTGCGTAGGTCGAGCGCGAGCCCGGCTGCCCGATCGCGGGCTTCACGAGCGGTGGCGGCGGACGGCTCACGATCAGCACGCCTGTCGCCACGGCAAGCTGTTCGCGCGACATGCCCCGCGCGCCTTGCCGCCCTCGTGCGCCATGAGCGGGGGCGTTCATCGCTGCGCTCCAGTCGGCGTGCGGGCCGCCGCCCCGATGTCGAGCGGCACGCGTGCCGCGTCGGCTTCGGTTCTCGCATCGGTGAGCGCAAGGGTGCTGCGCTCGCGCAACAGCTGCGCCGCGCGCTGCACCGCGCGCAAAATCTCGATATGCGTGCCGCAGCGGCACAGGTTGCGCTGCAGCTCACGGCGAATCGTCGCGAGATCGGGATCGGAATCGCGCGCGAGCAGCGCAACGGTCGTCATGATCATGCCGTTCAGGCAATAGCCGCATTGCGCGGCCTGCTCGTCGATGAATGCCTGCTGAACCGGATGCGGCGCATCGCGCGTGCCGAGGCCTTCGAGCGTGGTGATCGCGTGTCCCTGCGCAACGCGCGCAGAAGTCACGCACGAACGCGTGGGCACACCGTCGAGCAATACCGTGCACGCGCCGCATTCGCCGAGCCCGCAACCATACTTCGGGCCGTTCAGCGCAAGGTCGTTGCGCAGCAGAAACAGCAGCGGCGTGTCGGGATCGACGGCCAGTTCGTATCGGGTGCCGTTCACGTCGAGCGTCAGGGGCGCGGTGCGATTCATCGGTGCGGTCGGTGCGGTTCCGTGCGGTGCGATTCTGTGTCGTGCGATTCGCGTGTCACGGCTGGCTCAGGCAACGACCGGCACTTCGGTGGCAGGCGGCGTGTTTCGGCTGCGGCGGCACTTGATGAGGCCATCGATCATGACCATGCCGACGCCGGGAATATCGCCGAGCTGCACGCTCTCGAGCAGGTTGTTCGCCGCGGTGTGCTGCGCGCGGTCCATGAACACGAGATCCGCCGGCCGCCCCGTTTCGATCAGCCCTTGGCGCAGGTTGCGCTGCCGGGCGGTATTGCCGGTGGCGAAGCAAAATGCGATTTCGGCGGGCACGTCCGCGAGGCTCGAAATCAGCGCGATCATCCGCAAGATGCCGAGCGGCTGCACGCCGGAGCCGGCAGGGCTGTCCGTGCCGAGAATGATCCGATGCGGACACTTGAGCTCGATCGCGTGGCGTGCCGTCAGCAGTGCGATCTTTTCGTTGCCGTTGTGGACGATCTCGAGCGCTCGGCTCGATTGTTCGCATAGATCGCATACGTGCCGGTATGGCAGCGACGTGTGGCCGCCGTTGATGTGCCCGATCACGTCCGCGTCGGCTTCGAGCACGATGTCCTTGCCGATCAGGCCGGAGCCGGGAATCGAGGGGCCGCCTGTATGGATGGTGCTTTGAATGCCGTATTTGCGCGCCCATGCGACCATCTGTGCCGCTTCGTCACCGGCCTTTACGCTGCCGAGCCCGACTTCGCCGAGCAGCTTGACGCCCGCATCCGCCAGCTCTTTGAAGTCGCTCTCGACCATGCCCTTCTCGATCACCGGCGCCCCCGCGAGCACCTTCACGCCGCCGCCGACGTTCGCGGCGCGCATGGCGTCGAACGAGCGTTGCGCCGTGATCGCGAGCGCCTTCACGCCGATGACGTCCTTCGGCCGCCCGGGCAAGTGCACCTCGCCCGCGGAAATCATCGTCGTGACGCCGCCGTTCAGGTTCGATTCGATCCAGCCCATCTGATTCTGGCGCGGCGTCCAATCGCCGAACACGGGGTGCACGTGCGAATCGATGAGTCCGGGCGCCACCGCCGTTCCCTTGCAATCGATGGTCGTGCGCGCACCGCCGATGTCGCAGTCCTTTTCCTTGCCGATCGCCGTGATCACGCCGTCGTCGATGACGATCGTGTCGGCGTCGAGGATCGGTTCGTCGATGTCGCCCGACAGCAGCAAACCGATGCTCTTGACCACCACCTTGCCCGACGTGCCCGTCAACGTTTCTGCCGCCATCTGACTCTCCTTTTCCTCTGCAACCGCTGCATGAATCGTTCGCGCCGATCGCGCGCCATGCCGCCGCTAGACGCTCAGGTAAGCGCGTCGCACCGTTTCGTTCCGTGAAAGTTCGCTGATCGAACCTGAAAAACGGATCTGCCCTTTTTCCAAGACGTACGCGCGATCACTCACCAGTTCGGCGAAGTGCAGATTCTGCTCGGACAGCAGGATCGACAAACCCTCGCGCTTCAGTTCGAGAATCATGTTCGCCATCTGCTCGACGATGACGGGCGCGACGCCCTCCGACGGCTCGTCGAGCAACACGAGATACGGGTTGCCCATCAGCGTGCGCGACACGGTGAGCATCTGCTGCTCGCCCCCGCTCATCTGGCCGCCGGGCCGATCCGGCATCTCGCCGAGATTCGGGAAAAGCCGGAACAGCTTGTCGGGCGTCCATTGCGGCGCGCCGTCGCGCGGCGGCTGGCGGCCCGTGTCGAGGTTTTCCATCACGGTCAAATCGGCGAAGACGCGCCGGTCCTCGGGCACGAAACCCATCCCCATGCGCGCGATCCGGTACGGCGCTTGGCGGCTGATGTCTTCGCCACGGAACTGCACGCGGCCTTCGCGACGCGCGAGCAGTCCCATCACCGCTTTCATCGTCGTCGACTTGCCCGCACCGTTGCGGCCCATCAGCGCGACGACCTCGCCGCGCCCGACCTCGAAGCCGACGTCGAACAGAATATGCGCGCGGCCGTAGAACGCGTTCAGGCCGCTCACCTTCAATACGGACTCTCGTACCGCGCTCACCGTTGCCTCGTTCATCGCATTCATGCCCGCCCTCCCTGCGATGCGCCGTTGGTTCCGTTCGTGCCATCGCCTCCGTCGAGCACGGGGTGCGCGCGGAATGTCTTGCCCGTGCCGAAATACACTTCCTGCACGCGTGCGTCGTTGCGGATCTCGTCCGCGCTGCCCGATGCGATCAGCTTGCCGCGCGCGAGCACGATCATGCGGTCGGCGCAGCCGAACACCACGTCCATGCTGTGCTCCGTGAACAACACGCCGATGTCGCGCTCGATGGCCAAACGCCGCGTGAGGGCCATCAGCTCGTTGCGTTCCTTCGGGGCCATGCCCGCGGTCGGCTCGTCCATCAACAGCAGCCTCGGCCGGTTCGCGAGCGCGATCGCCAGCTCGACGCGCTTCACGTCGCCATAGGCGAGCACGGCACACGCGCGATGCGCGTCGGCGCTCATGCCGACCTGCTCGAGCAGCGCCATCGCCTCGTGAGCGTAGTGCGACGACGCCGGCGTCCATAGGCCGAAGAGCTTCTGCTCGCGCGAAAGCAGGGCCATCTGCACGTTTTCGAGCACGGTCATCGAATTAAACGTCGCCGCGATCTGGAACGTACGGCCCACGCCCTTGCGCCAGATCTCGCGCGGCCGCAGCCCGACGAGCTCCGCGCCGTCGAGCCGGATCGAACCGGCGGACGGACGCAACTGGCCGTTGACCATGTTGAAGCACGTCGACTTGCCCGCGCCGTTCGGGCCGAGCAGCGCCAAAAGCTCCCCCGCCGCGAGCGTGAACGACACGTCATCGACCGCCTTCAGTCCACCGAAGGTCTTCGACAATCCGGACACCGTGAGCAGGCTCATAATCCCTCCTTCGCGGCCGTGCCGGGCGCCGCCGATTGCCCGCGCACGGGTTCGTCCGCCCCTGCCCCGTTGCGGCCCGAGCGGTCGTCGAAACGATCGCCGAAGCGGTCCTGCACGAAGCCCGCGATCCCCTGAGGAAACGCGATCACGAGCACCAGGATCGCGAAGCCGAGCAACGCCTGCCAGTAGTCGGTCTGCCGCGCGACGGTGTCCTGCAGCCAGGTGAATACGGCTGCGCCGACGATCGGCCCGGCGAGCGTCTGCAGCCCGCCCAGCAGTACCATCACGAGCCCATCGATCGAGCGGCCCACGCTGATCACCTCGGGCGAGATCGTCCCCTTCGAGAAGGCATAGAGCGACCCGGCGAGCCCGCAGAACAGCGAGGCGACGACGAACGCCGCCCATTGCACGCGCTTCACGTCGATGCCGATCGCCTCCGCGCGCAGCGTCGAGTCGCGCCCCGCGCGCATCGCATAGCCGAGCGGCGAGAAGAGCATGCGGCGTAGCAGCCAGACGCCCGCCACCACGAGCACGAGCGTCGCGTAGTAATAGGCGACCGGCGATGACAACCAGTTCGCCGGCCACAATCCGAGAATGCCATTGCTCCCTCCCGTCACGTCGTCCCACTGGAACACGACCGACCAGACGATCTGCGCGAACGCGAGCGTCAACATCGCGAGGTAAACGCCCGAGAGCCGCACGCAAAACCAGCCGAACGCGAGCGCCCCCGCGAACGCGAGCAGCGGGCCGAGCAGCAGCGCAGCCTCCATCGGCAGCGACAGCACCTTCAGGAACAGCGCGGCGCCGTATGCGCCGAGCCCGAAGTACGCCGCATGCCCGAACGAATGCATGCCGCCCGGCCCCATGATGAAGTGCAGGCTGGCAGCGAACAGCACGGCGATCAGAATCTCGATCAGCAGCACCGGCATGTACGGAAAGCGGGCGGCCGCCACCGGGGCCACGGCGAGCACGACGAGGATCGCGATGGCGAGCGTCTTCAGCGATTTGCCCGCCGGACGCAACGGCATGTCGGGCGCACCGATGCTGCGCACGGCGGTGCTCGGACGGCCGAACAGACCCCACGGCCGCACGACGAGCACCACGGCCATCACGACGAACTCGGCCACGAGCGTGAAGCGCGACAACGACAAATCGATGCCGAACAGCGTCAAGTGCCCAATGCCGATGCACAGGGCCTTGATCTCCGCGATCAGCAGCGCGGCGGCGAAGGCTCCCGGAATCGAGCCCATCCCCCCGACCACGACGACGACGAATGCATTGCCGATCGTGTCGAGATCGAGCGATAGATTCGCGGACATGCGCGGCCCCTGCAGCGCGCCGCCGAGCCCCGCGAGAAAGGCGCCCACGAAAAACACACCCGTGAAGAGCCACGCTTCGTTGATGCCGAGCGCGCCGAGCATTTCGCGGTCCTGCGTCGCCGCTCGCACGAGCGTGCCCCAGCGCGTGCGCGTGAGCGCATACCAGAGCGCGAGCAGCACGAGCGGGCCGATCACGATCAGCGCGATGTCGTAGGTGGGCAACTCATGGCCGAGCAGCCGCACGGCGCCCGCCAGATGCGGCGCGCGCGGACCGAACAGATCGTCCGGCCCCCACAGCCATAACGCGCCGTCGCGCAAGATCAGCACGAGCGCGAATGTGGCAAGCAGATGGAACAACTCGGGTGCCTGATAGATACGCCGGAGCACGACGATTTCCACGAGCGCGCCGAGCACCGCGACGACGAGCGCCGCCGCGAGCACCGACAGCCAGAAGCCCCCCGTCGTCGCACCGAAGCGGCTCGTGATGCTGTATGCGACGTACAGCCCGAGCATGTAGAACGAGCCGTGTGCGAAGTTGACGATGCGCGTGACGCCGAAAATCAGCGAGAGCCCCGCCGCCACCAAAAATAGCGACGAGGCATCGGCAAGGCCGTTCACGAGTTGTACCAGCAGATTCGAAAGCATCTTGCCCCCAGCGGCTTACCGCAACACGCGTGCGCGGCCCGCCGCGGGCACTGCACGCTCGGCCCGATCGTCGCGCTCAGCGCAAACCATCTTCGCCCTTGATCTCGCCCGCCTGCAGCCCGCCGATGCGCGGCAGCGGCCGACCGCCCGCCGTCACCGCGACTGCGACGACGATCTCGTTCGCGCGCGGCGCATCGGCCACGCGCGCCTCGATCGCATCGAAGTGGCTGCGCACGAAGGCCGCATCCTTGTGTCCGAGCGGCACGTCGATGGCGGTGCCGAGCGTGCCGATCTTCTTCGCGGACGGCACGAGCGCCGCGCCCTTCTCGACCGCCGCGCGCAAAGGTGCGCCGAGCTTCGGATGCAAGATGGCCGCCGCATGCTCCAGTTCGCCGGCCTCGCCCACGATGGCCGCCTTGCCGTAGCTCTGCGCGGCGCCGGGTTCGATGCCGAGCGCTTCGACGCACTTCTTGCCGAGCAGACCACCGAGTTCCTCGCCGGCATCGATCAGCGCATCGAGCTTCGGCTCATAGCGTCCCGCATAGGGATTCTCGATCACCGCGATCGCGACCGCGCGGCGCACCGGCGGATCGACCGTCTGCCCCATCTCGATGCGCGTTTCGTCGACCTGCACGATCAGCTTGCGAAGCTTGATTGCCATCTCGCTCTCCGTTCGTCCTGTATGTACGGTATGTACCGCATTGTGCTGTTTCTCGAGCATCCTATGCGCGTGGCGCCGGCAGCGTCAGCGCAGGCCATCCTTGCCGACGATCGCCTCCTTCGCGAGGCCGCCGACGCGCGCGTGCACGCGCTGGCCGGTGCTCATCGCGAGAATGTAGACGAGTTCGTCCGCCGCGGGCGCACCGGGCACGCGCACTTCGATCGCGTCGAAGTGGCTGCGCACGTAGCTCGCGTTGACGTGCGTGAGCGGCACGTCGAGCATGGCCGAGGGCGGGCCGACCTTTTTCGTCGACGGCACGATCGCATTGGTCGGCACTCCGTGCTTCTCGAGCAGCTCGCGCATCGCATAGCCGCCCGGCACGTGCCACAGCGCGCCATGCTCGAGCTCGCCCGCCGCGCCGACGATCGCGCCTTTGCCGTAGCTTTCGATCGCGCCGTGCGGCACGGCCATCGCGGCGAGTAGCCGTTGCGCCATGTCGAGCCCGATCGGCTTCAACGCATCCATCGCATGCTGAATCTCGCGCTCGTAGCGGCCCGCGAACGGGTTGCCGAGCACCGCGGCGATGGCGCCGCGCCGTTGCGGCCGAGCCGGCGCGGGACCGAACTCATGAAAGATGTCTTCGACGTGCGTCAGCACGCGGCGGATCTCGAACACGGAACCTCCGTCAGGTCGATCGGTGCTGCATTTCGGGTGAATCGGTGATGGGCGGCGGCATCGGCAAGTTCGGCAACGCCCGCGCCAACGACGCGCACGCGCCTCTGCAGGAACAACGCCGCGCCCTCAATGATGCCAGCGTCGGAAAGACGCAGCGCTTCTTGCACACCGCGCTCGAGCGCGAAGTCGATCAGCGGCAGCGGCAGCGGTGGCACGTCGACCGTGACGAGCCGATCGCCGAGGTCGCTGTCGTCCTTCAGCGAGGATGCGCGGCGTCGAACGATACCGGGATGGCCCAAATCGACGGCGTTGGCGATCATCGTCGCGGCGGCGTCGGCGCTCGCCGCGTCGCGTGCCAGCACCGTCACGCTGTCCGCGATGCCGAGGCTGAAGCTGCGGCCGCGCCAGCCGCTCGTCGCGACGCCTCGCGCCGGCTGCTGCGCGTGCAGCGCAAGCCGCGCCTCCAGCGGCGACGCATCGCCGTCCGCCAGTTGAGCCGCGTCGAAGCGCGCGATGTCCGCGAACACGCCGATCGTATAGCGGGCATCGACCGCCGGTTGCGTCGCCAAATGAAGCGCAATGTCTCCGCCGTTGTTGACGTATGCGCGCACGATCCCTTCGCGGGCATACGCATCGATCAACTCGTCGGCAACGCTGCCTGCCACGGCCGCCATCGGCGTGATGAACCGCGCTCGATGAGCGTGGCACGCGAGCCACATGCGCCGTGCGATTGCCCCTTCGCACGGGCAATCGACGGCCCGCGCGGCTTGCGCGATCGGCGCGCGCAGCAATGGCAGTTCCCGCACGAGTTCCTCCAGCACGCCGGTAAAACGCATCCAGCACGCTTCGTGCGCCGCCCTCACCGCGTCGGGATCGCCGTCGGCATCGATGATCAGGTCGATCGGCCCATGCTGCAGATGCCAGCGGCCGTCGTCGTAGCGCGTGCGTCGAGCAGTCATCGCATCATCCGAGCATAGGCGGCGTCACGAGCGGCCACGGGTTGTCGGGATGGCGCGCGAGCAAGCGCTTGCCGAGCGGCGCGCCTTCGAGGTGAGACGGCCCGCGCGCGAGCACTTCCTCGAGCGCGCGCACCGCATCCAGATGCCCGCCCAAATCGCGATACGCATCGTAGCGCATCGTGAACTCGATCGGCGCGACGATCGCCGGCGTGGGCACCGTGCCGAACGAGCCGTCCGGCATGCGAGCGACGTCGACCATGACGGTGATGCCGCCGCCGGGCCATACGTAGGCCGGCGCGCCGCCGCAGGTGACATTGACGAGCTGCCGCTTGATCGCGCGCGTGAGCAGCACCGGATTCTCCGTCGCGCCGGCCCGGAGACTGCCTCCTGCTCCGCCGATGAACAGCACGGTTGCGAGCGACGGCTCGCAATTCTCGCCGATCCGCTCGACCGTGCTGCGCACCGCCTCGGGCATCGGTGCGACGCGAGGCACGAGATGCTCGTCGAGCACGTACCACTGTGCGTGTTCGCCCGTCGTCGACACCATCAGGATGCGCATGCCCGGACGGGCCTTGGACGCATCGAACCCCTCGACGATCGCCAGCGGGTCCTGAATGTCGGTGCCGCCCCAGCCGGTGCCCGGATTGGCAACCTGGAAATAGCGCCCCGGCGTCGACTTGCGGCCGCGAATCTTCAGGCCCGAATCCGTCATGCCGAGGCAGCGGCCGGCCTGGTGCTCCGTCAGTACGCCGGTGATGTGATCGTCGACGACAACGACTTCGTCGACGTGCCCGTACCACTGCTTCGCGAAGATGCCGATCGTGGCGGAGCCGCAGCCGACCCGCATCCGCGCTTCCTCGACGCCATCGACGATCGGCGCCGCGCCGGCTCGGATCACGAGCTTCGTGCCACCGTCGATTTCGAATTCGACGGCTTCCTTGTTGCCGAGCGCCTGCATCATGTCGCAGGTCACGCGCCCTTCTTTTTTGCTGCCGCCCGTCAGATGATGCACGCCGCCGAGGCTCAGCATTTGCGACCCGTACTCGGCCGTCGTCACGTGACCGACGATTTCGCCCTTGCAGCGCACGTTCGACTGCTCGGGCCCGAGAAAGCGATCGGTGTCGATCTTCACCTTGAAGCTGCAATAGCTGAAGATGCCCTCCGTCACGACCGTCACCATATCGACGCCGTTCGACTTCGACGACACGATGAACGGTGCGGGCTTGTAGTCAGGATAGGTCGACGAGGCGCCGACACCCGTGACGAAGGGCGGGTCGCCGGCGTCTCGGCCAGGCTCGGCGACCTCAGCGATCCCAGCGCCCTCAGCGGGCGATGACGTGTCGAACGGCTCGACCGTGCCGGAGAGTGCAGCCGTTGCCTCGGCGCGCGTCTGCCGTGAGAGAAACAAGACCGGATCGACGCGAATCAGCCGGCCATCGGCATTGGCGTAGCGATCGCACGCTCCCGTGCGGCCGGCCGATATCTGGCACAACACCGGGCAGGCATTGCATTCGATCTTGTTCGCAGCCATGCGCTCGCTGCGCGGCACGGCCTTTTCGAGCACGGTCGGCCCAGGCGTCGACGCCACGTCGTTGTCGACGCGCTCCGCACCAAAATCGACCTTCGTATGTTCCGTCATCGTGACGTCCTCTGACAACGACACCGCCGCGGGCCTGCGCCGGCCGCTCGAAATGTCCTGATTCAGGGCGTTTTCGCTCATCGGCCAGTTTGCGCTTTTTGAAAAATGTTGCGGTCACTTACCGTTCGTGTAGTATCCGCTACATCAAACATGACTGAACACTACTCGATCAAAATAGACTGCGCAACGTCCGCCGGGTGCTTTTTTTCGTGACGATTCCGGCCGAGTAGCCGCGCAGCCCCTGATGTTGCGGCGCAATGACCGCCCGCGCCGCGCGACGCCTCGCGAAAGGAGCCTTGTCGTGCCCCACCGCGACGGCCGATGTCCGGACACCAGCCGATGAAGCTCGTTGTTCCACTTCCACTTGCAGTTCCACCTCTTCGAGGAGTCACTACATGAACGAAGTCGTCGATCACCCCATCCAGCACACGACGCATGCCGAACCGCCAACGCCCATCGAAACCGACGCATTGATCGTCGGTGCAGGGCCGGTCGGCTTGTTTCAAGTATTCGAGCTGGGTCTACTCGAAATCAAGGCACATGTGATCGACTCGCTGCCCGTCGTTGGCGGTCAGTGCGTCGAGCTGTATCCGGACAAGCCGATCTACGACATTCCCGCGGTGCCGACGTGTACCGGTCGGGAGCTCGCGGACAACCTGATGAGGCAAATCGAACCGTTCGGTGCGACGTTTCATCTCGGCGAAGAAGTGCAGATCGTGGACCGGCAGGGTGGCGGGCGCTTTTTCGTGCGCACGAGCAAGGGCACCGAATTCATCGCCAAGGCCCTGTTCATCGCGGGCGGCGTCGGCTCGTTCCAGCCACGCACGCTCAAAGTGAGCGGCATCGACCGCCATCACGGACGGCAACTGTTTTATCGGGTTCGGGACCCGGAACGCTATCGCGACAAGGACATCGTGATTTGCGGCGGAGGCGACTCGGCGCTCGACTGGGCGTTGAATCTCGTCGATATCGCGCAAAGCGTCGTGCTCGTGCACCGGCGCGACGAGTTCCGCGCGGCGCCTTCTTCGGTTGCGAAGATGCGAGCGCTCTGCGACGACATGCGCATGCAGTGCCTCACGGGCCAGGTCACGGGCTTCGAGGACGAAGGCGATCTGCTGCGGCGGCTCAAAGTGACGTGCGGCGACGGCGTCACGCGCACGCTGGAACTGGACCACCTGCTCGTATTCTTCGGCTTGTCGCCGCAACTCGGCCCGATCGCACAGTGGGGGCTCGACATCGAGCGCCGGCAGATTCGCGTCGATACCGAGAAGTTCGAGACGAACGTGCCGGGCATCTTCGCGGTGGGCGACATCAATACCTATCCAGGCAAAAAGAAGCTGATCCTGTCGGGCTTTCACGAGGCGGCGCTTGCCGCGTTCGGTGCCGCCGCTTATATTTTCCCGGATCGCAAGATTCACATGCAGTACACCACGACCAGCACGAAGCTGCACAAGGTACTCGGCGTCGATTCTCCGGTGTTCGACTGACGCGGGGCTGATCGGCCGCACGGGCCTGCCGAAGCCGGTCGGGGAGAAACGCTATGATGGCGGCGCCGCGCGAATCCCGCGCGGCGCGCTCGAACGAACGAAGCAACGACAACATCCATCGACAGAGACCGATCATGACTACCACTGCCGTACGCAAGCCCGGTGCGCTCGGCATACGCGCGAAGCAGGCGCAGGATACGCGCGCCAAGATCCTGAAGGCCGCCATCAAGGTGTTCGCCAAGCAAGGTTACGCGAGCGGCCGCATCGACAGCATCTCGAAGGCGGCCCGCTCGCACGATCGGATGATCTACTACTACTTCGGTAGCAAGGAGCAGTTGTTCATCGAAGTGCTGGAGACGATCTACACGCAGTTCAACGAAGCGGAAAGCCGGCTCGATCTCGACCTGGACGACCCCGCGCGCGCGCTCGCACAGATGGTGGAGTTCGTCTGGCAGTACTACCTCGACCATCCGGAATTCGTCACCCTGCTCTCGAGCGAGAACCTGCATCAGGGCAAGCATTCGAAAAAATCATCGAAGCTCAAGGAGATATCGGGGTATGCGATCTCCGTCGTGCGACGCGTACTCGATGCGGGCAAGGCGCAGGGCGTGTTCCGCCCGGAAGTCGAGCCGCGGGACGTCTACATCATCATTGCGTCGCTGGGCTATTTCTACAACGCCAACCAGCACACGCTGAGCGCGTTTCTCGGCGAGCCGCTGATGGACAAGGCCGCGCTCGCGCATTGGCGAGACGTGATCAAGGACACGGTGCTGCGTGCGGTGCTCGTCAGTGCGAGCCCCGCGCAACCATGACGATCTAGTTGCGACGTAACGTCATGTCATCAGCACGAGTGTATCGACGAGCTTTTGCAGGTCCTGGCGGCTACCCATGATGTATGCCACATAGATCGTTTCGTCGTCGACCTTATAAATCACTCGATTCATGCCGCTGATGGCCTGCCGATATCCGAGTCCGCCTAGCTGTTCCACCTCCTGCACCGCGGTGCCACTGAGTGGATACTGTCGCAACGTATCGATGGTTCGCCTCAACCGCTGATTCGTTTGCGCCCATGCTGACTCGCCAAACCGCTTCTTAACATTTTCGCGTAGCAACCTGAGCGATATCTGAGCGGTTCCTGTGAGCTTAACGCTGCGAACCGGCATCAGGAACCGCGCTCCCTCTCGTCCAATTCGTCGAGTTCATCGAACACGTCGGACGCCTCCCGGCAATTCCCGGACGCAACGTCCTTCTCCGCTAGCGCGAGCAGTTTCAGCATTGCGATCATTTGCTGCGTCTGCTCGTACGAGCGAACGTCCTGCACGACCAACTTCGCTTCGCCGTTTTGAGTAATCACCAACGGCTCCCCCGTGTCCTCCAGATCCTTTACGATCTGCGCCGCCTCAGCCTTGAGATAGCTGATGGGCTTTACTCTCTCGCTCAGCCTCATACCCATTCCCCCTAGATAGAACCGAATATAAACCGAATTTGGTTCGCTGTCCACGCAGCCTCCCACGGAGGATTGCTCACTCATAGAGGACAGAGAAACATCGATTATCCATCTTATGCGAGAAACCAATGAAAGGTACGCTTGGCGCCAATCATCGAAGAAGCGAACGCAACAGCACCCCGGAGTGACCCGCCATGTCCGCCGCACGCAAGCAGCCGCGCCTACCCATCGTTCTCTACACGACGCCGCTTTCGGGCCATGGGCATCGAGTTCGGCTCTTTCTGGAACTGCTCGGCTTGCCCTATGACGTAAGGCTCATCAACATGGCCGCCGGGGAAAACCGCCGCCCGGAATTTCTTGCCAAGAACCCATTCGGGCAAGTCCCGGTGATCGAGGACGGCCAACTCGTGCTCTGCGATTCGAACGCGATCCTCGTCTACCTCGCCAAAACGTATGGCGATACTTCCTGGCTACCGGAGGATGCGCAAGGCGCCGCGGCGGTTCAACGGTGGTTCTCGCTCGCGGCCGGACCGATCGCCTACGGCCCCGCTGCCGCACGGCTGGCATCGGTCTTCGGTGCAAGACTCGACGTGCAGGCCGCGCAAGCCATCGCCGCCAAGCTGTTCGACCTGATCGAGCCCGAGTTGGCATCGAAGCCATTCGCGATCGGAAACCACCCCACGATCGCCGACATCGCAGCGTATTCGTATATCGCCCACGCGCCGGAGGGCGGCGTATCGCTCGCCCCCTATCCGAACCTTCGCTCATGGCTGCGTCGCATCGAGGCGCTCCCGGGCTTCGTCGCGTTGCCGTCCACGAAGCCGAAGGCGGACCTGCTGGCCGATGCACCGCAACGGGTTTGACCGCACCGGAGCCGAACATGATCGACACCACCATCGTCGAACTGAATTCGCCCCATCGCGATTCGCCGTTTCATGCGGGCGAGCGAGAAGCGCAAGCACGGGCCGGCTTCACCGGATCAGCTGATTCGGCCGGCCGCAGCATCCGGGACTACATGCCGGACCAGCACAGGCTGTTCTATGCGCAGTTGCCGTTCATGATCGTCGGAGGCGCCGATCACGCCGGACAACCTTGGGCGACGATTCGAATCGGTCAACCGGGCTTCGTCTCATCGCCCGATTCGCGGACCCTGCGCATCGCAGGCACGACGCTGCCCGGCGATCCGCTGGCGGGCGCGTGGCACCCCGGCGCGCTGTTCGGTGGCCTCGGCATCGAGCTGCCCACGCGGCGACGCAACCGGATCAACGGCATCGTCACCGCGACAGACGATGCCACGCTGACCGTATCGGTGAGCCAGAGCTTCGGCAACTGCGCGAAGTACATCCAAGCCCGTACACCCGAATGGACGGGATTTCCCGCACGCGCTGACACATCGGTGCCACTGACGCATTCGACGTTGTCCGACGAGGACCGTGCCTTGCTCGCACGCGCGGATACGTTGTTCATTGCGTCCATGCACGATGCGCCCGACGCCGGTGCGGCACGCGGCGTCGATGTCTCGCATCGAGGCGGAATGCCGGGCTTCGTGCATGTCGAAGACGCTAGGACGTTTGCGATACCCGATTACGCCGGCAACCGGTTTCTGAACACGATCGGCAACCTCGTGACGTCGCCGCGAGCGGGCCTGCTGTTTCTCGACTTCCAAACCGGCGACGTGCTCTATGTGGCAGCCGACGCCGAAATCGTGTGGGGCGGCTCGGTGCTGAACGAATTCGAGGGCGCGCAGCGTGTGATCCGCTTTCGCGTGCGCGAGACGCGGCGCAGTGCCGGCGTGCTGCCGTTTTGTTGGACCGCCCCTGAATACGCGAGGCAATTCCGAGCGTAATGGCGCACTCAATCAAACGGCACGGCGAGCCGATCGATCACTGAGCGCGTCTCCGGACGCACGCCGCGCCACCAGAAAAACGCCTCGGCCGCCTGCTCGACCAGCATGCCGACGCCATCCGCCATCCCATGCACGCCCGCATTTTTCGCGAGCCGGAGGAAAGGCGTCAAACGCTTGCCGTAAGCGAGCTCATAGGCCGTGCCGCGGGGGCTGAACACACTCGGCGGAACCGGCGGCAAGTCGCCGGTCAAACTCGCCGAGGTTGCATTGACCACCAGATCGAAACGCCCCATCCGAGCGAGATCCGCGTAGCTGCTGGCCACGAGCGAGCCCCGTTTCGCAACCTGCGCGACGAGTGCACGCGCTTTGTCGACGTCGCGATTGGCGACGACGAGATCGGCCGGTAGCGCTTCGAGAAACGGCAGCAAGGCACCGCGAGCGGCGCCGCCCGCGCCGAGCAGCAGCACGCGCTTGCCGGCCATCGGGACACCGAGATTGACTTCGATATCGCGGACGAGTCCGATGCCGTCGAAGTTGTCCGCCAAAATGCGGCCGCCCTCGAACTTGAGCGCGTTGGCCGCGCCGGCCAGCTCCGCGCGCTCGCTGCGCTCGTCCGACATCGCGAACGCTGCGAGCTTGAACGGCGCCGTGATGTTGATGCCCTTGCCGCCGCTCGCAACGAACGAGCGCACGGCATCGGCGAAAGCGCCTTCCGGCTCGAGCGGCCCTTCGATGGCCGTATAGCGCAGGTTTTGCCGCGTCTCTTGCGCGAAGAGACCGTGAATCAGAGGCGACTTCGTGTGCCCGATCGGATTGCCGATCACCGCGTATTGGTCAGTCATCGTTGGCTCGCTTTCGAATAGAGAACGCCATCGGCCTGCATCGCGTCGATTTCCGCCGCATCGAATCCCAGCGCACGCGCGACTTCGGCGTTGTGCTGCCCGAGATCAGGGGCAACGTCCCGAATCGTCGTATCGCAATCGGAAAACCGGAACGGAAGGTTGGGCAGGCGCAAGGTCCCATACCGCGGATGCTGCTGCTCGACGACCATGCCTCTTGCCTGGATCTGCGGATCGGCCAGCACCTCGTCGATGCGCTGCACCTTCGCGCATGGAACGTCGATGCGATCGAGCAACTCGAGCACAGACGCCGAGGAACGCGCGGCCACCCACGGTTCCACCACCGACAAGATGTCCATGCGGTGCGCGTTGCGCCCGACGCTGTCATGAAATCGCGTCTCGCCGCCAAAGCCCGCCGGGCCGCCATGCGCCTCGATCAGCGCAGCGAAACGCTTCCATGCGTCGTCGACTTGCGCGGCGATCACGATGTCGCCATCGGCTGCGCGGAACACGCCATAGAGCGTCGAAGTCGGCATGTCGTGCCCCGTCTGCTCGGGCAACACGCCTTGGAGCGTGTAGCACTGCACCGCGTATTCGTGCATCGAGACGAGCGTGTCGTACAGCGCCATGTCGATATGTTGCCCGCGGCCGCTCTTCACGCGCCCGAGCAGCGCGGCGTTGATGGCCGCCACCGCATGAATGCCGGTGTACATGTCGCCCAGCGAGACTCGCAGCAGCGGCGGCCGCTCGCCCGGCGTGCCGACCATCTGCATGATGCCGCTCTTGGCCTCGGCGATCAGGCCGAAACCGGCACGATGTGCATCGGGACCGGTGTGTCCGTAGGCGGAAATCGAGCAATAAACGAGGCCCGGATTGCGCGTCGACAACTCGTCGTAGCCCAGCCCGAGCTTGCTCAACGCACCCGGCCGATAGTTCTCGATGAAGACGTCGGCCGAATCGCACAAGCGCTGCATGAATGCCTTGCCGCGCGCGTCCTTCATGTCGACGCTCACGCCGCGCTTGCCCATGTTGAGCTGCAGGAAATAGCCGCTTTGCTCGTCGTCGAGCACGGTCGCGTGCTGGCGTCCGGCATCGCCGGTGCCGGGGCGCTCGACCTTGATCACTTCCGCGCCCAACGCGGCGAGACACCGGCCGACGTAAGGCCCGGCGAGAAAGTGGCTGTAATCGACGACGCGAATGCCTTCGAGCGGGCGAGCTTGCATTAGAACGCTCCCGGGCGCCGCGGCACCATCAGGCGATGTTCGCCATGCTGGACCACCTGCCCATCCTGATCGATCAGCTCCGACGGGAGCACGACGATGCCCCAGCCCGGGCGGCTCTTGCTTGCCCGCATCGAACCCACGCGAAACTTGACGTGCAGTACGTCGTTGACCTTGATGGGCAGCAAGAAATCCCAGGTCCACCCGAGCGACATGCCCGGCAAGAAGCGATAGTCGCTCTGCGTCTTCAGGCCATCGGCGATGGATAGACCGAACAAGCCGTGCGCAACGAGGCAGCCGAAGTGGCTGGCGTTCGCGTAATCTTCATCGACGTGCACGGGCGTATGGTCGCCTGTGAGGTCGGCGTAGGCGAGAATGCGCGCACGGGTCACCGTGTACGTCGGACTCGTGCACTCGTCGCCCTCGCGGGCATCGTCCCAGTATTTTTCAGCGATCGTCATGGTCGTCCCTTAGGCGCGCGGGTTGATCGCCAGCGCCTGCGCGACGCACGACGCGGGCCTGGCTTGAATCAGTTCGACGGCGAGGCCGTCCGGCAGGCGAAGCCAGTTGCGGCCCTGCGGCATTTCCACGACTTCGAATCGTCGTGCCGCGGCGAGCGCGGCCTCCAAGTCTTCGCACATCACGCCGAGATGCGCGAGCCGCCCTTCCGGTCCGTCATGGTCGGGCGCGTGGATGAACTGCAGGCCGCCGAGCGTCCAGTACTGCCGTGGAGCGTCGAGCGTGCCGTCCACTTCGCGCAGCGTCATGCCGAGGACTTCCTCGAAAAAACGGATATGCCAATGGATGTCCTTCACCCAGATGGCGACGTGTTCCAGATAGGCTTTCGATGTATTCACGCGTCGGCCCCCTCGCGTCGACGGTCGGCCATGGCGCGCTCGATGCCCTTGATGCAGGCAACGAGCGTCGCGTTGACCGGCGTTGGCACGCCGTGACGCTGCCCCCAGCGCACGACCGAGCCGTTGATGAAGTCGATCTCGGTGATCGTGCCCTTCTCCAGGCTTTGCAGCATCGACGTCTTGAAAGCCGTCGGCAGCCCTTCGGCGGCGAGCGTCCATGCCTGTTCCGGGTCGGTCATCGACAGCGTCACGCCTGCGGCACGCGCGGCGGCGATCGCCTCGGCCACGGCTGCCAGCGCGGTTGCCTTCAACAGCGGTTCGTCATAGAGCTGCCCATACGTCAGGCCGGTGACCCCGGTAAGCGCGCCCGTCGCGACGTTCACCAACAGCTTGTCCCACATCGTGCCGACGATGTTGTCGCTGATCGTCGTGGCGAGGCCGGCGGCCTCGAAGGCGCAGGCGATCGCCTGAACGCGCGGCGTGATACGGCCGTCGAGCTCGCCGATATAGGTGAACTTGCCGACGACGCCGGACTCGATATGGCCCGCGCCGCGCAGCACGCCCCCTACGTAGGTCTTGCCGGCGAGGACGCGCTCGCGGCCGACGACGTCGGCCAAAATGTCCTCGTGCCCGAGGCCGTTCTGCAGCGACAGCACGAGCGTGTCGGGCCCGATCAGCGCCAGCGCGCCGCGCATGGCTGCCTCGGTATGGAACGATTTGACGAGCACGACGACGAGCTCGACGGCACCGATCTCGGCCGCCGACGTCGCCGCGCGCACCTTGACGCGCCGTGAGCCGGAGGCGTCGTCGACGCGCAAACCATCGCGACGCATCGCTTCGACGTGCGTGGCGGAACGGTCCAGCAGCCACGTCTCGTGCCCGCCTTCGGTGAGCGCGGCGCCGATCGCGCAACCCAGTGCGCCGGCCCCCAGAATGGCAATCTTCATCTGCATCTCCTTGACATAGAGAGGCACGATAGGAGCCGCCGGTCATATCGGCAATGCAATGGCTACAATGTCGTCATTGCGTAGCGCAATAATGACGTTCTTGCCACACACCACACACCACACGGTGAGCTGCCATGCCGACCGACCTGCCCGATTTGAAGCTGCTTCAGCTGTTCGATCTCCTCTACGACACGCGCAGCGTCACGCGCGCCGCGCAGCAGCTCGGGCAAAGTCAGCCTACGATCAGCATCTGGCTCGGGCATCTGCGCGAGTGCCTGCAAGATCCGCTGTTCATCCGCACGCCAGGCGGCATGGCGCCGACGCCTCAGGCCGACGCCTTGATCGGGCCTTGCCGGCAAATTCTCGAATCGCTGCGTCGTTTCGTTGCATGGGAAGTCGCGTTCGATCCGGCGACTGCGCAGCGGCGGTTTCGCATCTGCATGACCGACGCTAGCCACATCACGCTCCTGCCGCGGCTGCTCGCGCACGTTCGTGCGCAGGCACCGGGCATCCGGCTGGAAGCGGCGAGCATCGACGGCAATACCGAGCGCGCCTTGGAATCGGGGGAGGCGGATCTCGCGATCGGCCACGTGCCCTGGCTCAGCGGCGGCATCTACCAGCAACAGCTGTATCTTCAGGACTGGGTGTGCCTGGCCAATCGTCATCATCCGCGAGTGCGCGGGCGGCTGGGGCCAAAGCAATATCGTGCGGAGGGACACGTCCTCGTCGAATCGGGCACGGGCGGACAGCTTCTCGAACAAGCGCTCGCACGCGAGCAAATCGAACGCGACGTGGTGCTGAAGTTGCCGGGCTTCCTCGGGCTCGGCACGATCATCCAGACGACCGACCTGATTGCCACGCTACCGCGCCATATCGGCGAAACGCTCGCGCAGGCCAACGATCTCGCCGTCCATGCGTGCCCGGTTCCCGTCGACGGTTTTGCCGTGCGGCAACACTGGCATGCGCGGTATCACCACGAGGCTGGAAACCGCTGGCTGCGCGGCGTGGTCATGCAGTTGTTCGGTGCCTCGCACTGAGCATTGCTCGATGGCGGCAGTGGCGAGGCTATCCCATAGCCGGGCATGAATGTGCTCGAGAATCATCTGGCGCTTCCTGGCGAGGCGGCCCCGGCTCGATGCAGGACCGCACACCGAGCAGAGAAAGCACGCTCGATGCCTGCGCCGCCTCGCTCCCGGCTGGTCAGCGTCAGAAGATCTTCATCACGCGAAGATTGACGCGCGTCGATTCCATCGGCCCGTTATGGACGGAGATATCGTTGCCGTACGTGCCCAACACCTGCCAAGTCTTGGCCGGAAACCACGCAAACCCGACCGAGAACTTCGACGTATTGACCCGGTCGCCTTGCGATACGCCGTTGACATGGGTAAGCCCACCCATCGAATACGACAAGCCTGCCCGGACGTCGAAGGTATCGGTCACGTTGTAGCGCAGCCAGGCTTGCATCTGCACGAGCGGATCCTCGGTCATCGTCGCATGCGCCGCCGTGAAGTCGGTGTTGTGACCGAAGACCGTGACGTCGCCTACGAGATCGAGCGTGAAGCGGTCCACGAGCGGCGTGATGTATCCCGCCTGCAAAGCGAACTTCCAGCGGTTTTCTCCGAGGTTCAAGGCGCGGTTGCCGTTGTAGCTGCCTGTCGGCACGTAGATGAACGGCGTGATGCCAAGGTAGCGATGACTGCCGGGATCGTTGTATACCCATACCGTCGCGGCCAAGATGAGGTCGCCCACGCCCGTCGTATTACCGAGCGCGCTCAAGTTGTTCCTCCCGCGAAGCGTGCCGAACGGCAGCAGGAATTGAGGATCGACCGTGAAATTGCCGAGCTTCATGTAATGGACGTAACGGGCGATACCGACATCCGAATCGAGGCTTCCGCCGCTGACTTGACGCCCGCCCGCATAAATGCGATCTCGCTCGACATGCTGATAGTAAAGCAACCCCAGATTCGTTCCTGCCGGTAAAGCCGTGTAATCACCGGCGTCCACGTCGATCGCCATGGCCGGCTTGGCCGCCACCGCGGCAAACGCCAGCATGGCCGCCGCCCATGCGCGCTGCACGCGCCGGCCCTTCTTTCGGTTCGTCTTCATCTGCCTTCGTCTCCTCTTGTTGATCGACGCCGATGCGCTCCCCTGCCGAACGGCGTTGGGCCGTGGCATGTCCGGTGCGTCGGCGTCGCACCCGGTGTCGTTACGGGGAAATTGATGGGCGGCGGCGGAGCATCGCGCGTCAGGCGAGCGCCGCTGCCACCACCGCTAAGCGCGGACGATCTGCACGAGCCGCTCGCCGATGATCACGCTGGGCGCCATCGTGTTGCCCGTGGTGATATTCGGCATCACGGACGCATCCGCGATGCGCAATCCGCGAACGCCGCGCACACGCAGCTTCGAATCCACGACGCTGCCGGCATCGCTGCCCATCGCGCAGCTACCGACGAGATGAAAGTAGGTGCCTGTCGCATTGCGAATGAAATTCGCCTGGTCGGCGGCCCCGAGCGGACCCGGTGCAATCTCGCGTTTGACGAACTCGGCCATCTCCGGCGAATTGCCGATCTCGCGGCACAATTGAACGCATCGCATCAACGCCTTCATGTCATCCGGCTCGGCGAGATAGTTCGGATCGACGCTCGGCGAGGCGCGGAAATCGCGCGACGTCAATTTCACGCGGCCCGTGCTTTTCGGTTGAACGAGGCCCGGCGCAAGCGTCCATGCCGATTTCGGCATCGGATACTGCTTCGCGATCGTGTCCGTCACGAAAGGCACCTCGATCTGAAACGGCTGCAAATCCGGTGCTTTGAGCCGCTCGTCGCTCTTCCAAAAGAACGTGCATTCCGCGAGGTTGTTGCGCGGCGGGAGCGCATCCTTGTATTCCCAAACGCAACCGCCGAGCAAAATGTGGTCGCGCAGGTTGCGGCCGACGTTCGGCGAATGCACGACCGGCTTGATGCCCAAGCCGCGCAGTTCCGCGGCATCGCCGATACCGGACAGCATCAAAATCTTGGGCGTCCCGACGGTGCCGGCCGACAGCACGATCTCTTTGTGTGCCGCGACACGCTTTTCGCCTCGCGCATGACCGCCATGAACGAAGCGAACGGCGCTGGCCCGGTCGCCGTCGAGATCGATTCGCACGACGGTCGAATCGGTCAGCACGGTCAGGTTCGGGCGTGCGAGCGCATGACGGAGGTAGGCTGCAAAAACGGTGTGACGGCGGCCGTCCTTGATCAATGCCTGTGCGATTCCGCAGGCCCCCGGTCCTTCCATCGCTTCGCCGTTGATGTCGTCCGTCGAGGGAACGCCCGCCTTGGCCGCCGCGGCCATCATGGCGGGGGCGATCGGATTCGGGTTGGGCAGCTTTTCGACGTACACGTTGCCGCCCTTGCCGCGCCAACGTGACGACGGCCCTTGCCAGTCCTCGATTTTTCGATAGATCGAAAGCACGGAGTCGTAATTCCATTGCGGATCGCCGGTCATCTCGGCCCACTCGTCGTAGTTGGCTTTGTGCCCGCGTGCCCAGACCATCACGTTGATGGCGCTGCCTCCTCCCATTCCGCGCCCCATCGGCAGCGGAATCGTGCGCCCGTTGCAATGCGCCGCATCGACGCATTCGTAGACGTAGCTCGAAGGCGTGCCGATGTTGGCCGGCCACAGCGCCGGGTCCTCGATGCTCTTTTGCTCGTTCCAGCCGCCCTCCTCGATCAGCAGCACGCTGACGGAAGGGTCCTCCGACAATCGCGATGCCACGACGCAACCGGCCGAGCCCGCACCGACGATCACATAGTCGTACGCGCCTTTGAGCGCACGCGCGTTGCGCCGCTGGTTCTCCACGGCGCGCTTCGCTTCGTCTGCGTAGACCTGGGCGGTCGCGGCCGAAAGGCCCGCCGCCGCGGCCACGCGCATGAAATCGCGGCGCGTCATCTTGCCTCGGAAGATCGCATCCTCCGCTTGCGCGAGCATCTCCCCCCGCAACGTATCCGGCTTTTCATCAAGCTTCACTGTCTGTCTCCCGTCTTTTTTTGACTGCTACCTGTCATCGTCGCGTCATTGCGCCGTGAATTCAGAATGGATATTCGATCGGCGAATCGAGCTCGCTGATCCACTGCGTTTCGGTGAATGCTTCGACGTTCGCGGGCCCGCCGAAGCGGCCGCCATTACCCGATGCCCCCATGCCGCCGAACGGGACGTGAGGTTCGTTATTGACGGTCTGGTCGTTGATGTGCACCATGCCGGCCCGCAAGCGCGTGGCGATGGCCATGGCGGCCGAGCGCGAGCGGGAATGAATGGCGGCAGCCAGGCCGTAGTCGCTCGCATGCGCGAGCTCGAGCGCTTCGTCGTCGGAGTCGAACACGGTCACGGGCGCGACGGGCCCAAAAATCTCCTCGCTGAATGCGGGCATTTTCACCGTCACACCATCGAGCACGGTCGGCTCGAAGTAGCGCCCGTTACGCTTGCCGCCGGCCACGATCGTCGCGCCGGCTTCGACCGATTCGCGCACGACGCGCTCCACGCGTTCGGCTTGGCGCTCGTTGATCAGCGGGCCGATGTGGACCGGGCCTTTGGCTGGGTCTCCGACAGTCAGCCGCGCCGCGCGCGCCGCCAGCTTTTCCACGTAGGCCGCGGCGACGCTGCGGTGAACGAGATGCCGTCCCGCCTGCATGCAAATCTGACCTTGATGCAGGAATGCGCCCCATGCCGCACACGATGCGGCCCGGTCGACGTCTGCATCGGCGAGCACGATCATCGCGTTGTTGCCGCCAAGCTCGAGCGAAACCTTCTTCAGCATCCGGCCGCAGATTTCGCCGATTTGACGGCCGACCGCCGTCGATCCGGTAAACGAGATCATGTCCACCGCTCCATGCCGGACGATGGCATCGCCGATCGATGCGCCACCCGGCAGCATCTGCAGGACGCCCGGCGGCAAGCCCGCATCGGCGAACAGCTCGGCGATCAACGCACCGCCCGTGATCGCGCTTTGCAAGTCGGGCTTGAGCAGAACGGCGTTGCCGAGCGCGAGCGCCGGCGCAACCGAGCGCATCGCGAGCAACAACGGAAAGTTCCATGGGGCGATGACGCCGACGAGGCCGACGGGAATGCGCCGCCAACGGTTCGTGCGCCCGGGCATGGCCGACGGAAACAGCAGGCCGTCGGGCTGCATCGGCAATGCGGCGGCCATCAGCAGCTGCTCGTACGTCGCATCGAGCTCCCACTGCGCCTTCGGCACGATCGAACCGCATTCTCGGACGTTCCAATCGATGAACCGAGCCGCACGGGCTTTGAGCAGTCTTGCCGCCTCGTGGAAGACGGCAGCGCGTTTGTCGAACGGCAATGCCGCCCAGGCCTGCTGGGCGATGTGCGCGCGGCGCGCGGCTTCATCGACGTCCTCGAGCGACGCAACCCCGCTCGTTGCGAGCGAATCGCCTGTCGCGGGCTCGATGACGGGCGCGGTGCCGCCACGGCCCTCGACCCAATCGCCGAGAAACACCTTCCCTAGCCAACCTGCTTGGCCTACTGCATCCGTCATAGTCGACTCCGGACTGTTTGGTTGCGGTTCGAGCGGCCAGGTATTGCGGATCGGCCGCGGGTGCAATCATCATCGGCGAATCGAGCGCGCCGAAATTGTCCGGATTTCTTCTATTTCTTGTCTAAAACGTGCCCCCCGCCATGGATGCCGTGTTGGCGACCTCCGGGCTTTCGCGGAACTGGCGCGGGCTGAACCCATAATGCTGCCGAAAAAGCCGGCTGAAGTGCGCCGCACTCGAAAACCCGCAGCGCCACGCGACGACGTCGACACGCAACCGGTCGGGCGCGGACGGCCGCAGCAGATCCCGTGCGCGCTCGAGCCGTTGATTCCACACGCACCGCATCAGCGAGGTGCCCTCTTCGCGAAACAAGCGCTGCAAATAGCTGATCGAAAGCCCCACGCCGCTCGCGATCGACGCGGCGTCGAGCCCTTCCTCGCCGAGATGTTCGGCGATATAGCGCTTCACGCGATAGCGCACGGCCTCGCTCGTGCGCCCCTGCGCCGAGGCGGCGCCGCGGGTCATCACGACTTCCATGAGGTCCAGCATCTGCCGGCTCAGCAGTGCCCGAGTGCTCGCTTCGAGCCTGCGGTGATACGACGCCATGAGCCGAACCATGTCGAGAACCATCCGCACGTCGGCGGATTCCGGATCGGGCGAGACCCAGTGATTGAGCTGACTGCGGTAGCCTCGCTCGCGCAGCGCCGCTTTCGGGCACGTCAGCACGACGAGTTGCGTTCCCTCCTCGACCGATTCGACGAACGGGCGCGCCGGATCGACGATCACGAGATTCCCGGCACAAAAACCGTGCTGCTCGCCGTTCTGCTCGAACGTCGCGCGGCCGCCGGTCACGAGCTTCAGGAAAAGGTTGTCTTCGTTGACTTCCATTCGGCACCGCGGCGCCAACGTCTGGCGGCTCATGCACACCTGTGCGACCTTCACCTCGCCGAAATCGCAGACGTCGATGGCGGACTGCCAAGGGTCCCTGAACGCAGGCTCACAGCGCAGCCCATAGACCTCGCCCAGCAATTCGCGCCACCGCGGATAGGCGATGACATCGGAACGTTGCGTGTCCGCGGACGTGAGGGAAAAGGCGCTCATCGAGAGTTCTCGCAAGGGGAATCGAGCAGCGACCCGGGGCGGTCATGCACTATCATGCATGATATGAATGCGCAACAGAAGTTCAATTCATGTATACGCGCAGTCGGATCCGCGTGCCGGCGCGGGCGCCCAAGCCCTCCTCGCCCACGCTAGGCCTAATCGAGACCGGCAAGCAGCGCATCGACGGCGCCGTATACCTGCGCGACCACGTCGGCCCCCACCGCCTGCTCGATGGCGCGGTACTCCGCTTCCAAATCTTTCGAGAGCAGGCGGACGAGGCCGACGCTCTTGGGCGTCAACGAAACGAGCACGCGGCGCTGATCGTCCGTGAAGCGCGCCTTCGTGACGAGCCCCAACGCTTCCATGCGCGAGAGCACGCCGGCCATGCTGGGGCTCGAAATCGTGCACAGATCGGAGATATGCCTAGGTTCCAGCGGCCCCTTTTCGTCGAGCGCACGGATCACGCGCCACTGCTGCTCGGTCAAGCCATGCGCGGTAATCAACGGACGAAACCGCTCCATCATCTTTTCGCGCGCGCGCAGGAGCAACATAGGCAGATTGCGGTGCAGACCGCCATCGATGGACGAATGAGACATGAAAACCCGCTCGAGAACCGGGGAACCCCCGTGAAAACCCGCAGCGCCGCAAGAAGGCGTTGACGCTGAATCCTATCAATCGCAGAATTACTAACATATTAGTGATTTTGCGGGGACGGCGCGAGTCATGTTCTCTGTGACGGACCATCTACTGCACATCGAGGGCGAGTCTTTGCCGCGCGATGTGGATGCCTGCGCGGCGGCGGCGCTGCTCGCGGGCGGGGAGCGCTGCCGCCCGCCGGTGAGCGGCGCGGTGTACGGCACGCTGCTCAACGACCGCGAGGCATTGGCGGCGCTCGGCGACGCCGTGAACGCCCCGCCGTACAAGGCGCCGCCCCATGCGCCGATTCTTTACTTGAAGCCGCGCAACACGCTCGCCGGGCACGGCGCGCGCATCGTCGTGCCCAGCGATGAAGGCGTGCAGGTCGGCGCATCGCTCGGCATCGTGATCGGCCGGACCGCTCATCGCGTAAGCGTCGATACGGCGCTCGACTACGTGGCTGGATATACGCTGGTCGCCGATTTGAGCGTGCCGCATGCGAGCGTGTATCGGCCGTCCGTCCGCTTTCGCGCTCGCGACGGATTTTGCGTCGTCGGTCCTGCCATCGTCGCTCGGCACCACGTCGCCGCCCCAGACCGGCTCGCGATCACGGTGGACGTCGAAGGCCAGCCGCGCTTCAGCGCGAGTACCTCGACCTGCATTCGCGCGGTCGCGCGGTTGTTGGCGGACGTGACCGATTTCATGACGCTGTCGCCGGGCGACGTCATCACGCTCGGCGTACCGCACGGCGCCCCCGTGGCCGCAGCGAACACGCACGCGACGCTCGGCATTGCAAACTGGCCACCGCTGCGAATCGAGTTCATCGCACCGGCCATGCAAGCACCCGCAAAAGGAGCGATGGCATGATGCGAGCGCGCGTCGCCTATGCCGGCGCCATCCACGAAGCCACGCCCGAAGGCGATCGGGTGAGACTGGCCGACGGCCGGGTGCGTGACGAGCACGAACTCGTGTGGCTCGCCCCGTTCGAGCCGGGCACGATCGTCGCCCTCGGCTTGAACTACGCCGATCACGCGAAGGAGCTCTCGTTCTCGAAACAGGAGGAGCCGCTCGTCTTCCTGAAGGGGCCCGGCAGCGTCATCGGCCATCTTGGCGTGACGCGCCGCCCCGCCGGCGTCGCCTTCATGCATTACGAATGCGAGCTCGCGGTCGTGATCGGGCGCCCGGCCCGCGGCGTACACCGAGCGGACGCGATGCAGTACGTGGCCGGCTACACGATCGCGAACGACTACGCGATTCGCGACTATCTCGAGAACTACTATCGCCCGAACCTGCGCGTGAAGAACCGCGACGGCGGCACCGTGCTCGGGCCTTGGTTCGTCGATGCCGCCGACGTCGCCGACGTTCATGCGCTCGAATTGCGCACGTTCGTCAACGGCAAGCTCGAACAGCGAGGCAATACGCGCGATCTCGTCGCTGACGTGCCCTCGCTGATCGAATACCTGAGCGGCTTCATGACGCTCGCGCCGGGCGACGTGATTCTGACCGGCACGCCCGAAGGCGTCGTCAACGTGAACGCCGGCGACGAAGTGGTCTGCGAGATCGACGGCCTCGGCCGCCTCGTCAATACGCTTGCGCCCGACGCCGACTTCGGCCGCTGAACCTCATTCGGACATCCACAAGGGCTGATCATGCGAATCGAGCATCTCATCGACGGGCGCCCGCACACGGGGCGCGATTACTTCGAAACCGTCGATCCGGCGACGCAGGAGGTACTGGCCGAAGTCGCAAGCGGTGGCGCGCACGAAGTTGAGCTTGCCGTGCGGGCAGCGAAGCAGGCCTTTCCCGCATGGGCGGGCAAGAGCGCCGCCGAGCGCGCAAAGGCAATCGCCAAACTCGGCGAATTGATCACGAAGAACGTTCCCGAGCTTTCCGTCACGGAAACGAAGGACACCGGACAGACGATCGCTCAGACCGGCAAGCAACTCGTGCCTCGCGCCGCCGACAACTTCCACTACTTCGCGCAAGTTTGCAGCGCCGTCGATGGGCATACCTATCCCACGTCGACCCATCTGAATTACACGCTCTTTCATCCGGTAGGCGTCTGCGCGCTGATCTCGCCGTGGAACGTCCCGTTCATGACGGCGACGTGGAAAGTCGCTCCGTGTCTGGCCTTCGGCAACACGGCAGTGCTCAAGATGAGCGAGCTGTCGCCGCTCACGGCGTCAATGCTCGGGCAGCTTGCGCTCGAAGCCGGCATTCCCGCCGGCGTGCTCAATGTCGTGCACGGCTACGGCAAGGAAGCGGGCGAGCCGCTCGTCGCGCATCCGGACGTGCGCGCCGTGTCGTTTACGGGATCGACGGCGACGGGCAATCGCATCGTGCAGACGGCGGGCCTGAAGAAATTCTCGATGGAGCTGGGCGGCAAGTCGCCCTTCGTGATCTTCGACGATGCCGATATCGAGCGCGCGCTCGATGCGGCCGTGTTCATGATTTTCTCGAACAATGGCGAGCGCTGCACGGCGGGCTCGCGCATCTTGGTGCAGCGCTCGATCTATGCGACGTTCGCCGAACGCTTCGTCGAGCGTGCGAAGCGCATCGTCGTCGGCGATCCGCTGGACGAAAAGACGATCATCGGGCCGATGATCAGCCAGGGCCACCTCGCGAAAGTGAGAAGCTACATCGCGCTTGGCTCGAAAGAAGGCGCGACGCTCGCATGCGGCGGGCTCGATGCACCCGACGTTCCCGACGCGATGAAGCACGGCAACTTCGTGCGCCCGACGGTTTTTGTCGACGTCGACAATCGGATGCGCATCGCGCAGGAAGAAATCTTCGGCCCCGTCGCGTGCCTCATCCCATTCGACGACGAAGCCGAAGCGATTCGCCTCGCCAACGACGTCGCCTACGGTTTGTCGAGCTACGTATGGACCGAGAATGCGGGCCGGGCGCTGCGCGTGGCCGCCGCGATCGAGGCCGGGATGTGCTTCGTGAACAGCCAGAACGTGCGCGATCTGCGTCAGCCTTTCGGCGGCACCAAGGCGTCGGGCGTCGGCCGCGAAGGCGGCACGTGGAGCTACGAGGTATTCCTGGAGCCGAAGAACGTCTGCGTCTCGCTCGGTTCGCATCCCATCCCTCGCTGGGGTGCCGCGCATTGATGCGATAGCAGGCCACATCGAACCTTTGGAGACGGCTATGGGCGAACTCGCACTCGTAGCGAAAATCACACACGTTCCATCGATGTATCTTTCCGAATTCGACGGAGAGCGCAAAGGAACGCGCCAGGATGCGATCGACGGACACATCGAAATCGCCCGGCGATGCCGCGAGCTCGGCGTGGACACGCTGGTGGTATTCGACACCCATTGGCTCGTGAACGCGAACTACCACATCAACTGTGCGGCGCACTTCAAAGGGCGCTACACGAGCAACGAGCTGCCGCATTTCATCAGCAACATGCCCTATGAAGCGCACGGCAACCCGGAACTCGGGACGCAGCTCGCGCAAGCGTGCAACGAATACGGCATCGAGACGCTGGCCCACGATGCCACGACGCTCGCACCGGAATACGGCACGCTGGTTCCGCTGCGCTATATGAATGCCGATCAGCACTTCAAGGTGGTGTCCGTTTCGGCGCTATGCACGTCGCACTACTTGAACGATAGCGCCCGTCTCGGCTGGGCGATGCGGCAGGCGGTGGAACGGCACTACGACGGCAAAGTCGCGTTTCTCGCGAGCGGCAGCTTGAGCCACCGCTTCGCGCAGAACGGGCTCGCGCCCGAATACGCGTTCAAGATTTGGAGCCCACTGCTCGAAATGCTGGACCGGCAAGTCGTGGAAATGTGGCGGCACGGCGAGTGGAAAACGTTTTGCGAGATGCTGCCCGAATACGCGGTGAAAGGGCACGGCGAAGGCTTCATGCACGATACCGCCATGATGGTCGGCGCCTTGGGCTGGTCCGCCTACGACGGTCGCGCCGACATACTGACGCCGTACTTCGGCGCATCGGGCACCGGCCAGATCAATGCGGTATTTCCCGTGACGCCGCAAGACGGCGGTGCCATCCCCAATCCGGAAAGCTCGACGGCATCGCAATACCGCGCGTTTCCACGGCTGTAGTCATCGATTCGGAGAAATCGGCATGCCCCACTTGACGATCTTTTATACCCCCAACCTCGACCGGCCGATCGAACAAGGTGGCACGGACATGCAGGCGCTATGCGCCGCATTGGCCGAGACCATGATCGCCCAGCGCGACGACGCGGGGCGGCCCGTGTTTCCCGTGGGTGGCGTGCGCGTCCTCGCTTCGCCCGCCACGCACTACGTGGTCGCCGACGGCGGCCAGGCGGGACGCGCTGCCGGCGGCTCGGGCGAATATGCGTTCGTCTACTTGAACTTGCGCATGGCGAGCGGCAGAAGCCCGGCCGTGCAACAGGCCGTCGGCCAGGCATTGGACGCCTGCGTCAAAAGGCACTTCGCCGGCCTGCTTTCGACACGGCATATCGGCATTACGTTGCAGATCGACGAGGGGCGCGAAGTGTTCAATTCGCGCAGCAGCTCGCTGCATCCTTTGTTCGAACGAGGCTGAAGCATGCTTGCCCAAGCTACGATTGCCGCGCTCGCCCGAGCGCTTTACGAAGCGCGCAAGACGCGCACGCAACTGCGGCACTTTTCGGGCCGATATCCCGAGATGACGATCGAGGACGGCTACGCGATTCAGCGCGAGTGGGTCAAGCTCGAGCTCGCGGACGGGCGCCGGATCAAGGGGCGCAAGATCGGACTGACGTCGCGCGCAATGCAGCAGGCGAGCCAGATCACGGAGCCCGACTATGCCCCGCTGATGGACGACATGTTCTTCGAGGCCGGCGGCGACATTCCGATCGAGCGGTTCATCGCGCCGCGCGTCGAGGTCGAGCTGGCATTCATCCTCGAAAGGACGTTGAAAGGCCCGGACGTGACGCTGTTCGACGTGCTCTCGGCAACGCGCTACGTGGTTCCGGCCGTCGAAATCATCGATGCGAGGATCGAGCAGTACGACCGCGAAACTCGCGCGATGCGCAAGGTGTTCGACACGATCAGCGATTTCGCGGCCAATGCGGGCATCGTGCTCGGCGGCCGTCCGGTTCGCCCGAGCGATGTCGATCTCCGGTGGGTCGGTGCGCTGCTGCACAAGAACGGCGTGATCGAAGAAACGGGGCTCGCGGCTGCCGTGCTGAATCATCCTGCTGCCGGCGTTGCTTGGCTCGCGAACAAGATCGCGCCCTATGACGAGCAATTGAATGAAGGCGACGTCGTGCTCGCCGGCTCGTTCACGCGCCCCACGCCCGCGGCCCGCGGCGACGTGTTCCATGTCGATTACGGCGCGCTGGGATCGATCGGGTGGCGGTTCGTTTGACGGGCTCGCCGGTACGCTGCCCCCTGATCTTGCTTTGTCGAGGCGGCGATCACGGCGTCCTCCTGGCCCGGGTTATGCGTATCGACCAAATGATGCAGAGCAAGAGGCCGATTTTTGGTCCGGCCGTCTCTCGGCATCCCATCCGGCCCAATTAACCAGGAGCAAGATGATGCTTGGCATACCTATGTTTCTCGTGGCTCTGTTCGCACTCATCGTGGCCATGCACCGCGGCGTAACCCTCCGCGAAGATGCGAGACTGCGTGCACAGTTTTCCACCGAAGGTTTGGAGGGCGAGCTGTCGCGGCGGTTGATGCGGGCTTCGGGATATGGGGTGTAACTGCATAGCCGAAGCGATCGAAGGGGGCGCTATCACGGAA
>NZ_JBQCIF010000127.1:0-91575 GCF_051953955.1 Trinickia sp. | reverse complement strand
AGTGCCCAGCTGTAAGAAGCTTGGTTGAAAGGCAGATTTCTGTTGCCGGACGGCTACGTTTGCGGCAATATTTCGCGTCGTTGTATATCTCGTTGTATCTCGCGATTCGAATTTGGTGTGGGCCTTGCGCTGTAAGGCGTCGAGAGTCGTCTTCGATCCCCTCAGCACCACCATTTCCGTTCGCAATTGGCTTCCTGGCAGGTTCGCAGCGTTCTGCCGTGATACCCAAGGTAGTACCCGAAAGTAGTACCCCAAAACCCGCATGGCTATCGGCTCTGCGGGTTTTTTGTCGTCCGTCGCGAGCCCCGCCGAAAGCCCGCTGACTGCCGCCTAGAGCCGCGCTTTTATCGTTGTATCTTTCGTTGTATTTCGCGATCCATGCCGATATGTTTTGATCGCACGGCCGTCTCTCTTATGCGTCGCCCTCGTGCGCGGACGGTGAATGCCACCGATAACCTGCGCGCATCAATCGTTCCGAACATTGCACTTATCGTTTCCAATCGTCCAGGCGATCATTCGCCAAACGATCACCGCCCGAACGCGGCAAAGATCGGGCGTTTCAAGGAGACAACTCAGTGCATCCTTCCCCCAGCACCCGGCTTCCCGGGCAGTCCAAGACATCTGTCGTCGTCCGCGTGACGGCGGGCAACTTCCTCGAGCAGTTCGATTTCTTTTTGTTCGGTTTTTATGCCACGCAGATCGCCGCCGTTTTCTTCCCGGCAGCGAGCGATTTCGCGTCGCTGATGATGACCTTCACCGTGTTCGGCGCAGGCTTTCTCATGCGGCCACTCGGCGCGATCGTCCTGGGTGCCTATATCGATGACGTCGGCCGCCGCAAAGGCCTGATCGTGACGCTGTCGATCATGGCGAGCGGGACCATTCTCATCGCGTTCGTCCCCGGCTATGCCGCGATAGGGCTCGCTGCCCCCGCCTTGGTTCTGGTTGGCCGCCTGCTGCAGGGTTTTTCGGCCGGCGCGGAACTGGGTGGCGTGTCGGTCTATCTCGCCGAAATGGCGACACCGGGCCGCAAGGGTTTCTTCACGAGCTGGCAGTCCGCCAGCCAGCAGGTCGCGATCGTCGTGGCGGCCGCGCTCGGCTACGCGGTCAATCAATGGCTCGATCCCACGGCGATCGCCGCGTGGGGATGGCGCGTGCCGTTTTTCGTCGGCTGCATGATCGTGCCTTTCATCTTCGCGCTTCGCCGCAAGCTCGCGGAAACGCAGGAGTTCGAGCAGCGCCGGCATCGCCCGAACATGAAGGAGGCATTCGCGACGCTCGCGCAGAATTGGGGTGTCGTGATCGGCGGCATGCTGCTCGTCGCAATGACCACTGCGAGCTTCTATCTGATCACGGTCTATGCGCCGACCTTCGGCAAGAAAGTCTTGCATTTGAGCACCGCCGACAGCCTGCTCGTCACACTGTGCGTGGGCGTTTCGAACTTCATTTGGCTGCCGATCGGCGGGGCCTTGTCGGATCGCGTCGGCCGCCGTCCGCTGCTGCTCGCGATGACGGCCATGGCGATCGCGACCGCATACCCCGCGCTTTCGCTGCTGGCCCACGCGCCGAGCTTCGTCAACATGCTGCTCGTGCTGTTGTGGCTCTCGTTCATGTACGGCATCTACAACGGCGCCATGATCGTCGCACTCACGGAGGTCATGCCGGTCGAGGTGCGCGTCGCCGGATTCTCGCTGGCCTACAGCCTCGCTACGGCGGTCTTCGGCGGGTTCACGCCCGTCATCTCGACCGCACTCATTCACGCGACGGGCGACAAGGCCGCGCCGGGCTTCTGGCTGAGCTTTGCGGCGGCGTGCGCGCTCGGCGCCACGCTCGCGCTGTATCGGCGCCGTGGCGTCACGGTGGCCGCGGCTTCCTGAAGCGCGCTCGGCATTTCTCGAACCTTTTGACACGACCTTCCACCATGAAATCCCTTTTTCTGAAGCTCTGTACCGCCGTGCTGTTCGTCGGCGCCGCGGTTGCCAATGTGCAGGCTGCCGATCTGCACGTGATGACCTCCGGCGGATTCAACGCCGCCTACAAGCTGCTCGGCCCGAAGTTCGAGGCGTCGACGGGCAATACGCTCGATACCGTGCAAGGCCCATCGATGGGCAAATCGCCGGAAGCCATTCCGAACCGGTTGCAGCGCGGCGAGCATGCGGACGTGGTCATCATGGTCGGCTACGCACTCGACGATTTGATCAAGCAAGGGAAGGTGAGGCCCGATTCACGCGTCGAGCTTGCGGATTCGCGCATCGGGATGGTCGTGCGCGACGGCGCGCCCAAGCCCGACATCGAGTCCGCCCCGGCACTGAGAGAAACCTTGCTCCACGCGCGGTCCGTCGCCTACTCGGATAGCGCGAGCGGCGTCTATATCGAGCGCGAGTTGTTCAAGCGTCTCGGTATCGAAGCGCAAATGAAGAGCAAATCGAAGATGATCCCGCGGATTCCCGTCGCGTCCGTGGTGGCCTCCGGCGACTATGACGTCGGATTCCAGCAGGTAAGCGAGTTGCTTCCGATAAAAGGAGCCGAGTATGTCGGCAAGATTCCGGAGTCGCTGCAATCGATCACGCGCTTCGCCGCCGGCATCCCGGTCGGCGCCGAGCATCCCAAGGAAGCCAAAGCGCTGCTCGACTATCTCGCCTCGCCTGCGGTGCAGCCGGTCGTGACGTCGACCGGCCTCGATTCGATCGAGGGTCATTGAAGCATCGGTTAGGCGGGGCGGGCGAGCGCTGAACGCCAAGCAGCCCCGTACGTCATCCCGCGGTCTTCTTCGCCGTGCCGCGCCTGCCGCCGCGCTTGGTCTCCAGGATCATCTGATAGAACTGCTGCGCGGCCGGCGTCAGCGGGCGCCCGCGGCGCCGGATGATGCCGACGCGCCGCGTCACGACCGGTTCGACGAGCGGAATGCTCGTAAGGACCGGATGATCGTGAAGGGGCATTGCCATCGAAGGCACGGCCGCCACACCGAGTCCCGCCTCGACGAGACCGAGCATCGTCGTGACATGGCGGGTCTCGCAAACGCTCGCCATGTCCGGCGTGATCGTGGTCAACGCTTGATCGAGCAGCAGGCGGTTTCCGGACGTTTTATCGACGGAAACGTACTCGTGCGCATAAAGTTCGTTCCAGGACACACGGGTTTTTCGGGCGAGCGGATGATCGCGACGGCACGCCGCGACGAAGCGTTCCTGCAGCAAGACCTTGAACTCGACTTCGGCCTCTTGGCTGCCCATGAAGCTCACGCCGAAATCGGCTTCACCGCTGATGACGGCACCGAGCACTTCGTTGGCGCTCGCATCGTAGAGCTTGACCCGGATGCGCGGGTAGCGGCTATGGTAGGCAGCGATGACGCTCGGCAGAAAATAGTAGGCAACCGACGGCACGCATGCGATGGTCACGTGGCCCATGCGGCTCGTGGATACGTCGCGGATGCCGAGCAGCGCGACGTCGAGATCGTCGAGCAGTTGTTCCGCGCTGCGGGCGAACACACGGCCGACGGTGGTGAGCGCCACACTGCGCGTGGTGCGCTCGAAAAGCCGGACGCCGAGCGCCGCCTCGAGCTTCTCGATGCGGCGGCTCAGCGCCGGCTGCGAAATGTTGACCGCCTCCGCTGCTTTGCGAAAGCTGCCCAATTCCACGACGGCTCGAAACGCCTGCAAATCGTTCAGATCGAAGTTGACACCCATGAGCCGCTCGCTAAAAACTGACGTGCGGCTATTGTGCATCAACGGTCCCGAAAATTTGCGCGATGAAGGCGGGCTTAGGCTCGTTCCTCTTAGGCTCGTTCCTCTTACGCGCGCTCCCTGACCGCGGCCCAATCGTTCTTTTCGACGGTCTGCCCGTGCTCGGGCATTCCATGTCCGTGGACGAGCCGAAGCGCTTCTTCACGACTTCCCACGCACGGGCCCGAGCCGAGCAGCGGCCGGCGTGCCGTCTCCTTCAACGCGAGCACCGACGCGATGCCGATGACGGATGCGCCCATCAGATAATAGGCGGGCATCATCAGATCGCCGGTGCGGTCGACTAGCCATGCCGCGACGAGCGGAGTCGTTCCGCCGAACAGCGAGACGGAAACGTTGAAGCCGATCGCGAGCGCGCCGTAGCGGATCCGCGTGGGGAACAGCGCAGGCAGCGACGACGGCATCACGCCCGTGAACGTCGATAGCAGCACACCGAGGATCAGCATGCCGCCGAACACGGATGGCATCGTGCCGATGCGGATCAGCAGCAGTGCCGGGATCGAGAGCAGCAGCAAGCCCAAGCAGCCGAACAGCATGACCGGCCGGCGTCCGATCTTGTCCGACAGATGCCCCGCAAAGAGCGTCATCGGCATCATCAGCACCATCACGGCCAGCACGATGACGAGGCTCCTCGATTCATCGAAGCGCAGCGTCGCCGACAGATAGCTCGGCAAATACGACAACGCCATGTAGTCGGTCACGTTGAAAATCAGTACGAGCCCCACGCATTGCATCAGGGGCTTGCCCTGCTGTTTCAGCAATTGGAGGAACGTCTGCTTCGGACGCGAGCGTTCGTTTTCCTCGCGCGATTGCGCTTCCTTCTTGAAGGCCGGCGTTTCTTCGAGCTTCAGGCGGATGTACAAGCCGAGCAGCCCGAGCGGGCCCGCGATGAAGAAAGGCACGCGCCATCCCCACGAGAGCAGCGCATGTTCGGAAAGCGTGGCGGTGAGCCAAGCCACCGTGCCCGCGCCGAGGATATAACCGACCAGCGTGCCGAGTTCGAGAAAGCTGCCGGCGAAACCGCGGCGGCGATCCGTCGAGAACTCGGCGATGAACGTGGCCGCACCACCGTATTCGCCGCCCGTCGAAAAGCCTTGAATGAGGCGCGCCACGAGCAAAAGAGCAGGGGCGAGCGTTCCGATCGAGGCGTAGCTCGGAATCAGGCCGATCGCGAACGTGCCGACGGCCATCAGGATCATCGTCATGGCCAGCACGCGCTGGCGCCCTATTTTGTCGCCGAGCGGGCCGAACACCATGCCGCCGATCGGGCGCACGAGAAACGCCGCCGCGAACGTGCCGAACGTCGCGATCAGTTGCGCGGACGGGCTGCTCGACGGGAAGAACACCTTGCCGAGCGTGACGGCGATATAGCTATAGACACCGAAGTCGAACCATTCCATCGCATTGCCGAGCGCCATCGCGCCGACGGCGCGCTTGAGCAGAGCGTTGTCGACGACCGTGATATCGGCCAGCGTCAGTCGCGAGTTCGAGGATCGGGGGCGCGTGGTGCGTTTTTGCGGACGGCTCAATGGACACACTCCTGAAGATGGCGTTGAAATGGCGTTGCCAAGCCCGCGAGCGCGAAAAAAGCGCTCGTGGGCACAGGTGATCGGGCATGGCGGCGCGTGAAGGCTTGCGGGCGCGCCGGAGTGCCGAGCGATGCGGGCGATGCATGGGGCAAAGCGGCCCGCCGCGCGACACGAGAAGAAGAAATGGTTGGATCGATTTTAGGGAGCCCTATGCGGTCGGGTCATCACTCATGCGTCCGGAAATCGCCCTAAAACGACACGCGGATGCAACACCCGCACGGACCGCCGCCCGCATGTCGGCGCGAGGCACGCATCATCGCATTTAAGCAGCTGCCGTGTCGCAATAGCGCAAGCGCTGGTCGCAATTGATCGATAAGCTATTGTTTATCTGGGCAAATATGTTGGAAATAGCGAATGCCTGAAATGCTGGTTACATGAGGAGACGGACTCGATGCAAACCCCCAAAGTCGTCGTCAAAGGTCTCACCAAGGTCTTTGGAAGCAATCCGCAGCAAGCGCTTGCCATGCTGGCCGCCGGATCGACGAAAGATGAAGTGCTCAAGCGCACCGGCCAGGTCGTGGGTGTCCACGACGTGTCGCTCGAGGTCCAGGAGGGCGAGATTTTCGTGCTGATGGGCTTGTCCGGCTCGGGCAAGTCCACGCTGATCCGGCTCGTCAACCGCCTCGTCGAGCCGTCGGCCGGCAACGTGCTGATCGACGGGCGCGACGTGGCGGTGGCACGCCGCTCCGAGCTCATTGCGCTGCGCCGCAAGGACATGAGCATGGTGTTCCAGTCGTTTGCGCTGATGCCCCAGCGCACCGTGCTGTCGAACGCGGCATTTGGCTTGGAGGTGGCGGGCGTGAGCCGCAAGGAGCGCGAGCGGCGTGCGCTCGACGTGCTCGATCAGGTGGGGCTCGCACCGTTCGCCCAGAAGCTGCCGCGGGAACTGTCCGGCGGCATGCAGCAGCGCGTCGGTCTCGCTCGCGCGCTGGCCGTCAATCCCTCGCTGATGATCATGGACGAGGCGTTTTCCGCGCTCGACCCACTCAAACGCAAGGAGATGCAGGACGTGCTACTGCAACTGCAGCGCGAGCATCGTCGGACGATCATGTTCGTTTCGCACGATCTCGAGGAGGCGCTGCGGATCGGCAATCGGATCGCGATCATGGAAGGCGGTCGCCTCGTGCAGGTGGGCACGCCCCACCAGATCATCGCGAATCCGGCCGATGAATACGTCCGCGCATTCTTCCAAGGCGTCGACACGAGCCGGTATCTGACGGCGCGCGATCTCGCGCAGACGGACGCCGTGCCGACGGTGTCGAAGCTCGATGCCGCGAGTGTCGCCGCAAAGTTCGACGGCAACGCCCAATACGCGTTCGTGCTCGATGCCGAGCGCAAGATTCGCGGCTATGTCGCGCGCGACGGGGCAGGCACTGCGGCGCCGAGCGTGCGTCCCGTCGAAAGCATTTCGTGCGATGCGACGCTCGACCATGTCGTCGAACGCGTGTCCGCCAGCGCTCACGCGCTACCCGTCGTCGATAGCGACGGTTGCTACTGCGGCTCGGTCGATCGCGCCGCGCTCCTGAAAGCCATTACGCGTTCGCGAGGTTCCCATGTCTGAACTCATCCCACTCGGTAGTTGGGTCGATCAATCCGTTCACTATCTGCTTGATCACGACTCCAACGCGTTCGATGCGGTCGGCCGCGCGATCGACGGCCTTGCCGGCCTCGTCGAACACGGCCTGCAAGCGATCCCCATGTGGCTCTTGATGGCGATCTTCATCGGCATCGGCCTTTGGCGCGTCGGCTGGCGCTTCGCGCTTTTCACGACGGCTTCGCTGCTGCTCATCTTCGCAACAGGCTTCTGGGATCAAACGGTCGTCACGCTGGGCCTCACGCTGTCGTCGACGATCATCAGCCTCCTGTTCGGCATCCCGCTCGGCATTTGGGCGGCAAAGAGCAAGCTCGTGACGTCGATCGTGCGTCCGGCCCTCGATTTGATGCAGACGATGCCTGCATTCGTCTACCTGATTCCGGCCGCGATGCTGTTCGGCCTCGGCCGCGTGCCCGGGATCCTGTCCACGGTGATCTTCGCCATGCCGCCGGCCGTGCGCCTCACGAGCCTCGGCATCCGGCAGGTGAACATGGAGATCGTCGAAGCAGGGCAGGCGTTCGGCTGCACGCCGTGGCAACTGCTCTATAAGGTTCAGTTTCCGAACGCGCTGCCGTCGATCATGCAAGGCGTGAACCAGACGATCATGATGGCGCTCTCGATGGTGATCATCGCGTCGATGGTCGGCGCGGGCGGCTTGGGCAACGATGTGCTTGCCAGCATTCAGCGGCTCGACATCGGCCTCGGCTTCGAAAGCGGCTTGGCGGTGGTGCTGCTCGCCATCATCCTCGACCGCGTGACGGAAAGCTTCGGCCGGGCACCCGGCAGCGCGAAGGCGCCGCTGTTCGCCGTGTTCAGGACCCGCTCCAAGGCGGCCGTGGCTCGCGCTTGAAAAAAACATGGATTCCACCCCGATCAAATCCCTGCTGATTGCGAACCGCTCCGAGATCGCCATTCGCGTGATGCGTGCGGCGGCCGAAATGGACATCCGCACCGTTGCCATCTATTCGAAAGAAGACCGCCTCGCGCTGCACCGCTTCAAGGCCGACGAGAGCTACTTGGTCGGCGAAGGCAAGAAGCCGCTCGCGGCCTACCTCGACATCGAGGACATCCTGCGGGTCGCTCGGCAGGCGAAGGTCGATGCGATTCATCCCGGTTACGGATTCCTTTCCGAGAATCCCGATTTCGCGCAGGCCGTCATCGATGCCGGCATTCGTTGGATCGGGCCGTCTCCCGAGGTGATGCGCACGCTCGGCAACAAGGTCGCGGCACGCAACGCAGCCATTGCCGCCGGCGTGCCGGTCATGCCGGCGACCGATCCGTTGCCGCATGATCTAGAGGCATGCAAGCGTCTCGCCGAGGGCATCGGCTACCCGCTCATGCTCAAGGCGAGTTGGGGCGGCGGCGGGCGCGGGATGCGCGTGCTCGAAAGCGAGCGCGATCTCGAGGCGTCGTTGGCTGCCGCACGCCGCGAAGCGCTGGCTGCGTTCGGGAACGACGAAGTCTATGTCGAGAAGCTCGTGCGCCGGGCTCGCCACGTCGAGGTGCAAGTGCTCGGCGACACGCATGGTTCGGTCGTGCACCTATACGAACGCGATTGCACCGTGCAGCGGCGCAATCAAAAAGTCGTCGAGCGCGCGCCTGCGCCGTACCTGGACGAAGCGAAGAGAGCGGCGCTGTGCGAGTCCGCATTGCAGTTGATGCGTGCCGTCGGCTATACGCATGCGGGCACGGTCGAATTTCTCATGGATGCGGAAACGGACCGCTTCTATTTCATCGAGGTGAATCCACGCATCCAGGTCGAGCACACCGTGACGGAGATGGTCACGGGGATCGACATCGTGAAGGCACAGATCCGCATTACCGAGGGCGGGCGAATCGGGGTAACGGAAAAAACGGGCGATGCCGACGCCGGAGCGGCGGTGCTCGCCGCCGGCGTTCCGTGCCAAGAAGACATTCGGCTGAATGGGCACGCGCTGCAATGCCGGATCACGACCGAGGACCCCGAGAACGATTTCTTGCCCGACTATGGGCAGTTGACGGCGTATCGCAGCCCGGCTGGCTTCGGCATTCGCTTGGACGGCGGGACGGCCTACGGTGGCGCCGTCATCACGCCGTACTACGATTCGCTGCTGGTCAAGGTCACCGCGTGGGCGCCGACGGCCGCCGAGTCGATTCAACGAATGGACCGGGCGCTTCGCGAATTCCGTATCCGCGGCGTCGCGTGCAACCTTCAGTTTCTCGAGAACGTGATCAATCATCCCGGCTTCATTGCCGGCGATGTGACGACGCGATTCATCGATCTCACGCCGTCGCTGCTCGAATTCACGAAGCGGCGGGATCGCGCGACGAAGCTGCTCCGCTATCTCGGCGAGCTGACCGTGAACGGCAACGTCGAGATGAACGGCCGTGCGATGCCGAAGTTCCCGCTGGCCAAGCCAGTGCTGCCGAAGATCGATACGTCTTGCGCGATCCCTCCTGGTACGAGAGACCGGCTGCGTGAACTGGGCCCCGAGCGCTTCGCGCAGTGGATGCTCGACCAGAAGCAAGTGCTGCTGACCGACACCACGATGCGCGATGCGCACCAGTCGCTGTTCGCCACGCGCATGCGCACGGCCGATATGCTGCCGATCGCGCCGTTTTATGCACGCCGGCTTTCGCAGCTGTTTTCACTCGAGTGTTGGGGCGGGGCGACCTTCGATGTCGCGCTGCGCTTTCTGAAGGAAGATCCGTGGGAACGGCTCGCGCTGCTGCGCGAACGGATCCCGAACATCTTGTTCCAAATGCTGCTGCGCGGTTCGAACGCGGTCGGCTACACGAACTATGCGGACAACGTCGTGCGTTTCTTCGTCAAGCAGGCGGCGAGCACCGGCGTCGATCTGTTTCGCGTCTTCGATTCGCTGAACTGGGTGCGCAACATGCGGGTGGCGATCGACGCCGTGCGCGAAAACGGCATGCTTTGCGAGGGCGCGATTTGCTACACCGGCGATTTGCTCGATCCGTCGCGCTCGAAATACGACCTCAAATACTACGTCGGCATCGCAACCGAGTTGCAGCGCGCGGGCGTGAACATTCTCGGCATCAAGGACATGGCCGGCATTTGCCGTCCGCAGGCGGCGGCTACGCTCGTCAAGGTACTGAAGGACGAGACGGGCCTGCCCGTGCATTTTCATACGCACGATACGAGCGGGATTTCCGCTGCGTCGTCGCTGGCCGCCGTTGCCGCCGGCTGCGATGCGATCGACGGTGCGCTCGATGCGATGAGCGGTCTCACGTCGCAGCCGAATCTGTCCAGTATCGCGGCCGCGCTGGCAGGCGGCGAACGCGATCCCGGCGTCGATCAGGACGACTTGCACGAGGCATCGACCTACTGGGAAGGTGTGCGCCGATACTACGCGCCGTTCGAATCCGACATCAGGGCCGGGACGGCCGACGTCTATCGTCACGAGATGCCCGGCGGCCAATATACGAACTTGCGCGAGCAGGCCCGTTCGCTCGGCATCGATCATCGTTGGACCGAGGTTTCGCGGGCTTATGCTCAGGTCAATCAGCTCTTCGGCGACATCGTCAAGGTGACCCCTACGTCGAAGGTCGTCGGCGACATGGCGCTGATGATGGTGGCGAACGACCTCAGCGTCGATGACGTTCGCAATCCCGCCAAGGAAATCGCGTTTCCGGAATCGGTCGTATCGCTGTTCAAGGGCGAACTGGGCTTTCCGCCCGATGGTTTCCCGGCCGAGTTGTCGCGCAAAGTGCTCCGGGGCGAGCCGCCGGCACCGTATCGGCCCGGCGACCAGATCGCCGCGGTCGATCTGGATGCGGCGCGTGCGCAAGGCGAGGCACTATGCCGGCAACCGCTCGACGATCGGCAACTCGCTTCGTACTTGATGTATCCGAAGCAGACCGGCGAGTACTACGCGCACGTGCGGACCTACAGCGATACGTCGGTGCTGCCGACACCGGCTTTCCTCTATGGTCCGCAGCCGCAGGAGGAAGTGGCGGTCGAGATATCGCCGGGCAAGACGCTGCTGATCGCGCTGCAGGGACAGCACCCGGATACCGAAAACGGCATGATCAAGGTGCTGTTCGAGTTGAACGGCCAGTCGCGCAGCGCGCTCGTCGAGCGCCGCACCACCGCGGCTCAGGCAGGCCACGCACGCCGAGGCCGCTCGCAGGCCGATCCGGCCAACCCGCTGCACATCGCATCGCCGATGCCGGGCTCGGTCGTCACCGTGGCGGTACAGCCAGGGCAGCGGGTGGCGGCCGGCAGCACGCTGATCGCGCTGGAGGCCATGAAGATGGAGACGCACATCGCGGCCGAGCGCGACTGCGAAATCTCGGCCGTGCACGTTCAGCCGGGCGACCGCGTCGCGGCGAAGGATCTGCTCATCGAGTTGAAGTAAAGACGGCGGCGCGTCTGGTTAGCCGGTTAGCCGGCGATCGGCAATGCCAGGCGCCACGCCAGATTGTCGCGGGCGCGCGCTTCGCAGCGCGTATGAAAGACCTCGGTATGGTAAATGCGCGGACGGGCGAGCAGTTTTTCCAGCATCGTTCGTTCGTGCCGATCGTATGCGCGGTCGTCGAGATCGGGCCGCTCGGCTCGCAGCCGCGCGCCGTCTTCGCAAAAGCGGCCGCGCGGGGCACCCAACATAGCGAGATCGATGTCGGCGGCGAAGCGTTCGTCCGTGTCGTCCGGCACCTGCGCATGCTTCGTCGCCAGGATCGAGCCGCACACGCGCTCGCTCGCCGCGATGGCCTCGTTCGCCCATTGCCGAAACCAGTCGGCGCTGCGCTGCTCGTTGTCGGCCGCGCCGGGCACGTAGATCACGTCGTGGCACCACAGCGCCAATTCGACGTCGTCGGGATGGGGCACCGCGCTGCGCACGTGATCGAGATCGCGCAGGCAGCGGCGGATGTGCCGCAGCGTGTGGTAGCGCCGCATCGGCTCGCCGTAGTTGCGCGCCAAATCGGCATAGACGTCCTCGGCGCATCGCCCGCCGCAGCGCGACCACAATGCGGTGAAGCGTTCTCGCGTCTGGCTCATGGTCAAAGAAATTCCCGGCGGATGTCGATGCTCGAGCGCTGGCCGACATCACGGTAGTGCTGCGTGAGCCAGACATCGGCCTCGTGCCGTCCGCGTTCGAACAGTTGACGCAGGAACGCCCAATCCGCGTTGTACTTGCTGGCCACGCTGAGCGCGCACATCGCTTCGTCGGCGCGGATCGAATGAATCAGCATTTCCTTCATCTCCCCGCGCTCGATCTTGCCTTGCTGAATGAGATCGGTGACGAAGGCGATCGCGCGCATCTCCCGCATCAGCGACGAGTTGAAGCTGATCTCGTTGATGCGGTTGAGGATATCCGCGGTCGTGATCGGCACGCCTCGCCGCACGACCGGGTTGATATGAACGATGACCACGTCGCGCGTTTCGCAGTGGTAGATCAGCGGGTAGATGGCCGGATTGCCCATATAGCCGCCGTCCCAGTAGTGCTCACCGTCGATTGGGACGGCCTGAAACAGCGTCGGGACGCAGGCGGAGGCCAGCACCGCATCGGCGGTGATGTCGTCGCCGGTGAAGAGCCGGATTTTCCCCGTCTCGACGTTGGTTGCGCATAGATAGAGATGAATAGGGCACTGCTTGCGCAGTAAGGCGAAATCGACCTGGCTTTCCAAGACTTCGCGCAACGGGTTCACGTTCTGCGGATTGAATTGGTAGGGCGAGAAAATGCGGAGCACCATGTCGGCGAACGCATAGAGCGGCGAGTGATCGAGGCCGAAGATATGCGTCCCCTTGAGCCACGGGGCCCAGCGCAACGGGTTGTAGCGTTCGGCCGAAAGCGACACTGCATGCCAGAAATCATGCAGCGCTCGGCGCGCGCCATCCTCGCCGCCTTTGAGCAGTCCATCGGCGAGCACCGCGGCATTCATCGCCCCGGCACTCGTCGCGCTGACGCCTTCGATCTCGAGCCGGCCGTCTTCGAGCAGCCGATCGAGCACCCCCCAGGTGAATGCGCCGTGCATGCCGCCGCCTTGCAAGGCCAACGCGATTCGCTTGCGCGCTCCGTTGCCATGCGGGCTCGTTGTCTTCGTCGGCATCGTTCCGTCTCCTCGATCGTCGTGCACGGCACCTCATGCCAGTTCCTCGAGTTCCTCGAGCAGCGCTTTTGCGTCGCGCAGGTCGGCCGTGTCGAAGCCCTCGGTGAACCAGCCGTAGATCTCGGACAGCGCTTGCCGAGCCTGCACGATCTTGCCCTCGCGCTGCCATAGGCGAGCGAGATTCGACATGGCGCGCAATTCGAGCGATTTGGCGCCTTGACGGCGCGCGACGGAGATCGCCCGGCGCAAGCAGGCCTCGGCTTCGTCGCGGTGCGCGGAGGTACGCGCGTCCGCGCTCGACGCATCGAGCAGCAGTGCACCCTCGAGCCGATGCAGTTCAGCTTCGTAGCAACGCTCGTCGCTCGCTTCCATGACCGCGATCGCTTGCTCGAGCATGCGCCGGCCGGCCTCGATGTCGCCCGCGCGCCTCAGGCCATCGGCAAGCAGCGCTAGAAAGTACGAACGTTGGTCCGCGCTGCCGACGGCTTCCTCGGCGGCCAAGCCTCGGCGCATCTGCGAGATTCCCTCTTGGAGGCTGCCGCACTGGGTGCGTACCCACCCTTGAAAGAGGGTCCCCCAGGTAGCCCAGAACGGAAAACCCTGCTCGGCCGAAATGGCGATCACGGCCTCGGCATATTCGCGTGCGATCGACGGCTCGCGCCGCAACTGGCGCAGCTCGGCGGCGTAAGCGAGGCTGAAGGCCAAGGTCGGACCATACGCGAGCTTACGGGCGAGCGCGACCGCTTCCAGGCTTCGAGCAAGCGCTTGATCGGGATACCCCTGAACCCACAACGTCAAGACGAGGAAGTTCAAGGCGCGGATACCGGGGTCCACGCCGTGCACGAACACGTGGGCCTGGTGGCGCTCGGGATCGTAGAGGGCCAGCGCCTGTTCCTCGTGAGCGCGAGCGTCGGCGAATTCGCCCTGCAGGAATCCGCACACGCCGATGGCGCCATGCGCTTCCACGAGCAGATCGGGATCGTTTGCATCGAGCGCCGTGCGCAGCATTCGCTCGCTGAATTCGCGCGCACTCGCGTGCTGCGCGCGCGACATGTAGTGAATCCTCAATCCCAGGTGCACCGCGAACCTTTGCTCCGTTTCGCCGATCTCGTCGCACAATGCGAGGGCACGCTCGTAGGTGGCCGCGACCTCCCCCGCGCCATAGCCGCGCACGTCCATCAAGGTCGGCCCGAGCGCAAGCAGCAGCGCCAATTCCTGCTGTTTGCGCGAGGGCGTGTCTGGCAAACGTTCGAGCAACTGCAATGCGGCGCCGAGGTGGTGCATCGCATCCTGATGGGCGGCATGGCGAATGGCCTGCTGCGCGGCGCGATGCAGATACTCCACGGCCTTCGGGATGTTGCCGCTCAAGCTGTAGTGGTGTGCCAGCTCGCTGCAATAGTCGGCGATGCGCGTGGGAAACAGTGCCTCGAGCGCCTGTGCCGCAAGCTCGTGCAAGGCGCTGCGCCGCTCGGTCAGCAGCGAATGGCCGGCGACCTCCTGCGTCAATGCGTGCTTGAACGAGTACTCGACCTCCGGGAATGCCGGCCGCTCGTAGATGAATTCGGCCGCTTCGAGATTGGCGAGCAGGCGGCGCAGCGTTTCATCGTCGAGGCCGCCGCGGCCTCCGCAAATGCGTTGAACCAGGCTGAACGGGAATTCCTTGCCGAGCACGGCCAACGTTTGCAGCAGTTCCTTTTCCGCGACGCGGAGCCGATCGATCCGCGCGGCGAGCACGCCTTGCACGGTCGTCGGAATGTGCAGCGTGGTGGGCGTTTGCTCGATCCGGTAGCGCCCCGGCTCGCCGGCGAGCGATTTTTCTTCGACCAGCGTCTGAACCACTTCCTCCATGAAGAACGGATTGCCTTCGGTCTTCTCCAAGACGAGCTGCTTGAGCGGAGCCAGACCCGCATCGTCGCCGAGCAGCGCCGTGAGCAGTCCCTGCGCTTCGGTCGCGCTGAGCGATTCGAGCCGCAGCCGCGTGCATTCGTCTGCGTATTGCCAGCTAGGTCGGTATTCCGGGCGGTAGTTGACGAGGAGCAGGATCCGGCTATTCGGCACATGCTCGATGAAGCGAGCGAGGAATGCATCGGTCTCGCGGTCCAACCATTGAAGATCCTCGAAGAGGAGTTGGACCGGCTGGTCGCGGCTTTCGCGCGTCAACAGTCGAGTGATCGCATCGAAGGCGCGGTCTCGCCGAATGCCCGAATCCATGTCGGCCAACGCCGCATCCGTTTCGCCGATGCCTAGCAGGCATAGGACGTAGGGCACCGCAGTCTCGAACTGCCGCTCGAGCGTCAGCATCTTGCCCAGGACTTTCTCGCGGCATCGCCGCTCGTCGTCCTGCGTCGTGATCTGAAAGTAGTTTCTCAAGAGTTCCATCAGCGGCAAGTTGGCGAACGCTTTACCGTGCGAAACCGAGAATGTCTCCAACACCAGGCAGCCGCGCCGCGAGCGTTCCTTGAACTCGTGGAACAGCCGCGACTTGCCGACTCCGGCTTCCCCGACCGCCGCGACGATTCGTCCGTGCCCCGCCTTGGCTTGCTCGAGCGCCTCGTGCAGACGCGCGAGCTCGGCGGCACGCCCCACGAACTGCGCGAGCCCGCGATGCGCCGAGCGTTGCAGGCGCGTGCGCAACGCACCCGGGCCGAGCACTTCGTACACCGACAGCGGAGTGGGAATCCCCTTGAGCTGCGTGGCGCCCAACGCCTTGAATTCGAAATAGCCCTCGGCGAGCTTATGCGTGGCCTCGCTGACGAGGATGGAGGAGGGCGTGGCGATGCCTTCCATCCGCGAAGCGATGTGAATCGTGTGGCCGACGGGATCGTAATCGGTGTGCAAGTCGTCGGTGCGGATCGAATGCACGACGACTTCCCCGGTATGCACGCCGACGCGAATCTGCAGTGGAATGCCTTTTTCGAGCCGGATGCGATCGCCGTGACGGCGCATCGCTTCTTGCATGCGCAGCGCCGCATACAGCGCCCGCTGCGGATGATCCTCGTGGGCGATCGGGGCGCCGAACAATGCGAGGATGCCGTCGCCGAGCGATTTGGCGATGTAGCCTTCGTAGTAGTGGACGGCCTCCATCATCAACGCGACGACAGGTTCGATCAGACGATGGGCTTCCTCGGGATCGAGATCGTGAACCAGCGCCGTCGATCCCGCCATGTCCGCGAACAGCGCGGTGACGGTCTTGCGTTCGCCCGCGATTTCGCCGCGGGCTTCCATGGCGGCTTGCTCGGCCCGGATGCGCTCGGCCAAATGGTGCGGCGTGTAGTGCACGGGTGCCGCGGGCGGCGCGTAAGCGAAGCGGACCGAAGTGGGCGATGCGGGGGCGTCGGTCAGGGGCGCGCCGCACTCGCTGCAGAATTTGGCAGAGGATCCGGCTTCATGGCCACAGCGCGGACAGACGCGCGACAGTATCGCGCGGCACGTTTCGCAGAACCTCGCGCCAGCGAGATTCTCGAATCCGCAATGTGCGCAGCGCATACGATCTTCCCCGCCTAATGCTTTCTCCTTGCAATAGAAACATTAGGCCGTAGACCGACCGGCTGCAAGCTTCAGGCGTCAGGCTTCCAGCTTCAAGCCGCCTGCGCCCCCACGTTCGTCTTCGCGCTGTTCGTCTCTTGCATGTACGGCACGCGCGCGAAGACTTCCGCGATCCAATCGGCGAACACGCGCACTTTGCGCGGCATGTGCCGGTTGCGCGCGTACATGATCGAAATGGGCCGCGTCGGCGAGCAGTAATCCGTCAGCACTTCTTTGAGCTCGCCCGTTTCGAGGTATTGGGCGAGCGGGAAAGTCGCGCTCTTGAGCAGGCCCAGCCCGTGCAGGCCGCATGAAATATAGGCGTCGACGTCGTTCACGGCAATGAGGCCGCGCATATCGACGGTCTCGACGACGCCGTTGACGACATAATCCCAGCTGCGCACGCGCCCCGTGTTGCTCGAGACGTAGTTGACGCCGATGTGATCGCGCAGATCGGCGATCGTCTTGGGCTCGCCGTATTTCTCGAGATAGGCGGGCGAAGCGCAGGTGATGCGCCGCATGTTGCCGATGCGGCGCGCGACGAGGCCGGAATCTTCGAGCTCGCCGGTCCGAATCACGCAATCGACGCCTTCCTCGACGATGTCCACTTGACGGTCGCTCAGGCCCATCTCGATCTCGATGTCGGGATAGCGTTCGAAGAAATCAGGAAGCGCGGGGATGACGACGAGCTTCGCGACGAGCGCCGGCAGATTGACCTTCAGCCGCCCCTTCGGGCTCAGCTTCGCATGCGTGAGCTCGGCCTCCATTTCGTCGACTTCGGCCAGCACGCGGATGCTGCGCTGGTAATAGGCCTCGCCGTCATCCGTGACGCTGATGCTGCGCGTCGTTCGATTGAGCAGACGCGCGCCCAAATGCGCTTCGAGCGCTTGCACCGTGCGCGACACCTGCGGCGCGGCGAGTTGCAGCGATTCGGCCGCCTTGACGAAGCTGCGCGACTCCACGACGCGCGTGAACACCTTCATTGCAAAGAAGCGGTCCATGACCCACCTCCCTTACGTATCGTTTTTCTATGGCAACGCGATCGTCCGATGTCCGATGCGATGGCCTGCTTGCTCGACTGCTCGACTGCTTGACTGCGCGACGTTCGATTGCCATGCGCAGTGATCGGCCAGGCCGACCCTCGGGCCGCAAACGTGCCAGCCGGCAGCTGCCGATTGTTATCCCAGCGGCACCAATGAATTCCGGATTTACGTATTTATCCGGGAAGACCCTAAGCCTACACTGCATTCACCTGCTGCACACGACCGTGTTCGCAGCTCCTTAAAACAGTAGTCGGAGGTCGTCATCATGAACTCGCTCATCAAGCAAATCGCCGTCGCCGTTGCGCTTATCGCGCCCCTCGCTTCTTCGTTCGCTCAATCCAATCAACCGCTCACGCGCGAACAAGTGCGCGCCGATTTGGCGCGTGTCGAGCGCGCCGGTTACAACCCGCGCGACTGGATGCATTATCCGGACAACATTCAAGCCGCCGAGCAGCGTGTCGCCGCACAACAGGGCATTGCCCAAGCGGATACGAGCGGCTATGGGCCCAGCGTCGAAGGTACGACGCAATCGGGCCGCAGCGTGACGAACGGCGCGGCGAGCAGCTATTCGCCGCCCGTCTATCAACACAATTAAGCACCGGTACTGAAGCGATAACGCAATGGGCGAGGCACCTTACGTGCATCGCCCATTCGTCGCGGCCAACCCGCCGTCGAATCGTCTCCGAGCCGCTGGGGTTCCCGGTGGTGTTTGCCCAGGTCATCGCGGCCTGGGCTTTTTTCCTGTGTACGCCAAACGGGCATCACGTCAGCGCATCACGTCGGCATTAAGCGAGCGTCAGCGTCACGTCGATGTTGCCCCGCGTCGCGTTCGAATACGGGCAGACTTGATGCGCTTTTTCGATGAGCGCTTGCGCGGCGGCGCGATCCATGCCCGGCAGCGCAATCTTCAGTTCGACCTCGATGCCGAACCCGTTCGGAATCGCGCCGATGCCGACGCTGCCGTCGATCGAGACGTCTTGCGGGAGGGCGATCTTGTCGCGTGCCGCCACGAACTTCATCGCGCCGATGAAGCACGCGCTGTAGCCCGCCGCGAACAGTTGTTCGGGGTTCGCACCGTCGCCGCCCGCGCCGCCGAGTTCGCGCGGCGTCGTCAAACGCAGGTCGAGGCCGCTGTCGGGCACGACGGCTCGGCCGTCGCGGCCGCCGGTTGCACGAGCATGGGCACGGTAGAGAACTTTTTCGATCGACATGGTGTGGCTCCTATCAGGGAAGGTGTAGCGACGTTGGTTGGGGCGGCCTACCCGGTAGAAGATAGGCCATTCACGTAAAACTGCCGGTTGCTTCGGAAAAACTCGCTGCTGCTCAACGATTGCGTGCTTCGTACTGCGCGGTCGGCGATCCATCCATTCCATCAATAAATCTATCTATCAGAAGGTAGACGGCCGAACCGATTAAAAGGGCGCGCATGCGCCCCGGCCCTGCTTTTACGGCATCACTTCGACAACTTGAACGATGCTTCGACCTCGTCGAGCCGGCTCCGCGCGCGAAACAAGCGGCTGGCCAGTCCGGCGCCTTGCAAGGCGGCGAAAAACGCGCGCGCCGCCTGCTCGGGCTTTGCGCTCGTCGACAGCGTACCGTCGCGCGCGCCTTCGGCGAAGACCTTGGCGAGCCAAGTCTCGTTCGCCTTGAAAAACGCTTGCACGGCGAGGCGAACGGGCTCGGGCAACGTTTCGATATCGGCCGCGAGCATGCCGCACAAGCAGATGTGATCGCCATCGCCGAGCGTGCGGCCGAACATTTTCGCGAACTTCGCGAGCTTGCCTTCGGCCGGCAAGGCGGCGTCGATCGTTTGGACCGCGCTCTGCACTTCCTGCGTGTAGGCATGAACGGCTTCGAGCACCAGATCGTCTTTCGACGGAAAGTAGTAGTGGATGCTCGAAGTCTTCACGCCGACGAGCTCCGACAAGTCCCGATAGCTGAACCCGTTGTAGCCGCGCAGCATCATGAGCGTGATCGCATGATCGAGGATCTGCTCGCGCACCGTCTTCGTCGTTTCCATGATGCGCACTTTATCTACTGATAGGTAGATAGTCAAGGCCTTTGTGCGACACGCATGCCGTCAGTCTGCGGCGCTCGCCTCCGGCGCGGGATGAGGCCGAGGATCTTCGTGCATGGACAACTTGACGGCGGCTGCCGCGAGCATCGCCGTCACGTCGTCGAGCGAAGGGGCCACGTACTCATCGATGCGTCGCATATACGGTGTCGTCAGCGCAGCGACTGCGTGTCCCGAAGGGCCGAGGATGGGGAACGTCACGTCGGTCACGCCGAACGTCTGCGCGCTGTCCTTGCGCAAGTGTCCGTGTGCGCGGACTGCCGAGAACGTCGCAGCGAGCGCGGCATGATCGAGCGCGATTTCGCCCTTGACCTTCGTATGCTCGGCCAGCATCCGCGAGCGCTCGGCGTCGCTTTGGAACGCCAGCATCATCTGCCCCGAAGCGGTATCGATCAACCCCACCCGCGAACCGAGCCGGATCGACAACCCCCACGTGCCCGGACCGTCGACTTGGGCGATTACGAGCAAGTTGCCGCGGTCGTAGACGGTCAGATGGACCGACTGCTCGGCTTCGTCGGCGAACGCCTGCATGACGGGCAGCGCCGCGGTGATGAAGCGATTCATCGGGGGATGACGGTGCGCGAGCGCAAACAGCTTCAGGCTCAGCGAGTACCGATCGCCGCCCGCGGAACGCACGACGTACTGCCGGGCGACGAGGCGCTCGAGCATCCGGTAGATCTCGCTGGCGTTGCGTCCGAGCGCTTTCATGATTTCGGCGCGCGTCAGCCCGTCCTTTTGCTCGGACAAAAGCTCGAGGATATCGAGCCCTTTGTCGAGCGCGGGGGCACGGTAGCGCTCGGCTTCGTCGAGCGCGGCCTCGGGGGCTGCGTCGCTTGAATTCGGTGTCTTGGAGGCTTTCACGGGCGGGGTCGTCTCATGCGTTGCAAAGTCAGTAAGGGAAAACACCGGCGAGCGCCGCACTTGACGGCGGATCGTCCGTATATGAATAATAAGTTCATCCATGAATCAATGCACCGATTGATGGAGGCGAGCAACGCACGCGGGGCGATGCACTCCCGGTCGCATCCGGTTGCTCGAAACCCGCAGCATATCGAAGCCATCGCAGGACCATAAGATCAGGACGGATCATCCGTCCCCTTGCGTTGCGTCTGACCGACGCATCACCGAGAAGCATGGAGCCCAAGCAGCGCTGAACGCCGGATTGGGCCAGGAGACGACTATGACATCGAGCATCGAACCGGTTGACGCCGGGCAGTGTGCAGTTCGTGCAGTCCGTGGTGTTTCGCCGCGCGTACGGCGCGGGGCCGTCGCATTGGCGGCTGCGCTCGGCATGATCGGCGCGCCGGCCGCCCATGCGGCAGGGGCAGAGATCGGCGCCAACTTGCCGCTGCTGACGTCGCCGTTCTGGCAGGCGTACAACAACTATCTGCCGCAATACGCCAAGCAGTTGGGCCTCGACATGCTCGCGCCCGTGAATTCGAACGGCGACCCGGCGCAGCAGATCACCGACATCAACAACCTGCTCAATCAGGGCGTCAAAGGCATCGTGACCGGCCCGCTCGATTCCGCTGCCATCAGCCGTGCGCTCGACGCAGCTTCGGCCAAGCACGTCCCGGTCGTGGCCGTCGACGTCGCGCCGACGCAGGGCAAGGTCGCCATGGTGGTGCGCGCCGATAACCGCGCCTACGGGGAAAAGGCGTGCAAGTACATCGGCGATCACGTGAGCGCCGGCAAGGTCGTGCAGATCATGGGCGACCTCGCATCGGTCAACGGCCGCGACCGCTCCGAGGCGTTCCGCTCTTGCATCAAGACGCACTATCCGAAGCTGAAGGTGCTCGAGATTCCGGCCGCATGGAAGGGCGACGTGGCTGCATCGGCGCTCGATAGCCTCTTGACGGCGAACCCGGACGTGAAGGGCATCTACATGCAAGCGGGCGGCGTCTATCTGTCGCCCACGCTCCAGACGCTGCGCCGCAAGAACATGCTGTTCCCGGCCGGCGATCCGAAGCATATCGTCATCGTCAGCAACGACGGCATTCCGCAGGAGTTCGACGCGATCCGCAAGGGTGAGATCGATGCCACCGTCTCGCAGCCCGCCGACAGCTACGCGAAATACGGCCTGTGGTACATGAAGGAAACGCTCGCGGGCAAGACCTTCAAGCCCGGTCCGACGGATCACGACAGCACGATCATCCAGCTCGCGCCCGGGATTCTCGAAGATCAGTTGCCGGCACCGCTCGTGACGAAGGCGAACGTCGACGACAAGAACCTTTGGGGCAACACGCTCAAGTGATCGATCGAGCCGTCCGGCATGCGTGCGCAACTGCGTTGCCGCGGGCATCGGCCCACGCATACCGGCCATCGAACCCTTCTGGATTGAAGCGAGCCGACATGGCAGTCGTTCCTCTCATTAGCGAAGCCGGTGTATCGGGCGAAGCTGCCGGGCGCGCGGCGGTTCCCGTCGTCGAGGCGCTCGGTGCAACGAAGCGCTTCGGCTCGACGACGGCGCTCGCCGACGTCAGCCTGCGCGTCATGCCCGGCGAGTCGCATGCGCTCGTGGGCCGCAACGGCGCCGGCAAATCGACGCTCGTTTCGTTGCTCACGGGGCTGCGCAAGCCCGACCAGGGTGAAATCCGCTTCGGCGGCGAGCTTGCGCCGCCGATCGCCGATCGCGATGCGTGGCGCGAGCGCGTCGCGTGCGTGTATCAGCACTCGACGGTCATCCCCGAGCTCAGCGTGGCCGAGAATCTTTTCGTGAACCGGCAGCCGGCGCGGCGCGGCATCATCGACTGGCGGGCCATGCGGCGCGAAGCGCGGACATTGCTCGATCATTGGCATATCGACGTCCGCGAGGACGCTCGTTGCGGCGATCTCGGCGTCGAGGCTCGGCAACTCGTCGAAATCGCGCGGGCGCTTTCGCACGGCGCACGCTTCATCATCCTGGACGAACCCACCGCACAACTCGACGGCGACGAGATCAAGCGGCTCTTTCGCCGCATCGAAGAACTGCAGCGCGAAGGCGTCACGTTCCTCTTCATTTCGCATCACCTGCAAGAGGTCTATGAGATTTGCCAAGCCGTCACGGTCTTGCGCGATGCCCGCCGTATCTTGACGTCGCGCGTCGACCGCTTGCCGAGGGAGGCGCTGATCGAAGCGATGACGGGCGAGGCGGGCGGCGTCGCGTGCGCCGATGCCTCGCGGCGAGCGCCGCTTGCCGATGCGCCGCTCACGCTCGAAGTGGCCGCGCTGAGTGGCGACGACTTCGAGGATGTCTCGTTCAACGTGCGCCGCGGCGAAGTCGTCGGGCTGACGGGCGCGACGAGCAGCGGACGCACGAGTGTTGCGGAGGCGATCGCGGGGCTGCGCCGGCCGCATTCGGGTGCCGTGCGCGTGTCGTCGGGCGAGGGCGGTGCACGCACCGCGCTGCCTTACGGCGACGTGCCCGCCGCGCTCGATGCCGGGGTCGGCTGCGTGCCGAAGGACCGGCATCGGGAAGGGCTCGTGCTCACGCAGTCGATCGCCGAAAACGCGACCATGACGCTCGTGCGCCACATCGCCCGCTTCGGGTTGGTGCGGCCCTCGATCAAGGTGAAGCTCGCACGCGAGGCGATCGATTCGCTCGGCATCGTGGCGCCGGGGCCGCTCGCGCTCGTGTCGGGGCTATCGGGTGGCAATCAGCAAAAAGTCGTCATGGCGCGGGCGCTCGCGACCGATCCTCGCGTGCTCGTGCTGATCGACCCGACGGCCGGCGTCGACGTGAAATCGAAGGAAGCGTTGCTCGCGATGGCCGAGCGTGCGCGCGATGAGGGGCGCGCGGTCATCGTCGCCAGCGGCGAGCTCGACGATCTGCGCGGCTGCGACCGCGTGCTCGTCATGTTTCGCGGCCGCATCGTCGACGAATTCGCGGCCGGATGGCAAGACCATGAATTGATCGCATCGATCGAAGGAGTCGATCTCAATGAAGCCTAGTTTGTCGAGCCCGGGGCCGCAGGCCCGCACGGCAGGATTCGCCGTCGCAGGGGGCGTTCATGCGCGCGGCGCACGTATCGAGTTGGCGCGCTGGCGCGACTTGGCGCTGCTACCGGCGCTCGCTTTGCTCATCGTCATCGGCGCGTGGGTCAGCCCCAGCTTTCTCACGCGGGCCAATCTCGTCAGCGTCCTCGGCGCATCGGCCGCGCTCGCGCTCGTCGTGCTGGCCGAATCGCTGATCATCATCGTCGGCAAGTTCGACTTGTCGCTCGAATCGACCGTGGGCTTCGCCCCGGCGCTCGGCGCCATGCTCGTCATGCCGGCCGCGTCGAGCGGCTTCGGCTGGCAATGGCCGCCACTTGCCGGGCTGCTCGTCATCGTCGTCATCGGCGCGCTGATCGGCTGGGTCAACGGCCTGCTCGTCGTGCGGCTCCGCTTGAACGCGTTCATCGTCACGCTGGCCATGCTGATCGTCTTGCGCGGGATGCTCGTCGGCGCGACCAAGGGCGGGACGTTGTTCGACATGCCGCCGTCGTTCTTCGCGTTGGCGACCGTCACCGTGCTGGGCCTGCCGTTGTCGGTGTGGCTCGCCGCGGCCGCCTTTGCCTGCGCCGCGTTCATGCTGCGCTATCACCGCATCGGCCGCGCGCTGTATGCGATCGGCGGCAATGCGCAAGCGGCCCGTGCCGCCGGGATACGCGTCGAGCGCGTCGTATGGGGCGTGTTCGTGCTCGGCAGCGCGCTGGCGTCGATCGGCGGCTTGATCGTGACCGGTTACGTCGGCGCAATCAACGCCAATCAAGGCAACGGGATGATCTTCACCGTGTTCGCGGCGGCCGTGATCGGCGGCATCTCGCTCGACGGCGGCAAGGGAACGATGTTCGGCGCGCTCACGGGCGTGCTGTTGCTCGGCGTCGTGCAGAACTTGCTGACGCTGGCGCAGGTCCCGTCGTTTTGGATTCAGGCGATCTACGGCGCCATCATTCTCGGCTCGCTGATGATCGCGCGCGTGGCCGGCAGCCAGGAGTAACGCGAGCATGACACTCGATCCCAGGCTGCTGCTGCTTTCTCCCGACGACAACTGCCTCATCGCGGCCACGACGCTCGAGTCCGGCACCGCGCTCGCGATCGAAGGCGAGACGGTGACGCTGCGCACGACGATCCCCCTCGGGCACAAGCTGGCCCGGCATCGGTTGCCGGCCGGCGACAAGGTTCTGCGCTACGGCGCGCCGATCGGCCACGTCACGAGCGACGTGGCCCGCGGCGAGCACCTGCACACGCATAACCTCGTCAGCGATTATCTGCCCACGTACACGCTCGACGCCGGCCACGCCTACGTCGAGGACGATGCCTCCTGACTTTTTCGGCGAAACGTTCATGAACGAGATCCACACCGATTCCGCGCCGCTTCTCGGCTATGCGCGCAGCGACGGGCGCAAGGGAATCCGCAACGTCGTCGCCGTCGCTTATCTCGTCGAGTGCGCGCATCATGTCGCGAGTGCGATCGTCTCGCACTTCGCTCCGCGGCTCGGCGACGACGACTTCGACGTGGCCGATGCGCATGACGCGCAGCCCGACGTGCATTTGATCGGCTTTCCCGGCTGCTACCCGAACGCGTACGCGCAGAAGATGCTCGCGCGCATCGCGACACATCCGAACGTCGGAGCGGTGTTGTTCGTTTCGCTCGGCTGCGAGAGCATGAACAAGCATCATCTGGCCGACATCGTGCGCGAAAGCGGGCGGCCCGTCGAAGTGTTGACGATTCAGGAAACGGGCGGCACGCGCAGCACGATCGCGCGCGGCGTCGAATGGGTCGGGCAGGCGCGGGCCGCGCTCGCCGCGATGCGGCCCGTGCCGATGCGGCTCGACGAGCTCATCGTCGGCACCGTATGCGGCGGCTCCGACAGCACGAGCGGCATCACGGCGAACCCGGCCGTCGGCCGCGCCTTCGATGCGATGATCGAGCAGGGCGCGGCGTGCGTATTCGAGGAAACGGGCGAGCTCGTCGGCTGCGAATATCACATGAAGTCGCGCGCCGCCCGGCCCGAACTCGGCGATGCGATCGTCGCTTGCGTGGAGAAGGCCGCGCGCTACTACACGATCATGGGCCACGGCAGCTTCGCCGTCGGCAACGCGGACGGCGGCCTCACGACGCAAGAGGAGAAATCGCTCGGCGCCTATGCGAAAAGCGGGGCATCCCCGATCGTCGGGATCGTCAAGCCCGGCGACATCCCGCCGACGAGCGGTCTTTACCTGCTCGACGTCGTGCCCGACGGCGAACCGCGCTTCGGCTTTCCGAACATCAGCGACAACGCCGAGATCGGCGAGCTCATCGCTTGCGGCTGCCACGTCATTTTGTTCACGACGGGGCGCGGCTCCGTCGTCGGCTCGGCGGTTTCGCCCGTGATCAAAGTGTGCGCGAACCCGGCCACGTACCGCAATCTGTCGGGCGACATGGACGTGGACGCGGGCCGGATCTTGGAGGGCCGCGCCTCGCTCGACGAAGTCGGGCGAGAAATCTTCGATCTGACGATGGCCGTCGGACGCGGCGTTCGGTCGAAGTCGGAAATGCTCGGCCACCAGGAATTCATCTTGACCTACAAGGCGTTCGAGCCGATCGGCCCGGGCTGCCTGCCGATCGTGCCGGCAACGGCCGTACGGGTGAACGCATGAGCGCCGGCACGGTTGCCGACGTCGGCTTGCCGCGGCGCATTGGCCGCACCGCGATCGAAGTCACTTCGCTCGGCTTGGGCTGCGCGGGGCTCGGAGGCTTGTATCGCGACGTCGGCGAGCACGATGCGCGCGCCACGATCGATTGCGCCTGGGACGCCGGGGTCAGGTTGTTCGACACGGCGCCTTACTACGGCTATACGAAAAGCGAGCATTACGTCGGCGCGGCACTGCGCGAGCGCGAACGCGGCGCGTATGTACTGTCGACGAAAGCCGGCCGGCTCATGCAGCCCGACCGCGGCGATCGAGCCCGCGCGCCGCGCGACGGCTGGGCGCATCCGCTGCCGTTCACGCCCGTCTACGACTACACCTACGACGGCATCTTGCGCTCGTTCGACGACAGCCTGCAGCGGCTCGGCGTCGCGCGCATCGATATCTTGCTCGTGCACGACATCGGGACGTTCACGCACGGCGAGCGCAACGCGCATTACTGGCGCCAGTTGAGCGAGGGTGGGTTCAAGGCACTCGATGCGTTGCGCGCATCGGGTGCCGTGGGCGCGGTGGGGCTCGGCGTCAACGAGGAAGCCGCCGTGCTCGACGCCATGCGCGAGTTCGATATCGACTGCGCGCTGCTCGCGGGCCGCTATACGCTGCTCGAACAGCGCACGCTCGACGCGCTGCTGCCCGAGTGCGAACGGCGCGGCGTGTCGATTCTCGTCGGCGGGGCATTCAATTCCGGCATCCTTGCGCGCGGCGTGCGACACTTGCGCGAGACACCGAACGAGGGCTCCAGCGCGCTCAAGTTCAACTACGGCGAAGCGCCGGCCGACGTCATAGACCGCGTGGCTCGGATCGAGGCCGTCTGCGATGCGCACGGCGTGCCGCTGCCGAGCGCCGCATTGCGCTTTCCCTATGCGCACCCGGCGGTCGCGAGCGTATTGACGGGAGCCAGCAATCCCGGGGAGCTGTTGCAGAACGTCGCGGCGTTCACTGCACGGATTCCGCCCGCGCTGTGGCAGGCCTTGCGCGCGGAGGGGTTGTTGGACCCGCGTGCGCCGATTCCCGACGCTTGACCGACGGCGCATTGCACGCGTAATCGACCGAAACCGCCCACGATGGATACGATCGACGCACATCAGCACTTCTGGCAACCGGCTCGCGGGGACTACGGCTGGCTCACGCCGGCGCTCGCGCCGCTCTACCGCGATTTTTTGCCGCAAGATCTGCGGCCGCTCACGCAGGCCGCAGGGGTGCGGTGCAGCATCGTCGTCCAAGCCGCGCCCACGCTCGAAGAAACGCGCTACCTGCTCGACTTGGCGCGCGACGATGCGGCGATCGCGGGCGTCGTGGGATGGGTGCCGCTCGACGATCCCGACGCCCCCGCGCTCATCGGCGAGCTCGCACGGGAGCCCAAATTCAGGGGTGTGCGGCCGATGCTCCAAGACCTGCCTGACGACGGCTGGATCGCGCGCCCGGAACTCGATCCCGCGATCGAGGCGCTGAGCCGCCGCGGCCTGGTGTTCGATGCGCTCGTGCTCACGCGCCATCTACGGTATCTGCTGCCGTTCGCGCGACGCCATCGGGGCTTGCGGATCGTCCTCGATCATGGCGCCAAGCCGCCGATCGCCGACGGCGCGGTGGGCTGGCAGCCCTGGGCCGCGCACGTTGCGGAACTCGCGGCGCTGCCCAACGTTTTCTGCAAGATATCGGGATTGGTGACCGAAGCGGCAACGCCGTGCACCGATTCGATGCTCGAACCGTACCTCGCGCACCTGGTCGAACATTTCGGCCCGGCGCGTGCGATGTGGGGCAGCGATTGGCCCGTCGTCGACATGAACGGCGGCTATCTTGCCTGGCACGCGTGCGCGATGCGCTTTGCCGAGCATCTGAAGCCTCATGAGCGTGCCGCGCTGTTCGGCGGTACGGCACGAGCCTGCTATGGTCTTTGAATGTCTTTTATCGACGGAGCCTCGCAAAGAATGACCGCCACCGCCAAAAACTTCCCCGAGCCCATTTCCACGCGCCTGGCCGGCAAGACGGCACTGATCACGGCCGCGGCCCAGGGCATCGGCCGCGCGTGCGCCGAGCGTTTCGCGCAAGAGGGCGCGCGCGTGATCGCCACCGACATCCGCCTCGACTTGCTTGCCGACGCACCGTTCGACACGCGGCTGCTCGACGTGCGCGACGGTGCGGCGATCGCCGCGCTGGCCGAGTCGGTCGGCTCCATCGACGTGCTCGTCAATTGTGCGGGCTTCGTGCACGCCGGTTCGGTGCTCGAGTGCGACGACGCAGACTGGGAATTCGCGTTCGATCTCAACGTCAAGTCGATGTATCGCACAATACGGACGTTTCTGCCCGGCATGCTCGAGCGCGGCGGCGGCTCGATCGTCAACTTGGCGTCGGCGGCCTCGAGCGTCAAGGGCGTGCCGAACCGGTTCGTCTACGGCACGACGAAGGCGGCCGTGATCGGTCTCACGAAGTCAGTGGCAGCCGATTTCGTCACGCGGGGGATCCGCTGCAATGCGATTTGCCCCGGGACCGTGGCGTCGCCCTCGCTCAGTGCGCGCATTGCCGAGCAAGCGCAGGCGCAAGGCAAACCGGTGGCCGAAGTGGAGGCGGCATTCGTGGCGCGTCAGCCGATGGGGCGCATCGGCCGGCCCGAGGAAATCGCGGCGCTGGCCGCTTACCTCGCGTCCGACGAGGCCGGCTTCACGACCGGGCAGATTCACTTGATCGACGGCGGGTGGTCGAATTGAGGCATAAAGAGGCGTAAAGAGGCACGAAGCACAGTGGAGCAAGCAGTGCGTCGCGAGCGCCGCGGTGCTTGGTGAGTGGCTTGGTGATTGATGCGTTAGCTATCTTCGGGATTGGAACACTAGGATGAAACTTCTTCGATACGGCCCGAAGGGCCAGGAAAAGCCGGGGCTCGTCGATGCCGACGGCGTGATGCGCGATCTGTCGTCGGTCGTCGACGACATCGCCGGTGACGTGCTCGGCGATGCGTCGCTCGCGCGCCTGCGCGGCGTCGATCCGTCGACGCTGCCGCGCGTGCCCGACGGCGTGCGCATCGGCGCGTGCGTCGGACGCGTGGGCAAGATGGTCTGCATCGGGCTCAACTATGCCGATCATGCGGCCGAATCGAACCTGCCGGTGCCGGCGGAGCCCGTCGTCTTCAACAAATGGACGAGCGCGATCGTCGGTCCGAACGACGACGTCGAAATTCCGCGCGGCTCGACGAAGACGGATTGGGAAGTGGAGCTTGGCGTGGTGATCGGCAAGACCTGCAAGAACGTCGAGGCGGCCGATGCGCTCGGTTACGTGGCCGGCTACTGCGTCGTCAACGACGTTTCCGAGCGCGAATGGCAAATCGAGCGCGGGGGCCAGTGGGACAAGGGCAAGGGCTTCGACACGTTCGGCCCGATCGGGCCGTGGCTCGTGACGCGCGACGAGGTGCCCGATCCGCAGCAGCTCGACTTGTGGCTCGAAGTGGACGGCCACCGCTATCAGAACGGCAACACGCGGACGATGATCTTCAGCGTCGCCGAGGTCGTCTCTTATCTGAGCCGCTGCATGAGCTTGCAGCCCGGCGACGTCATTTCGACGGGCACGCCGCCCGGCGTGGGGCTCGGCATCAAACCAACGCCGGTCTATTTGAAAGCGGGGCAGACGATGCGCCTCGGAATCGCGGGCCTGGGCGAACAGCGGCAACGGACGGTGCAAGCCGAGTAATCGCTACGCGCGCCCGTGCACGGCTGGCGGCCGCTACCGCTGCCGAGCCGCGTGGGCGCGGAACCTTCTCTTCGGGCTGGCTGCTCCTCGGGCGTCAGACGCGCCCGAGCGCGTCCAGGTTGACGATGCGAATGCGCTTGCCGTGCGTTTGCAGCAGCCCGTCCCTCTGGAACTTCGAGAACATGCGGCTCACGGTTTCGAGCTTCATGCCGAGAAAGTTACCCATCTCCTCGCGCGTCATCCGCAGATTGAACTCGGCGGCCGAGTAGCCGCGCGCTTGCATGCGGCTCGACAGATTGAGCAAGAAGGAGGCGACGCGCTGCTCGGCGCTCATCGTTCCGAGCAGCATCATCAGCGACGATTCGCGGACGATCTCGCCGCTCATCATGCGCAGCACTTGCTGCTGCAGCTTTTTCGATTCCGCGCACATCGCTTCGAGCAACGCATAGGGAATGATGCAGACGCTGCTGTCTTCGATGGCGATCGCGTTGCTGCTATGGCGTTCGGTGCAGACGCCGTCGAGCCCGAGCACTTCCCCCGCCAGATGAAAACCCGTGACCTGCTCGCGGCCGTCGCGATGCAGGACGACGGTTTTGAACGAGCCGGAGCGGATCGCATAAATGCTCTGGAACGGATCGTTGGCGCGGTAGATGGCATCCCCGCGCTTGACGAGACGCGTCGCGCTGACGATCGAATCGAAGCGCGAGAGTTCTTGAGCGTTCAGCGTTTGGGGCATGCAGGCCGAGCGCATCGAGCAGGTGGCGCAGTGCTGCGCCGTGCGGCTGCCTGCTGCGTCGCCGCTCGTACGGGCGGAGGCTCCTACCGATGCCGCCGCGATATCGTTCGCGAAGGTTGCTTCGTTGAACATACGACCTCCTAGGCAACTGCGCGGCAGGGCGCCGCAAAGTGCCATTTGTTGTGTCGCAGTATCGAAGGTCCGGCGCTAGAAGAAAATCGGCGGCGTATGAAAGTGAGGTAAGCGTTTTGGAAGCTTTGTAAGGATTTTCCTACATCGAATCGTGGCTGAGTTTCTTGCTTGCCGGGGCTGGCGGGGCGACGGAAACGATGACGCACGTTGATGTCTCGTTCGATCCGCCCTCGGCCGGCTAGGCATCGCTCACCTCGATGACGGGCGCCCGTAGCCCTCGTGCAGGCACGGTGTCTATCGGCAAGCCCGGCGAGCATTTTTTCTGCGAAACGCCTTCAGAGCCGGATGCACGACTTCGCGCCACCGCGGCCCGGTGAACAAATCATAGTGATCGCAATCCTCGACGGTGATCCGCATCTTCATCTGCTCGGGCACGCCCGAGCAAATGCCATGCGCCGCGTGCGTTTGCTCGGCGCCGGTAATGTCGTCGCGATCGCCTTCCACCGTGCAAAGCGCCGTCGCCGTCAGCGCTTCCGGCATCACGCGGCGCGCGCCGACAGACCACGTTCCGCGCGGGAACCGCTGCTCTTGAAAAACGATGCGCAACGTATCCAGGAAGTACTCTTCGTCCATGTCGAGCACGGCCGAATATTCCTCGAGCGCGCGCAGGCTGGCCGCGAGGGCGCCGGCATCGCCCGAGACGCGGCTCGTCCAGTAGCGCGACTCCAGCGCCATCTGACGATGCGGATGCGCTGCTACGATCGCCGCGTGCTGCACGTACCCCGGATAGATGCGCCGCCCAGCACCGGCATAACCGGGCGGCACGACATCGATGACGGTGCGGCGGAACCACTCGAGGCCGTGCGTCGCCGCAACGCGGTCGATCATCGTCGGATGCAAGCGCGTGTCGATCGGTCCCCCCATCAGCGTCACGCTCAGCGGCGCGAGCTTGGCGTCGGAGGCTGCCGCCAAGGCGGACGCAGCCAGCGCCGGCGGGGCCGCTTGGCAAACGGCGAGCATGTGCACACCGTGCTCGGCGAGCGCGCGCAAGCAGCGCTCGACCACGAGCACATAGTCGGTGAGGCCGAAGCGGCCTTCGCTCAGCGCGACGTCGCGCGCGTTGGCCCAATCGGTGACGTAGACGTCGGCGTCTTCGAGCAGTGTCTCCACCGTCTCGCGCAGCATCACTGCATGATGTCCGGCCAGCGGCGTGACGAGCAGCACGCAGGGCGATCGTTGCGCGTCGGTCTCGTCGTCGGAAGCCGCGGCTGCAGCCGTTCGACCGCGCGAGCGCGAGGCGGGAGCGGTGGATCGGTGTGCCGCGCCGCGGTGTTCGGCCGCTCCGGCACCGAATTCGCGCCTGAACCGGCGCAGCGCGCAAAACGGCGTTCGATCGACCACGGCCTCGCTCACCGGCACGGCGTTGCCGGCAATCCGCACCGATTCGATCGCGAATGGCGGCGGCTCGGGCGTCGCTTGCAGCAGCCGGTAAAGCCAGTCGCAGCCCGGCAGCGCGACGCTTGCCCAGCGTGCATCGCGCAGGTCCGGCGCGCCGGCGCGCCAATTGGCCGGAGCGTCCGGCACAGCGCCCCACGGTGCGCCGGCTAGCGCCGTCCAGGCGTCGAGCGAGCGCATCAGTGCACGCTGCGCTTCTAGCCATTGATAGAGCATGGTGGCCTCCGGCTCGGGTGAGGCGCGGCACCGTGGGTCGGCCCGTCGTGCGGCCGCGGGCGCAGGCGAGCCTCGGGGCCTCGCGTCACGGCGCGAACGGCCGTTTTCCCGATTTGGCTATTGTGCGGACCGGCGACTGCAACTTGCAACCCTGCGCAATCGATCCGGGCGGCCATACCGTGTGCTCGAACTGCACCAGGGGCTTGCTCGACCGGTCCAAATTGCCGAGTCGGGTCGCACCTGTTGTACTATTGGACGTTTTTGTCCAACGAACCGATCACGCATGCTCGATTTCTTCCGCAACCATCAGCGCCTGATGATGCTCATGCTCGTCCTCGTCATCGTGCCGGGGCTGGGCGTCCTAGGTATACAAGGCTTCCGCGGTTTTTTTGACGAAAGTGCGAACGTCGCGAGCGTCAACGGACACAAGATCACCCGGGTGGAATTCGACGACGCGATGCGTCAGCAGCTGGATCAAGCGCGCCAGTTCCTCGGTGCGCAGTTCGACGCCAAGGCGCTCGACACGCCCGCGCGCCGCCGCGATCTGCTCGACAACCTGATTCAACAGCGTGTGCTGGCCGACGAAGCACAGCGCGAGCATCTGACGGCATCGGACGACGCCGTGCGCCGCGCGTTGCTCTCGGACCCGGTCGTCGCGTCGCTGCGCAAGCCGGACGGCTCGATCGACATCGATCGTTACAAGCAGCTGCTCGCGATGCAGGGCATGACGCCTGAGCAATACGACGAGCGCGTGCGCTACGGTTTGGCGTTGGAGCAGATTCCGCAAAGCATCGAATCGAGCGCGTTCACGCCGAAGTCGTTGGCGCTGCGCATCGCTCAGCTCGCCGAAGCGCAGCGTTCGGTGCAGGGGCTCGTGCTCCATGCGAGCGACTACGCGTCGAAGGTGCAGCCCACCGATGCGCAGCTCGCGAGCTATTACGCGGCTCACAACGCCGACTTCGCGACGCCTGCCACGGCCACGATCGACTACCTCGTGTTGTCGCCCGCCACGCTTGCGACGGCAGCCACCCCGACCGATGCCGAGGCGAAGCAGTATTACGACCAGAACGTATCCCATTACACGACCCCGCGCGAAGTGCGCGTGAGCCAGATTCTGATCGCGTCGCCGAAAACGGCCAGCCCGGCCGACGACGCCAAGGCGAAAGCCAAGGCCGAAGCGGTGCTGGCAGAGGTCAAGGCGCATCCCGACCAATTCGCGCAGATTGCGCAGAAGGAATCGCAAGATCCCGGCTCGGCTGCCAAGGGCGGCGATTTGGGCTGGTCGACGAGCGGCGTGCTGACGGGTGAAAAGACGTTCGATGCGGCGGCAATGGCGCTGAACAAAGGCGAGGTGAGCGATGTCGTTCATTCGTCGTTCGGCTACCACATCATCAAGGCTGTCGACGTCAAGCCGGCTGCGACGAAGCCGTTCGACGACGTGAAAGCGTCGATTCTCAACGATTTGAAGACGCAACTCGCGACGAAGGCGTTCAGCGACGACAGCGACGGCTTCACGTCGACGGTCTACGAGCAGGCCAAGAGCCTGAAGCCGGCCGCCGACAAGTACAAGCTGACGGTCCAGACGGCTACCGTTACGCCGAAGGCGAATCCGAAGCTGCCACCGAACAGCCCGCTCAACAATCCGAAGTTCCTCGCGGCGGTGTTCGCTGACGATTCGATCAAGAATCACAACAACACGCAGGCGATCGACGTCGGCAACAGCACGCTCATTGCCGCGCACGTGACCGACTACAAGCCGGCCGCCACGCCGCCGCTCGCGTCGATCAAAGATGCGGTGCGCGCGAAGTACGTGGCGGAGCAAGCGGCCGAACTGGCGCGCAAGGACGGCGAGGCCAAGCTGGCCGACCTGCAAAAATCGAAATCCACCGCCGGCTTCGGCGCCGAGCAGAAGGTCTCGCGCACCGATGCGCAGGGTGTCTCGCCGCTCGCGCTCAGCGCGATCTTCAAGGCCGACGACAGCAAGCTGCCCGCCTATGTCGGCGTGGATCTCGGCAACGACGGTTATGCGATCTATCGGGTCAACGCCGTGGTGCCGCCGGCGCCGATCGATGCGCCGCGCTTGGCGGCCGCGCAGCGCCAGCTCGCGCAAGTCGATGCGCAAGCGCAACTTGAAGCCTATGTGGCATCGCTGCGCCAGCGCTCGAAGGTGAAGATCTACGACACGTCCGGCAGCTCGCCGCAGTCCGATTCGCAGTAACGCGAAGCCCGCATCACCGGAAACGCAAAACGAACCGCGCCCGCATCATCGGCGCGGTTTTTTTACGTAAGCGAAGCGAAAGCGATTGCCGGAGAAACATCCTTTATGGAACAGGGCGTCGCCCAATCGGGCGTCTTGTGGGCCGTTCTCACTTGCGCCGCAGCAGTGGAGCCAGCACCGGCCAGACGTTGTCGAGCAACGCGGGCTGGGCCTGCTGGGTCGGGTGCATCTGGTCGGACTGGAACATGTCGGGCTTGTTTTCGATGCCGGCCAGCAGGAACGGCACGAGGCGCGCGTTCAACTCGTGCGCGAGCGTGGTGTACATCGCGTGAAAGCGTTGCGTGTACGCTTGTCCGTAGTTGGACGGCACGTACATGCCGACGAGCACGACCTTCGCATGGCCCTGCTGGGCTTGCTCGATGATCGTGCGCAGGTTGTCTTGCGTCGTGGCCAGCGGCACGCCGCGCAGCGCGTCGTTCGCGCCTAGCTCGACGACGACGATCGACGGCTTGAGCCGCGCCATCAGCTCAGGCATGCGCGCACGGCCGCCGCTCGTCGTATCGCCGCTGATGCTCGCGTTCGCGACGCTATAATCGATTCGCTGTTCGGCAAGCCGCTTGCGCAACAGCGCAACCCACCCGGTGTCCTGAGCCAAGCCGTACTCGGCGGAGAGGCTGTCGCCGAGCACGACGATGACAGGGCGGGGCGCCTCCGCGCTGCGTGCGGGCGTAGCGGTGAACGACGAAAAAGCAAAGAGGCCGGAGGCCGTCAGGGCGGCCACAGCCGCCGTACCGAAAATCCAGCGACGCTTGTTCATGCCAGAAAACACCAATGCCATTATCGAAGTGCGCGGTTTATGCAAGCGGGTCAAGGATGCGACGGGCGATCTGACGATACTCGACGACATCGAGTTCGACGTCGCCGCCGGCACGAGCGTGGCGATCGTCGGCGCGTCGGGCTCGGGCAAGTCGACGCTGCTCGGCTTGCTCGCGGGCTTGGACAATGCAACGTCCGGTTCGGTTCGCTTGCTCGGGCACGATCTTTCCCGGCTGTCGGAAGACGAGCGTGCGCGCCTGCGCAACGGCTCGATCGGGTTCGTCTTCCAATCCTTTCAATTGATGCCGCACATGACCGCGCTCGAAAACGTTCGCTTGCCGCTCGAGCTTCAAGGCGGGATCGACGCGGGCGAAGCCACGGTGCGCGCGCGGGCACTGCTCGAGCGTGTCGGGCTGGGGGCCCGGATGCGGCACTATCCGAAGCTGTTGTCGGGCGGCGAGCAGCAGCGCGTTGCCCTGGCGCGCGCGTTCGTCACGCGCCCGGCGATTCTGTTCGCCGACGAGCCGACGGGTAGCCTCGATGCCGCCACGGGTCATGCCGTCATCGACCTCATGTTCGACCTGAACTCGGCACACGGGGCCACGCTGATTCTCGTGACTCACGATACCGAATTGGCGCGCCGCTGCGCGCGCACGGTGACGATCGAGGCGGGCCGCCTCGTGCGGCACGGCCCGCCGCACGCTTAACCGCGCGCCGCCTGGCGTGCGCGCTCGATCAAGGCCGAGGTCGACGAGTCGTGCTTGTGTGCATCGAACGTAGCGCTCGTGAGATCGGCCTCGACGACTTTGCCAAGGATCTTGCCGAGCTCGACGCCCCATTGGTCGAACGGGTTGATGTTCCAAACGGCCGCTTGCACGAGCACCTTGTGCTCGTATAGCGCGATCAGGGCACCGAGCGAGCGTGGCTCGAGCGCATCGAGCAGCAAGGTCGTCGACGGCCGATTGCCTGGGAACACGAGGTGCGGCACGAGTTCGGGCTTGTCGCTACCCGCCACCTTGCGCGCTTCCTCTTCGGTCCGCCCGAGCATCAACGCTTCGCTTTGCGCGAAGCAGTTGGCGAGCAGCTTCGGATGGTGGCTGACGAGCGCGTGCTCGGGTCGCAGCACGGCAATGAAATCGATCGGCACGATCGTCGGGCCCTGGTGCAGCATTTGGAAGAACGCATGCTGCCCGTTCGTGCCGGGCTCGCCCCAGGTCACCGCCGAGGTGGCGTAGTCGACGTAGGCGCCGTCTAGCCGCGCCTGTTTGCCGTTGCTCTCCATTTCGAGTTGCTGCAGGTACGACGGCAAATAGTGCAGCGCCTCCGAGTACGGCGCCACGAGGTAGCTCTGCAGCCCGAAGAAGTTGCGATACCAAATGCCGATGAGGCCGAGCAGGACCGGCAGATTGCGCGCGAGCGGCGCGTCGCGGAAATGGCGATCCATGTCGTTCGCGCCCGCGAGCAGGGCGTCGAAGTGCGCCGCACCCACCGCGATCATGATCGACAACCCGACGGCCGACCACAGCGAGTAGCGCCCGCCCACCCAGTCCCACATCTCGAAGACGTTCTCTTCGGCGATCCCGAACTTCACGACCTCGGCCGGATTGGCCGAAACGCCGACGAAGTGCTGGGCGAGCGCGCTTTCGGGGCAGCCTGCACTCAGGAACCAATCGCGCAGCGAGCGCGCGTTCGTCATCGTTTCGAGCGTCGTGAACGTCTTGGAGACGATGATCGCCAGCGTTTCCTCGGGATCGATGCGGGCAAGCACGCGCGCCAAGTCCGCGCCGTCGACGTTCGAGACGAAGTAGCTCGAGATATCGGGATGCGCGAGATGCGCCAACGCATGCACGACCATCTTCGGCCCGAGGTCCGAACCGCCGATGCCGATGTTCACGACATGGCGAATGCGTTTGCCGGTGTAGCCGATCCAGGCGCCGCTGCGGACGCGTTCGGCGAAATCGGCCATCTTGGCGCGTTCCGCCGCCACCTGAGCATGAAACGGCGCGTCGGCCTGCGTTGCGCGCAAAGCAGTGTGTAGGGCTGCGCGGCCTTCGGTCGGATTGACGACCTCGCCGGCGAACATCGCGTCGCGCCGCTTGGCCACGCCGGCTTCGTCGGCCAGTGCCACGAGCAGGCGCAGCGTTTCGTCGGTGATGCGGTTCTTCGAGAAGTCGGCCGTGAGGCCGCCGCCTTCTACCGTGAACCGCTCGGCGCGCGAGGGCTTGCCCGTATCGGCAGCGAACCAGTCGCGCAGCCGTTCGTCGCGGATCTGTTCGTAATGCGCGGTGAGCGCGGACCAAGAGGAAAGCGAGTTCAGCGTCTTGTGCGTCATAGGCGTGGGTCTAACGAAGCGAAGGAGTGAACGCGCGGGCGGAGCGCTTGCGCGGCTACGGTCGGTCAGTATAGCGGCGTTGGCCGGCGAAAGACCAACCCAACGGTCGGCCGACAACCGTCCGACGGAAGGCCGACATCGTGGGACGCGCCTGTCCGTTCGTGCGCGAGGCGCGCTATCATCAGACGTTTTTCACACCGGCAATAACCAGCACAATGACAAAAATGGGCCTCCGCGCTGCCGTCGCAGCGCTTTTCGCATGCGTATCGATGAGCGCGCTCGCGCAAACGACCGACCTCGACTGCGCTAAACCGCATCAGAGCACCGAACGCGCGATCTGCGACAATGCCGCGCTGCGTGCACTCGATGCTCGGGCGAGCGCCTACTACGCGATGCTGCTCGAAGCGAAGCCTGCAGCGGACACGAAGGTCTACCACGATTTCCGGGACGGTTTGCAGGCGGATCGGCTCGCATGGCAACACGACAAGCGCGACGCATGCGGGGCGCAACTTTCGTGCCTCGCGGAGGCCTATCGCAATCGGGTCGATGCGTTGCGCGAGACGGCGCTCGAACATCTCGGGCTGACCGTGACGGCCGCTCCGGCCAAGAGCCAGCCGTCGGGGCCCTCGATCGACTACAAGAACGCCATCTATCGCATCGACGGCAAGGACGTGACGCTGCTCGAGGGCCAGCACGCGCAGCCGGCCGCCGAGGGATCGTCGGAACAAGACGTCACGCGCGTCGTGGAGCCTCCTGAGCATGCGATGGGCAAGCTAGGCGGGCGCTCGACCGTGGGCGTGTTCGTTTCCCAAGAGGGCGCGGGCAGCGGTACGTTCTACTACGTGGCCTTGGTGTTCAACGACGGGCGCGCCACGACCTTTCAGATCGGCGACCGAATCCAGCCGGTCGGGATTTCGATCAATGGCGACGATCTCGTCGTCAGCTACCTCGACCGCAAGGCCGACGAGCCGATGGCCGTGCCGCCGACCGTGCCGAAAGAGCGCCATTTCGCGTATATGAATGGGCAGATTTTGGAGCGGCCGCCGGCGGCGAGCGCGGCGAAATAGGGCGGGCGCATCACGTGAAGGTTGATTGACGGCTAGAACGGGGCGTAGGTAGTCGTCCATATTAAAAAAAGAGGAGAACGCAATGCCGTTTCAAGCCGTTTCTACAGCGCTCGATGATGGATCGGGCGGCAATTTCCCGCCCGACATGAGGAAATTTTTCAATCAGTGTGGCTCCGCGCATTACAACGGGTCGCTCAAATTCTCGGACGCCCGTCATCGGGACAGGGTCGTTCCAATTTTTCATGACGATTGCCTGGAGAACAAGCCGGAGACATACACACTTCTCCGGCGGATTCGCAAGGCTATGCGGAGCGGGCCGAACGTCGTTGGCCGGTTCGAGGTGGAAGCGCGGTCCATCCATCAGAACGAGCATGGCTATTTACCGTACAAGGACGACCCTTCCCCGACCCGCTATGAAGTCAACGCCCCAGTCATTCTGAATGCCGCGAAGACAGTCGGTGCTTTACCGCACAATCAGGCATCGGCCAAAGCGAAGACGAGAGGGCAGTTCATGGAATATACGTGCCAAGACAATATGCACGTGAATTGCCGGTTCGTCGTCGATTACCGTTTCGGTTTTGTCTACATGACCTTTGGGCATTATCATGCGGATTCGTTTGCACTACTCATCAGGTCACCCGCGGAATTGTACTTCGAAATCATCCCGACACTGCCCGCATTGGATACCCGTTTCGTACAATGACATTGCCCAACGGGACCTCCTTCGGTCGGCCTAACGATCGCGAGCAGGGTAAATCAGCCGATTGAGCAAGTCGCGGACGACAGGCGCCAATTCACCTGCGGTCACCCCCGCGGGGCCGCGACCGCTCGCCGTCAGCGTCTCGGCGGCCCAGCCGTGCAAATAAACGCCGGCCAACGCTGCCTCGTAGCTCGGCAGGCGCTCGGCCAACAGGGCGCCGATGACGCCTCCCAGAACGTCTCCCGTGCCGCCCGTTGCCAGCGCCGCATTGCCCGTCGGATTGACGGCTGCGCGGCCATCGGGCGAGGCGATGACGGTCCCCGCGCCTTTGAGCACGACGACGGCGCCGTAACGCGCAGCCAGCGCGCGCGCCGCGCCGATGCGGTCGCGCTGTACCTGGGCGGCGTCGCAGCCCATCAGCCGAGCCGCTTCGAGGGGATGCGGTGTCAAGACGCACGTACCCGCTGCACCGCCGGTCTCGAGTTGGGGGGCCACGTTGCCGCCGGCGCTCGATGCGCCGCGTGCGACGAGCGCCGCGGCCAGGGATGCCTCGCGTGCAATCAAATTGAGCGCATCCGCATCGAGCAAAAGCGGAAGGTCGCACGCGATGGCCTGCCGCAGCGACGAGACGGCCCGCGGCCCATGCCCCATGCCGCATCCGATCGCCACGGCATCCATGGCCTCCAATCCAAATCCGAGCGTGCCCGGCGGATGCAGCATCAGCTCCGGAAAGGGCGGATCGTACGGTGGTGCGCCTTCGCCGATGAACGCGACATGGACCTTGCCCGCGCCCGCATGCAACGCGGCCCGCGCAGCGAGGATCGGCGCCCCGCACATGCCCGTATCGCCGCCCACGACGGCCAAGCTGCCGAACGTTCCCTTATGCGAGGCAAACGAGCGGTCAGGGAAGTGCCCGGCGAACAGCGACGGCGCATTGAGCCGGACGACGTCGTGCGCGACCGGCAAATCGACCCCGAGCGGCGCGACCGTGAGGCTGCCGGCCAAGTCGCGCCCATGCGTCATATAGAGCCCCGGCTTCGCGCCGAGGAAGGTCACCGTGTCGGTGGCGCGCACCGCCGTGCCGCCCCCGACGACGTTGCCCGTATCGCTATCGAGCCCGCTCGGTACATCGAGTGCCAACACTCGTCCACGCGTGCCCGCCCGAGCGCTCATGCGCAGCGCCAAATCGGCAAAAACCCCTTCGAGCGCTCGGCGAAGCCCGATGCCGAACAGCCCATCGATCACCCATCCATAACCGTCGAGCGACGGGGGCGGCACGTGCGAAATGGGCACGCCCGCGGCGCGCGCTTCGACAAGCGCCCAGCGCGCGTCGTCGGCCGTCGCTTCGATCGGCATGCAAACTTCGGCCGCGATCCCAGCCTGCCTGAGCCGAGTGGCGGCCACGAGCGCGTCACCCCCGTTGTTGCCGGGCCCCGCGGCGATCCAGACGGCGTGCTCCGCGCCGAGCGAACCGTCATGAGCCGCATGCTCGACGAGATACTGCGCCGAGGCGGCCCCCGCACGCGCCATCAGCGTGTGCTCGGGCAAGAGCGCCGCGCCCTCGACTTCGAGCGCGCGCAACTGCGCGACGGTGAATAGCGGTAGCGGCCGGTCGGCCGGAGAAACGAGCAGCGGCGGATGAGCGGGCGAGGAGGCAGTGTCGGTCATGGCGAGCGCTTTCAAGGGCAGTCTCGAACGTTCGGGCGCGCGGGCCTGCGGTCGCACCGATCATGCCGAGCGGCGCGGCCACCTACCGTCGGCGTGGGCGCGCCCGCGCATCCGGGGCGCGATCGGATCGCCTTCACCTGATCGCCAAACGGGCTGCGGCCCGATCAGCTCGCGAAGCGCTCGGGCCGCAGCGCGGACAGCGTATCGGGCGGCACGCTCGGTGCCGTTTCCGAGATCAGATCTGCGATCACTTTAGCAGAGCCGCAGGCAAGCCCCCAACCGGCGGGGCCATGCCCGCAATTGACGAACAGGCGCGGATGCACGGCATTGCCGACCACGGGCAAGCCGTCGGGCGAGAGCAAGCGCAGTCCTTCCCAGGCGTGAGCGGCCGAAATTTTCGCCGCGCCGGGTATCCAATCGTGCGTGGATTGCGCAAGCAGAGCAGTACCCGCTTCGACGAGCGACTCGGACAGGGGCTTATCGAGTTCGCGCTCGGGCTGGAGCACGGCGGCGCCGGCTGCGCGAATGCGCTGATTCATCCGCGTCATCGAGATGCGCCGCACCGAATCGACGACCGTGAGATGTGGCGCGCATTCTTCGTAGGCAATGGGGGCCGTAAGCGACAACATGCGGATCGGATGGAACGGCAGCGATAGGCCGAGCCGTTCCAGCAGCGGCTTGCTGCCGGCGCCGGCAGCCACGACGATCGCATCGCAGGACACGACGTCGACTTCGCGCGCGCTTTTGCGCTCGCCTTCGGCGGGTGCAAGCTCGACAGCCGCGCGCTCGTTCTCGAGCCGGATCGCCTCGACCGCGCGCCCGAACAGGAATTGGACGCCGCCTTGCTCGTCGAGCACCTGCTTGACGAGCTTCGTGAACAGCGGACAGTTGGCCGTCCGTTCCTGCGGGAACATGACCCCGCCCGCAAAAGCAGGCTCGGTGGGGATCGAGCGTTCGGCCTCGGCGCATTCGGCCGCCGACAGCACGTTGTGATGCATCTCGAACTCGCCGAGCAAGTCCAGCGCCGCTTGTGCCTGGCCCCATTCGCGCGGATCGCGCGTCACGTGCAACACGCCTTCGTGCTGTTCGAATTCGAGATGAAAGCCTGCTTCGATCGATGCGATCGCTTCGCGAGAGAGTTCGACGAGCGGGCGCAGCCGCTGCCATTGCGCGCGAAACGCATCGGCCGGCTGCAGCGATGCGAGTTGGCGGGCGAAGCGGCGTGCGCTCGAATTCAGGCCCGGCCGATAGACGACGCCGCGCCGGCTGCCGAGGAACGTGGGGCCGAACCATGCGTCGAGCGGCGTCGGCAGCACGATGCCGCCATGTCCGTAGGTGGCGCCTTGGGCGACTGTCGCATGGCGCTCGACGACGCACACGCGGTGGCCGGCAGCACGAAGCTGGTAGGCGGTGGCGACGCCGACGATTCCGCCGCCGATGACGATGACATCCATGATTTGCGTAAAGAGGCCAGACGATGCACGGCGAACGGCCGCGGCGCGAAACGCGGCAAGCGCCGTGCCGAATGCCTAGCGAGCGCGCCGGCAATCGCCGCGCTCGCTTGCTGCCCGCTTGCTGCTTACTTATTGCTCGTTGCTTGCGTCCCGGCGCGATGCCGCACCGGTGAGGCAAACCGCGCATGATAGCGCCAAACGGATTCGGATGGCTTGGTAAGAAACGCAAAATCGAGGCGGCCGCGCGACCTGGACCGGCCCGCGGCCCCGTCCGCACGGCCGCGGCCAGGTCCGTGCAATGCGCGCGCGGGCCGCGCGATCCGCCTATCGGGGACCGAGTTCCAGGTATAATCTCGGTCTTCCTTTCGCTTCACGTCGTGGTATGCGCGCGCGAACCGCGCGATGCCCGGCTCATCGACGCCTACGTCCTTCCATGGCCCACTTCTCGTGCTTCCCCGGTGCTTCGGCGCTTTCCGATTTCCGTCAAACCCGCCTGCTCGAAACGCTGGAGCGCATCGACGCCAACATCGTCGGCGTGCGCGGCCAGTACCTGCATTTCGTCAACGCGCTGACGCCGCTGTCGGCGCAGGACAACGAGCGCATCGAAGCGCTCTTGCACTACGGCGAGCCGTTCCAGCAAGGGGAAGGGCGTGGCGCTGAGGAAACGTTCCTGGTCGTCCCGCGCATCGGCACCGTTTCACCGTGGGCGAGCAAGGCCACCGACATCGCGCACCACTGCGGGCTCGAGCACGTGCGCCGCATCGAGCGCGGCATCGAATTCACGGTCACGTTGAAGTCGGGCCTGACCGGTTTGCTCGGTGGCAAGAAAGCGCTCGCCGATGAAGCGCGCGCTGCCGTGGCGGCCGCGCTGCACGACCGGATGACCGAAAGCGTCGTCGCGTCGCGCGAGCACGCACTGCATCTGTTCGACGAGCTGCCCGCCAAGCCCCTCGCGACGGTCGACGTCCGGGCGCATGGCCGCGCGGCGCTCGAGCGCGCGAACGGCGAGCTCGGCCTCGCGCTGGCCGAAGACGAAATCGACTACCTCGTCGACGCCTTCTCGAAGCTAGGCCGCAATCCGACCGACGTCGAACTCATGATGTTCGCGCAGGCGAACAGCGAGCACTGCCGCCACAAGATCTTCAATGCGCAATGGACGATCGACGGGCAGCCGCAGGACATCTCGCTGTTCCAGATGATCAAGAACACGGAAAAGCTCAACCCGCAAGGCACGATCGTCGCGTATTCGGACAATTCGTCGATCATGGAAGGCGGCCCGGCGGAGCGCTGGTTCCCGCGTCCGGCGCAGGCGGGCGAGAGCGACGCACAGGGCGAGCGCTATGGCCGCCATGTCGAGCTGACGCATACGCTGATGAAGGTGGAGACGCACAACCATCCGACGGCGATCTCCCCGTTCGCCGGCGCGGCGACGGGCGCGGGCGGCGAAATCCGCGACGAAGGCGCGACAGGGCGAGGAGCCCGGCCCAAAGCGGGCCTGACGGGCTTCACGGTCTCGAACCTCGAGTTGCCGGGCGCCGTGCAGGCTTGGGAAAACGCTCGCGACGCGGCTCGACCGTTGACGCTGCGCAATCCGAACGAGCCGCACGCGCCGTACGGGCGGCCCGACCGGATCGCGTCGCCGCTGCAAATCATGATCGACGGCCCGCTCGGCGGTGCCGCGTTCAACAACGAGTTCGGCCGGCCCAATCTGGGCGGGTATTTCCGCGTCTACGAACAAAACGTCGGCGGCCAGGTGCGCGGCTATCACAAGCCGATCATGATCGCGGGCGGCATCGGCAACATTTCCGATGCGCACACGCACAAGCACGATCTGCCGGCCGGCACGCTGCTCGTGCAGATCGGCGGTCCCGGGATGCGCATCGGCATGGGCGGCGGAGCGGCGAGCTCGATGGCCACGGGGGCGAACACGGCCGAGCTCGATTTCGACTCCGTGCAGCGCGGCAATCCGGAGATCGAGCGGCGCGCCCAGGAAGTCATCAACGCCTGCTGGCAGTTGGGCGGCAAGAACCCGATTCTGAGCATCCACGACGTCGGCGCGGGCGGCATCTCGAATGCCTTCCCCGAGCTCGTCGACGGCGCCGGCAAGGGCGCGCGGTTCGAGCTGCGCCAAGTCCCGCTCGAGGAAAGCGGTCTCTCGCCACGCGAAATCTGGTCGAACGAAGCGCAGGAGCGCTATGTGTTGGCCATCGCGCCGGCCGATTTGCCGATGTTCGAAGCGATCTGCTCGCGCGAGCGCTGCCCGCTGGCCGTCGTCGGCGTCGCCACCGAGGAGCGTCAACTGCAATTGATCGACGCGCACGCCGAAGGCGAGGCGGCCTATCCGGTCGACATGCCGATGGAAGTCCTGCTCGGCAAACCGCCGCGGATGCATCGCACCGTCGAGCGCGTCGCGGCCGAGCGCGCGCCGGTCGACGTCACCGGTCTGTCGCTCTCGGAGCTCGCCGTGGCGGTACTGAAGCACCCGACGGTCGCCAGCAAGTCGTTCTTGATCACGATCGGCGATCGCTCCGTCGGCGGCACGAGCGTGCGCGATCAGCTCGTCGGTCCGTGGCAAGTGCCTGTCGCCGATTGCGCGATCACGGCGGCCGATTACGCGGGTTTCCGCGGCGAAGCGATGACGATGGCCGAGCGCACGCCGCTCGCGGTGATCGATGCGCCGGCGTCAGGCCGCATGGCCGTCGGCGAGGCCGTGACGAACATCGCCAGCGCGCCGATCGCCTCGCTCGACAAGCTCAAGCTGTCGGCGAACTGGATGGCCGCGTGCGGCACGGCCGGCGAGGATGCCGCGCTGTTCGACACGGTGAAGGCGATCGGGATGGAACTGTGCCCGGCGCTGGGCATCAGCATCCCGGTCGGCAAGGATTCGCTGTCGATGAAAACGAAGTGGGACGAGCAAGGCGTGGCGAAGGAAGTCGTCGCGCCCGTCTCGTTGATCATTTCCGCGTTCGCGCCCGTTGACGACGTGCGCCGCCACCTGACGCCGCAACTGCGCAGCCAGGCCGAGGCCGGCGATTCGGTGCTGATCGCGATCGACCTCGGGCGTGGCAAGCACCGCCTCGGCGGCAGCATTCTCGCGCAAGTCACGCAGCAAGTCGGCAACAGCGTGCCCGATGTCGACGATGCCGAGGACTTGAAACGCTTCTTTACGGCGATCCAAACGCTCAATGCAGCCGGCCGATTACTCGCCTACCACGACCGCTCGGATGGCGGCCTGTGGGCGACCGTCTGCGAAATGGCATTCGCGGGCCACGTGGGCGTCTCGCTGAACGTCGATATGCTCACGCTCGACGCTGCGCACGAGTTCGACTACGGCGATGCGAAGGATTGGGCCAAGCAGACGAGCGGCCGCCGCGATGAGCAGACGCTGCGCGCGCTGTTCTCCGAAGAGCTCGGCGCCGTCGTGCAAGTGCGCGCGGCGGAGCGCGACACCGTCCTGGCCGCGCTGCGCGAGCACGGCCTCGGTGCCTGCTCGCACGTCATCGGTAAGCTCAACGAGCGCGACGTCATCGAAATCTATCGCGACGCAAAGAAGATTTACGACGCGCCCCGCGCGCAATTGCAGCGCGCATGGAGCGAAGTCAGTTGGCGGATAGCACGGCTGCGCGACAACCCGGCTTGCGCCGATGCCGAATACGATGCGCTGCTCGACGCGCAAGACCCGGGCATCACGCCGCATCTGACGTTCGACCCGAGCGAGGATGTAGCCGCACCGTTCTTGAACGTCGGTGCCCGCCCGCGCGTCGCGATCTTGCGTGAACAGGGCGTGAACTCGCACTTGGAAACGGCCTACGCGTTCGACCGGGCAGGCTTCGATGCCTACGACGTTCATATGAGCGATCTGCTCGCAGGCCGCGCGACGCTCGCGGATTTCAAGGGTGCCGTCGCGTGCGGCGGATTCTCCTATGGCGACGTGCTGGGGGCGGGCGAGGGCTGGGCAAAGACGATTCGCTTCAACCCCCAGTTGGCCGATATGTTCGCGGCGTTCTTCGGGCGGCCCGATACGTTCGCATTGGGCATCTGCAACGGCTGCCAGATGATGAGCAGCTTGGCGTCGATGATTCCCGGCGCCGAGGCGTGGCCGAAGTTCACGCGCAACAAGTCCGAGAAATTCGAAGCACGCTTCTCGTTCGTGCGCGTCGAGTCGTCGCCGTCGATTTTCTTTGCGGGGATGGAAGGATCGCGGATTCCGGTGGCGATCGCACACGGCGAAGGCTTCGCCGACTTCTCGCAGCAGGGCGATGCATCGCAGGCACGCGTGGCGATGCGCTTTGCCGATCATCAGGGCGAAGCCACGGAGCGCTATCCCTTCAACCCGAACGGCTCACCGGCGGGGATCACGTCGGTCACGACGGCCGACGGCCGCTTCACGGTGCTGATGCCGCACATGGAGCGCGTGCATCGCACGGTCACGATGAGCTGGCATCCGGAAGGTTGGGGCGAGGCAAGCCCATGGATGCGCGTGTTCCAAAACGCGCGACGCTGGCTGGGATAAGGAAACCCTGCCTCAAAACGACGATGCCGCCCGAGGGCGGCATCGTTGCTTCGTCTTCGAGATTTTGCGGCTGCGGCATGCAGCGCTGACCTCGTTTTACTGGATCTTAGCCTTCGTGCGCAAGTTCTGCTCGAACGCTTGCACCTTCTCCTGCTCGATCTGCTGAACGATCTGAGCCTTCACTTGATCCAGCGGCGGCGGCGTGATGTCACGGATGTCGTCCACGCGGATGATGTGCCAGCCGAACTGCGTATGCACCGGCGTGTCGGTCATCTGGCCTTTCTTCAGCTTCTCGGCTGCCGCGGCAAATTCAGGCACGTAGGTGTGCGGGTTCGCCCAGTCGAGATCGCCGCCATTCTTGCCCGATCCCGGATCCTTCGAGAATTGCTTGGCGAGATCCTCGAACTTCGCACCCGCCTTGATCTTCGCGATCAAGTCCTTTGCCTGCTGCTCGTTGTCGACGAGGATGTGATGCAGGTGATATTCCTTGCCGCCCGCTTGCTTGACGAGTTCGTCGTAACGCGCCTTCACCTCGGCGTCGGTCGGCTTGCTCTTCGCCGCATAATCTTCGATCAACGCGTGCAGCACGACGCTCTGCTGAGCCACCGCCATTTGCGCCTTCACGTCGGCACGGTTCGGAATCCCTTCACGCACCGCTTCTTGCATGAGGATTTCGCGGTTGATGAGTTCCTGCTTCACCGCATCGTGCAATTGCGGCGTGTCTTGCTGGCCTTGCTTCACGAGTTGCGCGACGAGCGCGTCGGCACGCGATTTCGGAATGGCCGTGCCATTGACGACGGCGATGTTCTGCGCGAAGGCCGGGGCAGCCGCGAATGCGGCCAGCATTACCCAAAGACGGGTTTTTTTATGCGTCATACGGAAGTTCCTAGCGTTCCTGTCGAAATGAATCGGTTCAGACGGCGCGCCGCGGCTTGCCGCTTTACCTGGGCATGCCCGGAAAAGGCGGGAAGGGGCGCTCGAGGTTCAACTCTTCGAGACGTCGGCGACGAGATGAGTTCACGCGCCGGGCAGCCGAGTAAATTCCTCGGGCGTGTAGGCCGTGATGGCGAGCGCGTGGATTCCACGTTGCATGACGTCGGCCAGCGCATCATACACTAGCCTGTGCCGCGCCACGCGTGGCTTGCCCGCGAACGCACCGGCCACGATCGTCACGGCGTAATGCCCGCCCGCGGCCGCGCCGGCATGGCCCGCGTGCTGCGCGCTGTCGTCGCGCACGTTCACCGATTGCGGCGCGAGCGCTTGCTCGAGCCTCGATTCGATGAAGGCGATGCGCGCCTCGGGGGACGCGCCGAGAAAATCGGAGGATTCGCTCATTGCTCACTCCTCCTTCATGTACTTCGCCAGCCAAAGGCTTTGGGCCACGATGAACACGACCATCGCGCCCGTCGTTCCGAACAGCTTGAAGTTGACCCACTGCGCTTCGGTGAAGTTGCCGACGACGTAGAGATTCGCGATACCGAGCGCGACGAAGAACAGCGCCCAGGCGATGTTGAGCTTATCCCAGACGTCCACCGGCAACGTCAACTGCTTGCCCATCATTTTTTCGATCAGGTTCTTGCGAAAGCCATAGCGGGCGACGGCCAGGCCCACCGCGAACAGCCAATAAAGCGCGGTCGGCTTCCATTGGATGAATTTCTGATTGTGCAAGACCAGCGTTGCGCCCCCGAACACGACGATGACGCCCAAGCTGACCCACAGCATCGGATCGACCTTCCGATGACGAAAGGCCACCCAGGCGACCTGCACGAGCGTCGCCGCGATAGCGACGGCCGTGGCCGTGAAGATGCCCCACAGCTTGAACGCTACGAAGAACAGGATGATCGGAAACAGGTCGAATAAAAATTTCATGAAAGGCCGAGGAGTCCAAAGGCGTCGAGGGACGGGGGCGTCGCACGCAGCAAGGCGGGTGGGCTGGCGTATGACCGCGCCATGCCGCGCGCCGCGACCGCAAGCTACTTGGGCTCGAATTGTAGCGCAGCCGAATTGATGCAGTAGCGCAGTCCCGTGGGCGCCGGGCCGTCCTCGAAGACGTGCCCCAAGTGCGCGCCGCAGTGCTTGCAGCGCACCTCGATGCGCAGCATGCCGTGCGAGCGGTCGGTCTTCTCTTCGATGACTTCGCCATTGATCGGCTTGAAGTAGCTGGGCCAGCCGCAGCCGGCGTCGAATTTCGTCGACGACTCGAACAGCGGGGTGCCGCAGCAGACGCAATCGTAGACGCCGCCCTCCCAATGATCCCAGTAACGCCCCGTAAACGGGCGCTCGGTCGCGGCGTGGCGCGTTACCTCGTACTCGATGTCGGACAGTTTCTCACGCCAATCCTCGTCGCTTTTCTTGACGTCATAGGTGTCGCGCGGGGCATCGGAGGAATCGGGCAAAGGGGTGGGGCGTTCGTTCATGGATGTCTCCGTTGAGCGGCGCGGCTTGGCACGCGCCGGGTAAGTGGCGCCGGCCGCGACCGGTGGCGCGGGCGTGCGCTGCGGCAGATCGATCGCAGCGCCCACGCGATCCGGTCCCGCGTGGGCCGACGATCCGCATTGCCTGATACGTCGCGGCGCAGCGCTTGGATGCATGCACGACGCGAACCGGCACGAGCAGGCGGGTACGCATATGAGTACGAGACAGCGGGCGACGCGCTCGGTTCACGACGAGCAGCTGACTTCGAGCGTACCGGCCCAGTCGGGCGGGAGCGCCGCGTACGCCTCGTGATCGGGCTGCTCGTCGAACGGCCTGCGCAATACCGCGGCGAGCCGCTCGAGCTCGGAAAAATCCTTTTCCTTCGCCCGCCGTATCGCGGTTTCGGCGAGATGGTTGCGCAGGACGAATTTCGGGTTCACCTGGTTCATCGCCGCGCGCCGCGTGGCGTCGTCGGTCGGATCGGCCGCGAGCCGCGCACGATAATCGGCGAGCCAGCCGTCGATCGCCGGTAAATCGAGGAACAGATCGCGCACGGGACCGTCGCCGTGCGCGTCGTGCTTCGAAACTCGCGCGAGGCCACGGAACGTCAAGGTGAAATCCGCGCGGCTCGCATGCATGAGTGCCAGCAGGCGGTCGGCCAGCGCGGCATCGCCGTCGCGCTGCAGGGCAAGGCCGAGCTTTGCTTGGAAGCGGCGTTCGAGCGCCGGCCCGAAGTGGTCTTTGAACCGCTCGAGCACCGCTTGCGCGTCAGCGACCGCGCGCTCGGTGCGTGCCGCTTCGTCGTAGCGCTCGCCGAAAAGCGGCAGCAGCGCCTGAGCCACGCAGAAGCAGTTCCAATAGGCGATTTGCGGCTGCATCCGATAGGCGTAGCGGCCTTGCGTATCGGAGTGGTTGCAGATATGGCCCGCGTCGAATCCGTCGACGAAGCCGAACGGGCCGTAGTCGATGGTCAGCCCGAGAATCGACATGTTGTCGGTGTTCATCACGCCGTGGCAGAAGCCCACGGCTTGCCACTGCGCAACCAAAAGCGCCGTGCGCTCGACGACGGTGTCGAGCAGCGCGAGATAGGGATCGTCGGCCCCGCGGCAGCCGGGATAGAAGCGGTCGATGACGTGATCGGCCAGAGCACGCAGCGCATCCGGCCGATCGGCGGCGTAGAAGTGCTCGAAGTGACCGAAGCGCACGAAGCTCGGCGCGACGCGCGTGACCACCGCGGCTGTTTCGATTTCCTCACGGCGCACGGGCTGGTCGGAGCCGACGACGGATAGGGCCCGCGTCGTCGGAATGCCCAGATGGTGCATGGCTTCGGAACAGAGAAACTCGCGGATCGACGAACGCAAGACGGCGCGTCCGTCGCCCATGCGCGAATAGGGCGTGCGCCCGCTGCCCTTGAGCTGCAGCTCGAAGCGCTCGCCGCCATGCTCGAGCTCGCCGAGCGTCAGCGCGCGGCCATCGCCGAGCTGCCCGGCCCATACGCCGAATTGATGCCCCGAGTAGACGGACGCGTACGGTAGCGCCTCGCTCGGCCACTCGCGCGTGGGGTTGCCTGCGAACAGCTCGGCAAAGCCCGGCTCGGCCACGATCGACGGATCGAGCCCGAGCATGCGGGCGGCTTGCTCGCTGAATCCGACGACATACGGCGCCGGCAGCGGGGCGGCCGGCAGCCGCGTATGGAAGGCGGTTCCGAGGCCGGCGAATGCGCCGGAGCGGGGGGTGGCCAGGGCTTCGGCCAATGACGAAATGCCTGCGGACGGCTCGGTCATGCTTGGGGAAAACGACATATTGAGGGCCTCTCGGTTACCCGATATTGTAAGTCGCCGCCTCGCGGCGCGCTGTGCGCGGCCCGAGACCCGCACGAGCGCATGACCGATCGAGCCCGGTAGGCTCCAACCGCCTCACCTCGCGAGGAGCGCTTCGCCATGCCAATGCCGTTGCTGGGCCAGATGATGGACGTGCCTTTGAACGTATCGACGCTGCTGACGCACGCGGCGCGCTATGCGGCGGATACCGAGATCGTCTCGCGCCGCATCGAAGGCGACATTCACCGGTACACCTATCGCGATTGCGAGCGCCGGGCGAAGCAGCTCGCGCAGGCGTTGATGCGGCTCGGCGTGCGGCAGGGCGAGCGCATCGGCACGCTCGCGTGGAACGGCTATCGACATCTCGAGGCTTACTACGGCACGACCGGTTTCGGCGCCGTCTGCCACACGATCAATCCGCGGCTGTTTCCCGAGCAGATCGCCTATATCGTCAATCATGCCGACGATCGCTACATTTTGTTCGATACGACGTTCGCTCCGCTCGTCGCCACGCTCGCGCCGCGCTGCCCAAACGTGAAAGGGTGGATCACGCTGGCCGACGATGCCGATGTCCCAGCGCTCGACGCGCCGCTGCTCGGCTACGAGGCGCTCGTCGGCGCGCAAGACGGCGATTACGCATGGCCCGTGCTCGACGAGCGGCTCGCGTCGTACCTGTGCTACACCTCGGGCACGACCGGTCTCCCGAAAGGCGCGCTGTATTCCCATCGCTCCGTCTACCTGCACGCAATGGGCGCGGCGCTGCCCGATGCGATGGGATTTTCCGCCCACGACTCCGTGCTGCCCGTCGTGCCGATGTTCCACGTCAATGCATGGGGCATCCCGCACGGCGCGCCGCTGGCGGGCTCCAAACTCGTTTTGCCCGGCAAGGATCTCGACGGCAAGTCGCTGTTCGAATTGATGGAAGCCGAGCGCGTCACGTTTTCGGCCGGCGTGCCGACGGTCTGGATGAGTCTGCTCGCCTATGTGAAATCGATCGGCGCGCGCTTTTCGTCGCTCGAGCGAACCGTGATCGGGGGCTCGTGCTGCCCGCCGTCGATGCTCGAAACCTTCGAGGACGAGTACGGCGTCCGTGTCATTCATGCCTGGGGCATGACCGAAATGTCGCCGCTCGGCACGCTCGCGCGGCTCAATTGGGAGCAGTCGCAGCGGCCGCTCGAAGAACGCCGGCGCTTGCTGCGCAAGCAAGGCACGGTCATTTGCGGCGTCGACATGAAAATCGTCGGTCAGGACGGCCGTGAACTGCCGCGCGACGGCGTGGCGTTCGGCGATCTGCATGTCCGGGGCCCCTGGGTCATCGATCGCTACTTTTCGGGCGACGAGGCGAGCGGCGAAGCCTCACCGCTCGTCGATGGCTGGTTCCCGACGGGCGACGTGGCGACGATCGACCCCGACGGTTTTCTCCAAATCACCGACCGCAGCAAGGACGTCATCAAATCGGGCGGCGAATGGATCAGTTCGAGCGAGCTCGAGAACATCGCCGTGGCGCATCCGGACGTCGCCGAGGCTGCCTGCATCGCCTGCCGCCATCCGAAATGGGACGAGCGGCCGCTGCTCGTCGTCGTGAAGCGGCCCGGTGCGACGGTCAGCCGCGAGGCAATGCTCGCGTTCTACGAAGGCAAGGTGGCCAAATGGTGGATACCGGACGACGTCGTCTTCGTCGACGAACTCCCTCATACGGCCACGGGAAAGCTCATGAAGCTTAAGCTGCGCGAAATGTTCCGCGATCACGTACTGGCGTGCGGCGGGGAAACCACGGCGCCGTGACGCCCGCGCCGCGAATGGAGGCACCGATGGCAGCGGACGATACCACCCTTGACGGCGTGGCCCCGGACACCCCCGAAGGCCACGCGCTGCGCTACGCCGTCGCCGCGGAGCACGCGGCCGGCGAAATTCCGGACGTGCCGGCCGATACGCCGTTGCGCACGATTGCGCGCGTGGCTGTGATCGGTGCCGGCACGATGGGCGGCGGCATCTCGATGAGCTTCGTCAATGCCGGGATGCCCGTTACGCTAGTCGAAACGCAGGCGGAGGCACTCGAGCGCGGCCTGGCCGCGATTCGGCGCAACTACGACGTCTCCGTCTCTAAGGGCAAGCTGACGGAGGCCGAACGCGATGCACGGCTTGCCCGCCTCTCGCCCACGCTTTCCCATGAGTCGATCGCCGACGCCGATCTCGTCATCGAGGCCGTGTTCGAAGAGATGAGCGTCAAGGAAGCGGTGTTTCGCCGAATCGATGCGATCGCGAGGCCCAGCGCGATACTTGCCTCGAATACGTCCACGCTCGACCTGAACCGCATCGCCCGCACGACGAAGCGTCCGGCCGACGTCATCGGCATGCACTTCTTCAGCCCCGCGAACGTCATGAAGCTGCTCGAGCTCGTGCGCGGGGAAGCGACGTCGAAAGACGTGCTCGCCACCGTCATGCGCGTGGCGAAGACGATAGGCAAGACCGCCGTTGTCTCCGAGGTATGCGACGGTTTCATCGGCAATCGAATGATCGAGCAGTATTTCCGGCAATCGCTGTTCATGCTCGAGGAGGGCGCGCTGCCCGAGCAGATCGATGCGGCGATCGAGCGTTTCGGCTTTGCGATGGGGCCGTTCAGAATGAGCGACTTGGCCGGCAACGACATCAGTTGGGCGATCCGCAAGCGACGTTATCGCGAAAGGCCGTCGCTGCATTACCCGCGCGTGGCCGACCGCATATGCGAAGCCGGCCGCTTCGGCCAAAAGACGGGCGCGGGCTGGTACGACTACGAGAGCGGCAAGCGCGAGCCGCGCGTATCGAGCGTCGTCACCGAGATGATCGTCGGGCATTGCGCGAGCATCGGCTGCGCACGGCGACCATTCGTCGATGAAGAGATCGTGGAGCGACTCGTCTACGCGCTCGTCAATGAAGGGGCGAAAATTTTGGCGGAACGTATTGCGTCGAAGGCCTCGGACATCGACGTCGTTTATCTGAACGGGTATGGCTTTCCCGCCTCGCGCGGCGGGCCGATGTACTACGCCGATACGGTGGGGCTCGATCGCGTCGAGCAAGCGATCCGCCGATATGCATCGCAGGTGAACGGCGATGCGTGGGAAATCGCGCCGCTGCTCGTCGAATTGGCGCGAGCAGGACGGCGCTTTACCGCCTAACCCAGGCAACGAAGGCGAGCGGGTTCCGGCGCCCCTTCATCTCATTAACATTCTGTAACAAACGTTTCGTCTCGCGCAAATTTCGAGACGATTACAGTTCCTTCCTCGTTTCGCGGCCCACTATTCCGTGCTCAGGCCGCGCACTTAAATCCGCGTCGGCCGTCGCATCGCCTGCCGGCCGTGCTGCTTGCCGCGTTGACGCGGCGCGCCTCGCTATCAACGCATGATCAAACAACGATATCGCCGGCTCGTGGTCGGCGTCGGCGCCGGCGTGCTCGTCGCGCTCGGCACGGCGTTAGCCGCCTACCGCCATTTCACGTCGAACGATGCCCCGCCTTACCTCACGGCACGCGTTGCGCGCGCCGATCTCGAAGACGCCGTCCTGGCGGCCGGTACGCTCTACGCGCATCGGCAAGTCGACGTCGGCGCTCAGGTGTCGGGGCAGCTCAAGGTCCTGAACGTGGAACTCGGCGATCAGGTCGAACCGGGGCAGCGCTTGGCGGAGATCGATCCGACGCTGCTCGAGCACGCGCTCAAGCAAGCCGAAGCGGAAGAGCGCTCGCTCGCGGCTCAGCGCCGCGCGACCGAAGCGCGTCTGCGGCTGGCTTCGCTCGCCGCGACGCGGGCGCAAGCGCTGTGGGACCGCGAAGCCACGTCGCGCGAGACGTTCGAGCGAGCGCAAGCGGAGCGGCAAGTCGAGCGTGCCAATCTCGATGACGTCGATGCGCGTTGGAAGCGGGCGCGAATCGAGGTCGACAAGGCGCGAGCGAACGCCGCTTACACGCAGATCGTCGCCCCGATGGCGGGGGAGGTCGTCGCCATCGTGACGCGCCAAGGGCAAACGGTCATCGCGGAACAACAAGCCCCGGTCATCTTGAAGCTTGCCGCGCTCGACACGATGACCGTGAAGGCGCAGGTATCGGAAGCGGACGTGCTGCGCGTTCAACCGGGGCAGCGCGTCCATTTCACCGTCCTCGGCGAGCCCGACACGCGCTACGAGGGCAAGATTCGCGCGATCGAGCCGGCCCCGCAGGATTTCGCCGATCCGTCCGGCGCCGGCGCAGGTGCGGGCGGCGGTACCTCGAACGGCAGTCCGTCCCGCGGCGGAGCGGCCGTGTTCTACAACGCGCTGTTCGAGGTGCCCAATCCGGGCCATCGCCTGCGCATTTCGATGACGGCGGAAGTGTCGATCGTGCAAGGCACGGCGAAGGACACGCTCGTCGTACCGTCGTCCGCGCTCGGCGCAAGGTCGGCCGACGGCAAAGTCGCCGTGCGCGTGCTGGCCGAAGGCGGAGAAGTACAAACGCGGCAGGTGCAAGTCGGCATGAACAACCACGTCAAAGCGCAAGTGCTATCGGGATTGCACGAGGGCGAGCGCGTCATCGTCGGCGAAGCCGCCCCGGGCAGCGATGCGGGCAAGGCCGCCGAGGGAGCCTGACCGATGAGCGAACCGCTGCTGGCGCTGGCTGGCGTCTCGCGCCGCTATCGGACGGGCGACAAGGAGATCGCCGTCCTGCGCGACATCGATTTGACGATCGAGGCGGGCGAATTCGTGGCGATCATGGGCGCCTCGGGCTCGGGCAAATCGACGCTGATGAACGTGCTCGGCTGCCTCGATCGGCCGAGCGAAGGGCGTTATCGCGTGGCGGGCGTCGACGTCGGCGCGTTGCCACCCGATGCGCTCGCGCGTCTGCGCCGCGAGCATTTCGGCTTCATCTTCCAGCGCTACCACTTGTTGCCGCATCTGAGCGCCGCGGGCAACGTGCAGGTGCCGTCGGTCTATGCCGGCGTCGCGAAAAAGGTCCGCGCTTCGCGTGCCCACGCGCTGCTCGCGCAACTCGGCTTGGCTGAACGCGCCGGGCATCGCCCGAATCAGCTGTCCGGCGGGCAGCAGCAGCGCGTGAGCATTGCGCGCGCGTTGATGAACGACGCGGACGTGATTCTCGCGGACGAGCCGACCGGTGCGCTAGATAGCGCGAGCGGGCGCGAAGTGATGCGCATCCTCGGCGAGCTCCATGCGGCAGGGCGCACGGTAGTGCTCGTCACGCACGACGAGAACGTAGCGGCGCATGCGCACCGCATCGTCGAAATGCGCGATGGAGCAATCGTCAGCGACAGACGGCGCGCCGCAGCGGCTGCTAGGCGCGGCGCTGACGAAAAGGCCGCGCCGGCCGCCGTCGCTGCGTCCGGAGCAACGCGCGGCCGCATGAGGCGATCATGGCCACGCCTCGGGCAAGCGTTCGCGACGGCTTGGGCGGCGCTGTTGGCGCATCGGCTGAGGACGCTGCTGACGATGCTCGGCATCGTCATCGGCATCATGTCCGTCGTGTCGATCACCGCCGTGGGCGAAGGCGCGAAGCGTTACATGCTCGACGAAATCGGCGCGATGGGCACGAACACGATCGACGTCTATCCGGGGCGAGACTGGGGCGACAGCGATGCGGACCAGATCAAGACGCTCGTCGCGGCGGATGCGCACGCGCTCGGCAACGAGCCCTACGTCGACAGCGTGACGCCGGGCATCTACCGCACCGCAACGGTTCGCCACGGCAATGTCGACGTGCGAGCGATGGTCAGCGGGGTGGGCGAGCGCTTCTTTCAAGTGCGTGGGCTCGCGCTGGCCGCGGGCATGACGTTCGACACGCAAGCCGTGAGGCGCTATGCACAAGTTGCCGTGCTCGATGCGAACGCGCGCCGCAAGCTGTTCGACGCACAGACCGACCCGATCGGCAAAACCATTCTCGTCGACAACGTCCCGTGCACCGTCATCGGCGTGACCGCCGAAAAGCAAGCGCTGTGGGGGGGCGGCATGAGCGACCTGACCATCTGGGTGCCCTACACGACGGCCGGCACGAGGCTGTTCGGCGCCCGGCGGCTCGACGGCATCACGGTGCGCATCAAGGCCGGCACCCCGGGCGAGGCGGCCGAGCGCGGCATCGTCGAATTGCTCACGCGCCGTCACGGCCGAAAAGATTTCTTCACGTACAACATGGACAGCATCGTCAAGACGGTCCAATCGACGGGCCGCGCGCTGACGCTGCTGCTTTCGATGATCGCCGTCGTCTCGCTGGTCGTCGGCGGCATCGGCGTGATGAACATCATGCTCGTCTCGGTGACGGAGCGCACGCGCGAAATCGGCATCCGCATGGCCATCGGCGCACGGCGCGGCGACGTCATGCTGCAGTTTCTCGTCGAAGCCATCCTCGTCAGCCTGATGGGCGGGGCGATCGGCATCGCCTTGTCGTTCGGCGCCAGTTTCATCTTTTCGGTATTCGTCAAACAATGGAGCATGGTCTTTTCCATGAGTTCGCTCGTTTCAGCCGTTGCCTGCTCGACGGCGATCGGCGTCGCGTTCGGGTTCATCCCGGCGCGCAATGCGGCGCGCCTCGATCCGGTCGAAGCGCTCGCGCGCGATTGAGTCGGAGGCGGCGATGAAGATATTTTTGCGTACATCGCGCGTCGCTCGACCGGTAACGATCGCGATGTCGGTGGCGTTGCTTGCGGCCTGCACGCCCCCGGTCCGCCATGGCCCTTTGGCGTCGCCCGAATTGCCTGCAACGTGGGCGACCGCGCCGGAAGCGGACGATGGCTCATCGAATTCGCCGCTTCGCGGTGCGTCAGATGCGGCGCGGCGCAATGCCGCCGACGCGAGGTCGACGGAACCGGCGCAATGGTGGCGGGCGTTCGGCGATCCCACCTTGGATGCGCTCGTCGCTCAGGCGCTGGAGAAGAATGCCGATCTCGCGATGGCCGAGATCCGAGTCCGTCGGGCACAGCTCGAGGCGGGGCTCGTCGATGCGAAAACGGGCCCGCAGGCCAGCGTCACGGCGGGCGTCGACGCGATACGCGCGTTCGGTGCCGATCGCGCTCGCTTGTCGACGAGCGCGAACGCGACGATATCGTTCGAACTCGATCCGTGGGGAAAGCTCGCGGCACGGCGCGACGAAGCGGCTTGGCATGCAAAGGCGAGCGAAGCCGATCGCGCGGCGGCCGCGCTCTCGCTGATCGGCACCACCGCGAAACTTTACTGGCGGATCGGCTATTTGAACGAATCGATCGCATCCGGCGAGGCTGCGATCGCGGATGCGCTGCGCACGCTGTCCATGATGGAAGCGAGGCGGGCGTCGGGTGCCGCCTCGCCGCTCGACGTCGCTCAGGCAAGCCAGCAGGTGGCGCGCTTGAGAGCGGAGCAGGCGCAATGGCGGATCGAACGAGAATCGAAGCGAAACGCGTTGGCATTGCTGCTGGATGAGCCGCCCGAAGCGCGCGGCCGCGAGCCTGAAAACATCGTTGGCGCGTTGCTGCCAGCTGTTCCCGCGCGGTTGCCGGCCTTCGTGCTCGCGCGGCGGCCAGACCTGCGCGCGGCCGAATCGCGGCTGCGTGCAACGATGGCCAACGTGGACGTCACGCGAGCGGCGATGTATCCCAGCATTGCGCTGACGAGCGAATTCGGCACGAGCAGCGACATGCTCGTGCGCACGCTGCAAAACCCCGTCGCCTCGATCGGCGCGGCGCTCGCGTTGCCGTTCGTCCAATGGAAGGCAGTGCGTTTGACCGCAGCGATCTCCGAAAACGAACTCGAGGAGGCCTCGATAGGGTTTCGCCGGCAGGTTTATCTGGCGCTCGCCGACGTCGAAAACGCGTTGGCAGCGAAGGTTCAGCTCGATGCCGAGGCCGTGCAGCGCGCACGCTCGCTCGAGGACGCCGCATTCGGCGCCGCCTACGCGCGCACGCGGTTCGAGCTCGGGGCGACAGACGCGGCACCGTGGCTCGAGGCTCAGGCCACGCAGCGTGCGGCGGGTCAGGATCGAACCAGGAACCAATTGGCGCGATTGGAGAATCGAATCGACCTATTCCTTGCGCTCGGGGGCGCTTAGGCTCAGGAATTCGCACGAGCAAAAGCAGGAGGAGGCATTGGCCGTTCGGCCGTCTGCCGGGTCCGGGCGAAGCGAGTATCATCCGTCGCTACGTTGGAGTAACCGCAATCGTGGTGTCAGGAGCGAACAAAGTGATTCGTCACATCGTCATGTGGAAGTTGAAAGAGGCTGCGCTCGGCGCCAGCCGCGCGGAAAACGCCGTGAAGCTGAAAGAGCGGCTGGAAGCATGCCGCGGCATCGTGCCGGGCATCGTGCATCTCGAAGCGGGGCTCGCCGCGCCCGGGCTCGAATCGACCTACGACGTCGTGCTCGTTTCCGACTTCGCCGACAAGGCGGCGCTCGATGCCTACCAGGTTCATCCGACACATCAGGCGCTCAAGCAGTTCGTCGCGGCCGTGCGCGAGTCGCGCGAGTGCGTCGATTACGAACTTTGAAGCCGGTGCGGCATCTTGAAGAGCAAGCGTCCATGACGTCCGGACATCACTCACCGCGGCCCGAGTCGGATCCGTTGCACGCTGCCGAACGCGAACGCACGATCGAGAGCCCGTTCGTCGATCATCTCGGCGTTCGCTTGATCGCGGCAGCCAACGGCGAAAGCGAGGTTGCCCTGACGCTGGCCGATACGCAGATGAACACGTGGCACGTCGCTCACGGCGGCGTGACCATGACGCTGGCCGACGTGGCGCTCGCCACGGCGGCGCGCAGCTTGGCGGAAGACGGAGTCGGGGTCGTCACGGTCGAAATGAAGGTCAACTTCATGCAGCCGGGGCGCGGCGAGTTGCGCGCATTCGGCCGCGTGCTGCACCGTTCGACCACGATGGCCTACTGCGAGGGCGAAGTGCGCGACGACAGCGGCCATTTCGTCGCGAAGGCGCTCGGCACGTTCAAGTACATGCGGCGGCTCGCGGTGGGGCGCGAGGTCGTCGAGCAGAAACGGCGCCCGCCGCCCGGCACCAAGCCCGGCCCCAGCGACGGCTGAGCGCCGGTGCCCCGCTCGGCGCATTCGCCCCGCGATCGTGCGCCGCCGTTTTCCCGTCCTTTCGTGACTTTCGTGACTTTCGTGAGTCGGAGGAAAATCGCCATGACCCGAATCAATCGCCGCATCTTGTTGGCTTCCCGTCCGGAAGGCGCCGTCACGCCCGCTAGCTTCAAGCTGGAGCAAGCGCCGCTCGATGCGTTGGCCGAGGGGCAGTTTCGCGTCCGCAACCTGTATCTGTCGATCGATCCGTACATGCGCGGCCGGATGAACGACGCGAAGTCGTACGCAGCGCCGCTCGCGCTCGGCGAAGTCATGATCGGCGAAACGGCCGGGGACGTCGTCGAATCGAAACATCGGGATTTCGCCGTCGGCGATAAGGTCACGGGCATGTTCGGATGGCAGGACTACGGCACGTCCGACGGCGCCGGCGTGCGTAAAATCGACGACACGCGCGTGCCGATGACGGCCTACCTCGGTGTGGCCGGCATGCCGGGCGCGACGGCTTGGTACGGGCTGAACAAGATCATTGCGCCGCGCCCCGGCCAAACCGTCGTCGTCAGCGCGGCGAGCGGCGCGGTAGGCAGCGTCGTCGGCCAGTTGGCCAAGCTCGCGGGCTGCCGCGCCGTCGGCATCGCGGGCGGGGAGCAGAAGTGCCGGTACGTCGTCGACGAACTCGGCTTCGATGCCTGCGTCGACTACAAGGCAGGCAATCTCCACCAAGACCTCAAGAACGCAACGCCCGACGGCGTCGATGGCTGCTTCGAGAATGTCGGCGGCGAGGCGCTCGATGCCACGCTCTCCCGCATGAACCCGTTCGGCCGCATCGCCGTCTGCGGCATGATCGCGGGCTACGATGGGCAGCCGGTGCCGATCAAGCAGCCGTCGATCATTCTCACGATGCGTCTGCTCGTGCAAGGCTTCATCGTCACCGAGCACCTCGACCTATGGCCCGAAGCGCTCGGCACGCTTGCCGCATTGGTGTTGGAAAAAAAGCTGCGCTATCGCGACAGCGTCGTCGACGGGCTCGAGCATGCTCCGGAGGCGCTCATCGGTCTGCTGCAAGGCAAGAACTTCGGTAAGCAACTGGTCAAGATCGCCTGATGCGCCGCCGCTTGCGCGCGAGTTCGAACGACGAGCAGCGCTGGGCATAACGACGACCATGACCATGGCGAAGCCGATTGAGCACAGGGAGGAACGCATGGAACGATTCGACGGCCGGGTCGCCGTCATCACCGGTGCCGCGAGCGGGTTCGGTCGCGCATTCGCGCAAAAGGGCGCCGAATTGGGCATGAAGCTCGTGCTGGCCGATATCGATGCAGAAGCGTTGGGCGACGTCGTCGAGTCGCTGAGGTCCGCCGGCGCCGACGCGATCGCCGTGCCCACCGACGTATCCGACGGCGCGTCCGTCGAAGCGCTCGCGCATCGCACGCTGCAGGCTTACGGCAAGGTGCATCTGCTGTTCAACAACGCGGGCGTCGGTTCGAGCGGTTTCATTTGGGAAATGAGTGCGAACGACTGGTCCTGGGTGCTCGGCGTGAACGTCATGGGCGTCGCTCACGGGGTGCGCGTCTTCACACCGATCATGCTGCGGCAAAACGAGCCGGCCCATATCGTGAACACGGCGTCGGTCGCCGGCCTGATTTCGCCGCCGGCGATGGGCGTCTATAACGCATCGAAGCATGCCGTCGTGGCATTGACCGAAACGCTTTATCACGACCTTCGCCGGACGGGGGCGCCGATCGGATGCTCGCTGCTGTGTCCGGCATTCGCGCCGACGGGCATTGCCGAGGCCGAGCGAGCCAGGCCTGCGCGCTGGCGCAACGAGGCACCGCCGTCGGCCTCGCAAGTGCTGGCCGGGCGAGAACTGCGCAAGGCGGTCCGCTCGGGGCGGCTCAGCGCCGCGGACATCGCCTCCGCCGCTTTCGATGCCGTGCACGCCAACCGCTTCTATGTCATTACGCATCCCGCCATCCTGCCGAGCGTGCGCGTCCGGCACGAAGACATCGAGCAAATGCGCTCGCCGTCCGACCCGTCGCTGCCGCCGGGCAGCGCCTGACCGCCCCGGCGGGCACCGGGCGCGGGCCTTGCGTCCAAACGAGGCACGGGCAAAACCAGAGCCGGAGAGTCCGATGCTGGAAGTGATCGTAGAAGCCGGAGATTGGGGCGGGCTCGGGGCGGACGCGGCGCTCGTGCGCGAGGCCGTCTTCATACGCGAGTTGGGCATCGACGCGCCGCTCGTTTCGGATGACGCCGATTTGCACGCCGTACACGTGGTGGCTTATCGGCGGGGTGCAGCCGTCGCGGCGGCTCGCTTGCTGCCGGATGGCGCGATCGGCCGGCTCGCGGTGCTGCCTTGCGCTCGGCGTGCGGGAATCGGCTCGATGATCCTCGACGCGCTGATTGCGCATGCGCAGCGGAGGGGCGACGCCTGCGTCCGGCTGTACGCGCAGCGAGACGCCGTTCCGTTTTATCTGCGGCATCGATTCTCGGCGGTGGGCGAGCCGTTCTACGAGGCGGGCGTCGTGCACATCGAAATGGCGCGTCCGTTGGATGGCGAACCGCGGTAACGGATTGCGCCGGGTGGGTTCGATGCGGCGCGGAGAGCGGCGCCGTCACGCCGCTAGCGCAAGGCGACGTCGAATGCGAACCGTCGTTCGAAGCTGCCGGGGCGCATGATGTCGTGCGAGCCGTCATCGTCGCTGCGCTCCGCGATCTCGATGCCAAGTGTGGCGTGGCGCGTATCGACACGCAGCGCCGTCGTGCCGCGCGTGCCGTAGTCGGCTGTTTCGATGAATGCGGCCGATAACGCCCGCTCTCGTTCGAGACTGATCCCCGTCGAGGGCAGGGCTTCATCGGCTGCCATGCGCGGGTCGCGCATCAGTTCGATCAGCGCGTCGAGCGTCGGGGCCCCGTCACGGTCGATGAGCGCTCCGAGTTCGGCGCGCTTGCGCACGAGCTTCGGCCACGGTGAGTCGAGAACGGCGTTGGAAATGCCGTGCACGCCAGCCGGCAACAGACAAGGCGCCGTGTTCGCACGATTGCAGTACCAGCCCAGTTGCCGCCGCGAAAGGTCGCCGACGATGAGGTTGAAGCCGTTGTATGCCGCACCTCGCCGCGCGACGCCGTTCAGATAATCGAGCGGAGCGAGCAGGGGCCCCGTCAGATAGTCCGCGACGAGCGTCCCGCGCGTGGGCACATCGCGGCGAAACGTGGCCGGATCGCGGTAGTTGGTCAGTGCGGCGAAGCGGCCGTCGCGCGAAAGGCCTAGCCAGGTCCCCCCGCCCACGAGGTCGCGCCCGGCAAGAACGGTCGGAGCGTCGCTCCACCAGTCGAGGGGAAACGTTGCGCGCTCGAAAAATTCGTCGCGGTTAGCGGCAAGCGTGAGCAGCGCTCCAGTTGCGGCGTCTGGCCGCCAGTCGAATACGATCAGGCACATGAGATGGATCGGGCGGGCATGGCAAGGAGCAGCGAAGGCGGAAGCAGAAGCAGAAGCAGTCCAAGCATTCGTCATGACGCGTACGTTGGTCTGAAAATCAAGCCATAGTGCACAGCATGCCGCTAGCTCGGAAAAACTCGAGGCTTTGACCTCGGGAGGCAGTCAATGCCTGCAACCTGCTTTTTCCGTTTGAACGGTAAGCGGATGTCTACACTTGAGTGCCTGGATTTCGGAAGCGTGTTGGCCTTTTCTGGAAACGATATATACGTCAACGACCCCAATGCGACTGCGATACCGAAGAATGGACCTTTGCCTCACGGCCGCTACTATATTGTCCATCGGCAATCGGGCGGTCGTCATGGTGCGATCGTCGATACGGCGAACGACACGTTCAATGGCACTCGACGGAGGGACTGGTTCGCCCTGTACACCACGACACCGCCGGGCAGCGACTTTCTCATGATACACGGCGTGCGACGCAGCAATTTTAGAATTCATCCCGTCGGCTACTGGGGAGTGAGCGAGGGATGCATCACTCTGCCGAACATCCACAATTTCTATGCTTTGAGTAGTTGGCTCATGCGCCAATCTACGTCCAAGATCCCAGGAACGAACATGGACTATTACGGCACGGTCACCGTCGTATGAAGCGCATCCTGATTGATGGTGCCCTCGCGGCGCTTCTCACGCTTCCCGTCTACATCGGACTAGCGAATACGCCGATCATCAACGACTGGTTCCTTTACGGGCGAGGTTGGGCGACGTTTCACCCGCTCTTCGTCCTAGGTCACGCGATCGGCATCACCCGCAACGCCGCAATTGTCATCGGTACGATGTTCGTCATCAGCTTCGTGCTTTCGGTCATAGCGGTCGCGCTCACGCGCCGAGCGGTGCGATCGGTCTTGACGTGATCGGCAACCGGCATGCTCGCATGGGCCGGCATGCAGTCGGCTCAACCGCGTTCGAGCCGCCCGTCGAGCACGGTAGGCCCGCCGCCCCCTCAACCCTCGCTAGGCAGCGCATAGGGAAGCGGCTGGAACGCGAGCACGGGGCCGCCAGCGGCGCCGAGGTGCATGGTGCCGCTTTCCATCGCCGCCAGCTTGATCTCCGCCAGCAGGTCGAAGCCGCCCGTCGGTGCGGCGGCGGCGTTGACGACCATGCCGCACGGTTGGCTCGGATCGTCGGAGTGGAACAACTCCGCCCCCGGGTGCACCGAATTGGCCGTCGCATCGCCGCTTGCGGGGTCCTCGCCCGGCACGACATGCGCCAGCGCCATGCGCCGCTTGATCGTTCCACGATACTGGCTGCGCGCCACGACCTCCTGCCCGGGGTAGCAGCCCTTGCGGAAGTTGATGCCGCCGATTACGTCGAAATTGATCATCTGCGGCACGAACTGCTCGAGCACGCCGTTGGTAATGCGCGGCTCGCCGGCATGAATGTCGAGCCAATCCCAGACCGCCGGCGAGACGCGGGCGATCTCCGCTTCGAGGCCGGCCAATCGTTCCTGCACGAGCGCTTTCGGGCCGACCCACAAATAGCGCGGGCGCGAAGCGGCGTCCGGCACGCGAATGAGGGACCCGGCCGGCCCGGCGACGTGCACGTGGACCCCATCGGGCAGCGCATCGAACACCCGGGAAAGCGGCGCACGCACGTCTCCGGCGAATCCGACGATCGCGACGGAATCCGTGGCGTCGGCGAGTTTCGCCTTCGCGCGCAGCACGAACATCGACAGCCGCTTCTGCACGGCCGCGGTCAGTTCCTTCGAGACGAGCAGGCGAACAGTATCCGCGACACGCCACGTCAACATCGAGGCGAGCAGCCGGCCTTTGGGGGAGCAGTAGCCTGCGAGCCGTGCACTCGCGGCATCCAAGTGCTGAACGTCGTTCGTGAGCTGGCCGTGCAAAAAGCTCGCCGCATCGTCGCCGACGGCATCGATGACGCCGAACTGGTCGAGCGGCATGAACGCGCCACGCAAGAGAACCGCGTCGAACTCGGCGGCGGCAGGCTGCACCGGCACTCGAAGCGGCGCGGCGGCGGAGGAAACGGAGGCGTTCGGTTCGTTCATGGAATAAGTGACTAGTCAATCCTGACTTCGGCTGAGACGAACAAGTATTATATGGGGTCCATCCGAGCCTCGTTACGCATGTCCCTGCTGAAGAAATGCCTCGCTTTCGGGGTAGTCGTTGCCGTTTTGCTTGCCACGCTTGCCGCCGTGGGCAGCTATTACTGGGCTACGCGGCCGCTCGCGCTACCTACCGCTACCGTCGACGTCACCATCAAGGCCCACAGCACGGTGCGCGCCGTCGCGGGTCAGCTCGACCGGGGGGGCGTGCCGGTGGAGCCGCACGCGTTCATCGCCATGACGCGTCTGCTCGGCCTGGAGAGCCGGCTCAAGTCGGGCAACTACGAATTCCGCACCGGGGTCACGCCCTATGAGGTGCTGCAAAAACTGGCGCTGGGGGACGTCAACGAATCGGTCGTCACCGTCGTCGAAGGGTGGACCTTTCAGCGAATGCGCGCGGAACTCGACGCGAACCCGGCGCTGCGCCACGATACAGCCGGCATGAGCGATGCCGAACTGCTCGCGGCCATCGGTGCGAGCGATGCGGCCGCCGCCAGCGCCGAAGGCCTGTTCTTCCCGGATACCTACTTGTTCGACAAGGGAACGAGCGATCTGAACGTTTACCGGCGCGCTTACAAGCTGATGCAGCAGCGCTTGACGGCGGCCTGGGCCGCTCGCGCCCCCGGGTTGCCGTATCGTACGCCTTATGAAGCGCTGACGGTCGCCTCGCTGATCGAAAAAGAGACCGGCAAGGCCAACGATCGTCCGCTCGTATCGGCCGTGTTCGCCAACCGGCTGCGCATCGGCATGCCGCTGCAAACCGACCCGGCCGTGATCTACGGTCTCGGCCAACGCTATGGCGGCCGCCTGCGCAAGAGCGATTTGCAGCAGGATACGCCTTACAACACCTATACTCGGCGGGGCTTGCCGCCCACTCCGATCGCATTGCCCGGCATCGCATCATTGCAAGCGGCGCTGAACCCAGCGTCGACGAACGCGCTTTATTTCGTATCGCGTGGCGACGGCAGCAGCGTGTTTTCGGATACGCTCGGCGATCACAACCGTGCCGTCGACAAATACATCCGAGGACAGCAATAAATGGCCCGTGGCAAATTCATCACGTTCGAAGGCATCGACGGAGCGGGCAAGACGACGCACCTGTCCTGGTTTCGCGAGCGACTCGAAGAGAAGGTGGCCGGAGCCGGCCGCGCCGTCGTCACGACGCGCGAGCCGGGCGGCACGGCGCTCGGCGAATCGCTGCGCGAGTTGCTGCTGCACGAGAAGATGGATCTCGAGACGGAAGCGCTGCTGATGTTCGCGGCGCGCCGCGAACATCTGGCGCGAGTCATCGAGCCGGCGCTCGCACGTGGCGACTGGGTGCTGTCCGATCGCTTCACCGACGCCACCTTCGCCTATCAGGGCGGCGGTCGCGGGCTGCCGCGCGACAAGCTCGAGACGCTCGAGCGCTGGGTCCAGGGCGGCTTTCAGCCCGATCTGACGGTCCTGTTCGATTTGCCGCCCGAAACGGCGAGCGAGCGCCGCGGCGCGGCGCGCTCGCCCGACAAGTTCGAAAGCGAGACCGACGCCTTCTTTGCGCGCACGCGCGCGGAATACCTGCGCCGGGCCGAGGAAGCGCCGCATCGTTTCGCGATCGTCGACGCATCCCGAAGCATCGAACGGATTCGCGCGCTCCTCGGCGACGTCATCGAGGCGCTTTGATCGGCCGACACGCATCCGGACACCCATTGCGAAGCGAGCACATCCCTTTGCTACCCAAGGCTCAACGATGATCTACCCGTGGCAGCACGACGACTGGAACCGCCTGCAGCGCCTGCGCACGCAATGGCCGCATGCCTTGCTTCTCCATGGGCAGGCAGGCATCGGCAAGTTGCGATTCGCTCGACATCTGGCGCAGGGGATGCTCTGCGAAATGCCGGCCGAGAATGGTGAGCCGTGCGGCCAGTGCGCGGCCTGCAATTGGTTCGTCCAAGGCAATCACCCGGACTACCGCGCCGTGCTGCCCGAAGCGCTCGCCGGGGAAGCGGCGGGCGCATCGACATCCACAGCCGATGAGAAGCCCGAAGCCGAGGAAGGTAAGAAGACGAGGACGCTGAGCAAGGAAATCAAGATCGAGCAGGTGCGGGCGTTGCTCGACTTCTGCGGGGTCGGCGCCCACCGCGGGGGAGCGCGCGTCGTGCTCGTCTATCCGGCCGACCAACTCAACGCTGCATCGGCCAATGCACTGCTCAAGACGCTCGAAGAGCCACCGGCCGGCGTCGTTTTTCTGCTCGTGTCCGCTCGCATCGACCGCTTGCTGCCAACGATCATCAGCCGCTGCCGGCAATGGCCGATGTCGACGCCGTCGCCTGAGGTCGCGCGCGCGTGGCTCTCCGAACAAGGTGTGCCTGACGCCGGAGCGCTGTTGGCCGAAGCCGGCGGGGCCCCGCTCGCGGCATTGGCGCTGGCCGGCGACGAGAACCGGCCGCTGCGCGATTTCACGCTGAAGCAGCTGGCGGCGGGCCCCGAATGCGACGCGTTCGCTTGCGCCGAAGCCTTGCAAAAGCTGCCCGTGCCGATGGTGCTCGGCTGGCTTCAGCGGTGGCTCTACGACCTCTTGGCGGAGCATGCGGCGCAGCGGCCCCGATATTTCCCCGCCGCGCAGCGCGATCTGGCGCGCTGCGCGGCGCGCGTCGATGCGAATGCGTTCGCGCGCTTCATGAAGACGGTGACACGCGAGCGCGCGGTCGAAAACCATCCGCTCAATGCGCGCCTCGTGTTCGAAGCGCTGTTTCTCGGCTATCGCGACTTGTTCGCCTGAGCGAGCACCGGCGGCCTCATCCATCCGATGAAAACCACGAACGATACGAACGACACCAACGACTCAAAGCGAGGAACCCATGCCATGCATGTGAGCTACCGCAACGCGACGCTCGACGACTTGCCCGAGATCGTTGCCATCTACAACTCGACCGTCGCTTCGCGCCAGGTGACGGCCGACCTCGCGCCCGTGACGGTCGAAAGCCGCTTGCCGTGGTTTCACGCACACGGGCCCGGCAGGCGGCCGCTGTGGGTCGTCGAGCACGAGGCGGAGGCGGGGAGCCGCGGGCCCATCGATGCTTGGCTCAGCTTCTCGGATTTCTATGGCCGCCCCGCGTACGCGCGCACGGCAGAGCTCAGCATCTATCTCGATGAGCGCGCGCGCGGACGAGGACTCGGTACGAAGCTGATGGCGGCCGCGCTGGACGCAGCCCCGACGCTCCGCATCGACACGCTGCTGGGATTCATTTTTGGGCACAACGCCGCGAGCCTCGCACTGTTTCGCCGCTGCGGATTCGAAGACTGGGGCACCTTGCCGCGCGTGGCGGTGCTCGACGGGGTAGAGCGCGACCTCGTCATCCTAGGGCGCCGGGTGAGCGAGTCCGCCGGCTAGGGGCGCGTTGCCCGTCGCGGTGTCGCACCGGCCGGGCAGCACGGTACCGAGCCGAACTGAACTGAACTGAACTGAACTGAATGAAGCCGTAGAGTTACGAGAGATACGATGTTCGTCGATTCGCATTGCCACATCAATTTCGAAGGTCTCGTCGAGCGCCTGCCGCAGGTGCTCGAGAACATGCGCTCGCATGACGTGACCCATGCCCTGTGCGTCAGCGTCGACTTCGAAACGCTGCCGAGCGTGCTCGAGGTCGCGCAGGCCTACGACAACGTCTATGCATCGGTCGGTGTCCACCCCGATCACGAGGACGCACGCGAGCCGACCGTCGACGAGCTGATCGAGTTGGCGGCTCATCCGAAGGTCGTCGCGATCGGCGAAACGGGGCTCGACTATTACCGTCTGGAAGGGCGCTCGATTGCGGACATGGAATGGCAGCGCGAACGCTTTCGCACGCACATCCGTGCCGCGAAGGCCGTGATGAAGCCGCTCATCGTTCACACACGCGCATCGAGCGACGACACGCTGCGGATCATGGACCAAGAGCACGCGCACGTACCGGGCGGCGTCATGCACTGCTTCACGGAGCCGTGGCCTATCGCCGAGCGCGCACTGGCGCAGAATTTTTACATTTCCCTTTCTGGCATCGTCACGTTCAAGAGCGCCACGGACGTTCAGGAGGTCGCGCGCCGCGTCCCGCTCGAGCGGCTGTTGATCGAAACCGATTCCCCGTATCTGGCGCCCGTGCCTTATCGCGGCAAACCGAATGAACCTGCATACGTCAGTTATGTCGGACGTTTCATTGCGCAAGCGCGGGGCATGTCGGACGCCGAGCTCGGGGCCGCGACGACGCGCAATTTCTTTCGTCTTTTCGGCATTCCGGCGCCGCATCCCGGTTGACGCGAATCGACGATCGCCGAAACAACTCATTCAAAGCAAAGGAAGACCAGTTGAATACACATACCACCGCACCGCTCTCGTTCGCTTCCCGGCGTCTCCTTCAGCGCCTGGCGCTCGCCGGGGCCGGCGCCTTGGCGTCGCTGGCCGTGGCGGCGCATGCTGCCAGCCTCGACTCGCTCGTCAAGGCAGTGAAGTTCGACGACGTGAAAGCGGTTCAAAAAGCGTTGTCGCAGGGCGCCGATCCGAATGCGACGGATTCGGAAGGCATGCCGCTGATCGTCCTGGCCGCGCGCGAAAAATCGGACAAGGTGGCGAACGCGCTGATCGCCGATCCGAAAACCGACGTCGAGAAGCTCGACGCCGCCGGTGAGAATGCGATGATGCTCGCCGCGCTGAACGGCGACACGAGCCTCGTCAAAGCGCTGATCGACAAGGGAGCCGAAGTCAACAAGAAGGGGTGGGCGCCACTGCACTACGCGGCGGCGAACGGCCATGACGACATCGTCAAGCTGCTGCTCGACAATTCGGCCTATATCGACGCGGGCTCGCCGAACGGCACGACGCCGCTGATGATGGCCGCGCGCGGCAATCATTTGTCGACGGTCAAGGTGCTGCTCGATGCGGGCGCGGATTCGCGCGTGAAAAACCAGATCGGCTTGACCGCGCTCGATTTCGCGAAGCGCTATCACGCCAAGGACGTCACGGAAGCTCTGCAGGACATGTACGCCCGTGAAGCGACGGCCGCGTCGGGTGTCGCCGCATCGGGGGCTGCCCGCACGTCTACTCCCGCCCAAAACGGTGCAAAATAATCATTTTTTTCGCCCGGGCGCGTGAAGGCTGGGGCAATTTGCGAGAGTATCCGTTCACCGCTCGGAGAAAAAGGAAGATTATGTTGCGGGCTTTGATATGCGTCGCCGCGTTGACCATACCGTTCGCCGCCACGGCGGCCGTTGCGCCGGGGGGCGGCAAGTTCACGGCCGGGGATCTGCACAAGCTGTGCACTCAGACCGACGCGATTTCGCGCGCTGCCTGCAAGGCCTATGTCAAGGGCGCCGCCGACGGGGTATTCAACACCATCGACGCCATCGGCGGCACGACGGGCCCGCGTGTGGGCCAATATTTTTGCCTGCCCGATCGCATCGATCCGCAGCGGCTGGTCGACGCGGTGCGCCGCTATGTCGCCGAGAACCCGGATTCGGCCGACTACAACGCGAGCACCGCGGTGTCGCTCGGCTTGGAGAAGTCGTTCCCGTGCAAGGGCGAGTGAGCGACCGAGCGGCTAGACGAACGAGCGGCGCAGCGTATCACGCGTCATCGATCAACCCGATGTCCGAACCGAACGCCACCATCCATGGGCCGACTCATTGCCGTATCGAACCGCGTTGCGACGCCGACCGAAACCAAGGGTTCGGCGGGGGGACTTGCCGTCGGCATCTACAGCGCATTGAAGGACATGGGCGGAGTTTGGTTCGGCTGGAGCGGCGACGTCGTCAGCGAAGCGGTCGCGAACGCCGGGCCGACGCTCACGCACGAAGGGGCGGTGACGTTTGCGACGATCGGCTTGACGCGGCGCGACTATGACCAATACTACCGGGGCTTTTCGAACGCGACGCTTTGGCCGGTCTTTCATTACCGCAACGACCTCGCCGCCTACGATCGTGAGGAGTACGCCGGCTATCGCCGAGTGAATGCGTGGCTCGCCCACAAGCTCGTCAAGCTGATCGAGCCCGGCGACGTCGTCTGGGTCCATGACTACCACTTGATCCCGTTTGCCGAAGCATTGCGGCGCGAGGGCGTCGCCAATCGCATCGGCTTCTTCCTGCACACGCCGTTTCCGTCGCCGCAGGTGCTGCAAAACGTCCCGCCGCACCAGGAGTTGATCAAGTCGCTCTGCTGCTACGACGTCGTCGGTTTCCAGACCGATAGCGATCGCCTCGCGTTTCACGACTACGTCGTGAGGCATGCGGGCGGAACCGTCACCGATGAAGGCAACGTTCAGGCGTATGGGCGCCGGCTGCATTCGGGCGTCTACCGTATCGGCGTGTTTCCCGACGAGATCGCCGCCGAGGCCGCACGCAACGAGAGCCGCAAGCAAGTGCTCGAGCTCAAGCACAGCCTCGAGGGGCGCAAGCTCGTCATGAGCGTCGACCGGCTCGATTACTCGAAGGGGCTCATCGAGCGGTTCCGCGCGTTCGAGCAGTTGCTCGAGCACGCGCCGCAGTGGCGCGGGAACGTCACGTTCGTCCAGGTGGCGCCGCCCACGAGAACCGACGTCGAAAGCTATCAGCGGATCCGGCACAATCTCGAATACGAGGCTGGGCGCATCAACGGCCGCTATTCGGGCCTCGACTACACGCCGATTCGCTATCTCAATCAGCGCTTCGCGCGTTCGCAATTGATGTCGATGTGCCGCGAATCGCAGGTGGGGTTCGTCACGCCGCTGCGCGACGGCATGAACCTCGTCGCGAAGGAGTACATCGCCGCGCAAAACCCCGAAGACCCCGGCGTGCTCGTGCTGTCCGAATTCGCGGGGGCCGCGGCGGAGCTGTGCGCCGCGCTGATCGTCAATCCGCACGACATCGTCGGCATGTCCGAAGCGCTCGAGCGTGCGCTGTCCATGCCGCTGGCAGAGCGCAAGCAGCGCCATGAAGTGAACATGGCCGTGCTCAGGCGCAACGACCTCGGCGTGTGGCGTGATACGTTTCTCGAAGACCTGCGCGGCGCATGAGCGCGATACACGAACGACGGGAGACGACGTCGAAGGAGCCTGTTTCGCGACTGTAACAGCGCGAAAGCAATTGAAAGCGGTGCAGCATTCGGGGGCCGCCATACCGAATAATTGAAACCATGGCGCCGTTTTTCGCGAGCTTCGCATGAGCGAAACCGGCACTCAGTAACCGGCGAACCGGGGATCGAGGGGCAATGCACCCGAAATCCACTTGCATGGAGTCGATCGAATGAAAATTGCGCAAATCGCGCCGCTGACGGAGTCGGTGCCGCCCAAGCTCTACGGTGGGACCGAGCGCGTCGTCTCGTACATCACCGAAGCCCTCGTCGATTTGGGGCACGACGTGACGTTGTTCGCGAGCGGCGACTCGAAAACCCGCGCGAAGCTCGAGCCCGTCTGGCCGCTCGCGCTGCGGCTCGACCCGGCCATTCGCGACCGGATTGCCCCGCACATGCTGCTCATGGAACTCGTGCGGCGCCGCGCCGAAGAGTTCGACGTGCTGCATTTCCATATGGACTACTACTCGTTCTCGCTGTTCAAACGACAGGACACGCCGTTCGTCACGACCCTGCACGGCCGGCTCGATCTGCCCGAGCAGCAGCCCGTCTTCGACACGTTCAACACGGCGCCCGTCATTTCGATCTCGAACGCGCAGCGCCACCCGATACCGCAGGCGAAATGGCTCACGACCGTCTATCACGGGCTGCCCGAAGCACTTTATACGCCGCAGCCGGTCGAACAGAAGTATCTCGCTTTTCTGGGCCGCATTTCTCCCGAAAAGCGTGTCGATACGGCCATCCGCATCGCCGGGCATTGCGGGCTGCCCATTCGCGTCGCGGCCAAAATCGATGCGGCCGATCGCGAGTATTTCGAACGCGAGATCAAACCGCTCTTCGACCTGCCGCACGTGCAATTCATCGGCGAGATCGCGGACGATCAAAAGGCCGAATTCTTGTCCGGTGCCCACGCGCTGCTGTTTCCGGTCGATTGGCCCGAGCCGTTCGGACTCGTCATGATCGAAGCGATGGCGTGCGGCACGCCCGTCATCGCGTTCAATCGAGGGTCCGTGCCGGAGGTCGTCGACGAGGGCCTGTCGGGTTTCATCGTCGAAGACGAAATCAGCGCCGTGGCCGCCGTCAACCGGCTGCATACGCTGCCGCGCACGCGCGTGCGGCAACGGTTCGAGGAGCGTTTCACCTCGCACCACATGGCACGCCAATATCTGGCCGCGTATCAGTCCGTCATCCGCGCCCAAAAGCGGTCGCGCTTCAAGATCATCGATTCGCTGTCGGGAGAAGGGGCGTCGAACGCCTGAGCGGACGCTCGGCCGCGCTCGCGCGATGCGGCGCGGCGCAGCGCAGCGGGAAGCGAAATGCCAGTGGGAAGCGGGCGGGGCGGTGCGGAAGGGCACCGCGCCGCCGCCGCGACCGCAGCTAGATCTTCAGCCGGGTGATCTTGGTGCCTTCGAGCGAGAGGTCGCCCATGAGGCCCGCGTTCGTCATGACGATGACTTCGACTGGCTTGGTAGCCGTCGTCGTATCGATGGCGCCGTTGGCGCCCATCTTCAGCACGGCGACTGAGGCGTCCCCGCCGACCGACCAGCCGTCGCGCGAGCGGAACGAGTTCAACGCATCGTCGGTCATGAACAGAAACACGACGGCCTTCGATTGCGCACCGGCCTGCAGCCCGAACGAACCCGAGACGGTGTTGTAGTAGCCGACAGTCTGGCCGCCTACGCGCAACGCGCCGTCGCCGTACTGGCCGCCCACGACGAAGCCGGCTTGCAGCACCTTCGGGAACACCAATACGCCATGCGCCTTCTGGACCAGCTCACGCGAACCGGGCACCTGGGCATATAGGCGCGAGAGCGTCGCGTCGACGCCCGCATTGATCTCCTGCCGTTTCGACATGTTGCTGCCGGGCGACGAGCCGACGGGGTTGCCGTTGTTCGTGGTTGCGGTGCAACCGGCGAGCGCGAATGCCCCGACCACCACGGCAGTGGCAGCTTTGCGCATGAAGTTTCGTTCTTGCATGGACTCTCTCCGTTATGTTCCGTCGGTCAAACCGCTCGACGGCGGGTTCGGACGAAGCGTGATCTCACACAACGCAACGAGAGTCGAGCATGGGGCATGCCAGGGGCCCGGCCCGATTTAGCGCGGATCAATGCTGCACGGTGCGCTTGACGACGGGCGGGCGCCTCAGCGCGCGCCGAATGCCGGCGATGACGAGGCCCACGGCGAAGATGAATGCGGCCGGCACGACCCAATAGCCGACGAACGCATGCCAGAGGTACAGAAACAGCGTGCGGCGCCGCAACGCATATTCGGCAATGGCATCGCGCTGGCGCGGCGCGTTGGCGGCCAATACATCGGCGGGACAGCCGGCCGCGCGCGCTTGGTCGGGTTTGCCGCGGCAGCGCAGGGCATCGCCCGCGGCACGCTGCGCGTCGGTGAGTTGCCATGTCGTCAGCGCGCGGTCGAGGTCGACGATGTTGTACGACATTTCGTCTTGGATCTCGCGCACCGCAACGATCGCCACCGGGACTGCCCAGAAGACGATGACGATGAGCCAGCGTCTTACCCAGCGGTTGTGTCTCCATGCCATTTGATGCCTCCGCAATGCACCCACGCATCCACGATGAGACGGCGGCCCGATGGCTTCGAATCGTGAGGTTCTGGTGGGCCGTCCTGGCAGCCATCATAGAAGAAATGCGACGAATCGTCGCTGCTCCGAACGGGCAGCGACGCGAGTTTCGTCTGCACAACGGCCAGCGACCGGTAATTTCTTCAAACGTCTCGGCATTTCAGCGCTTCGCGGCGGGCGGCGGCCGTCACAGGCCTTGCGATCCGGCCGACGGGCGAACCGGGCCGCTCGGAACGGGTTTTGCGTTCCTTGGCACGGCCCATCGCGGTCAGCTCGTGCCGGGCGACTCCCCGCCGTGTCGGGCGCGGGAACGAGCAGCCACTCATTTCGACGGAGCGTCAGTCATGGCCGTACCGTTTTCCGAGCAATACAAGGGTTTTGCGATCGGGGTGCAGGCGCTCAGGCGCGCGAAAGAGCCTGACCAGGCGGACGACGCACCGCACCGGTTCGACATCGTCGTGACGATTTCGCGCCGTGCGAGCGGCGATCGGGGCAAGTCGGAAATGTTCGGCGTCCCCGAGCACGCGCCGCTCGAAGACCAACTCGAAGCACACCGAATCGGCGTCCAATACGCGCGCGACATCATCGACGGCAAGGTCGACGGCAGTTCGATCGAGCATCTCTGACGCACTCGGCTCGAGCCCTGGCCGACGCGGCGTTTCTCCGGTTTCGCACCGGAGCGGTTCAGCACAAACCCGAACTCGCGCGCGCTGTCCTTGCGTGCTAGCGCAGAAGGGTCCAGCATAGGCGATCCCGGCCCGCGCCGAGGCGTGCGCCTCTCGTCGCATCGAGCGGCGACGCGCCGGGCATTCGCCCAAGCGTTCGAATCAAAAATCACGGCTGTTCACGAGCCGAATAAGAAAGGAGAACCTTATGCTGCACCGCACCCGCCGCCGTATCCTCGTTGCCGCCGCCGCATTGGCGTGCGTGAGCCTCGCACCGCTCACCGCGACCGACGCGCTCGCCCAAGGCACCAAGAAACCCAAGGTAGCACTCGTCATGAAATCGCTGGCGAACGAATTCTTCCTGACGATGGAAACCGGTGCGAAGGACTATCAAAAGCACAACAGCAGCAAGTTCGACCTCATCACGAACGGCATCAAGAACGAGACGGACACGGCGGCGCAGATCAACATCGTCGAGCAGATGATCAACAGCCACGTCGATGCGATCGTGCTCGCACCCGCCGATTCGAAAGCGCTCGTTCCCGTCGTGAAGAAGGCCGTCGACGCCGGCATCATCGTCGTGAATATCGATAACCGGCTCGATCCGGACGTCCTCAAATCGAAGGACTTGAACGTCCCGTTCGTGGGTCCCGACAACGCAAAGGGCGCCGAGAAGGTGGGCGATTACCTCGCCAAGAAGCTGAAGAAGGGGGATGAGGTCGGCATCATCGAAGGCGTGTCGACGACGACGAACGCGCAGCAGCGCACGGCCGGATTCAAGGCCGCCATGCAGAAGGTCGGCGCGAAAATCGACTCCGTTCAATCGGGCGAGTGGGAGATCGACAAGGGCAACGCCATCGCTTCGGCCATGCTCAATCAATACCCGAATATCAAAGCGCTGTTGTGCGGCAACGACAATATGGCGATCGGCGCCGTGTCGGCCGTGCGCGCGGCCGGCAAGCAAGGCAAGGTCTACGTGGTCGGCTACGACGACATCGACGCCATCAAGCCGATGCTGAAGGACGGCCGCGTGCTCGCGACGGCCAACCAATACGCCGCGAAACAGGCCGTGTTCGGTATCGATACGGCGCTCAAGGCGATCCAGGAACACAAAAAGCAATCCGATCTGTCGCAGGTGGTCGAGACGCCCGTCGATCTCGTGACGAAAGCCCAGAAGTAGCGTAACCGTCGATACGTGCGATAGGCGCAGCGCAGCGCAGCGCGGCACGTCGCAGCCGCGCTGCGCCTGGCGTCGCGCGCCATCCGAACGAGCGTGCTCAAGAAAGCATCCGCCGTTGCCGTTATCCTCCGACATGAGCGTCATGGCGGCGTGCCGGCGCGCGACAGCCGCCGATCCGGCCGCCCGACATTCTCTCCCACCCGATCGCGATCGGCATTTCGCCGGCGGGGGCGTCATGATTGCCGCTGGCCGGCTAGGGCTGACGCGGACGGAACCCGATGATCGTCGCCACGGTCGCGCGCGATATCCATGGAGGCCGGCGCGGACGGAATTGAAGCAGTAGGAAGCAGGTGGGCCGGCTCGCCGCGCGGGGAAAACGCGGCGAACCAGCGTGTGAAAGTGGATGGATGGCGTAGTGCGGGGCCGGTAAGGTCCGCAGACAAAAACAAGCGAGAGAGAATCGGTAATGGCGACGATCAAGGATGTGGCGGCCATGGCCGGGGTGTCGTTTACCACCGTATCGCACGTGGTCAACAACACACGCCCGGTCTCGGCCGACGTGCGCGCGAAAGTCGAGCGCGCGATCGCCCAGCTCAACTACGTGCCTTCGGCGGTCGCACGATCGCTGAAGGCACGTTCGACGGCGACGATCGGACTCGTCGTGCCCAACAGCACGAACCCGTATTTTGCCGAGTTGGCGCGCGGAATCGAAGACGGGTGCGCGCGCGAGGGATATTGCATGTTCTTTTGCAACTCGGACGACGACCCGGCGAAACAACGCAGCTATTTGCGAATCTTGCAGGAAAAGCGCATCGATGGCCTCATCATCGCGTCGGCCGGCGACGATGCCGTTCTCGCGAGCAGTTTGGCGGACACGCGCGAACCGCTCGTCATCGTCGACCGCAATATCGAGGGCTTGGCTGCAGATCTGGTCCAGATCGATCACGAGCGCGGCGCCTATTTGGCGACGCGCCACCTGCTCGAACTCGGCCACGTCCGGATCGGGTGCATCACGGGGCCCGTGGCGACGGCAGTAAGCGCCATGCGCGTGCACGGATTCATTCGTGCCATGACCGAGCGCGGCATCGATATCGAGCCGACTGCGATCGTCGAAAGCGATTTCACGGGCGGGGGCGGCCAGGAAGCGGCTGGCCGCTTGTTCGATACGGTGCGGCCCACGGCCATTTTCGCCTGCAACGACATGATGGGCATCGGTGCGCTGCGCGTGGCCGCTGAACGCGGCATCCGCGTGCCGCAGCACTGCTCCATCATCGGCTTCGACGACATCGAGCTCAGCAGCTACACCTACCCGGCGCTGTCGACGGTGGGCCAGTCCGTGCGAGCGCTCGGCGAGGCCGCCGCGCAGATGTTGATCGAGCGCATCAGCGGCGAGATGAGCGGGCCGACGCGGCGCCGCGTGATCACGCCGCGGCTCGTGCTGCGCGAATCTACGGCGGTCTTCGCGGGGCCCGTCGGCGCCGCCTTGTGCGCCTGACCTGAGTACCCTGAGCGATTGAGCGCATGCAGCGCATGCGTGCTCGCGGGCATGAGCAAGTCAATGGATGCGCGCGCAACCGTCTCCCCCATTGACCACCGCCTATCGCGCATTCTCCATTGATAAGACCTATCCTGTCATCGACTTTAATTCATTAGATCAATCGCACCTCGAATGCAGGTGCATGGCTCTTCCGAGAGAGGCCGACGAAGGCACGGCCGGACGAGACGCCATCCCCATCCTTCAAAACAAGAAAGTTGTAACCGATGCGTACACGTGTCGTCGAAACGCCGGCTCGTGCGTATACGGACATAAGCGGAAACAAGAGCAGTGCGTTAAGCGCGACGCGGTGATCGCCCCATCGCACGCGCGCTGTCCGAGCGGGCATCGCACGTGCGATGGGGCGATGGGTCGTGCACGCGTTGCAGTCTCGCCCAGCGAGTTTTCGTGCTTTGCGCTTTGCTGCTTGCGCTTCGTCCTTCGTCATCAGCCACGCGGCGGCTGAGCGCAAACGTGCGCGAGATCGGCATCACTGAACTTCGTGAGCACGGATGCCGTTATCTGAGGAGTACGCACAAGTACGTGCGTATCGTGACCGTGGCGCGAGCGACAGCAGCAAGACCAGCAAGATGAGGGGCATGCACGCGCATGGCCCGCGGTTGAAGCAGGAGGTGAGCAGCGTACGTAGAGGTCGCTCGGACGTGGCATCGAGCAGCGATTGCGCAAGAGGGCAAGCGAGATGCCGAGCATGAGCAGGGTGAAGATTGTAGGCCAGTGTGTCCGCATATCCAAGCTAGGGCACACGCGTACAAGGGAGGCCCACGTAGGTCGTGAAAAATAATTTAAAAGGGTTTAGGATGAAATCGAGCGAGGTCGTTCCGGTATAGGCTTCCGAAAGCGACATCGTCCGCAGACTTCGGCGAGGAGGTAGCATGGATATTTACAGCAGCTTCGCGAACCGCTTCGAGAAAACCCGAGAGGAGGAGTTCTCGCTCGAAGAGTATCTCGCGCTCTGCAAAAACGACTCCGCCGCGTACGCGACGGCCAGCGAACGCATGTTGACGGCCATCGGGGAGCCAGAGCAGGTCGACACGCGCCATGACCCCCGCTTGTCGCGGATCTTCGCGAACAAGGTCATCAAGGTTTACCCAGCATTCCGAGAGTTCTACGGGATGGAGGACGTGATCGAGCAGGTCGTCGCGTACTTCCGTCACGCCGCGCAAGGGCTCGAAGAGAAAAAGCAAATTCTCTATTTGCTCGGTCCTGTCGGCGGCGGCAAGTCGTCGATCGCCGAACGGCTCAAGCAATTGATGGAACGCGTGCCGTTCTATTCGATCAAGGGCTCGCCGGTCAACGAATCGCCGCTCGGCCTCTTCGATTACGACGAAGACGGTCCGATTCTCGAAGAGCAGTACGGCATTCCCCGCCGCTACCTCAAGAGCATCTTGAGTCCGTGGGCGGTCAAGCGCTTGCACGAATACAACGGCGACATCCGAAAGTTTCGCGTGGTGCGCCGCTACCCGTCGATCCTCAGGCAGATCGGGATTGCCAAAACCGAGCCGGGCGACGAGAACAACCAGGACATCTCCTCGCTCGTCGGCAAGGTCGACATTCGCAAGCTCGAGCAGTATGCGCAGGACGACGCGGACGCCTACAGCTATTCGGGCGGCTTGTGCCTCGCGAATCAGGGCTTGCTCGAGTTCGTCGAGATGTTCAAGGCCCCGATCAAGGTGCTTCACCCGCTGCTCACCGCCACGCAGGAAGGCAACTTCAAGGGCACGGAAGGGTTCGGCGCGATTCCGTTCGACGGCATCATCCTCGCTCACTCGAACGAGTCGGAATGGAAGGCCTTCCGCAACAACCGCAACAACGAAGCGCTGCTCGACCGCATTTTCGTCGTCAAGGTGCCGTACTGCCTGCGCGTGTCCGAGGAAATCAAGATCTACGACAAGCTCATTCGCAACTCGTCGCTCGCACAGGCCGTGTGCGCGCCCGGCACGTTGAAGATGATGGCGCAGTTCTCCGTGCTCACGCGCCTACAGGAGCCCGAGAACTCGAATCTATTCTCGAAGATGCAGGTGTACGACGGTGAGAACCTGAAGGACACCGATCCGAAAGCGAAGTCGTATCAGGAGTATCGCGACTACGCAGGCGTCGACGAGGGCATGACCGGGGTGTCGACACGGTTCGCGTTCAAGATCTTGTCGCGCGTGTTCAACTTCGATACGAGCGAAGTCGCGGCCAACCCCGTGCACCTCATGTACGTGCTCGAGCAGCAGATCGAACGCGAGCAGTTCCCGCCGGAAACGGAGCAGAAATACCTCTCGTTCGTGAAAGACCTGCTCGCGTCGCGGTACGCCGAGTTCATCGGCAAGGAGATCCAAACCGCGTACCTCGAATCGTATTCGGAGTACGGCCAGAATATTTTCGATCGCTATGTCACGTATGCCGATTTCTGGATCCAGGACCAGGAGTTCCGCGATCACGATACGGGCGAAAGCTTCGATCGCGCTGCGCTGAACGCAGAGCTGGAAAAGATCGAGAAGCCGGCGGGCATCAGCAACCCGAAGGATTTCCGCAACGAAATCGTGAACTTCGTGCTGCGCGCCCGAGCCGCGAACGGCGGCAAGAACCCGGCGTGGATCAGCTACGAAAAGCTGCGCGTCGTCATCGAAAAGAAGATGTTCTCGAACACGGAGGAATTGCTGCCCGTCATCTCGTTCAACGCCAAGGGTTCGGCTGAGGAGCAGCGCAAGCACGAAGACTTCGTCAATCGCATGGTCGCCAAGGGGTATACGCCGAAGCAGGTGCGCTTGCTTTGCGACTGGTATCTGCGCGTGCGCAAGTCATCATGAAGTTCGGCAGTGGGATAAGTCGTCGCGCATGACGCGCTCGCGGGTTCGCCCGCGAGCGCAGAAGCAGCGCGGCAGGCGCACGCGGGACGCGCTGCGCGGGCATGGCGCCTGCGGCGCTCGATCGTCGTGTCGCTTTCGGCAATCAAGAGCGGGAGACTGGATGTGCTTCATCAAATCATCGACCGCAGGCTGGCTGGTAAGAACAAGAGCATTGCGAATCGCGAGCGATTTTTGCGCCGCGTAAAGAACTACATTCGGCGTGCCGTTTCCGAAGCGGTGCGTGACCGCAGCATCAAGGACATCCAAAATACGCACAGCATCACGATTCCGCGCAAGGATATCGCCGAGCCGCAGTTTCATCACGGCCCCGGCGGGCGCCGCGAACTCGTGCATCCGGGCAACGAGGATTACGTGCGCGGCGACAAGATCCCGCGCCCGAACGGCGGCAGCGGCGGGGGAGGGAGCCAGGCCAGCAACGAAGGCGAGGGGCAGGACGATTTCGTCTTCGAGTTGAGCCGCGAAGAATTCATGCAGTACTTCTTCGACGACCTCGAACTGCCGCGTCTCGTGAAGACCCATCTGCTGGCCGTGCCGACATGGAAAAACATCCGTGCGGGCTGGGCCGCGGAAGGAACGCCGAACAACATCGACGTCGTGCGGTCCCTGCGCAGCGCGCTGGGCCGGCGCATCGCACTCGGCGCGCCGCTCGTCAATCAATTGCGCGAACTCGAGCGGCAGTACGAACTGCTCGCGAACGAACCCGGCGACCACGGCGAAGAGCTGAAGCAGCTGGAAGAAGAATTGCACCATTTGCGCGGGCGCATTTGGCGGATTCCGTTCATCGACCCGTTCGACTTGCGCTACGTCAACCGCGTAAAACAGCCGCAGCCGTCGAGCCAAGCCGTGATGTTTTGTCTGATGGACGTTTCGGGCTCGATGGATGAGCAGCGCAAGGATTTGGCCAAGCGCTTCTTCATCCTGCTCTATTTATTCCTGAAACGTAACTACGAAAAGATCGAAGTCGTCTTCATCCGTCACCACACGCGCGCGGAGGAAGTAGACGAAGACACCTTCTTTCATTCGACGGAAAGCGGCGGCACGGTCGTCTCGAGTGCGCTGGAACTCATGCGAAAGATCCAGAACGAGCGCTATTCGCCCACTGAATGGAACATTTACGGAGCCCAGGCGTCGGACGGGGACAACTGGACGGACGACTCGCCGAAGTGCCGGCGCATTCTCCAGGACGACATCCTGACAAAGGTACGATACTTCGCCTATATTCAAGTCGCGCCCGAAGAGCAAAATTTGTGGCTGGAGTATGCCCAGCTCGCCATGACGCAGCCTCATCTGGCGATGAAGAAGGTCGACGCCGCGGCCGATATCTACCCCGTTTTCCGCGAGCTGTTCGAGAAGCAAGTGGCGGCCTCATGACCACTAAACATTTGCATAACGAATCGCGCGGCTACGAGCCGGAGCGTCAACGGAAGGCGACGCACCAGGCGGGTTCGCGCCATAAGCAGCATGCGAAGCCCGAGCAAGCCGACACCGAAACGCGAGGCCGTACCGAAGACGCTGCCCCCGTAGCGGCGCAAAGGGAAATCCGTATGAACATCGCCGACCGCAGACCGTTGCCGTGGCCGTCCGATTGGACCTTCGAGCTGATCGAAGAGTACGACACGCATATCGCCCAAGTCGCCGAGCAATACGAGCTCGACGTCTACCCGATCCAGCTCGAGCTCATCAGCGCCGAGCAGATGATGGATGCCTATGCATCGGTCGGCATGCCCGTGAACTATCGCCATTGGTCCTTCGGCAAGCACTTTCTTTCGACGGAAAAGAGCTACCGCCGCGGCCAAATGGGGCTCGCCTACGAAATCGTCATCAACTCGAACCCCTGCATCGCGTATCTGATGGAAGAGAACACGATGACGATGCAGGCGCTCGTGATCGCGCATGCCGCGTATGGGCACAACTCGTTCTTCAAGGGCAACTACCTGTTCCGCCTCTGGACCGACGCCCACGCGATCATCGACTACCTCGTCTACGGCAAGAATTACATCGCCGAATGCGAAGAGCGCTACGGCATGGATAGAGTGGAAGAGCTGCTCGATTCCTGCCACGCGCTGATGAACTACGGAGTCGATCGCTACAAGCGGCCGCAAAAGCTTTCGCTAGCGAAGGAATCGGCCCTGCGCCGGGAGCGCGAAGCCTACCTGCAATCTCAAGTGAACGAATTGTGGCGCACGCTGCCGTCGCACCAGACACCGCTTGCCGAAGAGGAAGAAGAGCGCTACCCGCCGGAGCCGCAGGAGAACTTGCTGTACTTCGCGGAAAAGAACGCGCCGCTGCTCGAGCCATGGGAGCGGGAAGTCATCCGCATCGTGCGCAAGATCGGACAGTACTTCTATCCGCAGCGCCAAACCCAGGTCATGAACGAGGGCTGGGCCACGTTCTGGCACTACACGCTGCTCAATACGCTATATAACCAAGGCTTGCTCGAAGACGGCTTCATGATGGAGTTCTTGCATTCGCACAGCAACGTCATCTATCAGCCGCCCGTTACGAAGCCGTATTACAGCGGCATGAATCCTTACGCGCTCGGCTTTTCGATGATGAGCGACATCCGCCGCATTTGCGAAGCACCCACCGAGGAAGATCGTCGCTGGTTCCCCGATATTGCTGGCTCGCCCTGGCTGCAAACGCTGCACTATGCGATGCGCAACTTCAAGGACGAGAGCTTCATCGCACAGTATCTTTCGCCGCAGTTGATCCGCGACATGCGCTTGTTCTCGGTGCTCGACGACGATACGCGCGATGCGCTGGAAGTATCGGCCATTCACGACGACAGCGGATATCAGCACGTGCGGCAATCGTTGTCGCGCCAATACGACATGCACCATCGCGAGCCGAATATCCAAGTGTGGTCGGTCAATACGCGCGGCGATCGCAGCCTCACGCTGCGGCACTTCATGAGCGACAACCGGCACTTGGCTGCCGACAGCGAAGAAGTGCTGAAGCACATGGTGCGGCTCTGGCAGTTCGACGTCTACCTCGAAAGCGTCGACGAAAACGGGACCGTCAGGAAGCGCTACGAGTGCCGGTATACCGCACCGGAGCTCCGGCTCTGACGCGGTTGCCCCGTGAAGCGCGGCGTTTGACCGCACTTCACGTTTCCCGTCGCTTCCCGCCGCTCCACGCGCGTTGCAGCAGCGCGCGCACGTCGTCGTCAGTCGTTTCCCCGAAATCGTCATAGTGTTGGCCGACGCTGAAGAAGGGAATCGGCTGCTCCACGCAGACGAAAGCATCGACGATATCGGCGAAATCCACCTCCGCTCCGTGCGGGGCAACAGGAAGGGCGGCGACGATTCGGGCCGCGCCGCGCGCACGCACGGCGGAAACGGCAGAGCGCATCGTGGAGCCGGTTGCGACGCCATCATCGACGAGCAACACGGTACGGCCCTCAACCTTTGCCGGCGGGCGCTCGCCTCGATACGCCCGTTCGCGCCTAGCGAGTTCCAAGCGTTCTTGCGCGAGCACTTGCTCGAAGCGCGGGAGCGAAACGCGAGCGGCCCTGATCGTGCCGTGATCGACGTACAGGGCGCCGCCCGAGGCAACGGCGCCCATGGCCAATTCTTCCTGGCCGGGTACCCCGATCTTGCGCACCGGCAATATGTCGAGTTCGGCCCCCAATATCGACGCAACTTCGAACGCCACGGGCACGCCGCCGCGCGGCAGCGCGAGAACGATCGTGGTCGCGCTCGCTTCGCTGCGCAAGCGCTCGGCGAGCAGACGGCCCGCCTCTTCGCGGTCTTTGAAGAGGGCGTACATGAGAACCCCATACGAACACGCGCAACACGGCGGCCATCGAAGGGCCGACGCAGCGGCGGCCATCGAATGCCGCGAACGCTTTCATTGTAGGTTGCGCATCAGAACGTCCATGGTCAAAGCGCATCATGAAAGATGATGCCAACGGTATGGCGTCGGCCCGACCGCACGCGGCTTACGCCGTGGCGAAGGTTGACGCGATAAGGGCCTCGGGTGCCCTCCACGGGACGATGACTGACCGCGAAAACGACGGCATCGCCTTGCTCGAGCGACACGACTTCCGCACGCGATTGCATGCGTGGCCGCTGCTCGGTCAGGACGAATTCGCCGCCCGTGAAATCGCGGCCCGGCTGTGAGAGCAAGATCGCCGTCTGAATCGGGAAGACATGCTCGCCGTAGAGATCCTGGTGCAGGCAGTTGTAGTCATCTTGCCCGTATTGAAGGATCAGCGGCGTAGGGCGCTCCTGGCCAGCGGCATGGCAGCGTTCGATGAAAGCCGCATGCGTCTTCGGATAGCGGACGTCGATCCCCATCGCCGCATTCCAACGATTCGCGATCGGGACGAGATGCGGATACAAAGCCGCGCGCAGCGAGGCGACGAGTTGGGGAAGAGGATAGGCGAAGTACTTGTACTCGCCTCGGCCGAAGCCGTGTCGACTCATGACGACACGGCTGCGATAGAGCGATTCCGAATCGTAGCGTGCCGCAAGCGTGGCGCATTGCGCCGTCGATAGAAGCGCGGGAACGACGGCATATCCATGCGCATCGAGCGCCGCCTCGACGGTTGACCAATCCATCGCGCGCACTGTGTCGAGAGGGGTCCCGACGGGATCGAGGGCGGTTTGATCATCGACGGTGTCGGCGGCCGGAAGGCGTTGGGGATGGACTGGCATGGCTCGAATAAACGGTTCGCGTTGTCGTCGTGGTTGTACCGATGATGCGCCGGTTCGCGGCGACGCGAGCGCCGGATCTTGCTGTTTCATTCGCCGCATCTCAGCCCCGGTATCTGAGCGAGGGAATCACGATCTCCGTGATCTGTCTCGACTTCCCAGATACTGAGGATCGGCGGATTTTATGGTTTGGACAATAGCAGCCAATGCGCGTGCGGCGAGGATATCGTCGATAACAACATTACAATTCTTTCTTATGCGAAATGGGCAATGTCAGAAATTCCCCAGCTCGACATGTTGGTATTTCGAACCATGACTCGGCCTCAATGACGAGGCACGGCTTGGCCCCTTATATTCCAATGACGGCAAATACGATGATGCAACGTGCTCACGACCTCGGACCTTTCGATGCAGTTCTCGATGCTCATGCCACTGCGGCTTGGGCCGAACACCTGCTATCCCTTCCACTGGATGCGAGTGTCGACCGATTGATTCGTGCTCCGATGCTTCAAGAGCGGATCGAGGGATGTGAGGGATTTGCGGCACGTTACCTCTCGAAAGCGGTCGGCGTTGCGACGCGAGCCTTCGCCGAAAACGACGACAGTGCAAAGGCGGAAGCGCATGGGGCGCTGTTTGCTCTTTATGAATTGCAGCTTTGCCGGCCGGATGCCGAGGGCGCGAGCAACCAGCACGATCCGCTGCTTTACCGTATTCGCAATGGCCTGGAATGGACCTGGCTGGCGGCCGAGCACCGTATGCTCGCCGCTCCCGAGACGGGAAGCGCGGCGCAAACGGTGGAGACGATCGAGCAGTTGTGCAAAGCGCATCGCGCGGGCTCGCATCGGCTTTTCGATTTCCTCGCCGTGGAAGCCGATCGCATCGCCATGCAACGTTTCTTTGCCAGCGACAGTGCGCTCAACATTCGTTTCTTCGATCTGCTTGCGCTGGCCATGGTCGGCTCCGAGGAGTTCACGCGCCCCGAGATCGTGCAAAACCTTTGGGACGAATCGGGCCGCGGCAATCGGAAAGAAGCGCATGTCCGTACATTCCGAGATCTGCTCGATGTATGCGGGCTCACACAGGCACGCGCCGATCATGTCGGGGCGCTTTCATGGCAAGGACGGGCAGGGCACAATTTATTCATGATGACGGCGTTGAGCCGCGCGCACTATTGGAAGCTGCTCGGCGTCATGGCGGTGACGGAATTGATCGACCCGGCGTCTTACGAGAAGGTGGTTCACGGCTGCCGCCGGCTCGGGTTGGCACGCGAGGCGTATCGCTATTACTCGGAACACGTCGAGATCGACGTCGTGCATGGCGACGGCTGGCTCAACAACGTCATCGTGCCGTTGATCGAGCGCACGCCGGCTGCGGCGGCCGACGTGGTGTTCGGCGCGCAATTGCGGCTCGCCTCGTGCGCGCAGTACTACGACTATCTGCTCAGTTTGCTGGAACGGGAGTCGGAATCGGTGGCACCGGCGTGACATGCGCACGGGCGAGGATCATCTCGCGGGCAACCGGCCACGCCTCGGTTGCCGCTTTCGTACGACCTGTGATTTGAGCCGATAGCGTGGCGCCGTCGAGCAGCATGACGAGGACTGGCGCCAACGCCGAAGCTTCATCCCGGCTCATCATCTCGCTCAGTATTGCCTCGATGCGCCGAGTCAGCGCCACTTTTTGCTCGGCGGCCGCGGTGTGAACAGGGTAGCCCTTCGAAGGAAACTCCGATGCGGCATGCGCGAACATGCAGCCGCTGAAATCGTCGGCATCGAACCATTCCTGATGCCACTCGAACACCTTTTGTAGGCGGGCGAGGGGCGAGCCGGCTTGCGCGAGCGCCTCTTCGAGCGAAGCCGCGCAGGCGCGCGCACGCTCCTGAAGCACTTCGACGATCAGATCCGTCTTCAGAGCAAAGTGACGGTACATCGTCGTTTTCGTGACGCCTGCCTCGGCGATGATCCAATCGACGCCTACGCTGTGATATCCGTAGCGGCCGAATAGGCGCGTTGCCGTGCTGACGATTTTATTACGTTTTTCTGACATGCAAGGATGCACAACGAATGACGAGCACGCTTCATTATGTCCGCGTTAATCATCCCGTCAATACTTAGTCGCCGTGCCGGCACGTGGCGCGCGGACGCAGCGGTTCATCGGGTGCGCTGCGTCGAGTGAGGTTGTGTCGGTGGCTGTCGCACTTGGGCTGGACAAGCTCTGGTTGAGATCGGCGGGCTTGTGCAGGGTACCGATGCAGGGTACCGATTCGGTAACGGCCAATAGCGTGGGCTGGCTGCCTCGTTTTTGGACGGGGCACGGTGCATCGAAGGGCGCACCGACGTTTTGCTCGTGCTGCAAGTGCAAAAGATTTGATGCTGGTTCTGATTCCGTTATGCGTAACGGGAAATTTCGCATGTCCTGGCTCTGCTAAAATTCGTGCGCGCCGCTTGACGGCATATAATAATTTACTGAGAGGGCTATTGCATGGACTGTGTTTCGTTTTCGAAAGCGTTTCAAGTGCAATGCGTGCTTTACAGGCCGGAGCCGCGAAATGAATTGGATTGTTGACAAAATCGCGTTACTCGCAACAGGTATCGTGTGCGCCGCCGGCGCATGGGCCATTCTCCATTATTCCGGTCAGTGGTTTTTTCCGGTCGCTACGGTGATAGGCGTCCTGTTGCTGTATCGCGATAATCGGCGGCTTAGGACCCTTTTCAAAGAGCACGGTATCGATTCCAAGAGGAGGTTGTCGGGCGACTAGCTGTTGGATGTGTTCTTGATCAGCCCGTCGAAGATATAGACGGCCTCGTGCACGCCGCACGGGATGAAGTGGCCGAACAGCGCGATGTACCAAGGACGGCGAGCAATGGCTCGTGAGGCTTTACCTGCCGTTCCAGCGGTCGTTCGGCGAAATACCGGAGCACGAATTCATGGCCCTGCCGATCGCAACGCCCGCCGACGTGCGGGCGCGCGCAGACCGCCGATCCGCGGCGTGACGTCGACCTCCCGTTGGGAGGCTCGCGACGGCACTTGTGTAGCGTGACGCTACAGCCTACAATAGGCCATGATCAAATCGTTCATCCACAAAGGCCTGCGCGACTTCTTCGAGAAAGGCAGCAAAGCGGGCATCCAACCGCACCACGCCGCGCGACTCGCCCGCCAGCTACGCCAACTCCACGATGCGGCCGGCCCCGACGACATGAACGTGCCGGGCTGGAAGCTGCACCCGCTGCACGGCGACCTGGAGGGACATTTTTCGGCGTGGGTCAGCGGCAACTGGCGGATGACGTTTCGCTTCGAAGGTGCCGACGCCGTGTTGGTCGATTACCAGGATTATCACTAGGAGCTGTACATGAGTCGTATGTTCAATCCGCCGCATCCCGGCGCCACGCTGCGCGAGGATGTCCTGCCCGCGCTCGGCCTGACGGTCACGCAAGCCGCGCAACAGCTTGGGGTCACGCGTTCCGCGCTCTCGCGCGTGCTCAACGAGCACGCCGCGATCTCGCCCGAGATGGCGCTGCGCATCGAGGCGTGGCTCGGCGTCGAGCGCGGCGGCCGCGCCGACGTCTGGCTGGCCGGGCAGGCCTCCTATGACCTCTGGCAGGCACGTCAGCAAAGCGGCAAGTTGGACGTCAAGCACGCCCCGGCGGAACGCAGTCATTGACGTGCAAGCAATGCGATGCCTGCTCGCGTCCAACCAAGGAAAGGGATCGGGGGAATCGAATGCATATCAACTGGATCGATGTGGCCGGCTTGCTGGTCGTCCTTTGGGTGGTGTACGACCGCATCAAAAAGCTGGAGGCCGCAAATCGCCGGCTTGAAATTCAATGCAATACGAATGAGATGAACCTCAAGAAGCTGTACTTTTTCCGTGATCTCGAAGTGTATGAACAGAACAGCGCCTTGTCGGATGAAGAACGACAAGGATTCAAGGACGAGCTGAATACAGAACTCCATGCCACGTCGCCGCAGGCAGTCTAATCCGTCTTTAATCACACTGCCGACGTCTCGTTCGCTTCTTCGGCGAGGTGGCGACAAGGCGTTAATCGGCATCGCAGGAACCGGCTTCCTTGTCTGGTTCGCGTCGCATGCCGACGAGAGCACGCTGGCTATCCTCGTGGTCATCGGCCTTTTCATTGCGGCAGGCATTGCGGGAGTATGGTGGTTCGAACGCGAGGCAAAAGCCCGCGCGAAGCGTGAGTTGATCGCCCGGCAACATGGGCTTGCGTCGATCGCCCAACTGTCGTGGCCGGAATTCGAAGAGCTGGTTGGGGAACTGTATCGACAGCGCGGCTTCAACGTGACTCCGCGAGCCCGAGGCGGCGCCGACGGTGGAATCGACATCGTGCTCGAGCTCGATGGTGCCCTGACGCTGGTTCAGTGCAAACATTGGAAGAGCACGACGGTGGGGGCGCCGATCGTACGCGAGATGATGGGCATCATCTTCGATCAGCGGGCGGTCGCGGGAAAGATCGTTTGTAGCGGGAAATTTACGCGTCAGGCCGTGGAGTTCGCGAAGGGTAAGCCGATCGAGTTGGTTAACGGCGAAGCGCTCTGGTCGTTGGTCGAGGAAACCAAACGTGCCATGAGTGCCCCCTGGAACCCGCAAGCGTGAAAGGAAAGACCCCGAGCTCATCAGCGGAAGTTGCAGCCGCTCGATCCGACAATGGATTTCTATTTGAAATCAGCGGCTTGAGGCCATTTTGGCGAAAATTTAGCGAATCCCGGCCGATCCTCAAGAAATGCCAAGAGGAAATGCTGCCTTGGCTGCTCGCATCGCTCAGCGCAGCATGCGATCACGATTTGACATAACATGAATTATCACCGGTAAATCGTTGTAGCGGCTAAGTTGTAATGTCCGTTTTTAGCTAAGTTCAAATGTCCTCTTTTGCGTGGCGTACGCTGGCCGGCAGCCGATCTCGGCGCCGGAGGTTGCGATGGCTGCGACAGAACGGATCACGATGACGATGCGCGAGT
>NZ_JBQCIF010000126.1:0-4304 GCF_051953955.1 Trinickia sp. | reverse complement strand
ATGCGCCGCGGCGCTCGAGCTCCGCTTCGAACAGGTTGCCCAACAGTTGCATCGCCATATCCTTGAAGGCGAACGTCGGGCCGTTGGACAGGTTCAGCAAAGCGATCGACTCGTCGAGCGTTCGCAAGGGCACGATCTGTGCAGAGCCGAAGATTTCCGGCGTGTAGGTGCGGGCGATGAGAGAGCGCAGTGCTTCGGCCGGGATGTCGTCGATATACCGCGAAAGAATCTCGAAGGCCAGTTCGGGGTACGACAGGCCGCGCCAGTGCTTCAGCGTCGCATCATCGACTTTCGGGTAGGCGGTGGGGACGTACAAGCCGCCATCGGGCGCCAGTCCTTCCATCAACACTTCCGAAAACCGCCGATCGGCGCTGCCGCCGCGGGTCGAGACATACTTCATCGTAGAACTGACTCCTGTTTGAAACCTCGCCCTTTAGGGCGGTGAGCGGGGCCCCCGGCCTGAAGACCGGTTCTGGAAAGTGGCAGGCTTCGAATTCGGCGTTCGTTACCAACCGTAGAAGCGCGGCCAGGTTTCGACAGTGCCGTCACGGCTGACAGCCTCGTAGGCCGGATGCTGCGCCCCCGTGGCGCACGCGTGATTGGGCAGCACGCGCAGACGCGTCCCGATCGGAAAGCGCTGCTCGATCTCGTGATCCGGCGTGCCTGATCGGGAAACGATGCCGTGCTCCTGGTTCGCACCGCTCATCAGATAGTCGCCCAGCACCTCTCCGCTTTCGAGGCAGACGAGCCCGTAGCCGAAGTCATGCTTTTGCCGCTGCGTGCCCCGGTCGCGGCTCATCGCCATCCAACCCGCATCGACGATCGCCCAGCCTTTCTCGCGTTGGTGCCCGATTACCGTGGTCAATACGCTCAATGCGATCTCGGACGTATCGTTGACGCCGACGTTATGCATGACGAGATCGAACATGACGTAGACGCCAGCGCGGACTTCGGTTACCCCGTCAAGATGCTCGGCGGCCAGTGCTGTCGGCGTCGATCCGATGCTCACGACGTCGCACGGCAGACCTGCCGCCCGAATGCGCTGCGCGGCGCGCACGCACCCCGAACGTTCCTGTTCGGCGATGCGCACGAGTGCGTCATGGGTGTCATAGTCGTAGCTGGAGCCCGCGTGAGCCAATACCCCACCAAGATGCATGCCGCCGTTGGAGAGTGTCGTGGCGACGGCGAGCAGCACGTCGTCCTCCGGTGCGATGCCGGAACGATGGCCGTCTACGTCGATCTCGATCCAGACTTCGAAGCCTTCATCGTGTTCGCGGCCGAAAGCGACGATAGCCTCTGCGCAGGCGACGCTATCGGCGACGATCTTCAGGTCGCAGCCTTGCCGACGCAGTGCCAGCGCTTGCTGGAGTTTCGTTGGGGCCATGCCCACGGCGTACACGATGTCGCGGATGCCGGTGGCGAAGAACTGTTCGGCTTCCTTGAGCGTGGACACCGTGATCCCGCGTGCGCCGGCCTCCATTTGTGCCTTGACCACCTGCTCGCATTTCGTCGTCTTGACGTGCGGCCTGAATTTCACGCCGAGCGCGTTCATGCGTTGCTGCATCCGCTCGATGTTGCGGTTCATGCGCGCGACATCGATCAATGCTGCGGGCGTGTTCAACGACTCCAAATTCATTTATGGCTCCTGGCAATTCTTCACGCGGCCGGCTCTCGACGCCGGCGTCGCGGATACGGAGAGACCACTATAGGAGTTCACTGCGAACTTGTGCTTAATGCAGAATAAATCCGGCGTTAAATCATGATGAATGACACGTCACGCCATCCTATGGATGGAGGACCGAGATTCGGCGGTCCGTGCGACCGAGACGATACGAGTACCTCCTCCGTGCGGCGGGAGCGACAGTCCGGCGTTCCTCCGACCGGAGCATTAATCGAATCTTAACGGCCGGTTTATTGGCTGTTAAGCACGGGAAAAACATTCTTTCCTATAGTGCATCCCATGATGCTTGCCGGCTGCGGCGAGAGCGCGCTTAAGGGCTGCTCACGTTGTCCGCTGCTCGGGGTCCGCTCGCTTTGCACGCCGAGCAAGTCCAGCAAGTCCAGCAAGCGCACCATTTGGAAAACACGCTCGATGAAACAGGAATGCGCGGTGAACGATCTCCCTTCGACGACGGATGTTCGGTATCGAGCGTTTACGGCCGACGACATCTCTGCGGCTCATGGCCTCTCGACGGCGCTCGGCTGGCCCTATCGGCCGCAGGACTGGCAGTTCTCCGCTGAAACGGCAGTAGGGTTCGTGGCTGAAGAACACGGTGTCGTCATCGGTACGGCGATGTGCTGGAAGTTCGGAGCGGATCGTGCCTCGCTCGGGCACGTCATCGTCTCGTCGGAGCACCAGGGTCGGGGGATAGGCCGCAAGCTGATGGAGGCTGTCCTCGACGAGTTGGGACCGCGCGTCACGTTCCTGCATGCCACGCCGGCCGGCCGCCCACTTTACGAAAAGCTTGGATTCGCCGAATGCGGGACCTTGGATCAATGTCAGGGGAACGTCGCGAGGGCGGCACCGGTCGCGCTGCTTGACGGCGAACGACTGCGAGCGGCAATGCCCGCGGATTTCCCGTGCCTGTTCGAACTCGCTTCGCGCGCGACCGGTCTTGCGCGCGATGAGCTTTTATCGACGTTGCTCGAGCGCGGCGAAGGCGTCGTGCTCGAACGTGATGGGGAGATCGCGGGCTTCTCGGTGCTGCGCCGCTTTGGCCGCGGGTATGCGATCGGGCCCGTGGTCGCGCTTCGTTCGCGCGACGATGCGCGTGCAAAGGCGCTGATCGGCTATTGGCTCACCCGGCGAGAGGACGAGTTCATTCGTATCGACGTCCCCACCGAAACGAACCTGAGCCACTGGCTCGCCGAGCAGGGATTGAAGCGGGTGGACACCTGCTCGAAGATGGTGCTGAACGCGCCCGCCGAAGCGCACCGGGGCGCGCCCGATCCGGTATGCAGGTTGTACGGGCTTATTAGTCAGGCTCTGTTGTAGGACGCGGTATGCGCGGCAAAGACAGCCGCGACGACCTGAACTTGGTTTGCAGTCGTTTGATAAGGGGGGACGCTTTCGCAGGGGGTGCCATCGCGGTGCTAAGGCTGTCGACCGTCTCGTGAATAGGCTTTTGCCGCGTTTGTCTGAAGAATTTTCGTTGAGGATCCGTCATGTATCACTATCCGTCGCAGTCTGTTTCCGGCATCCATGCCAGCTTCTTCCGGCGTATCTTCGCCGTGGCCGCAGTCGCCCTTTCCATGGCGTTCGGCGTCGGCCATGCATGCGCAGCAACGGTCAAGATTTCCGCCGGGACTACGCCGTCCAGCGTTCCGAATGCGTTCTTGGACCTAAAGACCCATGAGATCGCGGGAGTCATGCCCGACGTGATCCGTGAAATCGGGAAGCGCGAAGGGTTCGACGTATCGTTCGACGTCATCCCTTTTTCCGCGTTGATTCAGTCCGTTGTCTCCGACAAGATCGACCTCATCGTTGCCGGCATGTCCCCCACGCCGAAGCGCGCGGAAGTCATCGATTTCTCGCAGCCCGTGGCGTTTTTTGGAAAAGGGATCATCGTCAACGCCTCGGATAAGACGAGCTACCACACCATCCAAGATTTGAAGGGCACGGTCGTCGGAGCGGGCGTGGGGGAGGAGACCTCCGAGGAACTGATGAAGCTCGGCATCTTCAAGGAAGTCAAGTTGTACAACACCGGAGCGGACATGGCGCGCGACGTTGCGCTGGGTCGTATTACGGCCGCATTCAATGACTATCCGGTATGGAAGGCGCAGGAAGCGGCCGGGACGCTGCAGGGCTGCCGCGTCGTCGACGGTTTCATGCCGCTGCGCAGGGTGCCTATCGCTTTCGGCGTGAAGAAGGGCAATGAGGCACTGCTTTCGAAGATCAACGACGGGCTCGCCAAGATCAAGGCGGACGGAACGCTGGATAAGATCCTGAAGAAATGGAATTTCGTGGATTGACGTACGCGTGGTCGATCGATTGTTGGAGAAGCGCATAGTGATGCGTATCCCCGGCTAGGTTCGAAGCAGTTGACCCGGCCCGAGCGATGCGCATGAGTATGGCCCATGGGTAAGGAGACGGCCGGTTTGCCCGATTGTCCAAGTGCCGCCATCGAGAGCAACCGTCCTCGATGGCGGCACTGGCGATCGGCGCCGGCCATGCAGTGCAACGATTATTAGAAAGGCGAATCATGCGTTGGAGCGACATCGTCGAGTTCGTCCCGATCCTGCTCGAAGGGGCCGGGATGACCGTGTTCATCACCATTAGCTGCTTGATTCTCAGCACCGCGCTC
>NZ_JBQCIF010000125.1:0-173028 GCF_051953955.1 Trinickia sp. | reverse complement strand
GCCCGCGTGGTTGATGTCATGCGCAACGCCAATCCTGCCTGCCGGTCCGCTCGGTCACGTTCCCGAAATGGTCGGTCACGTTGCCGAAATCGTCGGTCACGATCCCGAAACGGCCGGTCACGTTCGTCCGAAATACGCACCTGCGCTTCCGATGAGTCAGTTTGCAAGCAACAGAACGGCGAACGGATTTCGTTGCGATCGGGGTAGTCTTTGCTCGAATACGGGCCAACCGCTCGCGTTTTTCATACACATGACGGACTTTGCCCATGTATCGAGCGCAGGCGGTTCTTCGCGATCACGAGATTGGCCAAGGCGAATAGACTGAACAGTTGCGCCGTGTTCTTGGCTAGACCTTTGTAGCGGACCTTGCGATGACGGAACAGATTCTTGACGACATGAAACGGATGTTCGACCCGCGCGCGAATCTGCGCCTTGGTTCGCTTGACCTGAATCAGCAGATCCTTCAGCGCACCTTCTCGCATCGCCTTGACCTTTGCGCGCTTGACAGCTACGCGCCATTGCACCGCGTTGCCTTGCATCTCGTCTCGCTTTTCAACGCCGGTGTAGCCGGCGTCGCCGAACGCTTCCACTTCATGCCCGTGCAGCAGCGCGTGGGCTTGCGAGACATCCGAGACGTTAGCCGAGGTGCCCACCAGGCTATGCACCAAGCCCGAGTCAGCATCCACGCCGATATGTGCCTTCATGCCGAAGTGCCATTCATTGCCCTTCTTCGTTTGATGCATCTCGGGATCGCGGCTGTTCTGGGCGTTCTTGGCCGACGGCGGCGCCTCGATGATCGTCGCATCGACCAAGGTGCCTTCCTTCATCAGCAACCCGCGTTCGCACAGCGAAATGCCAATCTCGTCGAACAGCTTGCGCGTCAAGTCACGCTCGACCAGCAGGCGCCTGAACTTCAACAGCGTCGTAGCATCCGGCACATCCTCGACAGCCAGATCGATGCCGGCAAACGCGCACATCGCGATGCTGTCGTACAGCGCGTCTTCCAACCCTTCGTCCGACAGCCCGTACCACTGTTGCAGGAAGTAGATTTGCAGCATACGTTCCAAGCCAATCGGCGACCGGCCTCGCGTGCCCTTTGGGTAGTACGGCTCAATGGCCGACAGCAAACGCGGCCAAGGCACAAGCTTCTTCATCTCTGCCAGAAAGCGTTGCCGCTTCGTTACGCGCTTCGCCCTTGCTTTCCGCGGGAGGCCGCGAGACAGGGCCGCACTGTACTAGCAGACGCATACGTCGCCTCCTCGAAAACTTCGAAGTCGGCATCCCTCATCGCGGTTCGCCTCGCGTCGCTGCGAGCGCGTGAGACTACTCTGCCGAAAAAGCTCGCGAGGCAAGTATTCCTCCGGCCCTTTCTTGGCATCGAATCGCATTCGAGTCAGTCGCACACTTGCGTCACTTCTTTGCGATCAGCTTTTCGATATCAACGTTGGAGAACGGCATTGTCGGCGGCGCCAGTTGGCGGAGGATCGTGAGATGGTGATCCAGCTTCACCTTGTGCAAATTTTCCAGCAGCATTTTCCCGCCGAGGACGATGGCAGGTTCAAAGCCGTACACCTCATCCGGCCCGAGGCTGCCTAGTGCTTTAAACGCTCGGTCAAACAACGGCTTCCCGAACTCATCGTCGAGATCGCACTCGTCCTTGGCGAGCCCTAAGAAGGCACGGACCGAAATATCCAACTTCCGTTGATCCTTCTTCTTGAGATCCCGCTCCAGCGCAAACATCGCGTGAGTTGCGCAGTTAACCGTCACACTTTGACCGGTCTCCTCTCCAAAAAGGTATAACTTGCCGAATGCTGTCCTCGCAATCGAGTGAAATGCGTCAATTTGTTCCAATTGCGATCCGTCTAACCACTCGTCGACCAAATCTTCGTATTCGTCTGGGTCGACTAGCCAGATAAGACCGTTTGCATATCCGCACCAGCCTTCCTCTTTCCAATATCTCAGAAGTCGATCCGGCAGTTTCCCTTGCCACTTCTCGAAGGCAGCCTCCGGGACATCGGTTCGATCAGTTGCTTCCCCAAACTCATCGATGAACACTTCGAAATCTTCGTCCCTCATCGCATCCCCTTTCCTCGACAAGGCTCAAGTTTGACGTTCAGTGTCTCAATGAGTTACCGACGGCGGGAGGCGGTGCTGCGTCGAACATCGCGGTTCACCTCGACGCGGTAGGCATGAGCGCCCTTTCTCCTATGCATCGTCACCGTCCTCGATGCACCTCCATGTGCCTGGCGCGATCATCTTGATTCGGAGAAGCCGATTGTCGATGTTGCTGTACAGCACATGCAACGTGTAGCGATCGAAATGCCACACGGCATGACCCGTGAGTGCGGAGTCCGATTGTTGAACCGGGGATAAGGAAATCTTCTCGAATAGGACCTCGGGGCTGTCCTCGAAGTCGAGCCCATGAGGCAACGTGCCGAGCCACCCCACAGACTCGCGATCGCGATTGCGATGTAGGGTAACCGCACGAAAGACAGGACCCGAGTTGCTTTCGGTAAAGTGAAGCGTGGCGCCGTAACTTCCTGTCAGATCGATCTCACCATCGTCCCACGCGGCCCGATATGCGGCGTCAGACAGGTCTTCCGGCCACAGCCGTAGAAATTCTCTTGATTGCGTCACGAAGCCGAAGGCTTCTATCAGGTCGTCAAGGTTCGGCCATCTCGGTACACGCCTCTCTCGAATTGGGGCAGCAAGCACCCGACAAGCGATTCGGTCAATCGAAGTGCCGTCGTCAGCGTAGGTCACAGACAAGCGGTAACCTTCAACATCCCAGGTGTCGCTGCGATAAGAGTGTCGCGTCGCCTCATAGGCGGCAAGCTTTGCGCGAGCGGCATGTCGACTGTCAGCAAACAGTAATCCGAACGGCAACTCCCCGGTGAAGGGCTGAACGTCCTCGAAGCCCGCGTAGAAGTAGCCTTGCGTGAGCAATAGCTCGCCGTGGCCCCATCGGTATCGGTCCGCCGCTGCCTGATATTCCGAGTCAGCAAAACCCAGCTCAACACCTCTGCGGCGGATAAGTACCCAGTCGTGAAAAGATCGACCATCTCTTGGTGGCTCTGGGCGCTGATATGTTCCCAAGGCGTCGAAAATTGCTGCAACGCCTTCCGCGTCAGCAGCGTTGCCGAACTCCCGGACAATCGCGTCCGCGTTCATCGCCACAGAACCCCAAATTGGACTCTTTCGATCGCCCCCCTACCCTCCGCATATCTAACAAAAAATCGAATGTTGCCGGGCAGGTCCCAAAACTCCGAATCTCTATCCGGATTGAACTTTGTCGAGCTACCGAGCTTCAAAATTGCCTTCTCCCTGCTATCTGAGAACAACAATTCACCTGGAAGACCTCCGTCGTACGCTGAGAACTCATCGTCGCCGGGACCATAGAGGAAGATCGCTGTTAGCACCGGTGCATCACTAGGAAAGCTAACGTGATGCTTTGCGCTCACATAGCTTTCGCTTTCGAATAACAGCGACACCCCGGCATCGGCATTGTTCACGTAGGTGTCGGTGTCATCGCGCTTTATGGTTATCCGGCGCTCAATTCCCAAGTCGCGCAAGAGACCCATGACTACATCTGTGTCCGCCTGCTTGCCGATTGAACTCACGAAATCTTCGGTTTGCATTGTCACTTCACCTTTTTGATGATCTCTAACAGAGCCTTATCAAAATCCTTATTCGTCAAGCGTAAAACCCGCTTTGCTGCCTTCTGGTACGCCTTCTTACAGCCTCCATCCGCGTCGTATTCGTCGATCTGCTTCAGCATTGCTTCAACATCTCTGCGAGCGGCACCCGCCAAGTCTTCCGCGTCTTGAGGTGCCAATTTCACATTCTTTGACCCATATGTCGGGCTTACGTCAATATGTGCCCGTCGTGGTATGGCGATGGAGTCACCCCAGTCCTCGATGGCCTTCTTTTGTGCGGACGAAAGCTTTTCGCCTTCGTCCAGCAGCGATTCCGCTCGCTCCTTCAAGGCCGCCTTCGACGGCACATGATCCCGATCGAATTTTCCATCCCCAGTTTTCTTTTTCAGATCACCGTATTTGCCGTACTCTCCGCACTTGAGCTTTTTCTTGCCCTTTACCTTCGCACCGTCCTCTCCCTTGCCGGCGTCGGCTTCCTCGTCTGCTTTCTTAGCATGCGATACTTCTTCCTCGGTCTTCTTGAGTTTAGCCGCTTCCTCGGCTTCTTTCTCAAGTTTGGCCGCCTTTGCCGCCTCCTCCGCCTCCCTCGCCAACTTCGCAGCCTCTTCCGCGGCATGCGCCTCGCGCGCGAGCCCTGCCGCACCTTTCACGAGCTTGCCTGCCGTCGTAACGATCTTCCCGCCCGGGATCATGCTGGCCGCCGACAACCCGGCATCCACCATGTCGCCTTCCGCCGCGTAGATACCGGCATCAGCCGCGCCGGTCACGATCCCAAGCCCCGGCACAAAACTTGCCAGCCCGAGCGCTCCATGCACCCAAGGGCTCGCCTTTCCCCACCAGCCCGCTTCGTTCGGCGTCTCCGGTTTGACGGGCGGATTGGTGCTTGCGCTCGGCCGCCCTCCGGCAATGGACCCGCTAGGCGCAGGCTCAGTCAGGTAGATGCCGGGGCAATTCCCCCCGTTGAGCGTACAAGGATCGCCCTCACGAATCACCGGCTTGCCGGAAATACGAACCGTGCTCGAGCCTTTGACAGGCTTCACTTCACCGCTCACCGTGCCGCTCTTCACACCCTTGCAAGAACCGGCCGCATCGCCAATGCAACTGGGCTGCGTGCTTTGGTCCAGCACATAGGCAGGATCGCCATTGAACCGCACATTCGGTACGATGCCGACGCTGCTCGACAAGTCCTCAGTCACCGGATAAGGCAGCGGAGGCGTGCTGCTGCCAACCGGCGTCTTGTTGATCGACGGTGCCGTCGATACAGCCTTGAACTTGCCGTTTTTCCGCGCCCCAAGCTGGCTAGCCATGCGCAACCTCTTCTTGTTCTATCGGCATACGGTTCGTCACCGCTCGCTCATCGCCGTTCGAAAGCATGCGTGCCTCGATCGCTCGGACCACAGGCTGCTTGCCGATCGTTGCTCGCCACACGCACGACACCGCTCGCTTGTCCAGATCAATCAGCAGTGTGTCCAGTCGAGCGCCGAGCTCACCGATCGCACCGTCCTCGAACCGTACCAACAAGAACGGCAAATGCCCGGGTAACGTGAGCGTCAGCACCGCGTTGCCCTGCCTATCTCGCGTGACGCCTGGCGTCTCCGCCGAGCAAAGATTGATCAGGCGAATGCGCTCGTCGCCGCTCAACGCATCGACTTGCTGATCCGGCCAAGCCGCATTCCATACCGCAAAGTCGAAATCCTTCGGCAACGCGGCATCGCTTTCGATGAATTCCTGGTCGACAGTCCCGACCAGCTTCGCGCGGGCAGGATGGCCTTTGGGCCGTACGCCCAATCCAGCAACCAGCCGGTCGCCGCTGTCTAGCTTGCCGCGGCGAGCGTCATTGAAATCGTCGAGACCGATCGGACGTGTCGAATATTCGATCTGCGGCGCCGTAACGCTGCGCAAATCGATAGCGTTCAGAAACCAATCACAAACGTATCCTCGGCCGACTGGATTGAATGGGCACGCATCGTCTGCAACGGGTGGCCGGGCCGCATCCGGATGCGCCTCGATTTGCTCCGGAGTCAGGCGATACTTTTTAGGCACGTTGTCCGCTGCACTGCTACCGACATCGATTCGACATCGACCGCCGAATGCGCGCTCCAGACGCAACGGAACGGCTTGCGCCGATTGGGGCCGCGTCAACCGCCAAGGCGGGACGCGAACGATGCCTAGCGTACCGACCTTCACGAGCGCAGCAATGGCGCGCTGCCAACGGTTCGCTTTTACGAATCGACGCTCGCCGGTCACAACAAGCGTCTTGTCGATCAAACAGTCGCCCGCAGGATGCGCATTCGTGATTCGTTCGATCTCGGCCTGCCAACTTCGGATCGCTTCATCGGACGCGGGCATCAACGGATTGAGACCGTAGGGCCGTGCGGGTATCGAGGCCGGTGTGCCAGGTCGCATCACTGAAAGACGGACTTCGAATCGCTCCGGCATCGAACCGTCAGCGCGCCGGGGCGGATATGCCGTTGCGTTGACGATTACGTCACAACGCGGCTTATACCCGCAAAGGTCCGATTCCTGTCGTACGCTGCCTTGTAGGTTGTCACCGTAGAACTCATCCGCTTCACACAGCGGTTGCTGTTCGTCCGCGAAAGCCAAAGCACCCGCGTCGTCCCACGTTAAAGTTTGCCGCAACGCAACGACGTGAAATCGCTGATCGTGCTGGTCGATGCCCTCAAACGCCAGCGCGGGAAACGGCGTGTGATTGACGAATTCCATAGCGATGGCACTCAGTTGATGTCAACGTCCTTGCCGTTGATCTGCACTGGCCCGGAGCCTTCGATCAGCACCTGCGTGCCACTCAGCGTGATATGTCCGTTGCTCTCGAGAATGAGCGACGCGCTACCCGTCTTGAGTTCGATGCGGTCGCCGGCCGTGATCGTATATGTCTTGCCGACCATGGTCGTCTTCGACAGTCCCACTTCCTCGGCACTGGCCAGTCCCGCTGCGGTATTGATCGCGCCTGCAACCGTCACCGTATATGCGCCACCGATCGTCAACGCCTTCGCCAAGCCCACGGTCTCGGCGGACGCGAGTGCAACCACCAAGTTCTGCGCACCATCGATCGCTTCTCTGCGATTGCCGCCAACGTTCAGCGTCTCATTGCCACCCACGCGCTCCGTCCGGTTCGCGCCGATCGTGATCGTCTCGTCGTTGCCCACCGTCTCCGTGCGGTCGTGATCGACCTGCACCGTTTCGTCATGGCCGATCGTCTTCGAACGGTCGTTGCCGACGGTATGCGACTCATCGTTCTCGACTTCGATGCGCTGATCCTTCTCGGCGTGAAGCCAGAGCTCCTCCTGCCCCTTCTTGTCTTCGAAGCGAATTGCGTTCGCGTTGGCGGAGGTCGCGCCCTTGCTCGAGCGCGTGAGAATGCCACTTTGCGTCGCACTGGCCGGCAAGGCCCACGGAGGCATGTTCTGCGCGTTGTACACCCTCGAAATAATGATCGGACGGTCGGGATTGCCGTCGAGAAAAAGCACCACGACCTCTTCCCCGATCCGGGGAATCTGAACCATGCCGAAGCCCTTGCCCGCCCACGGCTGCCCGACACGAACCCAGCACGAACTCGACTGGTTCTTGTTGCCTAGGCGGTCCCAATGGAATTGCACCTTTACGCGGCCCAGTTGATCCGTATAGATCTCTTCGCCCGCGGGCCCAACCACGACAGCCGTCTGCGGCCCGGGTATGGTCGGCCGAGGTATCGTCAACAAAGGACGGTACGGAATCTTCTTGCGGATGCAGGTAAAGCTACAGCTATAGGAGGCCGCACCTTTGCCCGCTTGATAGTTGTTCTGGCCGGAATGGGCGACCGTGAGAATCATGAGTTGCCGGTCCTCCGGCTTCCCATTGTGGTCGTAATGATCCTCTATCTGCAGATAGCGCAACGGCATTAGCCGTCGGCTCGTACTCGTGCCGAAGAAGACCTTGCTGTGCGCAGCCAGCGCCTCTGCCCTGAAATTTGCCAACTCATAACCGCGGTCACGGTCGGGGAAGCCCTGAGGCCCTACGTAGTCATAGATCTCGTAAGAGGGAACGTCGCCCTGATCGATCTCGGCCTTGCTCGTCTGATACCGCCGCGCATTGGGCACCTTGTAGTCAGCGGCTTTAAGCCCCACGTCGGTCGGCATGAGTTCCCGCTTCGATTGCAACGATGTGACTACATCCACATCGTCCAGCATCTCGCCTCGCGAATAAGGCATCGACGGGCTCAAGCCATCGACCGGCTTCGCGCTCGTCGAGCTGTCGGTCACGATGAGCTTATGGCCTGTCTTCGTATGCTCGAAGTTGAAGAACAGCCCTTCTTCCTGCATCAGGCGCAAAACGAAGTTCAGGTCGGTTTCCCGATACTGCGTGCAGTAGCTGCGGTTCGCCGTGGTCTTCGATAGCCGGAATTCATACGCGGCCAACGAACCGTAGTCGTGAAAGACATCCGATATGATCGACTGTGCGGTCTGCTCCTGGAATATCCGAATGTCTTGCTGTCGAGAAAGCATCCAGAGCCATGGCCTGACCGTTGCGCTGTACGTCGCCAGACCACCGTCTGTATCCAAGTGCGAAAAATTTGTGACGTAACCGTGAAAGTAGCGCTGCTCCGAACTCGCAAACGCAGTGGTTAACTGCAGTGAAATCGTTACCGGCTGCCCGATCATCTGCTTGAGTTCGATATTCGGATCTTTCGACGCGAGCCTCAGATGAAATTCGAACAGTTGCGATAGCCCCTCCGTGCCCTGGAAATCGACGAGCACAAGCTCTGACAATCCTTCCGGCGAGGCCATAAGGCGGAAGAGACGATTGTTTTGGAATTGAGCAAGGCTGGGGATATCGGACATTTGCATGGGCTGCCCCGGTGCGTCGCAATACGAAAATCGCGCAATACTACCGGAAAACTATTGCGCTCCCAAGGGCCGCAACAATTGCGATTTGCTTACACGCAATAATTTCCGAACAAAATCGATGTCCAAGTAATTGTTGCCATTTCGATTCAAAATATTGTCTCAAAGTACCGCCCTGCTTTATATTTCGGTCGTCCCGGTTGTGCCCTGCATAGCCGCTAACGCCTAGCAGTTGGTAGGGGCTCTCTAATTCCGTACTGATTCTGTCGCTGCCATGCCGAATCCCCCGTCCCGCTGGCAGCCATACTGCCATCGGCCCGATGCCGAGTTTCACCTATCGAAGTTCGCCGGCGAGGTACTCGGCCATGATGCCGGTGTCATCTTTTTCGATGGCTCGGGGGCGGCGCGGCTCAAGAGTGCTCACCCCGACAAGGACGGGGACACGACCGATCTCGTCGTATCAGTTCAACGTCCGCCGTTGTTTCCCCTTGCGTTCAGCGGAAGATCAGGGATGCAATCTTCGGGACGACCCGCACAAGGTAGCCAGCCGATGGCATTGCACCAAACGGGTCGTGTGCTAGCAGATCTGACGCAGACGCGGAAGTCGGTGGCAAATTTCATAGAAGGCCACAAGACGGCGTTCGATGGCGCCAGCACGGTGTTCGATGTCGTGGGCACCGTCTCCGGAGTCCTCGCCTTGGTCGCTCTCGTCGGCGGCACAGTCGCCGTTGCGCCGGCGGTGCTGGGTATCATGGCTGGCGCCGCATCCCTGCTACTCCTGAAAGAGGACGGCCAAATGTTTTACTACGAAGTCACGGGCGACGAAATGCACAAGCAGCAGCTCGCCAATTCGTGGTCGTACAGGATGGTGGAATCGGTCGCCCCGTGGCTAGCGCTGCCCGATCTTTTTACCAGCGGCCTGTCCACGGTCCGGGAAACGGCACAGACTGCCTCGAAGGTAACGGCCCTGACCGCCAGAATAGAAACTACGACCGCACGGTTGGCGAGCCAGCGTGAGGCAATCGATTCATACCGGGAAGCCCATGCAACGAAGCTCAGCAAGCCCAATATCGTGACGAAGGTGCAGCGTATGCGAGCAAAGGCGAACAAGCTCGACAGCAACCTGCTGCGCGCGCAGTCGAAGCTTAGCAAGGCACGCCGAGAACTCGTCAAACTAGGCGCAGTCGGTCTGCCCTCCTACGCCGGAACGATTTATGGGGCGGGCACCTACTCGATCGACCCACCCGATGTGGTAAATGCCTGGCAGGGTACCCGAGAGAGATGGCGAAATACTTTCGACCAGCCGATAGCGACACACGACCCGCACCATCCCGTGCACCTCCTAGTACCCGCCCAAACGGCGTCTTACGTTGCAGGAGATGTCCAGCCGGTCATGCAGCTTCAAGTTGCAGTGCGGCCGAAATCGGGGGCATCTCGATGAGTGTTGCAAAACATCCCGGCGCGACCAATCGGCGGAAGCGGTCCAGCCACACGGCCAGAAACGAACACGAACAGCCCTGCAACCGTCCACCAGGAGCCCCCGCCGCCGTCGGCGTCGCCGCGGGCGCATTCTTTCTGGCTGTGGGCGGCACCCTCATTGAACTCTATTCGTGTGCAGCGGACCTCGCGGGATTCGACTTCGCGGACTACGCGTTAGTGGAGATCGCCGTGTGCTTCTCCCTCATGGTCGTTGTGGGGTTGGGATTACGCACGGGGAAGCTTTGGGCAGTCAAGGTCTTTCGCCGTACGACACACGCGGCCGCACTGCTATGTCCGGCCGCGATCGCCTGCGCGGTATGGCTGACTGTCGGCAAGGCGCCGCGGGACACTGCGCTGATAGGGTTCGTCGTTGCGCTAGCGCTCTTTCAGATCCCGTCCTTTATCGTCATCTACCGAACGTTAGCGCGCGTACGCTGGCTCGACCCCGAATCGCTCCCGTCCGAGTGGGAGCCCCCAACGGGCCTGGCCAGTTCCAGCATCCGAGGCAACGCCCCGACAACGACCGGTGCCTGGCGGCGAGCCTTCAGTGCTCTGTTCGCTATCGGGTTGACCCTGCGCTACTACATCGGCCTGATTCGCGCCCCGTGGGTCGACGAATGGCTGGGGAGCGGGAATGTCATGCAGGAAGCAGTCGCGCTCATCGCGATCGCCGGCCCGATGCTTCTGATCGGCATCGTCGCGTGGCTAGGACTCCGCGCCCGGCTCCGCACGAGCCGTGGCAGCGAATAAATCGATAGACGGTCGAACTGCTCGATCGCTCTTCCCGGTTTGATGATCCGTCATGGACAATCACGAAAAACTTCTACCCTACTTCGAGCGAGAGCTCGCACAGCTGCGCCAAGACATGCTTCAGTTCGAGCGCTTGCACCCCCAAGCAGCCGCTCGTCTTTCGATGTCCGGCGGAAAAACGGAAGATCCCCATGTCGAGCGCATGCTTCAGTCCGCTGCGTGGCTCAACGCTAAAGCAGCAAAACGCATAGACGATCACTACCCGGAATTCACCGACGCGGTGATTGAAACCGTCTTTCCCGCCTACTTGAGGCCGATTCCCTCCTGCTCGATTGCGCACTTCGATGTGGCCGGTATCTTCGATGGGCTCACACGTACGGTCTTAATGCCCCGTAACACGGAGCTCGAGCACCGCCCTTCTCTATGCCGGTTCAAGACATCGTGGGACGTCACGCTCTCGCCCCTCGGTATTACGCGTGCGCAGTTCTCACCGCCGACGTCCGCACCCGTTCTGGCCGCCGGTGCGTTGCCGGACGACCTGGCCGGGATCGTCTCCATCGAATTTGCCGCCCCCGATCAAGCGCTGACGCCCGAAAACGAACGCTTGCCGCGGAAGCTACCCCTGTATTTGCACGGCGATCGGTTCCTCGCGGCCGCACTGATCGATGCGCTGCTATTGCATCCGCAAACGGCGTTCGTCGAAGCCGACGGTAGCCGCCGCTGGCAAGGGCTTGAAAGGAGTCCAGCTTCCGCGGTCGGTTTCGCCGACGACGAAGCGATCATCGATGAACCGAAACATGAGAGGCAGCCCGCACTGCGGCTACTGCTCGAATATGCCGCCTTCCCACACAAGTTCCGATTCATCGACATCGACTTCGCGGCCTTGCTACGTACCGCCGGTTCTTGCAGCAAACTTGCGTTGCATTTTCCGGTCTCGTCCAAAGCCGCAGACGCGTCGGCAATGCAACGCTTCGGTCTGTTGAACGCGCGTAACCTGCGCCTGTATTGCACGCCCGTCGTTAATCTGTTCGCAGCGGATGCGAAGGCCGTCGATGTAACGGCGGACATTCAAACCTATCCTGTCGTGCCGCCAAGCGGCGATGGAGCCGCCGCCGTCATTCATTCGATTCAATCCGTGCGCATGATGCACGGCCCGGAAGGCGGCAAGCCCGGCGCCGAGATTCCCCCGCACAAGTCGTTGCAGCATTGGTCGCCTGTCGGCGTATTCTGGTTACAGGAAAAGAATAGTTGGCAGACTGGGCGCGGCACCGAAATCCGGCTTGTGGGCCTCGACGATCAGCCGGCAACGCCCGACGCATCGAAGCTCGCGATCAAGCTAACGTGCACGAACGGTCACGCACCGCACGCGATCGATATTGGAGCGATAGGGGGAGATTTGTACAGCGAGGAGTTGAACCTCAGCACCCCGATAACGATGCTCGTGCCTCCCTCCTCAAACACTCAGGCACCGTACGAGGATCGTGCGCTCTGGCGGTTACTGTCGGCCCTATCGCCCAACCACGCGGCGCTGTCGCCTTCCGGACTTGTCGCGCTGCAAGCGCTGCTATATCAGTTCGCGAAAACGGCCCCGCCCGATGCAAGCAGATATGTGGCCGGTATCACGAAGCTCGACGCTCGTCCGATCAAGAGGGTCATGAACATCGCGTCCGTTCCGATGCCCGTTCTGGTGCCAGGCATTCAGGTCACTTTGACGATAGACGAAACCGCGTTCGCCGGCCACCCACTGCATACGTTCGCGCAATTGATGGAGCGCTTCTTCTTGCGTTATGCGGGAGGAGATTGCATCGAACTGGTGGTGACGTCGCAGCGCGGAGAAACCATTTACCAAGGAGAGCCGCAGTTAGGGCCAGAGGAGTTCGCCTTCCTATAATGGTTTCGCGGCAGCGCCGCGAAGTGCACGCCCGCTCCGCGAGCGGTAGCGAACGTACATCGAACTACGACATTCGGCCACCCCACCCGACCATTGATTGGCTTTTCCGGACAGTCATTCGTCGTATGTCATGCGGCGTTTCGCGCATAGCCTTTCTCCAATACGAGGCACGCGGCGATACCCTAAACCGTGCAGCTCATCGAATCCGTCTTCTCCCGGCGGAGCCAACGCTTCGGCACGAGATATGCTGCACCTCGAGCCTATCGGCCTCTCGGAGAAGCTCATGGACGGGAAGCGAAGCATTCGTTCGGCGTCCATCACCGTTAGGTACGCTGCGCTAGTCGGCCTCCTCGCGGGAGTGTGCGCATCGTGCGGCAGTTGCAGCGGCGGCTCCGGCGGCGACAACGGCAGCGGTGCCGGCGGCGGCAGCGCGGGCGGAACGGGAAGCGGCTCCGGCGGCTCGACCGGCAACATGGCATCCGCCGCCGACGTCCTCACTTATCACAACGACATCGCCCGCACCGGCCAATACTTGGCCGAGACGACCCTCACGCCAGCCAACGTCAACGCGACACAGTTCGGCAAGGTCGCCTTCCTCTCGGCCGACGGCAAAGTCGACGCTCAGCCGCTCTTCGCCGGCCACGTCTCGCTGAACGGCGCGGCGCACGACGTCGTCTACGTGGCAACGGAGCACGATAGCCTGTACGCCTTCGATGCCGATACGCACGCCGTGCTCTGGCATCGCTCGTTGCTCGGCAGCGGCGAGACGACGAGCGACAACCGAAATTGCTCGCAGATCACCCCTGAGATCGGCGTGACGTCGACTCCGGTCATCGATCGCACGCGCGGCGCAAACGGCGTGATCTACGCGGTCGCGATGAGCAAGGATACGAACGGCGCCTACCACCAGCGCTTGCACGCGCTCGATCTGGCCACGGGTGAGGAAATGCTCGGCGGCCCAACGGAGATCGCGGCGACCTATCCCGGCAACGGGGCCGGCAGCACGAACGGCGTCGACGTCTTCGCACCCGGACAGTATGCGGAGCGGCAAGCGCTCGCACTCGTGAACGGCACCCTCTACCTCGCTTGGACTTCTCACTGCGATCAAGGCGCCTATGGCGGTTGGGTCATGGCGTACAGCGCCGCCACGCTCGCGCAAACGAGTGCGATCGATCTGACGCCGAACGGCAGCGAAGGCTCGGTGTGGATGAGCGGTGCGGGCATGGCGTCCGATGGCAGCGCGCTTTATTTTCTCGACGCCAACGGCACGTTCGATACGACGCTGAACGGCAGCGGCTTTCCGGCGAGCGGCGACTACGGCAATACGTTCGTGAAGCTGGCGACGTCGCCAACACTGTCCGTCGCCGATTACTTCGCGCCGTTCAATACGGTTTCCCAGTCGACGCAGGATGTCGATCTTGGCTCCGGTGGGGCGCTCGTGCTGCCTGATCTCGTCGATGCAGGCGGCACCACTCGGCATCTCGCCGTGGGCGCCGGGAAGGATTCGAAGATTTATGTCGTCGATCGCGATGCCATGGGCAAGTTCAACGGCACGCACAACGCGATTTGGCAGGAAATCGACGGTCAACTGGGCGGTGGAGTGTTCGGCATGCCGGCCTACTACGGCAACGTCGTCTACTACGGCGCCGTCGGCGACAACCTGAAGGCGTTTCCGATCACCGCGGCGCGGCTGGCGAGCGCGCCGAGTTCCCAAAGCCCCGGCACGTTTCCTTACCCGGGCGCGACGCCGAGCATTTCGGCAAACGGCGCGCAAAACGCGATCGTCTGGGCAGCGGAGAACGGTAGTGTCGGCGCGCTGCACGCGTTCAACGCAGCCAATCTGAGCCAGGAGCTCTACAACAGCAATCAGGCCGGAACGCGCGACACGTTCGGCCCGGGCAACAAGTTCATCACGCCGATGATCGCGCGTGGGCACGTGTATGTCGGTGCAACGAACGGCGTGGCGGTGTTCGGATTGAGAAGCCCGTAGAGCGTTGAACCTACCTACCCTTCGCCGCGCGGCGGCCGCCCGCATGCCCCGCAAGACGGCCCATCGCCGGCGCTCCACCGGCGCCCCATTGCCGGCGCCCCCAACATCGGCATCGACACCGGCAAAAACAAGGACGCCGAGCCGGCGGCACCGAGCGTCACGAGCCGACCACAAGGAAAATGTAAAATTGCGGTTTCGTTCGGCATAGGTCGCGGCATGCACGATCGATGCCCGCACAATAACAGGAACAACGCCCCATGCATCAACGCAAGCCCTTGGAAAAACTGCTCGAGTTCTCTCTGTTCAAATCGCGCTGGCTGCTCGCGCCGTTTTACGTCGGCCTCGTCTTCTCGCTCGCCATGCTGCTGGTCGCGTTCGTCCAGGAACTCGTGCATGCGCTGACGGGCGTGCTGCACGCGACGCCGGAGCAGATCATCCTCGCGACGCTGTCGCTGATCGACCTGTCGCTTGCGGCCAATCTCGTCGTCATCGTGATTTTTTCCGGGTACGAAAACTTCATCTCGAAGATCGATACGGGCGATAGCGAAGATCGCCCGAGCTGGATGGGTACGCTCGACTTCTCGGGCTTGAAAATGAAGCTGATCGGCTCGATCGTCGCGATCTCGGCCATTTCGCTGCTGCGTGCGTTCATGAGCCTCACGGAGCAAGACATCCCGCTCGACGAAGCGCGCGTCCGCTGGCTCGTCATCCTGCACCTGACGTTCATCGTCTCAGGCGTGCTGTTCGCGGCGATGGACTGGATCGCCGCCCGCTCGGAAGGCCATTGAAACGAAGAAGAGGGAGACGAGGCGATACGGCGGGAAATCGGGGCAGCGGCCCCGGGCTCGCCGCGGACGGCCCATCGATCTAGCGAGACGTCGAACGCGACATCACGCGCGACCTCACGCGTGATGCACGACGCACACCTGATTGCGCCCGGCGTGCTTGGCGTCGTACAGCGCCTGATCGGCCTCGGCCACGAGCGCGGCGGCGCCCGTCAAGCCATCGACGGCAACGCAGCCGCCCACGCTCACCGTCACCCTCAACGGCCCCGAGCTCACTTCGAGCGCATCGTCTTCGATCGCATGGCGGATCTTCTCCGCCACGACCGCAGCGCCCGGTTCGTCGCAATGCGGCAGGATGACGATGAATTCCTCACCGCCGTAGCGGCCTAGGATGTCGCTGTTGCGCAGTTGCGGCGACACGGTCGCGGCGATCCTGCGCAGCACGGCATCGCCGGTCGGGTGGCCATACGTGTCGTTGATCCGCTTGAAGTGGTCGATGTCGAACAGCAGCACCGCGAACGGATCGTGGTGGCGCATCCAGCTGTTGTACTCGGCCGCCAAACGGCGATCGACGTGGCGGCGGTTGTAGAGTCCCGTCAGCGCGTCGCGCTCCGACGAGTCGCGCAGCGCTTCCAGTGCGGCCTCCCGCTCTTTCCACGCGACCGCAAGCTCGGTCACGTCGGCGATCGTCACGCAAACAGCGACGACCTCGCCGTTCTCGATCAGCGGCATGAACGAGCAATCTTGCTGCATGAGGTCGAGCGAGCCCGTGATCGGGCAGTCGTGCTCGAACGGAAGCAGCCACGGCCGATGCTGCCACGACGAGAACGAGCCGCTGTGCAAAAGAAACACGGTGTCGAACTTGCGCTTGAGCCAGGCGCGCGGCAAGTCGGGGAAGCAATCGAAGAAGCTGCGCCCGATCGCTTGCGCCGCGGGTAGTCCGCTATGCTCGTCCATGAAGCGGTTCCACAGGACGATGCGATAGTCGCGATCGACAGCGAAAATGCCGAGTCCGACACGTTCCAGTGCAAGTTCGCTCAAGCGAGCGGTGCCGGGAATGTCCATCTGCTGCTTCGATAAATTCAGAGGTTGGCGAGAAAGCCGTCGAGCGCCGTCACGAGCGACTGAACGGCCTTGGCCGTCATCAGCGTCAGCAGATGGGAGCCGAACACGCCGTCTTCCGTCTGCAGGTTGACTTCGAGGAGCAGCGCACGATCCCAAGGCAGCTTGGACGGATGCAGCACTTCCTCGAGATCGAGTTGCTCGCCGATCAAGCGCGGCGGCGTGAACGTCGGCAATTGCCCGAGCTGCTCGAACAAGCCCGTCAAGCAAGCCCCGGCGATCAAGTTCGCGACGTCGGACAACACCTCGGCATCCGACATGTCTTCGCCATGCAGGTCCTGCTGCTCGTCGTCCGCACGGAACACGAACTTCATGTGGGCGGCCGAGCGGCTGTCGAACAGCGAAATCGCCTCGCCGGCGATCTCGCAGCGAAAGCTCTGACGCAATGCCGTCACGGGCTCCGTGAAGTCGAGCATGTCGCGCACGGCCGAAGGCAGCGTATCGGTGTCGACCATTCGGATGCGCGGCACCGACAGGTGCACGAAGCGTCCGAGCAACGCGGCAAGACGCGCGCCCGCTTGGCCCATGCCAATGTTCGCGATCTCTTGCAGCGCGTCGCGCTGGTCTTCAGTGAGGATGTGCTCACTCATACAATCCGTACTCTTTCAGGACCGGCAGCAGCTTCGCGCTCGAAATCGGCTTGTCGATGAAAGCAACGGCGCCGAGCGCCTTCACGCGCGCTTTCGCTTCCGGCTGAATATCCGCGGAAACGACGATGATGAAACTGTCGAGCCCCTCGGAGCGCACGGTCTCGAGCACGTCGAAACCGGTCATGCCGGGCATCGTCAAATCGAGGAACATCACCGACGCGCGCCCCTCTCGGTACGCCGTGACAGCGTCCGCCCCGTTGGCCGCCTGAGTAATCTCGACGTCCCATGCCTCTGGCAAGGCATTGATCAGCAGTCGGCGGGCGAGCGTCGAATCGTCCACGACAAGTACAGGCAATCCCATTTTCGGATATTCCTTCGTAACCACGTCCGGTATAACGGCGACTGCGCGCAGAATCTGAAGCACTCCTAAACCCTAACGAAGAAAACGTTTACGAATCGCGCAAACGTTGGCGTAAACGTTTGTTTTTCGTCGTTTCGATCGAAGCTTCGCTTTTCTTGCCAATTTAAATTAGGGACACGTTACAGGTTGGCCTACGGCGATGATGAACCGCTGTGTGCTTTTAATCGCCGAGAGCTCTGGAACGCTTTGCGCTCGAGTGTTTCCGCTTGTTATAATCCGCTCACCCATCCGCTAGAAATATAACGCGTCGCATTCGCGGCCTTTTCAGCCTTCGCGGCGGCTCTTATAAAATCGATGCTCAAAACCGATCGCCTGCGCGCCCTTGCCGATGCGCTCGCCAAACAAAACGTCATGCGCTTGCGCGACGCAGCCGCACTGCTCGGCGTGTCGGAGATGACCGTGCGGCGCGACATCGCCGCCCATCCCGATCGCTTCACTTATCTGGGCGGCTATATCGTCAGCGCGGCCAACGTGCCGAATGCGGCGGGCTACTCGCTCGAGCAAGAGCAGGACCACTTCGCACAAGCGAAGGCGCAAGCGTCGGCGCACGCGGCCGCGCTCATCGCCGATAGCGAGACGATCTTCATCGATTGCGGCACGACACTCACCACGCTCGCCCGTCTGATCCCGGCCGATGTGCAGATCACCGTGGTCTGCTATTCGTTGAATATCGCGGAGATTTTGCGGCGCATGTCGAACGTGCGGATGATTCTGCTCGGCGGCGTCTACGTCCCCTCGTCGGATTCGTTCACCGGCGACGAAAGCCTCGACATGCTGCGCCGCATGGGCATCAACAAGGCATTCATTTCCGCGGGCGGCATCGACACGGCACGCGGCGTCACTTGCTGGAATTTTCATGAGGTGGCGATCAAGCAGGCGGCGATGACGAGCGCCGTCGAGCGTCATCTCGTCGCCGATACGAGCAAATTCGGGGTGGTCAAGGCGGTGCGATTCTCGCAGGTCGACGAATTCGATTCGATCATCACGGAGAAGGGGCAAGAATTGCGCCGCCGGCGCGGCGCGCTCTAGCGCCTCAACCGCGCCTACGCAGCGAGAACAGCACGCCGGCCACGAGAATGAAAGCGCCGACGATGACCTTCTGCCAAGTGCTCGGCACGCCAACCAAGATCAGCGTGTTGTCGACCAATGTGACGAGCGCGACGCCGAGCAGCGTGCCGAGCACGGTTCCGCTACCGCCCGTGATGCGCGCGCCGCCGAGAATGACGGCGGCGATCACGTCGAGCTCGGAGCCGACGAGGTCGAACGGATTCGCCAGCCGATTGTTCGATACGTGCAAGATCCCGGCAATGCCCGCGAGCATGCCCGTATAGCCGAACACGAACAATTGAACGGCGCGCACGTTGTAGCCGAGCCGCTGGGCGATCGAAAGGCTTCCGCCCATCGCGTAGACGGCCCGCCCCATCATCGTTCGATTCAGCAGCCACCAGGTGACCACGGCAGCCGCGGCGAGCGCGAGCACCGAGACCGGCAGCACGGCGTCGAGGCCGTCCATCGTGCGGTAGGAAAGAAGCGGGATGCGGCCGAAGCGGTCCATGCTGTGCGGGATGTTCATGAAGAACGTCGTCCCGACGAAGGTGAGCAAAATGCCGCGGTACAGATAGAGCGTGCCGATCGTCACGATCAGCGACGGCGCCTTCAGCCGGTGCACGAGCCAGCCGTTGACGAGACCGAGCAGCACGCCGCCCACGGCTCCCGTGGCGAGGATCAGCCAGAACGGCGCATCGGGCCACCAGGCGAACACGGCTTTCGTGATCGAATACATCGTCAGCGCGCCAATCGCCGTGAACGACACGTCGATGCCGCCCGATGCGAGCACGACGAGCGTGCCGAGCGCGAACAACGACGTCGTCGTTGCCGAATGGAGCAGATCGAACAGCGTCGCCCATTGCAGAAAGCGCGGGTTGATCGCGGCGACGACGATGCACGAGAGCACGATCAGGCCGCCCGGCAGCCATTCGGGCCGGCGCGCGAGCTTCGCTCGCCAGTCGGGGGTTCGGCGCTTTCCTGCTACGTCGACGGGATCGGTGGAACTCATCGTCTGATTCATCGTTGCTTCGTCCTTCATCCGGCAATCAAGCCGCTTGCGCGAGCAGCGCGCGATACAGCTCGGCCTCGGTCAGCGCCGCCGCCTCGTATTCCGCGGTGACGCGGCCCTTGCTCATCATCAAAATCCGATCGCAGTTCTGCAGCAATTCGGGCAAGTCGTCACTGATCAGCACGATGCCGATGCCGCGCTCGGACAACGACTGCATGATGCGATAGATGATGTCCTTGGAGCCGACGTCCACGCCGACCGTCGGTCCGTGCAAGATCTGCACGCGCGGATCGATCGCGAGCCAGCGGCCGATCAGCACGCGCTGCTGGTTTCCGCCCGACAGCGATTGCACGGGTTTGTCGATGTCGGGCGTCGCGATCTGCAGGTCCGTCACCGTACGCTGCGCGAGTGCTTGCGCGCGCTTGCGATCGAGCTGGCCGAAACGGTCGCGCAGGCTCGATATCATCGCCGTCACCACGTTGTCGCGTATCGACTTGTCGAGAAAGAGCCCCTCGCCCAAGCGGTCCTCCGGCACGTAGCCGATCCGATGATGCTTCGCATCGGCCGGCGTCGACAGCACGATCGGCCTGCCATCGAGCGTGACCGTGCCGGCATCGAACGGCGCCACGCCAGCCAGCGCGCGCGCAAGCTCGTTGCGTCCCGAATCGAGCAATCCCGTTACGCCGAGAATCTCGCCGCGCCGCAATGCGAACGACACGTCGCGGAACTGCCGCGCGCGGCCCGCCCCGCGCACGGCGAGCACGATATCGGCGGTCTCGGGCGGGTGCGCTCGGTACCGCGCGTGCGCGAGCTCGCGTCCCGTCATCAGCTCGCTCAATTGCGCTTTGGTGTAGTCGGCGATCGGGCCCTGCGCGACCTTGCGGCCGTCGCGTAGCACGATCACTTCGCCCCCGATCGCATAGCATTCGTCGAGCTTGTGGCTCACGAACAGAACCGTCACGCCCTGCGCGCGCAAAGCCGTCAAAACGGCGATGAGATTGGCCACCTCCTTTTGCGTGAGCGAGGTCGTCGGCTCGTCCATGATGACGAACTTGGCCTCGCTCGCGATCGCACGCGCGATGGCGACGAGTTGCCGCGTCGCCAACGGCAGCGTCTCCACGAGCGTGTCTTGGAATGCCGCATCGAACGGTAGGCCGACCGATTCGAGCGCGCGCGCCGCGCGCCGCGCCAATTCGCGCCGGTCGAACGTGCGCGCGAGCCGGCCGCCGTGCTCGGCCAGTTCGGACGTCAACGCGACGTTTTCCGCGACGCTCATGTTCGGCAACAGCGAGAGGTCCTGGTAGACGGTCTCGATGCCGGCCGCGAGCGCTTCGAGCGGCGTGAGCGCCGCATGGCGTTCGCCTTCGACGACGATCTGCCCTTCGTCGGGCGGCTGCGCACCCGAGATGATCTTGATCAGCGTGCTCTTGCCGCAGCCGTTCTCGCCGAGCAGGTGATAGATCTGCCCGCGCGCGAACGTCAGCGTCACGCCGCGCAGCGCGTGCACGCCGGTGAAGCGCTTATGCACGCCCACCACCTGCAGAAAGGGATCCGAAACTCGTTCGTCGCTCATTGCCGTGCTTCCGCTCAAATCGAAATCCACGCGGCGCGAGCGGATCGACGATCGACGGTCGACGATCGACGATCGCTCGCGCCTTGGCTTCTTCGTCAGAAGTTGTATTGCTTGTAGTTCGACTTGTCGACGCTGACCCAGCCCTGGCCGCGCACGATGATGCCCTTGCCGGGCCCCTTCGTCACGGTCACCTTCTCATAGCCGGGCAAGCCTAGGTTGTCGCCGTTCTGCACGGTCTTGCCGTCGAGCAACCGCTTCGCGATCTTGTCCATCGCGAGGCCCGCGAGCTTCGGGTCCCAGAATGCGATGCCGTTGATCGCTCCGCTTTCGAGGTACTTGCCGGCTTCCGTGGGCAATCCGGTGCCGTACACGCAGACCTTGCCGACGAGCCCCGCTTCCTCGACGGCACGGCCGATGCCGAGCACGTCGAGCGACGACGAACCTTGGAAGCCCTTGATGTCGGGATGCTTGCGCAATACTTCCTTCGCCTGCTCGTAGGCATGCTCCCCGTCGTTGTTCGTTTCGATGTTCTTCTCGACGAGCTGCATCTTCGAGTACTTCTTCTTCGCGTTGTCGATGCCGCCATCGGCCCACTGCACTTGCGAGCGGCTGCCGAGCGAGCCGACGAACGTGGCCCACTTGCCTTCGTCATGCATGCAGCTCGCGAGCCGATCGTTGAGCGCGGCGCCGTAAGCGCTGTTGTCGAACGCCTCGACGTCGACCATCGTGTTCTTCTCGTTGTCGGCTTCGTGCGTGACGACCTTGATCCCGCGATCCATCGCCTTCTTCAACGCCGGCTCGAGCGTCGGCGGATCATAGGGCACGACGGCGATCGCGCTGACCTTCTTTGCGATCAGATCTTCGATGATCCGCAATTGCTGCGCGGCATCGGCTTGCCCTGGCCCCGTCTGATAGGTCGTGATGCCGGGGTTCTCCTTCGCGAACTCCTTCACGCCCTCGTCCATTCGATTGAACCAGCTGATGCCCGTCACCTTCACCACGGTGACGATCGTTTCATTGGTTGCCGCCTGCGCGGCAAAAATGACGCCCGCGCCGAGCGCGCAAGCCGCGAGCGCGAGGCTCGTTCGTTTCAGCTTCATCTGCGTTGTCTCCTTCCGTGTTCCGCCGTGCCTCTAGTTTGTGCCGGCGGCCGCCCGAGGCTAGACGTCCACCGACTACCGAACTCGTTTGCGATGCCTGGCCAGCCGTCACCCGCTCGCGCCGCCTTGGCCGCCCGGTGGGCGCGGCGGCGCGCTTGCGCGTCCGAACGTAAAGATCGACCGGATTGGCTCGCCGTCCGCGAATGCGAGCGAGACGAGGAGCAAAAAGCCCCAGGTGCAATCGCCGAAGAACTGCGAAACGCCGAGCAGATTGAACAGGCTAGAGAGCAGCTGCAGCACCGTGGCTGCGAAAAAGACGCATACGATGCGGCCGTATCCGCCTGCCGGATTCACGCCTCCCATCACGGCGATCAGGATCGCGATCAACAGATACGAGCTGCCGTAGTCCCACTTCGCGCTGAGCGTATGGGACACGCTGACGAGCCCGGCTAGCGACGCGAGCACGCCGCACATCGTGTAAGTCGCGATCAGCATGCGCTCGCGCCCAATGCCGGCATAGAACGCTGCGCGCTGGTTCGTGCCCATCAGGTAGAGCCGCAGCCCGAACGGCGTGCGCTTCAAGAGCCAGCCGAGGAAAACGACCGCCGCGATGAAGATGCAAAACGAAATCGGCACCTGAAACACCGCGCCGTTGCCGATGTCGGCAAGCGGCTCGACGTAATCGACGTGAACCGAAGCGCCGTTGCTCAGCGCCACCGCAAAGCCCGTAAAAAGAAGCTGCGTGCCGAGCGTGCAGAGGATCGGCGTCAGCCGCAGCCGGGCGATGACGAGGCCGTTGATCAACCCGCCGACGAGCCCCATCGCGACGACGATCACGCTGAAGAGCGTCGTATAAAGCACGGGGGAGTCGTCGCCGCTTACCCATTTGGGCACGAGAAGCGCGGCGATCATGCCCGATAGATTGGCAAGGCCCACGCCGGACAAATCGATGCCGCCGTTGCCCGACAGCATCGACAACATGATGCCGAGCGCAAGCAAGCCGACTTCAGGCAGTTGCGAACCCATCGACTGCAGATTGTCGATGTCGACGAACTGCCCATGCGAGAGCCACACGGCAACGACCACGACGAGCGCGTTCACGCCGAGCAGAAAATTCAACTGCCTGTCGCCGAACCACTTGCCGATGACGAACGAGCCTTTCATAGACGTACCCAATGTGAAACGTAAGGCGTTATCCGTGATGCGCGAAACGTGATGCGTAAAGCGTGATGCCAGATGCTTGACTTCGGCCGAGTGCCGAGTTCCGCCCCTATGCCGATACGGCCGAGCCCGCGCCGAGCAGCGCGTTCACTTCGCTCAGCGTAGGCATCGAGGGCGCGGTACCCGCGCGCGTCACCGAAATGCCCGCGAGCGCGCAGCCGAAGCGAACCGCGGCGAGGGGGCCGTCGCCGCGAGCCAGGGCCGCGGCGAAGCCGCCCGTGAAGCCATCGCCGGCGCCCGCGGTCTCGACGACAGAACCACAGCGAAACGCCGGCACGAGCACCGATTGCGTCGGCGAGTGCAGCAGTGCGCCGGTTTCGCCGAGCGTGACGATCACTGCGCCGGCACCTTTGGCCAGCAGCGCGTCGGCCGCGCGGCGCGCATCGTCGGGCGAGGCGATCTCGATGCCCGTCAGCGCCGCCGCTTCGGTCTCGTTCGGGGTCACGTAGTCGCACAACGGAAAAATGTCGTCCGGCAACGGCAACGCGGGTGCCGGGTTCAGCACGGTCGTCACGCCGTGCTGGCGCGCGAGCTCGAGGCCGCGGCGCGCCGCCAGGACGGGTTGCTCCAACTGCGTGACGAACACTTGCGCGGCAGCGATGTCGGCTTCGATCGCTTCCGCGTCGGCAGGCCCGAGCGTGCCTGCCGCCCCCGCTGCGACGATGATCGCATTGGAGCCCGTCGCCGCATCGACGAAGATGTGGGCCGCCCCCGTCGCCATCCCCTCGGCGATGCTCGCGCGCGCGGTAATGCCCTCCGCTCGCCACGTTTCGCGCGCGATCGCACCGAACGCGTCATTGCCGAGGCGCGTGCAAAACACGACATCGGCGCCCGCCCGGGCTGCAGCCACCGCCTGGTTCGAACCCTTGCCGCCCGGCCCCATCGCGAACGCCGAGCCCGCGATCGTTTCGCCGATCACGGGCATGCGCTCCGCGCGAAACGCGAGGTCGGTCACGTAAATACCGAGGATGACGACGCGCCCGCTCATTTGCCGCGCTCCGCGGGCTGCACGGCGTTCGAGCCGAGCGGCGCGTCGGGCGCCAGAATCACGCCTTTCGTAAAGACGAAGCAGCCGTAGCCGCGCGTCTCGCCTGTTGCGATGACGCAGTACGCCTTGCGCGCGCGAGCGTAGAACGCGTGACGTTCGATCGGCGCAAACGGGACGGCGCGCCCTTCGGCGGCGTCCACTTCCGCTTGCGCCTCGCGCTGAACCGCCGGCAATGCATGCGGGTCGCCTACGACCTCCATCCGCATGGCCGGTGCTTCGACGAACGTATCGAGCGGCAGCACCGAGAGAATCGCGCGCACGGCGCGGGCAGCATCGACGTCCATGCGCAGCAGCTTGCCGAGCACGGTAGCGCGCGCCACGGAATCGGCGGGGAAGTTGGCGTCGCACACGACGACTTCGTCGCCGTGCCCCATCGCGCGCAACGCATGGAGGACGTCGGCATTGAGCAACGGATCGAGGTGTTTCAGCACGGGTGTTGTCTCCTTTCGTCGATTCGTTTTCGATTCGATGACTAGCGCGTCGCATTGGCCGCGAGCCACCGGCCGTGCGCAACGCATCAGTCGCCGTAGGGAATCCAAATGTTTTTGACTTGCACCGCCTGACGCAAAAAAACCATGCCTTCGCTCGTGCGAGCGTACCAGTCGAGCCTGCGCCCGTAATCCACGAACGTGCGCTTCAGATTGCCGATCGACTCGTGCTCGACGAGCTTCGATTCGGCCGCGCGGCCGAAACACCAAAGCGCATCCACGTCGTCGTGTTTCGCCAATGCGGGGAGCAGTGCCGCGCGCGCGCCGGTGACGATGTTCAGCGCCCCGGCCGGTACATCCGACGTTTCGACGACTTGATAAAGATCGGTCGCCATTAAAGGGCAGGCCTCGCTCGGGAGCACGACGACCCGATTGCCGAGCGCAAGCGCCGGTCCGATCAAGGAGATCAGCGCGAGCAAAGGCGCCTCGTCGGGACACGCAATCCCGATGACGCCGAGCGGTTCGTGCATGGCGAGCGCGACGCCGCGCAGCGGCGGCGTGTGCACGGCGCCGTCGAACTTGTCGGCCCATGCGGCGTACGTGAACAGCCGCGCGATCGACGCATCGACCTCGCGCCTGGCCGCGCCTTCGTCGCATTCGGTGCGCCGAACGAGTTGGTGAGCGAACTCGTCGGCGCGCGCGGAGAGGTTCTCAGCGAAGTAGTAGAGGATCTGCGCGCGCGCATGGCCGCTCGTCTGCGACCACTTCTCGGCATTTCTCGCGGCAGCCACCGCGTCGCGCACGTCCTTGCGGTTGCCGTCGGCCACGTCCCCGACGAACGCACCGCTCGGCGCATGGACGGCGCGCGAATTGCCACCGTCGGCCCGCGCTTGCTTGCCGCCGATGAACAGCTTCGCCGTCCGGTCGATGAACCCGAGGCCAGCCGAGCGCTCGGCGTCGTCCGATGCCGGGCCGGGCGGCGTGGCGGCTGCCGGCGGCACGTCTCGCAGTGCCCCCGTGCCCCAACCAACCGGCTTCAGATACTCGTAGGCGCCTTCCTTCCCGCCTTCGCGGCCGTACCCCGATTCGCGATAACCGCCGAATCCGACGCTCGCATCGAAAAGATTCGTGGCGTTGACCCAAACGACACCGCACGCCAGTTGCGGCGCAATGTCCAATGCCCGACCGATCGTCTCGCTCCAAACGCTTGCCGCCAATCCGTAGCGTGTGTTGTTGGCGAGCGCGACGGCTTCGTCGGGGGTGCGAAAACTCATCGACGTCAGCACGGGGCCGAAGATCTCCTCCCGCGCGAGCGTATCGGCCGGCGCGACATTCGTAATTAGCGTCGGCGGATAGTAGGAGCCGGCGCCGGCGGGCAGCGCGACCTGCTCGGGCTGCCACACGTCGCAGCCCTCGGCTCGCCCCTGCTCGACGAGCGATTCGATGCGCGCGAGTTGAATCGGATCGACGATCGCGCCCATGTCGATCGTCTTGTCGAGCGACGGCCCGACGCGCAACGTCGCCATGCGGCGCTTGAGCTTCGCGAGAAAGCGCGCTTCGACGCCCTCCTGCACGAGCAGGCGCGAGCCCGCGCAGCAGACCTGGCCTTGATTGAACCAGATGGCATCGACGACGCCTTCGACGGCCCCGTCGAGATCGGCATCGTCGAAAACGATGAACGGCGACTTGCCGCCGAGCTCGAGCGTCAGCGACTTGCCCGAGCCGGCCGTGGCCGTGCGAATCAGGCGGCCGACCTCGGTCGAGCCCGTGAATGCAATCTTGTCGGCCGCGGGATGGTCGGCGACGGCCGCCCCGGTGCGCCCGTCGCCGGTCACGACGTTGAGCACGCCGTCGGGCAGCCCCGCTTGGCTCGCGAGCTCGGCGAACAGCAAAGCCGTGAGCGGCGTGTATTCGGCGGGCTTGAGCACGACGCAGTTGCCGAGCGCGATCGCGGGCGCCACCTTCCACGCGAGCATCAGCAACGGAAAATTCCAAGGCACGATCTGGCCGACGACGCCGATCGGCGCCCATCCGGCGAATTCGCTTTCCTGCAGTTGAGCCCACCCCGCATGATGCAGAAAATGGCGCGCGACGAGCGGCACGTCGAGATCGCGCGTCTCGCGAATGGGCTTGCCGTTGTCCAGCGCTTCCAATACGGCGAACAGGCGGCTGTGCCGCTGCACCATCCGGGCCAGCGCGTACAGATGCCGCGCACGCTGTGCGCCTCCGGCCGATTGCCACGCCGGTTGCGCCGCGCGGGCCGCGGCGAAGGCGGCATCGACATCGGCCGGCACGCCCTGCGCCACGTGCGCGAGCGCTTCGCCGGTCGCGGGCGCATGCACCGTCAAGCGTTCGCCCGATGCGCCCGCGCGCCACGCGCCGCCGATGAAATGCCCGAAGGAAGCGTCGTGGTGTGCGAGCCAAGCGCGTGCGGCTCGATCGTCCTCGGGAGCGGGGGCGTAATCCATCGTCTGAAAATATTCGGCAACGCTCATCGCGAATCGCTCACGCTACGGGGTGACGGTTGAAAGCCGAATAGCGGCCGGTGACATGGTGTTCGAGCTGCCGCTCGATATCGGCGAGCAGGCTCGACGCGCCGATCCGGAACAGCGACGGTTCGAGCCATTCTCGGCCAAGCTCTTCCTTCATCAGCACCTGATAGGCGAGCACGGCCTTCGCGGTCGATACGCCGCCGGCCGGCTTGAAGCCGACGAGCGCGCCCGTGCGCTCGCGAAACTCCCGGATCGCCCGGACCATGACGAGCGAGACGTCGAGCGTCGCGTTGACGCCTTCCTTGCCCGTCGACGTCTTGATGAAATCGGCGCCGGCCATCATGCAGACCATCGATGCCTTCGCAACGTTCGTCAGCGTGCGGATGTCGCCCGTCGCGAGAATCGCCTTCAAATGCGCCGCGCCGCATGCCGCGCGGAAATCGCGCACCTCGTCGTAGAGCGCGCGCCAGTTGCCCGTGAGAACGTGCTCGCGCGTGACGACGATATCGATTTCCGCCGCGCCGTCGGCGACCGATTGCGCGATCTCCTCGAGCTTGAGCCGATGCGGGTTCAGGCCCGCCGGGAAACCCGTCGAGACGGCGGCCACGGGAATGCCGGAGCCGGCGAGCGCATCGGCGGCGGCGGCCACGAACCGGTGATAGACGCAAACGGCCCCCGTCGCGACGGAATCGGGCGCGAGACCGAGCGCCTCGATCAGGTCGGCACGCACGGGACGACGCGCCTTCGCGCAGAGCCGGCGCACGCGGCCTTCGGTGTCGTCGCCGTTCAGCGTCGTGAGATCGATGCAGGTCACGGCCTTGAGCAGCCATGCCGCCTGTGCGTCTTTCTTCACCGCTCGCCGCGCGGCCAGCGTGGCGGTGCGCCGCTCCACGGCGGAATGATTGACGCGCAGGCCGTCGAGCCACGCAGCGTCGAACGGGACGCCGGGATTGCGCGCGTCGAGTGTCAAAGCGAGAGCGTGCGGGACGACGTTCGAGGCGAGAGATGCGTCGGACATAGGCAAACACGTTGTGCGATGCACAACATAGGCTGGTGTTTTGTTCGCATCGATCGTAGTCGCGTGAAACGATCGTGACAAGACACCGTTACAATTTTATCGATCGCATGTCCGAAACGAATGATGCCTACGCCTGCCCCTCCCGCAGCCGGTGCATCGACGGCATCAACGCCGGATAGAGCGCCTTATAAACCTCGAACTGGCGCGCGTAGACGTCGCGCGAAGCCTCATCCGGCCGCGCCCGCTCACGCAGGCTTACCCATCCGCGCTGGGCGTCTTCGGTCGATACGGCACCGACGCCGAGCGCGGCCAATAGCGCCGCCCCCATCGCTGCCTCGACGTCTTGTTCGATCGTAAATACGGGGTAGCGCGTGATGTCGGCGATGATTTGCATCCACAAGTCCGAATGCGCCGCGCCGCCGACGACGATCAAGCGCGGGTCCAGCGCATCGGCCCCGCGCCGTCCCGCTTCGATGTTGTGCATCAGGGCGAAAGCCACGCCTTCGAGCACCGCGCGATACAAATGCGCGCGCGTGTGGACGAGGTTCAGGCCGACGAATGCACCGCTCGCTCGCGCATCCCAGATCGGGCTGCGCTCGCCCATCAAATACGGCAGAAATACGATGCCGTCGGCACCGGCCGGCACGCGCCGCGCCGCTTCCTCGAGCAAGCGATGCGGATCGCCGTGCGGCGTGGCCCGCGCCGCCTCGCACTCTTCATGGCAGAACTGGTCGCGGTACCAGGTGACCGATGCGCCGGCACTGATCGCGCCGCCGAAAACGTAGAGATCGCGCCGGCCGTTCAGCACGTGCGGCATCGCGACGAGCCCGTGCCGCGCATCGACGCGTTGATGGATATAGCCCCAGCACATGCTCGTGCCGATCATGGCGACGTGCTGCCCCGCCTGCGCGGCGCCGGCCGCGAAGGTCGCCACGGCTGCGTCCACGCCGCCCGCGACGATGGGCGTGCCGGCGGCCAGCCCGAGCCGCTCGGACCACTGGGGCAGCAGTTGGCCGACGACGTCCGACGATTCGACGAGACGCTCGGGCATCATCGTGGCGGGAATGCCGAGCATCGCGAGCGCTTCCGGCGACCATGCCCGCGCTTCGATGTCGTAGACGCCGCCGATGTTGCCTGCCGAACTGTGATCGACGGCGATCTCGCCCGTCAGCAAATAGGCAAGGTAGGCGTTCGGCGGCAGCAAATAACGTGTCTTCGCCCAGACCTGCGGCTCATGCTCCTTGAGCCAGAGCATTTTGGTGAAGCCGTAGTAGCTGTCGACGCCGTTGCCGGTGATTTGCTCGAGGCGCGCGACGTCGACGTGGCGGCGAACCCATTCGACCTGTGTGGTGGCCCGGCGGTCCATCCAAATGAGGCACGGATACAGCGGCGTGATGGTGTCGTCGACGGGAATGCCCGAGCCGCCGTAGAGGCTGCTGATCGCGACGGCCGCGATCTCGTGCGCACCGATGCCGGCTTCGCGGGCGGCTCGCGTGCAGGCGCCGATGCAGCGCTCCACGGCTTCGCACCATACGCTCGGCCATTGCTGCGCCCAGAGCGGTTTCGGCGTATCGGGACGATAGGCGCTCGAATGCTGCGCCACGATCTTGCCGGCGGCGTCCGTCAGCAAGGCCTTCGTGCTTTGCGTGCCGATGTCGATACCGATGAAATAGCGCATTCGCTGGCTCCGATCGAGATCCCGAACGGTGCCAGCATACCGAAAACGCAGCGCCGAGTATCGGTCGCGTGGAAAGCGACGTCGGACGCGAAAACGCCTACGCTTCGATCCGCTTGCGCGTGACGCCGAGCAAATCGGCCATGGCCGAGCGCGCGTCCTCGGAGCGGCGCGCGCGAATCGCATCGAACACGGTCGTGTGCTGACCCAGTGCGGCGTTGAAGACGTCGGCCCGCTTCGCATTGAGCCGCAATTGCGCTTCCAGCGTGCGCTCGATCAGCGCGCCGAGCGGCATCAACAGTTCGTTGCTGCACGCGGTCAAGATGCCGAGATGAAAATGCAGATCGGCCCGCACCCATTCGTCGACGTTGCGCGCGGCGACCATCGCCGCGTGCGCACGCTCGAGCGCATCGATCGTCTCGGGCGTATGTGCGCGCGCAGCGAGCCCGGCCGCGTACGGCTCGACCATCTCGCGCACTTCCTGCAGCTTCAGCGCGAACGCGAGCGGCGGGGCGACTTGCGAATACCATTCGAGCAAATCGGCATCGAGCAGATTCCACGCGCTGCGCCGCCGCACACGCGTGCCGACCTTCGGCCGCGATTCGACGAGCCCTTTGGACGTCAGCGTCCGCAGTGCCTCGCGCAAGACCGTGCGGCTCACGCCGAACGATGCCATTAGCTCCGCCTCGCGCGGCAACAAGGCGCCGGGCGCGTAATCGCCGCGCAAAATGGCCGTCGCAAGCATATAGGCGACACGCCCGTGCAAATCGCGTTGAATCATTGCTCTCCCTGGTGGTGTGGGACAGTGGCCGCGCTTGGGCGATCGCCCACGGCGGCTCTACGAATGTGCGATGAACCTGCTGCACATCGGCCCCGTGCCGATTATCGCGGGCGCTGGCCAAAGCGCAAGGGTCCAGGCCCCCGCTGTGTCGAAAATCTCTGTATAACCATCCGATTTAATAGTATTAATAGTATTTCAAATCGTTTTGAGGTACGATGGCGTTTTCGGCGGCGCCGGTGCATCGATGCACCGTCGCTTGCTGCCGGCTGCTATCGTCGAGGAGGAGACTGCGCCCATGAAAATCACGAAGCTCGAGACGTTCGTCGTCCCGCCGCGTTGGCTGTTTCTCAAGATCGAGACGGACGAAGGCATCGTCGGCTGGGGCGAACCCGTCGTGGAAGGCCGCGCCCATACGGTCGAAGCCGCCGTGCAGGAGCTGGCCGACTACCTCGTCGGTAAAGATCCGCGCCACATCGAAGACCATTGGCAGGTCATGTACCGTGCCGGCTTCTATCGAGGCGGGCCGGTCCTCATGAGCGCCATCGCCGGCATCGATCAAGCGTTATGGGACATCCTCGGCAAGCATCACGGCGTACCCGTGCATGCGCTGCTCGGCGGTGCCGTGCGCGATCGCATCAAGGTGTATTCGTGGATCGGCGGCGATCGTCCGCACGACGTCGCGAACAACGCGCGGGCCGTCGTCGAGCGCGGCTTCAAGGCGCTCAAGATGAACGGCTCCGAGGAAGTGCAGATCGTCGACACCTACGACAAGGTCGAGCAGGTGATCGCCAACGTGGCCGCGGTGCGCGAAGCCGTGGGGCCGCACGTCGGCATCGGCGTCGATTTCCATGGCCGCATTCACAAGCCGATGGCGAAGGTGCTCGCGAAAGAGCTCGATCCGTACAAACTGCTGTTCATCGAAGAGCCCGTGCTGTCGGAGAACGTCGAAGCGCTGCGCGACATCGTCAATCAAACGAATACGCCGATCGCGCTCGGCGAACGGCTCTACTCGCGGTGGGACTTCAAGTCGATCCTGGCGGGCGGCTATGTCGACATCATTCAGCCGGACGCTTCCCATGCGGGCGGCATCACCGAATGCCGCAAGATCGCCGCGATGGCCGAAGCGTACGACGTCGGGCTCGCCCTGCACTGCCCGCTCGGGCCGATTGCGCTCGCGGCCTGCTTGCAGCTCGACGCGGTCAGCTACAACGCGTTCATTCAGGAGCAGAGCCTCGGGATCCACTACAACCAAGGCAATGATTTGCTCGACTATATCCGCAACCCCGAGGTGTTCAAGTACAACGACGGGTTCGTCGCGATTCCGCAAGGCCCCGGTCTCGGCATCGACGTGAACGAGGACAAGGTGCGCGAGATGGCGAAGGTCGGTCATCGCTGGCGCAATCCGGTTTGGCGCCACGAGGACGGCAGCGTCGCCGAGTGGTGAAGCGAGCCCCAGGCAGCCCACAAGGTCCCCGCCGCCTGGGGGCCTTACCGGGCGCGGCGGGCGCCGTCGCTCCGAGCCGCGCGTTGACGCCGCGGCGCCGTAACACGTCACGTTCACGGACGTAACACTTTGGGCCGCCAGCCGCGCGGCTCGGATCATCCGCCCTTCTCGACGCCTCCCGACCTACACGCTCAAAGCCTTGCCGGGCAAGACTCTTAGCCGCATGGCCCGCCCCGCGGGGCATCGTTGGCGCGCTCCTTGCGTTGTTGCTCTCGCACAACGAGAAATCAGGGAGAGGGTCATGGGAGAGTTCATTCCGGATTACTTGATTCGCGAGCAAGCAGCCGTAGGCGCGCTCGTCATATTCGGCGTGCTGCGCGTGCTGGCCGCGGTCACGGCTCGCAGCCGGGGCTGGCCGATCGCCATCGTCGAAAAATGCGCGATCGGCGCGGCCGCGCTCTACTGCGCGCCGCAATTGATCGACGTGCTCGCACACACCTATGTCGTGCACGCGGCGTCCGCCGAACTCGAAGGCAAGGTCGTCGGTGCGGCGATGGCGCTATTTTTCTCGCCCATTCTCAGTCACAGGCTCGGCTATGAATGACTTCACATCATTCGGCGCTTGCTTGCTCGCCCGGCGGCCGGCGGCCGCGAGCGCCCGCGCCCGAGCGCGCCAAGGCCGCCGAGCACGGCCGATGTCCCGCCGCACCGCGCGCCTCGCCACAGCGCTCGGCATCCGACGCTTCAACGCCCGCTTCGCCTCGCGCCCATCACCGTCTCGCTAATGAGACATCGCGGACCGCCGCCGCATTCGCGCGATCCGCGAAAATCAGCCCACGCTCACGCCTGCGCCGCAGCGCCGTTTCAATGCGGCGACATGGTCCCCGGGGCCATATGCGCGAGCACCGCCGCCGCGACGAAGATACCGATCATCACGAGCGCTTCGAGATGCAGCACATTGTTGAAGGTGTGCGCGTCCGCGGTCGACGCCGTGCGGCGCAGCCGCGGTAGCGCTGAACCGCGGTTCAGCGCACCTAGCAGGACGGCCAGCAGCACGAGCACGCCCTTGAGCGTGAGCACATGCCCCCAACCGCTGCCCGCCAGCGGCGCAAGCGAGCCGCCCAGTCCGCGCTGTGCGTTGAACACGCCCGTTGCGATGACGACGACCAACGCCATCCCCGCCACATAGGAAATGCGTCCGGCGACGCGGATCAACGCGCCGCGCGTGGGCGACGTATCGAGCGCGGGCAAGACGAGGAGCCCGCCGGCCAGCGTAATGCCGCCCCACAGTCCCGTAGCCAGCAGATGCAGCGCCTGAACCGCCACGGCGGCCGACCAAGGGCCGGCGTCGGCCGCATGTCCGATGCAGGCCTTGCCGAGCGCGCACACGATCGCGGCCACGCCCAATGCCGTCTGCCCGACACGGCCGCCGCGACTGCCGAGCGCCACCGCCAACATGAACGCCGCGCCGCCGAAAGCGACGCACCATGCGTGCCCCACTTGCGTCTGGCCGAGCACGGTGGGGATCACCGCAATCGCCGCGATCAGCGGCCGGCCGCTCATCAAAGCCGCTTCGTACGCCAGCCAGAGCACGTCGGCGAGCACGAGCGCGAATGACGCCGCGACGAGCGATGCCCGCGCGCGCTGCCAAGCGAGGCGCCCCGGTTGTCCTTCGAGCGCCAGCCAGCGTTCGAGCAGCGCCGAGCCGATCGCAAACGCAAAGGCGACATCCATGAGCGCGGCGAGCGCCACCTGTCCGATCGTGAGTCCCGTTGCATTCATCGGCCGACGGCTCCTTGCGGTTGGAGGCAAAGAGCGAGAGTGTACGTTGCGAGGGGCGGCTTGCGCGATCGAATGTCCTTGTAAGGCTGGGGGGGAGGGAATGGGGCCAGATTCGCCTCGGCGCCTTCATTCGCCGGGGTCGATGTGCAAAAACGAGACAGTGACGGCCGAACCCGATACAACGGTGAAACACACGGCCAGCGGAGCGCAGCGCGGCAAACGCCCGGCACGCGCGCGGCAAATTGTCGCGCTGTCGTCTCGAGACGAGTCGGCGCCGCATACGGCAAATAGCCCGAGCCCCCCATCGATGATAGAATGCTGCGTCGCAGCGCCTGGCTTGAGCCCCTGCGCCGAGCCGGCAGCGCGGCTGCCGCGAACCGCTGCTACGTCACGCATCGAAACAGTTCAATACCAAGCCACAGAACCGAACCGAGCCGATCGCAGCCCGGTAGGTCCCCGAATAACGATGGAGTTACGCGTGTCTTCCAGACGCATTTTCCGCCCGCTACTCGCCCTTCTGTTGATTGGCGGTGCTGGTGTCGCAAGCAGCGCGCAAGCGCAAAGCCAGCCCAAGGCCCCCAATACGATGGAACAGCGCGTGCAAGGCTGCACGGCGTGCCACGGTTCGCACGGCCAAGGCACCGATAACGATTACTTCCCGCGTCTCGCGGGCAAGCCCGCCGAGTATCTGTACAACCAGCTCGAGAATTTCCGCGCGGGCCGCCGCAAATACCCGCCGATGAACTACCTCGTCACGTACCTTTCGGACGACTACCTGCGTCAGATCGCGAAGTACTTCTCGGAGCAGCGCCCCCCTTACCCGGCGCCGAGCAAGCCGACGGTCTCGAACGATGTTCTCGCGCGCGGCAAGCAAATCGTCCTGAACGGCGACAAGGCGCACAACGTCCCCGCCTGCGCGGCCTGCCACGGCAAGGCGCTGACGGGCATGGAGCCCGCCATTCCGGGCCTCGTCGGCTTGCATAGCGATTACATCAGCGCGCAGCTCGGCGCCTGGCGCTCGGGCACGCGCCACGCCATCGCCCCCGATTGCATGCACGAAATCGCGTCGCGCCTGACGGACGAGGACGTCACGGCCGTCGCCGCATGGCTCTCGACGCAACCCGCTCCGTCCAACCCGGTCCCGGCCCCGGCCCGCTCGATGAAGACTCCGCTTGCCTGCGGTAGCGAACCACAGTAAGCGCGAGGAGAGACACACCTATGAAACGCAAGTCTTTGTTCGCTCTGTCGGCGCTCGTCGTCGCCGCCGCCGCGCTCGTGCCCGTCCTCTGGTCGGGCAGCGACAATCTGCACAACGGCTCGGCCGAAGCAGCCACGCCGGCCGATCAGGCCGCGCTGATCAAGCGCGGCGAATACCTCGCGCGCGCCGGCGACTGTATCGCCTGCCACACCGTGCGCGGCGGCCAGCAGTTCGCCGGCGGCTTGCCGATGGCCACGCCGTTCGGCACGCTGTACACGCCGAACATCACGCCCGACGATCAATACGGCATCGGCAAGTGGTCGGCCGACGACTTCTATCGCGCGCTGCATACGGGCCGCTCGAAGGACGGCAGCCTGCTGTACCCGGCGTTCCCGTTCGCGAGCTACACGAAGGTCACGCGCGCCGATTCCGATGCGATCTATGCGTACCTGCGCTCGGTGCCGCCCGTGGCCGTGCCCAGCCGTCCGCACGAACTGCGCTTCCCGTTCAACAACCGCAATCTGCTGATCGGCTGGCGCACGCTGTTCTTCCGTGAAGGCGCGTACAAGGACGACCCGACGAAATCGGTCGAGTGGAACCGCGGCGCGTATCTCGTCGAAGGCCTCGGCCACTGCTCGATGTGCCATACGTCGATCAACATGATGGGCGGCCCCGTGAATTCGTCGGCATTCGCCGGCGGCCTGATCCCGCTGCAGAACTGGTATGCCCCGTCGCTGACGTCGAACAAGGAAGCCGGCCTCGGCGAGTGGGACATCAAGGACATCGGCGATCTGCTCAAGAACGGCGTGTCCGAGCGCGGTGCCGTATTCGGTCCGATGGCCGAAGTCGTTCACAACAGCTTGCAGTACATGTCGAACGACGACATTCGCGCGATGGCCACGTACCTGAAGACGATCCCGCAGAAGAAGGAAGCGCCGGAAACGATGCAGTACGAGACGTCGGAGAAGTTCGGCGACGAACTGCTGCAAACGGGTAAGAAGGTCTACACCGACAACTGCGCGAAGTGCCATGCCGATAACGGCCTCGGCAAGCCGCCGGCCTACCCGCCGCTCGCGAACAACCAGTCGATTCAAATGCCGTCGGCGGTCAACCCGATCCGCATGGTGCTGAACGGCGGCTACCCGCCGAGCACGGGCGGCAATCCGCAGCCTTATGGCATGCCGCCGTTCGCACAATCGCTGTCGAATCAGGAAGTCGCGGCGGTCGTGACCTACATCCGGATGTCGTGGGGCAACCATGGCACGCCGGTGTCGCCGCAGCAAGTGAGCGATCTTCGCTCCGCGCCGCTCGACTAAGTGCAGGACCTCGAGTGCCGCGAGCCGGACGTTCGGTTGAACTCCCGGCTCGCGGCTCAGGTCTGATGACGTACATCGGACCTAGGGCGCGGCCACGCGGGCAACCGCGGCCGCGCCTTTTCCATTTCCGGATCGTGACGACCCGTCGCGCCCGGACCCAAGGGTCCCGTCCGGTAAGCTACTTTGATATGGAATCGCCCAGTTGGCCGCCATGCGGCGTCGCTCGTCGTTGCCTGACATGCTCCGCATGGGACAGGGGTAAGCGCTGAAGCGCCAGCTCCCGCCGACACAACTGAACGATTTCATTCATCAAAGACCTTACGGGACAGGACCCTGGCGGCCCGCCGGCGCCATGAGCGCCGCGTCGTCACGAGCCGTCTTCTCGCCAGCAGCCGAAGACGAGCACCCTGGCCGCTTCACCGCATTACATTGAACCTATATGTCATTCGATTCCCTAGGCTTGTCCGAACCGTTGGTGCGAGCCGTCCATGAGCTCGGCTATACATCACCGACGCCGATCCAACAACAAGCCATTCCCGCCGTGCTCAGCGGCGGCGATCTGCTCGCTGGCGCCCAAACGGGCACCGGCAAAACGGCCGGCTTCACGCTGCCGATCCTCCAGCGTTTGAGCACCGCCACGGCGCCTATGGGCGCAGCCGGCAAACGCAGGGTGCGTGCACTGGTGCTGACGCCGACCCGCGAGCTCGCGGCCCAAGTCGAAGAAAGCGTGCGCGCCTACGGCAAGTATCTGAAGCTCAAATCGACCGTGATGTTCGGCGGCGTGGGCATTAACCCGCAGATCGACGCCTTGAAGCGCGGCGTCGACATCGTCGTCGCCACCCCGGGGCGGTTGCTCGACCACATGCAGCAAAAGACGATCGACGTCTCCGCGCTCGAGATCCTCGTGCTCGACGAAGCCGACCGCATGCTCGACATGGGCTTCATTCACGACATCAAGCGCGTGCTGGCGCGGCTACCGGACAAGCGGCAAAACCTGCTGTTCTCGGCCACGTTCTCCGACGAGATCAAAGCGCTCGCCGACAGCCTGCTCGACGCACCCGCGCTGATCGAAGTCGCCCGCCGCAACACGACGGCGGAACTCGTCGCGCAAAAGATCCACCCGGTCGACCGAGATCGCAAGCGCGAGCTGCTCACGCATCTGATCCGCGAGCATCAGTGGTTCCAGGTGCTCGTCTTCACGCGCACGAAGCACGGGGCGAACCGCCTGGCCGAACAATTGACGAAGGACGGCATCAGCGCACTCGCGATCCACGGCAACAAGAGCCAATCGGCCCGCACGCGCGCATTGGCCGAGTTCAAGGACGGCACGCTGCAAGTGCTCGTCGCGACCGACATCGCGGCGCGCGGGATCGACATCGATCAGTTGCCCCATGTCGTCAACTACGATTTGCCGAACGTGCCGGAAGACTATGTGCACCGTATCGGCCGCACGGGGCGCGCGGGCGCGAGCGGCGAGGCCGTGTCGCTCGTCTGCGTCGACGAAGCGCAACTGCTCAAGGACATCGAAAAGCTGATCAAGCGCACGATCGACCAGGAAGTGATTCCGGGTTTCGAGCCGGATCCGAACGCGACGCCCGAGCCGATTCAGCAGCGCCGGGGACAAGGCAACGCGGGCCGCCAGCCGCGCGCAAGCGAGCAGCCGAAGCGCAACGCGCGCGCTCAGAGCGGGCAGCCGGCCTCACGCCCGGCCGCGGCGCGGCGCGAGGGACAAGCGAGCCAAGACGGTGGCCAGGCGAACCGAACCGCGAAGCCGAAGCAGCAAGGTCAGCAGGCGAAGGCGTCGCAGCCGCAGGGCTCCGCCAAGAGCCAAGCGAAGCCGCAGGGTCAAGGCCGAGCTCAGACGCAAGGCAAGCCCCAAACGCAAGGCAAGCCCCAAACGCCGGGCCAAGGCCGTGCTCGATCACAAGGCAAACCGCAAGGCCAAGGCGGGCCCCAGTCGCAAGCCAAGCCGCACGGCCGGGGTCAGCAGCCGCAGGGGCAGCAGCCCACGGCACGCGGTGCCGGTCAAAGCCAGGGTGAGGGCCCGCACCGCAGCGCGGGCGAAGCGCTGGCCGGTCAAGCCGATCGTCGGCGCCGGCAAAGCGATCCCGGCGCGCTGCTCGGCGGCAAGCCGCGTTCGGGTGCATCGACTCGGGACGACCAGCGGCGCTAACCGCATCGGCAGGCGCCCGGCGGCGGCAGGCGAGCCCGCATCCGCAGCTTGCCTGCCGATCGCTTTCCCGGCGATCGATCGCGCATCGATCGATCGTCGGTCCATCGTCCTATCGGTCGCCCGCCGCTAGCCGACGATCGGCCGCCTGCCGGAGTTGATCGATCTGATGCGCCCAACGAGCGAGCACCGATTGCTGCTCGCTCGTCTCTCCCGAAAGCTCGAAGGCAATGCCGCTCGACAGCCGGGCATAGCCGACTTGCTGAGCTTCGCCCGCCTCGATCGATGCGATGAACAGCGCGAGGCCCTTGCCAGGCGCTTCTCCGTCGGCGCCCGGCAAGGGCGCCACGTCCAACTGCACTTGATGGAACGCGCCGCCGTGCACGAACGTGAGCGCCGCATGTGCACGTCGATGGCTATCGCTCGGTTCCGACGACGCCACGCCGGCCGCGGGCGCCGCCGATACCGGGCGAGCCAAACCTAGCGTGCGTGCGGCCCGCGAACCAGGCCATAACGCGAACGCCAGCGACTTCGCATCGGGCGCGTACAGCTCGCCGATGCCGAGCAGCGACGTGCGCAGATGCCCGCGGGCGTCGCAGGTGATCAACGAAGCCGTCAAGCCGATCTTGGATGCCAGCGCCTCGCCGTCGAACAGCGCCCGCAATTCGCTCGGCCACTCGACGAAGGTGCGTTGATCGAGCGCGCGGGCCGGTGACTCAACGGAAGAAGACATGCTGTGCGACCTTGGCGAGCGGATAGTGCACGCCGGGTTGAATTCGCGCGGGAATGTCGAGCGGCTTGAGCAGCATCTTGACGCACATGTCGGCGGACAAATTGCGCCGCACGAGCGAACTGATGCGAGCCGCGCGTTCGCGGTTATAAGTCGAATCGTGCACACGCTCGGGATAGCGAATCGCGAACACGTGGCGCAGCGCGATCTCCGAATCTTCGCTCTTGATTTCGATCACGCGGCGCATCAATGCGCCGAGCACGGCGAGCCGGCCATTGCCTTCGATCACGTTGTACTTTTTGAAGTACTTGAAGAAGTGCTTGTAGTGACGCACTTCGTCGCTGCGGATGTGATCGGTGATCTCCTTGAGCACGGGTTCGTCCGAGCACTCGTTGATGGCGCGGTAAAGCGTGGCGGTGCCCGTTTCGACGACGCAACGCGCGACCATCTCGAGCGCGCGCGTCTTTTCGAACTGCTCCATCGAGCAAGTCTTCGAGTATTCGTCGAAGAAATTGCGAAACGCGGTGTCCCAGTCGAATTCGGGCCACACGTAGGCGATGTAGGCCTTCAGCGCCCGGCCGTGCTGCAACTCCTCGGGCTCCCATTCGTGGTTGAGCCAAGCGGAGACCTCGGGATCGCCGTCGAAATAGGCGGTCAGGTTGCTCGTGTACAGATCGGTGCCGCTCTCGATGAACGAGGCCGCACACAGCAGCAGCAGCAAATCTTCGTTTGCCGCCGCACGCTGACGATCGATGCGCGTTAGATCGATGTCTTCGATGCGCCAGGGCATCACATGGTCGGAGTCGATGGTCATGACGTTGCGCTCCCAAAATCGCATCCCGGATCGGCATCGCACGGCGCATTGCCGTGCGCAAAAAACTATTGCGGATTTCGAAATACGACGCGGTGTACCTACTGAACGTTATACCCGGATGTTAGTCCGGTCCCGAAAAATTGCTTTCCACGTGCACTGACCGCCGCCGTGCAATTCCGGTTCCAAGCCCAGCCCGCCCGTGACCACCGATCGCGTTACAAACTATTTAGACGATTGATTCGATTCCGAGACGGGGCCCTCTCAATACCCCGCCGCCAACCCGTCGCGCCGCGTGTCGCTGGCCGCCACATAGCCGCGCTCGGGCTCGTCATGCGACAGCTTCCAAATATATTGCCCCGAGCCGAAATCCATATAAGGATCGTCGATGGCCTCGAGCCGATGCCCGCGCGCTTCGAGCGCGCGTGCCACGCCGCGATCGAACGTCGATTCGATGTCGAGGGTGAAATCGCGATTGACCTTCCAGCGCGGCGCATCGCAGGCGGCCTGCGGCTGCTGGCCGTAGTCCAGCATCCGCACGATCGACTGCAGGTGCCCCTGGGGCTGCATGTCGCCGCCCATCACGCCGAAGCTCATGACCGGCGCTTGCCGCCCGTCGATGCGCTCGGTCACGAACGCGGGGATGATCGTATGAAACGGGCGCTTTCCACCGGCCACGACATTGGGCGAGCGCGGGTCCATCGAGAACCCGCAGCCCCGGTTTTGCAGCGCGATCCCCGTACCCGGCACGACGACGCCCGAACCGAAGCCCATGTAGTTCGACTGGATGAAGCTCACCATCATCCCGCGCTCGTCGGCGGCGCTCAGATAGATCGTGCCGCCGGCCGGCGGCATGCCGAAATCGAAATGCGTCGCGCGCTTCGGGTCGATCAACGCGGCGCGCGCGGCGAGATAGTCATCGCCCAGCATCTGCTCCGGCGTCACTTCCATCGCTCGCGGATCGGCCACGTAGCGATAGACGTCGGCAAACGCGAGCTTCATCGCCTCGATCTGCAAGTGCTGCGAATCGATGCCGTCGCGCGCCAGGGCTTGCAAGTCGAACCGCTCGAGAATGCCGAGCGCGATCAGTGCCGCGATGCCCTGACCGTTCGGCGGGATTTCATGAACCGTGTAGCCGCGGTAGTCTTTGCCGATCGGCTCCACCCACATCGGCCGGTACTCGGCCAAATCGGCCGCGGTCATCGCGCCGCCGCCCTCGCGCGCGAAGGCGGCGATCCGCTCCGCCGGCTCGCCCTCATAGAACGCCCGCGGCCCTTGCTCCGCCAGCAGCCGCAGCGTGCTCGCATGGCCGGGCAACCGCACGAGTTCGCTCACGAGCGGCGCGCGCCCATGCGGCATGAACGTGCCGGCAAAGCCCGGCAGGTCTTTCAGCTCGGGCACGGCCGCGGCCCACTTGCGCGCGACGATGCTCGCCACGGCATGGCCGCGCTCGGCGATGTCGATCGCGCCGGCCATCAGGTCGCCGAACGGCAGTCGCCCGAACTTGCCGTGCAGCGCCTCCCAGCCGGCAACCACGCCCGGCACCGTAGCCGTGTCCCAGCCGCGCTTCGGCTGCACGGCGGCACCGCCGGCCTCGCCGTAGCGCCGCTTGAAATAGTCGACGTTCCAGGCTTGCGGCGCCACGCCCGATGCATTCAGGCCATGCAGTTTCGTGCCGTCCCAGACGAGCGCGAAGGCATCGCCCCCCAAGCCGCACGACACGGGCTCCACGACCGTCAGCGCCGCCGCGGCGGCGATCGCGGCATCGACGGCATTGCCGCCTTGCCACAGGGCGCGCAAGCCCGCCTGCGCCGCGAGCGGGTGGGAAGTGGACACCACATTGCGGGCGAACACGGGCAAGCGCGGCGTGGGATAGGGGTTGTGCCAATCGAAGCGGGTCATCGTCGAAATCTCGCTTGAAAACGTTGCTTTCGGGAAAGAAGGGGTGCTCGAAGGTTTTACAATAGCCGTTCTTTGACCGCCCTGCCGCCGTACGCCATGAGCCGAGACCCTCGCTTGAGCCTGAATGCACGCCAACAGGAGTTGCTCGACTGGGTGCAGCGCGACGGGTTCGTCACGGTGGACGACCTAGCTTCGCACTTCGCCGTCACGCCGCAGACGATTCGGCGCGACGTGAATTGGCTGTCGGACATGAATCTGCTGCGCCGCTACCATGGCGGCGCGAGCCTGCCGACGAGCTCCGAGAACGTCTCCTACACGGCACGCCAGCGGATGTTCCATGACGAAAAGCGGCGCATCGCGATGCTCGCGGCCACCCACATCCCCGATCAGGCGTCGCTCTTCATCAACCTCGGCACGACCACCGAGGAAGTCGCTCGCGCGCTGAACCGCCATCGCGGGCTGCGCGTCATCACGAACAACCTGAACGTCGCCAACATGATGAGCGGCTATCCCGAGTGCGAGGTGCTCGTGACGGGCGGCATCGTGCGTCCATGGGACAAAGGCATCGTGGGGGAGCTCGCCATCGAGTTCATCCGCCAGTTCAAAGTCGACTTCGCGATCATCGGCACCTCGAGCATCGAGATCGACGGCACGCTGCGCGACTTCGACACGCGCGAGGTGCGCGTGTCAGAGGCGATCATCGAACACGCCCGCACGGTATTTCTGGTGGCCGACCACTCGAAGTTCGGCCGCCCGGCACTCGTCCGCCAGGGGCACCTGAGCCAGATCGACGCGTTGTTCACCGATCAACCGGCGCCGCCCGACATGGCCGACACGCTCACGGCCGCTGGCACCCAGGTCTACGTCGCGCCGGCGGACTGACCGCGGGCGCCTTGTTCCATGCTGCGCCGCACGCGGAAGTTCAAGTAGATTCGCGAAACTGCCGCGCGAAGCGAACCGCTTCCCCATGAAGACATTGTCAAACGGAAAATTTTCAGGGGACGATTTGGATAAGAACGGGCGCTTGACTACACTCCAGTTCCCCGACGCACGTGCACGGCGCGTGCCGGGGCGAAACGCTTCCCTACTCCCGATAGGTTGAGCGCACGGCACCCGAGCAGCCGTTGCCGAGGCAATTCAATTGCCCATGGAGAGAACAATGCTGAGTCCGCATGAATTCGCCACGTTGCTACTCGTCAAGGACGCTCCGAATCAAGTCGACATGGACCGTGAAGAACTCGACGCCCTCCTCGAGCAGCAGTTGGTACGGCTCGAGAGCCTCGGCTCCGGCCATCAGCAGTGGCGCTTGACCGAGTCGGGCGACTCGGCGATTCGCGCGATCAAACGTTTCTCCTAGTTTCACCTCTATTTCTCCGTGGCGCCGCCCCCATCGGGGCGCAAGCGGCTCGCCGCCCGCTCGCATGCGGTCGCGTCGAGGCTTGACTACGCATGGGTCCTGTGCGTGCGAGCAGGACGCGCGCCAGCCGTCGGCCCAGCATCCGGCCGTTAGCCTCCGCGCAACGTCGGATCGACTTGCGCACGCCAATCGATGGCTTTCACCCTTTGAGCGTTGAAGTAATCGGCCCATGCGCGCGACGCCTCGGGCGCAGCCGCTGAGTTCGCATTCGTCCGCATCCGGTAGTGGCTCGCGATGTCGTTGTCGAACGCACAGTATTGGGCACGGGATACGCGCCCGTGCCGATAGGCCACATAGGCGTCGAACAGCGTCGAATAGACCGCCTGGGCATCGGTGCCGTAATCCGTCGCCGCTCCGCAGCTCGTCTGCAGTGCGGAAAAGCTCTGCCCGCTCCCGAATACGGCCGCGCATCCGGTCACGATCACGGTTCCCGCGCACGCCGCTGCCATCTGCCATCCACGCATCGCTCACCTCTTCTCGTTTTTCCAGATGGTAGCCGTTCCGCGCCGCTGATTCACGCGGCCGAACGTTCGCAGACGCGGTTCGAATACGAACCCCAGCCACGCTCTTTACTTTTTCGAATATGTTCGATAAATTTCGAAAACGAACATTGATAGTTTCGATTTATTTCGCCGATAGGCGCAGCGCATCTGAAGGGGATTAGGCAAGTGACGCAAGGCAGCCGGTACGATCTGCTCGTCGTGGGCGGTGGAATCAATGGAGCGGGCATCGCGCGCGACGCGGCCGGTCGCGGCGTGTCCGTGCTGCTCGTCGAGCAGGACGACCTCGCCTCCCATACTTCGTCCTCGAGCACGAAGCTCATTCACGGCGGCTTGCGCTACCTCGAGTACAAGGAGTTCGGCCTCGTGCGCAAAGCGCTGCAGGAGCGCGAAACGCTGCTGCGCGCGGCACCGCACATCATGTGGCCGCTGCGCTTCGTGATGCCGCACATGCCCAATCTGCGTCCGGCATGGCTCATCCGCGCGGGCTTGTTCCTTTACGATCATCTGGCGCGACGCGAATTGTTGCCGGGCTCGCGCGGCATCGACTTGCGCCGCCACGCGGCCGGTGCCCCGCTCGTCGATTCGATCGCGCGCGGCTTCGTCTATTCGGACGGCTGGGTCGACGATGCGCGCCTGGTCATGTTGAACGCGCTCGACGCCGCCGAGCGCGGCGCGGCTGTGCTCACGCGCACGAGGCTGGTAGGGGCCGTGCGCGCCGGCGGCGAATGGCATGCGCAGTTGCAGCGTCCGGACGGCACCCGCCTCGACGTGCGCGCCGGCGCAATCGCGAATGCCGCCGGCCCGTGGGTGGGCCAGTTGCTGCACGACGCGCTCGGCCGGGGCGCCCGCCACAGCGTGCGGCTCGTCAAAGGCAGCCATATCGTGACGCGCCGCCTGTTCGATCACGATCACGCCTACATCTTCCAAAATCCCGACAAGCGGATCATCTTCGCGATCCCCTACGAGCGCGAGTTCACGCTCATCGGCACGACGGACGTCGAATATCACGGCGATCCGTCGAAGGTCGCGATCACCGAAGACGAAACGCGCTATCTGTGCGAGTCCATCAACCGCTACTTCACGCGCAAGATCACGCCGGCCGACGTTTGTTGGACGTACTCGGGCGTGCGTCCGCTGCTCGAGGAAGAAGGGGCCGACAATCCGTCGGCCGTCACGCGCGACTACCGGCTCGAGCTCGATGGCGGCGCCGGCGAGGCGCCGCTGTTGTCGGTCTTCGGCGGCAAGATCACCACGTTCCGCAAGCTCGCGGAGGAGGCCGTCGATCGTCTGGCCTCGGTCATGCCGATCGAGAAAGGCGCGTGGACGGCCGGCGCGCCGCTGCCCGGCGGCGACATCCCTCACGCAAAGTTCGAACCGTTCGCCGCGAAGTTCGCAAACGAACATCCGTGGCTGCCGGCCGAGCTCGCGCGCCGTTACGCGCGCGCGTACGGCACGCGGGCGCGACGGCTCCTCGGCACGGCAGGCACGCTCGCCGAACTCGGGCACGAATTCGCACCGGGCCTGTTCGAGCAAGAGTTGCGCTACCTGCGCGACGTCGAATGGGCGCGCTGCGCCGAGGACGTGCTCTGGCGCCGCTCCAAGATGGGCCTGCACTTGCCGCCGGGCACGACGGAGAAGGTAGCGGCCGAGATCGACGCCTGGTTCGCCCGCGCTCCGGCACCGGGCGCGCAGCACGCCTCGTCCGCCATGATGGGCTGACCGCGGCGAACGTTCGCATCGAAGTGTCCGCATCACCCGCAGCACCCTGGAGTCGCGCGGCTAGAGCGCGCGCGATGCGTCATGACAACACATGGAGAAGAGACAATGCAGGATCAATACATCCTCGCGCTTGACCAAGGCACCACGAGCTCCCGTGCGATGTTGTTCGACCGCGAGGGAAATATCGTCTCGGTGGCACAAAAGGAATTCCGCCAGATCTACCCACAGCCGGGCTGGGTGGAACACGATCCGCAAGAGATCTGGTCCACGCAAGCCGGCGTCGCGGCCGAAGCCGTAACGCGTGCGGGCGTGAACGGCACGGCGATCGCCTCGATCGGCATCACGAATCAGCGTGAAACCACCATCGTCTGGGATCGCGATACGGGGCAGCCGATCTACAACGCCATCGTCTGGCAAGATCGCCGCACGGCGGGCCTATGCGACCAGCTCAAAGCGCAAGGACTCGAAGAGAAAGTGCGCGCGAAAACGGGCCTGCCGATCGATGCCTACTTCTCCGCCACGAAAATCCGCTGGATCCTCGACAACGTCGAAGGCGCGCGCGAAAAGGCCAAGCAGGGCAAGCTCGCTTTCGGCACGGTGGACAGCTGGCTCGTCTGGAACTTCACGAAGCACGAACTGCACATCACCGACGTGACGAACGCGTCGCGCACGATGCTGTTCAACATCCACACGATGCAGTGGGACGCCGATCTGCTCGAGGCCCTCGACATTCCGCGCAGCATGCTGCCCGAAGTGCGCGCATCGTCGGAAATCTACGGCAATACCGTCACGACGGTCTTCGCCTCGAAGATTCCGATCGGCGGGATCGCCGGCGACCAGCACGCGGCGCTGTTCGGCCAGATGTGCACGAAGTCGGGCATGGTGAAGAACACCTACGGCACCGGGTGCTTCCTCGTCATGAATACGGGCGATACGCCGATCGAATCGAAGAACAATCTCGTCACGACGATCGCGTGGAAGATCGGCGATGAAGTCAACTACGCGCTCGAAGGCAGCATCTTCATCGCAGGGGCCGTCGTGCAGTGGCTGCGCGACGGGCTCGGCATCATCAAGAGCGCGTCCGAGATCGAGGCGCTCGCCGCGAGCGTGGAGCATTGCGACGGCGTCTATCTCGTGCCGGCCTTCGCGGGGCTGGGCGCCCCGCACTGGAACCCCCGCGCGCGCGGCACGATGTTCGGCGTGACGCGCGGCACGACGAGCGCGCACATCGCGCGGGCGGCACTCGATTCGATCGCCTATCAATCGCTCGACGTGCTCAAAGCCATGGAAGCCGATTCGGGCATCAAGATCGGCGAGTTGCGCGTCGACGGCGGCGCCTGCGCGAACAATCTGCTCATGCAGTTCCAATCCGATCTGCTCGGCTGCGCGACCGCGCGCCCCCGCATCAGCGAAACGACGGCGCTCGGTGCCGCATATCTCGCGGGCCTGGCCGTCGGCTACTGGAGCAACGTGGGCGAGCTCGAAAGCCAATGGCAACTCGATCGCCGCTTTACGCCGGCGATGCAGCAGGCCGACGCGCAGCAATGCATCGCGGGCTGGCAGCGCGCGATCAACGCCGCCAAGGCCTGGGCCGACGCGCGCTGAACCGGCGACACGGCGGCTTTCCGGGCCGGGCCGGCCTGGAAAGCGCGCTTGACTCAACGATCGGTCGACGATCGACCAACTTCCAACAATAGTCATAGCCATTCCGGAGACATACCATGTCACCCTTGATCGCTGAATTCCTCGGCACGGCGCTGCTCGTGCTGCTCGGCAACGGCTCCGTCGCCAACGTGCTGCTCGCGCGCACGAAGGGCAAGGGCGCCGATCTCATCGTCATCGTCTGGGGCTGGGCGATGGCCGTGTTCGTGGCCGTCTACGTGACGGCCTCGTTCAGCGGCGCGCATCTGAATCCCGTCGTCACGGTCAGCCTCGCGCTGGCCGGCAAGTTCGCCTGGAGCAAGGTAGCCGGCTACGTCACTGCCCAGATGCTCGGCGGCATGGCCGGCGCATTTCTCGTCTGGCTCGCCTATCGGCAGCATTTCTCGTCGACGGAGGATGCCGACGTCAAGCTCGCCTGCTTCTGCACCGCGCCCGCGATTCGCAGTGCTGCGCACAACGTGTTGACGGAGATGATCTGCACGTTCGTGCTGATTCTCGGGGTCCTTTACCTCGCCTCGCCGCAAGTGGGCCTCGGCGCGCTCGACGCGCTGCCCGTCGGCCTGCTCGTGCTCGGCATCGGCATCTCGCTCGGCGGGCCGACCGGCTACGCGATGAGCCCCGCCCGCGACCTCGCGCCGCGCATCATGCACGCGCTGCTGCCGATCCCCGGCAAGCGCGGCAGCGATTGGCGCTACGCTTGGGTGCCCGTGTTCGGACCGCTCATGGGCGGCGCGATGGCATCGTTCGTCTACGTGCACGCGCATTGACGCCTGAACAAACGCAGCGCCGAGACGCCAATATCCGTATCATTGGCGTCTCACTACACAACAAAAGTGCGCGACGGGGTTAGGCCGGCCATCGAGCGCGCACCCCTATTTCCATGTTCGACCACCTCATCTGCGACTGCGACGGCGTGCTCGTCGACAGCGAAGTGATCGCCGACCGCGTGTTGCTGCGCGCATTGTCGGCTGCGTTCCCCCCCATCGATTTCGGTTCCGTCGCTCATCTGGCTTTCGGTCAGCGCACATCGACCTTTCTGGCCGATATCGAGACACGATTCAAGATCGTCATCCCCGATGGATTCATCACAAGCGTCGAGCGCGATATCGATGCCGAATTGACGCGCTCGCTCGCGCCGATCGCCGGCGTGCGCGATGCGCTCGCGCAAGTGCCGCTGCCCGCGGCCGTCGTCTCGAACAGCCGCCTCACGCGAATCGCGCAATCGCTGTCGAGGGCCGGGCTGGCCGACGTCTTCGGCCCGCGCGTGTTCAGCGCGGAGCAAGTCGCTCGCCCCAAGCCGCATCCGGACGTCTACCTGCACGCCGCGCGCGAGCTCGGCGTCGCACCCGAGCGCTGCCTCGTCATCGAAGACAGCGTGACGGGCCTGTCGGCGGCACGGGCCGCGGGCATGAAAACCATTGCCTTCGTCGGCGCAAGCCACGTCCCGAAAGGCTATGCGCAGGTGCTGCGCAACTTGGGGGTCACGCGCATCATCGAACGCATGGAGCAGTTGCCCGCGTTGATCGCCGCCGGGTTGCGCGGCGAGTTCGGACAGCTTCCGTCTTGAGAGACGGTGCTTCGCAGCGTCGTCGAAATCGAACCCGGCGGGTCGACATCCCATGCGCAAGCCCTGGCGGGCGGACAAGCGGGTAAGGGCCGACACATGCAACCGGCTATAATGCCGGGCTATGCGGCCGGCATTTCACCCCGCATCGCGCCCTTTTTTATGAAGGCGCGCGAGACGCGCTGCCGGCCCCCGACTTACCTACGCCCCCAGGTCAACCACTGCGAACGGCGAGCTTCATGACCAAGAAAGTTTATGTAAAAACCTTCGGCTGCCAGATGAACGAGTACGACTCCGACAAAATGGTCGACGTGCTCGGTGCCGCTGAAGGACTCGTCAAGACGGATTCCCCCGAAGACGCCGACGTCATCCTCTTCAACACCTGCTCCGTGCGCGAAAAGGCGCAGGAGAAGGTCTTCTCCGATTTGGGCCGCGTGCGCGAGCTGAAAGAGGCGAAGCCGGGCCTCTTGATCGGTGTCGGCGGCTGCGTCGCGAGCCAGGAAGGCGCCGCGATCGTCGCGCGCGCGCCGTATGTCGATCTCGTGTTCGGCCCGCAAACGCTGCATCGGCTGCCGCAGATGATCGACGCGCGCCGCGCGAGCGGCCGTTCGCAGGTCGACATCTCGTTCCCCGAAATCGAAAAGTTCGACCATCTGCCGCCCGCGCGCGTCGATGGCCCGAGCGCCTTCGTCTCGATCATGGAAGGCTGCAGCAAATACTGCAGCTACTGCGTCGTGCCCTACACGCGCGGCGACGAAGTCTCGCGCCCCCTCGACGACGTCCTCACCGAAATCGCTGGGCTCGCCGATCAAGGCGTGCGCGAAGTCACGCTGCTAGGGCAGAACGTCAACGCGTATCGCGGCGCATTGACGGCCGGCGCCACGGAGATCGCCGATTTCGCGACGCTGATCGAATACGTCGCCGAGATTCCCGGCATCGCGCGCATCCGCTACACGACGTCGCATCCGAAGGAGTTCACGCAGCGGCTGATCGATGTCTATGCGAAGGTCGACAAGCTCGTTTCGCATCTGCACTTGCCCGTCCAGCACGGCTCCGATCGCATCCTGATGGCGATGAAGCGCGGCTACACCGTGCTCGAGTACAAATCGGTGATCCGCCGCCTACGCGCGATCCGGCCCGACCTTTCCCTGTCGACCGACATCATCGTCGGCTTTCCGGGCGAGACGCAGGACGATTTCGACAAGACGATGGCGCTCGTGCACGAGATGAGCTACGACACGAGCTTCTCGTTCATTTACAGCCCGCGTCCCGGCACGCCGGCCGCGAATCTGCACGACGACACGCCGCGTGAAGTGAAGCTCGAGCGCCTGCAGCACCTGCAGGCTACGATCGATGCCAACGTCGTGCGCATCAGCGAAGCGATGGTCGGCAACGTCGAGCGCATTCTCGTCGAGCGCCCCGCGCGCAAGGATCCGACGGAACTGGCGGGACGCACGGCCAACAATCGGGTCGTCAACTTCCCGGCACCGGTGGCCGCGCATGCGAGGCTGATCGGCCAAATGATCGACGTGCGGATCACGCGCGCGTACCCGCATTCGCTGCGCGGCGAGCTCGTGCTCGCGGAGCACCCCGAATCCATCGCCTGAGCCCAAGCTCCTTAAGGAACCGACTTTCGCCTTGAAGACCGCCCCGTCCCTGGAATTCACCGCGCCGCGCGAAGACAACGCGCGCCTCGCCAATCTATGCGGGCCGCTCGACGAAAACCTGCGGCAGATCGAGCAAGCGCTCGACGTCACGCTGCAGCGCCGCGGCCATCGCATCTCGATCCGCGGACGCGGCGCGAAAGTCGCGCTCGGCGCGCTCGAAACGTTCTACAACCGCGCCCGCGAGCCCCTGTCCGTCGACGACATCCAGCTCGCGCTCGTCGAGGCGCGTCATCCGGGCAACCACGGTGCGGCGCAAGATGAAGGCGCCTCGGACCGCTACGACCCCGATCACCCGTTCGACGAACCGGCGGGCGTCGACGACGAAAGCATCGAGGAGCTGGGCCCGAAGCTCTACACGCGCCGCGCCGATCTGCGAGGGCGCACGCCGGCGCAGCGCGAATATCTGAAGCAGATCGTCTCGCACGACGTGACTTTCGGCGTCGGCCCCGCGGGGACCGGCAAGACCTATCTGGCCGTGGCCTGCGCCGTCGACGCGCTCGAGCGCGATCAGGTCAAGCGCATCGTCCTCACGCGGCCGGCCGTCGAAGCGGGCGAGCGCCTCGGCTTTCTGCCCGGCGACCTCGCACAGAAAGTCGATCCGTATCTGCGTCCGCTTTACGATGCGCTCTACGATCTACTCGGCTTCGATAAAACGGCGAAGATGTTCGAGCGGCAGATGATCGAAATCGCGCCGCTCGCCTACATGCGCGGACGCACGCTGAACCATGCGTTCATCATTCTCGATGAAGCGCAGAACACGACGCCCGAGCAGATGAAGATGTTCCTCACGCGCATCGGCTTCGGCTCGAAAGCCGTCGTCACGGGAGACACGACGCAAGTCGACTTGCCGCGCGGCGCGAAGAGCGGCCTCATCGAAGCGCAGCAAGTGCTCGCGAACGTGCGCGGCATCGCGCTCACGCGATTCACGAGCGCGGACGTAGTGCGGCATCCGCTCGTCGCGCGCATCGTCGAAGCGTACGACAAGCACACGAAAAAGGACGACGCCGCGCCTATCGACGGGCGATGATGCTTCGATGCGAACCGACCAATCGATGAACGACACGCCCCGTACGCCGCGGCTCAAGCTGACGTTGCAGTTTCCGGCCGCCAAAGCATTCCCCGAGCACAAGGCCGCGGTATCGCGCACGCATGTCTCGAGCTGGATCAAGGCGGCGCTGTTCGCGGACGGCGAGCTCACGGTGCGCCTGGTCGATGCCGACGAAGGCCGCGTGCTCAATCGCACTTATCGCGGCAAGGACTATGCGACGAACGTGCTGACGTTCGCCTATGCCGAGAGCGAGGACGATCCCGTCTCGGGCGATCTGATCCTGTGCTGCCCCGTGATCGAAGACGAGGCGGCAAGCCAGGGCAAGCCGCTCGTCGCGCACTACGCGCACATGATCGTGCACGGCACGCTTCATGCGCAGGGCTACGACCACGAGGACGACGAAGAGGCGGAGGAAATGGAAGCGCTCGAAACGCAGATTCTCGGGAGCCTCGGCTTCGCCGACCCCTACGGGGACCGCTCCCGCTGACCGCCTAGCGATGTCCGACACGAGCCTGCCCGCCCCGCCTACCCTGCTTGCCCCGGCTTGTCCGGGCTATCCGCCCGCGCTCGGTGAAGCGCGCTTGCTCGGCGACGCCGAGCTCGCCGCTTCGCTCGCCGATACCATGCGTCACTGGGACGGTACGAGCGATCTCTGGCTGTTCGGCTATGGCTCGCTGATCTGGAATCCGGGCATGCCCGCCGCCGAAACCGTGCGTGCGCGCGTGCGCGGCTATCACCGCGGCTTGTACTTGTGGTCGCGCGTGAACCGCGGCACGCCGGAGCAGCCCGGGCTCGTGCTCGCGCTCGATCGCGGCGGCTCCTGCACGGGGATGGCGTTCAGGCTGGCCGGCGTCGGCGCATGGCCGCATTTGGAAGCGCTCTGGCGGCGCGAAATGCCGATGGGCTCGTACCGGCCGGCATGGCTACCTTGCTGGCTGTCGGACGGGCGCCGTATCGAAGCGCTGGCGTTCGTCATGCGGCGCGACGTGCCGACTTACACGGGCAAATTGTCCGACGACATCATCAAGGCCGTATTCGGCTGCGCGCGCGGCCGCTACGGCACGACGCTCGATTATGTGCGCAGAACGGTCGAGGCGCTGCGCGAATGCGGCATGCCCGACCGGGCGCTCGAAGCGCTGCTGGAGCGCTGTCTGTAGTTGTCGAAAATCGTCGAGGCGCCGGGGCGGGAATTCGCGTGATTCGGGGGTTCCGTACGGGGGCTACGGTGAATGCCACCGGCGCCAGCGGCTGCCGATGCCGGCGACCTTCATTGCATCCGTCAATACCCGAGAAAGGCCGCCACACCGACGATCGTGCCGATCCCCGCCACGCCCAGCGCGGCACCGAGCAGCCAGCGGCGGCGCGTGAGCAGCGTGATCGCGGCCAGCGAAATCGCGATTTGCGTGAGCGTCGTCGCCTGCGCCCAGCGATGGTGCAGGTGCAGTTGCCGCTCGCTGGCGGCATCGGCTTGCGCGACGGACTTCTCGAGCCCTTCGGCCTGAGCCCGGATCGCCGTCTTTTGCTGCGCGTATTTGGCGACGTCGGCGGCGAACTTGCCCGCGACCTTCGGGTCCGCCGCCGTCAGCGCCGCACCGAGCTCGGCCAGATTCTGCTTTTCGCCCTTGGCCTGGTAGTAGCTCCACTGATTGGCCGCTTCCGTCTTGCGAATCGCCGCTTCGTTCTTGTAAAAGAGCGCGAGTCCCTCGGTGGATCCGCCTTGATAGGAAAAGACCGCGCCGATCGTCGCGAGCACGGCCGTCATGACCGCAATGCGGCCCGCGAACGGATCGAGCGGCACACCGCGGGGCGCATGGCCGTCAGCGTGGCCGTGACCATGACCGTGCCCCGCGTGTTCGAGCGCTTCTTCGTGCGGCCCGCGCACTTCAAACTCTTCCGACATATTTCTTTCGCGCAAACAAGGTAGAAAACGGGTGGTGAAAACCGGCTTGCACCTGCCTTACGGTGCCTGTCGCGCACTTTACCAGCCCATCGGCATAGATGGTCCTACTTTTGCGTGGTGTATCCTTTACTCTCCGTTTACCTCGCGTCCAGCCGCGCCGGACGCAACGCCATGAACGACGCCTATCCCAGTCGACGCCATACCGACAAGCCTACCGAGAAACGCTCGCTGCTCGAGCGCCTGACCGATTTCATTTCGCCCGAGCCCGAATCGCGCGGCGAGTTGCTCGAAGTTCTGCAAGACGCGCACGAGCGTAATTTGATCGATGCCGATTCGCTCTCGATGATCGAGGGCGTCTTTCAAGTGTCCGATCTTTGCGCGCGCGACATCATGGTGCCGCGCGCCCAGATGGACGCCATCGACATCGAGCGCAGCCCCGAGGAATTCATCCCCTTCGTCCTCGAAAAAGCGCACTCGCGCTATCCGGTGTACGAGGGCAACCGCGACAACATCATCGGCGTGCTGCTCGCGAAGGATCTGCTGCGCTACTACGCCGAGGAATCGTTCGACGTGCGGGGCATGCTGCGCCCCGCCGTCTTCATTCCCGAAGCGAAGCGGCTCAACGTGCTGCTTCACGATTTCCGCATGAATCGCAATCACATTGCGATCGTCGTCGACGAATACGGCGGCGTGGCCGGGCTCATCACGATCGAAGACGTGCTGGAGCAGATCGTCGGCGACATCGAGGACGAATACGACTTCGACGAGGAAAGCGGCAACATCATCGCCTCGCCCGACGGCCGCTACCGCGTGCGCGCACTAACCGAGATCGAGCAATTCAACGAAGTCTTCGGCACGCACTTTTCGGATGAGGAAGTCGATACGATCGGCGGCCTCGTGACGCATCATTTCGGCCGTGTGCCGCATCGCGGCGAGCGCGTGCGGATCGACGACCTCCTCTTCGAAATCCTGCGCGGCGACGCGCGCCAAGTCCATGTGCTGCTCGTGCGGCGCGATCCGCTCGCGGGCCAGCGCGAACGCGAGGCGCAGCACGTTCAGACTTGACGTTTTCATCGCGGTTCTTCGCGATTGCCCGAAATCCCTCGATGCCGCGCATCCATGACTGAATCGATCACCTCCCGTCTGCGCGGCCACGCCGCCGCAGCGAGCACCGCCATGGGGCCCGGTGCGCTCTCGCGCTGGCATTATGTCGCCGCGCTGGCGCTCGGCGCGCTGAATACGCTCTCGTTCGCGCCGACGCCGCACGGCGGCTGGCTCGAAATCGCCGTCTTCGCCATGCTCTACGGCTGGCTCGCGCGTACGACGAGCTGGAAAACCGCCGCATTGACGGGGGGCGCATTCGGCTTCGGCAATCTCGTCACGGGCGTCTGGTGGATCTATGTCAGCATGCACCACTACGGCGAGATGGCGGCGCCGCTCGCAGGTGCGGCGCTCGTCCTGTTCTCGCTCTATCTCGCGCTCTATCCCGCGATTTCGGCGGGGCTATGGTCATTCTGCGCCGGGCATTCCGCGGCGAACGATGGACGCGAGCGGCAAGCGCGCCCGTTTTCGCCCACTTGGCATGGCGCGTTCGCGTTCGCGAGCGCCTGGGCGATCGGCGAGTGGCTGCGCGGCACGGTATTCACCGGCTTCCCTTGGCTCGCAAGCGGCTATGCGCAGGTCGACGGGCCGCTCGCGGGCTTCGCCGCCATCGCGGGCGTCTATGGCGTCGGCTGGGTCTTGGCGCTCAGCGCGGCCCTCATCGTGCAGAGCGCCTGGGCGTGGTTCGCATCGCCGCGCCGCTACGCGCAAGTCCTGTTGCCGGCCGTGGCCGCGCTCGCCGTCATAGGTACCGGCACCGCGCTTTCGCACGTCGCTTGGACGCTGCCCGGCAATGCGCCGCTGACGGTCCGGCTGCTGCAAGGCAACGTCAAGCAGGAGATGAAGTTCGATCAAGCCGGCGTCACTGCCGCGCTCGACCTCTACGAGCGGATGATCACCGCGCACGCGGCCGATCTCATCGTGACGCCGGAAACCGCGATCCCGATGCTGCCGCAGCAGTTTCCCGAAACGTTCGGGCGCGCATTGCGCACGTTCACAGACAACACGGGCTCATCGTTGCTGATCGGCGCATTCGGCGCATCGATCGGCCCCGACGGCCGATACGTCGACGAAACCAACAGCTTCTTCGGCGTCACGCCGGGCTCGCGCGAGCTGTACCGCTACGACAAGCACCATCTCGTGCCGTTCGGCGAATTCGTTCCGTGGGGTTTCCACTGGTTCGTGCAGTTGATGAACATTCCGCTCGGCGATCTCGCGCGCGGCAAGCCCGTGCAGCACGCCTTCATGGTCCACGATCAGCCCGTCGACGTCGACATCTGCTACGAAGACATCTTCGGCGAGGAAATCGCGCGCAGGCTGCGCGAGGCAGCCGTGCCGGCGGGGATTTTGGTCAATGCGTCGAACCTCGCCTGGTTCGGCGATACGATCGCGCTCGATCAGCACTTGCAGATGGCGCGCATGCGCACGCTCGAAACGGGCCGGCCCCTGATTGCCGCGACCAACACGGGCACGACGGCCGTAGTGGATGCGCGGGGCCGCGTGACGGCGCGCTTGCCGGCGTATACGACAGGGCAAATCGAAGCAACGGTGCAGGGGATGACGGGGCGCACGCCTTACGTCACGGTCGGCAACAACCTCGTGCTGGCAGTCTCGCTCGTGCTGATCGCCTTCGGGTTTGCATATGGCCCGAGGCGCAAAAGCCGCAACGCACGGCCAATCCGGTAAAATTCCTTGTTTTAGCGCCCGGGCAGTGGCCCTGCCGCCTGCCCGCCCGACGCCGCCAGCGCGCGCAGCCGCGCACGGCCGGCAATCGGGCCGATCCGCCTCCAGCCGCCATAGGCACGACATGCTCACGTTTCAGCAAATCATTCTGACGCTGCAATCCTACTGGGACAAACAGGGTTGCGCGCTACTCCAGCCGATCGACATGGAAGTCGGCGCAGGCACCTCGCACGTCCATACGTTCTTGCGCGCCATCGGGCCCGAGCCTTGGCGCGCGGCCTACGTGCAGCCGTCGCGGCGTCCGAAGGACGGCCGCTACGGCGAAAATCCCAACCGCCTGCAGCACTACTACCAGTACCAGGTCGTGCTCAAGCCCGCGCCGGAAAACATTCTCGATCTCTATCTCGGCTCGCTCGAAGCGCTCGGCTTCGATCTGAAGCAAAACGACGTGCGCTTCGTCGAAGACGACTGGGAAAACCCGACGCTCGGCGCCTGGGGACTCGGCTGGGAAGTCTGGCTCAACGGCATGGAAGTCACGCAGTTCACCTACTTCCAGCAAGTGGGTGGGCTCGATTGCAAACCGGTGCTCGGCGAAATCACGTATGGGCTCGAGCGCCTCGCGATGTATCTGCAAAAAGTCGAGAACATCTACGACCTCGTCTGGACCGAATGGGAAGAAGCGGGCCCGAGCGGCCCCGAACTGCGGCGCCTGTCCTACGGCGACGTCTACCATCAGAACGAAGTCGAGCAATCGACCTACAACTTCGAGCACGCGAACGTCGAACTGCTGTTCTCGCAATTCAACAGCTACGAGTCCGAGGCCAAGCGGATGATCGAAACGCCGCTGGCGCTGCCCGCCTACGAGCTCGTGCTCAAGGCCGGGCATACGTTCAACCTGCTCGATGCCCGTGGTGCGATTTCGGTCACCGAGCGTGCGGCCTACATCGGCCGCATCCGCGCGCTGTCGCGGCTCGTCGCGCAAGCCTATTACGATTCGCGAGAAAAGCTCGGCTTTCCGATGCTCGGCAACCCCGTGCACGGCGTGCCCGGCTTGACGACGGACGAGCAGGACGCCGCGATGCCGGCATGGGCGCCGCCTTTGCGAGCAGAGCGCACGATCGACAAGGAATGACGAGACTCAACGAACATGAATCAAGCTCACCAAGCCACCCTGCTCGTCGAACTGTTGACTGAGGAATTGCCCCCTAAGGCGCTCGCACGGCTGTCCGAGGCATTCGCCCAGGGCCTCGCCGAACGCCTGGCCGCGCGCGATCTGATCGCCGGCGAACCGTCGTACGAAGCGTTCGGCACGCCGCGCCGCCTCGCCGTGCTCGTGAGGAACGTGCGCGAGGTCGCCCCCGAGAAACAGGTTCGGGAGAAAGTCCTGCCCGTCTCCGTCGCGCTCGACGCGAACGGCCAGAGCACCGCACCGCTCGCGAAGAAGCTCGCGGCCCTCGGTTTTCCCGATGTGGCGGTCAGCGATCTCGAACGCGCCTCGGATGGCAAAGCCGAAGCGTTCTTCCTGCGCTATGCGGCACCGGGCGCGACGCTCGCGGACGGCCTGCAAGCCGCGCTCGACGAAGCACTGGCGAAGCTGCCGATTCCCAAGGTCATGACCTACCAGCGGCCCGACGGCGCGAGCGTGCAGTTCGTCCGTCCCGTGCAGCGCCTCACGGCCATGCACGGCGATCGCGTCGTGCCCGTCACGGCGTTCGGCATCGATGCCGGCGACGCGACGCTCGGTCACCGCTTCCTGTCGGACGGCCTCGTCGGTCTCTTGCATGCAGAGGAGTACGTGCAAACGCTGCGCAGCAAGGGCCGCGTGATCGCGAGTTTCGATGCGCGGCGCGCGAGCATCGTCGAGCAGTTGAACGCCCATGCGCACGGCGACACCGTCGTGATGTCCGAGGCGCTGCTCGACGAAGTCACGGCACTCGTCGAATGGCCCGTCGTCTACGAGTGCCGCTTCGACGATCAATTTCTGCAAGTGCCGCAGGAATGCCTGATTCTGACGATGCAGACGAACCAGAAGTACTTCGCGCTGACCGATCAAGCCGGCAAGCTGCGCTCGCGGTTCCTGATCGTCTCGAACATCGAGACGGACACGCCGGGCGAAATCGTCGAAGGCAACGAGCGCGTCGTGCGCCCGCGTCTGGCCGATGCGAAGTTCTTCTTCGAGCAAGACAAGAAAAAGCCGCTCGCCGAACGCGTGCCACTGCTGGCGAACGTCGTCTATCACAACAAGCTCGGCTCGCAACTCCAACGTGTCGAGCGTCTCGAGGCACTGGCCCGCGCCATCGCGCCGCTCGTCGGCGCCGATCCGAGCGAGGCTGCGCGCGCCGCGCGCCTCGCGAAGGCCGATTTGCTGACCGACATGGTCGGCGAATTTCCGGAGCTGCAAGGCACGATGGGCACCTATTACGCCCGCCATGACGGCGAGCCCGAAGACGTCGCGCTGGCTTGCACGGAACACTATCAACCACGCTTCTCGGGCGATGCGCTGCCCGCCACGCGCGTCGGCACGGCCGTCGCGCTCGCCGACAAGCTCGAAACGCTGGTGGGAATCTGGGGCATCGGCCTCGTCCCTACCGGCGAAAAAGATCCATTCGCGCTGCGCCGCCACGCGCTCGGCGTGCTGCGCATCTTGATCGAAAAGCAGTTGCCGATCGATCTCGTTGCACTGCTGCGAGAGGCTTTCGGCTGCTTCGGCGCCGCGCCGCAAGTGGCGGACTGCACCGACGCACTCCACGCGTTTTTCATGGATAGGCTGCGCGGCCTGCTGCGCGAGCGCGGTTATGCCGCGAGCGAGATCGAGGCCGTCTTGAGCCTGCAGCCGAGCAAGGTCGACGACATCCTCGCGCGGCTCGATGCCGTGCGCGAGTTTTCGGTGCTGCCCGAAGCCGGCGCATTGGCCGCGGCCAACAAGCGGATCACGAACATCCTGAAGAAGTCGGAAGCCGAGGTGAGCCTCGCCGCGGCCTGCGTCGCTGCCGCGAACGGGGCGGCAACATCGCCCGTGCAGCCGGCGCTGCTCGTCGAGCCCGCGGAACGTTCGCTGAGCGAGCAACTGAAGAAAGTCACGCCCACCGTTCAAGCGCAACTCCAGCAACGCGACTACACGCGGGCGCTGTCGGCGCTCGCGGCGCTGCGCGATCCGGTCGATACGTTCTTCAACGACGTCATGGTCAACGCCGAGGACGCCGCGCTGCGTCGCAATCGGCTCGCGCTGTTGGCCGAATTGCACGCGCAGATGAATTGCGTGGCCGATATCTCGAAGCTCGCGGCGTAAGCGGACGGAAGCAACGCATATGACCTCCGCCAAGAAACTCGTCATTCTCGATCGCGACGGCGTCATCAACGTCGATTCGGATGCCTTCATCAAAACGCCCGACGAGTGGATCCCGATCCCCGGCAGCCTGGAGGCCATCGCGCGGCTCAATCAGGCCGGCTATCGCGTCGCCGTCGCCTCGAACCAGTCCGGCATCGGCCGCGGCTTGTTCGACATGGCGACGCTGAACGCCATGCACGAGAAGATGCACCGTGCGGCTGCGCTCGTCGGCGGCCGCATCGATGCCGTGTTTTTCTGCCCGCATACGGCCGAGGACCAATGCGAATGCCGCAAACCCAAGCCGGGCATGCTGCAGATGATCATCGACCGCTTCGAGATCGATCCGGCGGCCACGCCCGTCGTCGGCGATGCGCTGCGTGATTTGCAGGCGGGCGCGGCGCTCGGCTTTCCGACGCACCTCGTGCTGACGGGCAAAGGCAAGAAGACGCTCGCGGCGGGCGGCTTGCCCGAGGGCGCGCAGGTGCACGACGACTTGAAAGCGTTCGCCCTGTCGTTCCTTGCCAGTCAGCAAGAGTGAGGGCGCCCGCGAGCACGCCCGACGCCAACCGATCGAAGACACCGATGCGACTCATCCGCTTTTTCCGCTCGCTGCTGCTGTTCCTCTATTTCGTCGTCTACACCGCGCCGTATGCGACGGCCTGCTTCATCGCATTCCCGTTCATGAATGCGGACCGGCGCTACTGGATGGCCGTCGGCTGGTGCCGTTCCACGCTGGCCGTCGTGCGCCGTCTGAACGGCATTCGCTATCGCATCGAAGGCGCGGAGAATTTGCCCGACGGCCCCGCCGTGCTTCTCTCGAAGCACCAATCGGCATGGGAAACGCTTGCATTTCCGGCCATCATGCCGCGTCCGCTTTGCTACGTGTTCAAGCGCGAGCTGCTCTACGTCCCGTTCTTCGGCTGGGCGCTCGGCATGCTGAAGATGGTTCACATCGATCGCAAGGAAGGCAAATACGCGTTCGCCTCCGTGGTGAAGCAGGGCAAGGCGCGCATAAAGGAAGGCGCTTGGGTGATCATGTTCCCCGAAGGCACGCGCACGCCGGTCGGCAAGCAAGGCAAATACAAGACGGGCGGCGCGCGCTTCGCGATCGATGCCGGTGCGCCCGTCGTGCCGATCGCGCACAATGCCGGTCACGTTTGGCCGCGCAATTCGTTCATCAAATACCCGGGCGTGGTGACGGTGTCGATCGGCAAGCCGATCGAATCGGCCGGCCTGACGCCCGACCAACTCAATACGCGCGTCGAGGCGTGGATCGAGGCGGAAATGCGCCGCATCGATCCGGGCGCGTATCCTAGTGCCGACGATGCCGGCGGCGCCGCGGGCTTGCGCACGGGCCGCCGCGCGAACGCGCAAGCAACGTAACGCAGCCTACCCTCAGCCCCCGATGCCAAAGTCCGCCAAGCCTCCCGCGGCAACCGCGCTCGATACGCGGCAGCTCGATCTGCCGTTGTTCGGTGGCTCGGCCGACGACGGGGCGCTCGCCGCCCCGCCCGTGGTTTCGGCACCGCCTCGGCAGGACCCGACGCCGAACGGGGTGAAGCTGCGGCGCCTGACGTTGAACGGACACACGATCGAGTACGCATTGAAGCGTTCGTCGCGGCGCACGATCGGGTTTTCGATCGACGGCAGCGGCTTGGCCATCACGGCGCCGCGCTGGGTAACGCTGGCCGATATCGAAACGGCGATCGCGGCCAAGGAGCGCTGGATCATCGCGAAGCTGGCGGAATGGCAGACGCGCGCCGAGCAACGCGCGCTACCGCGCATCGAGTGGCGCGACGGCGCACAGATACCGTATTTGGGCAAGCCCGTGCGGATCGCGCTCGGCTCGGCGAATGCCGGGCTCGTATTCGATGAAAGCGCCGCGACGCTGGCGCTCGCGCTCCCGGCGCATGCCGATCCGCAGCAAATCAAAGACCGCGTGCAAGGGTGGCTGCAAACCGAAGCCAAGCGCATATTCGGCGGGCGGCTCGACTATTACGCGCAAAAGCTCGGCGTCGCGTACAAGGGCTGCGCGTTGTCGTCCGCGGCCACGCGTTGGGGCAGTTGCTCGAGCGATGGCCGCATCCGTCTCAATTGGCGGCTCATTCACTTCCCGCTGTCGATCGTCGACTACGTCGCCGCGCACGAGCTCGCGCACTTGCGCGAGATGAACCACAGCCCGCGCTTTTGGCAAACCGTCGAATCGATCTTCCCCGAGTTTCGCGAAGCGCGGCATACGCTCAAGCATCACCCGCCGGAATTGCTGCCGGCGCTTTGATGGCGGCGCTTTGAGACGGGTGCCGGTGCCGGTGCAATTCCGAGCCTTCCGGTATAGAGTCCGTTTTCTTTGATTGCCAATCAAAAAAACGTGCCCGGCCCGACTCCGTTCTTTTTGCCTAACAATCAAATCTCCGATTCGACGATTTATTGCGCGCGGTTTAGCGCCGTGTGTGCGTTGCCGTCGCCCGCGGGTCGAGGCAGCATTCAAGTCAGTCAAATAGACAGAAGCGAGGCATACCGTTTAAGATGCCGGTCAGGCCGTTTCGATATAACGATACGAAATTTTCTCGACCGACTCAATCATGACTTTCTCGTTACACGCTGTCTATTCGTCGTTGAAGGCACGCATCCAAGCGGGAGGACGAGGCCTGCCCCCGCAAGGTCGATCGTCGACGGCGGACGCGGACGCGTTGCCAGGCTGCAGCGTGGAGGCTCCCATTCGGCGAATGCTTCGTCCGATGGTCTACGGCCTCGCTGCGGGCTTGATGGCCACCTCCGGTTTGAGCCACGCGCAAAAACCCGAGCCCAAATTGCAGAGGGTCTACACCGCGGACACGGACTTGTGTAGCTCGGTTGACCACGCTCTGCGCTCGATACATCGACGATTTCCGCATGCGAACTACATAGCCGACGAGCCCAAGGCTTTCTTTTCGTCACCCGGTTTTGCAGAACCGCATTGGCTGCCGAAGAGCGACCCGGCAGTAGTCGATCTCGGAGCCGGCGACTCGCGGTTTCTGCGGCTGAGCTTCGGCGACGGGCAGCGACTCATTGCCGTGCGGAACATTGCCCTCGGTTCCCATGGCGATTTCACGACTGACGTTCTCATTGCGAAACCTGGCAAAAATCTCGCCGTCAAAGACGACGTCAACGTGAACGGTCACCCGATCACGTCGGCCGATCCCGCAGACGTCGAACTTTTGATCAATTTCGAAGAGGACGATACCCGATCGCCATCTCCCTATCGGTTGGCAAGCCTAAGCAAGAGGACGTTGTCTTTCGACAAACGATCCTTGGCAACCAGCAATGCGATGAAATCAGCGAACGACCTTTTCATCGCGCCGGATTCGCAAGAAGCCTTCGAGTTCAAAGGCAAGCTGTACTTCCTCGTTGGTTCCGCATTCACCGGTCCTTGGACGATTTACGGGCTCGGCACAAATGCCGCCCCAACGATGGAATGCATTACGGCTGTCCAATAACGCAACACGATAACCGCACGGGGCAGCATTCATGAGCGACGAGACCTTATCATCCCTCAGCGAGTTTACGGGTCACTTTGAAAACAGCGATTTCGCATCAAGAGGTTTCAAGGACCCGTTCTATTACGAAAAATCGACGAAAACGATCAACTTCGGCTACGGCATCAACTTGACTGCTGCCGCCAAGAACCCGCACGTCCGCCAGATCGTCGATGCGCAATTGAAGGCTCAGGGCATCCACATCACTGAACGCCAGTGGGAGTCGATCGGGAAGATCTCCTCGAACGCCGACCCACGGCAAGTAATTGGCGATTTACTGCACGCCCTCCCCGCCAACGACAGTCACAACTGGAAGTCAGCTGCCGCTGCGGTGATGGACACCTTCTACGCCAAGATCGTCGAGCCGGAACTCGTCAAGAAAGTACCGAATCTCGATTCGCTGCCCGTTGGCGCACAGTGGGCGCTAAAGGATCTCTACTACAACTCCCCAAAACTCTGGGGCCCGAAGATCGAAAAAGCCGCAAGAGACGGCGATCTCGTCGGCATTGCGAATGAGCTCGCATTCGACACGACTCGGCATTCCGCCGGCACGGGCGCGGAGCTTCGCTCGCTGGGACGTGCCACACTCGCGCTCGGCGGCATCCCGACCTACGCTCCGGACAACACGCTAACGAAGGTGGACTGGTCCGGCAGCTCGCCATCGGACCTTTGGCAGTTCCATTTCCTAGCGTTGAACGGCAAGGTGGGGATGAACCGTAGCTCGGCGGACGAGTACATCTCGAAGTGGAATCAACGGGTGTCGGACAGCCACCATAACATCATGGCATCGCTCGAAGCCCACGCCGATGGGACCGCCGCCAACGAGAACCGCGACGACGCGCCAGCACCGTGCAATACGCGTCCCGTCGACACTGCAAACGATGGCATCGCCGGCCCGGCGGCACCGCTGGACGGACATGCGATCGATACTGCGAACGGCAACACCGTCACGCCGCAAGCGGTCGATACGAGCGAGCTGCTCATCGCCAACGAGCAACGGCTACGCTTTTGCTAACCGCTACGCGGCTCGGCGGGCACCGCCCACAGCGCCGCTCGACAAACCGCACCGCGGCTACCGCAACGCGTAATCGGCAATGGGCCGCGGCTCCAAGCGCCGCTACCGCGTCTTCTTCTGAATGAACTCGATCTTGTACCCATCCGGATCGGCAACGAACGCGATCACGGTCGTGCCGTGTTTCATCGGGCCCGCCTCACGCGTCACGTTTCCGCCCTGCGCCTTGATCTTCTCGCAGGCGGCGTAGGCATCGTCCACTTCGATCGCAATATGCCCATACCCGGCGCCGAGATCGTAGGTTTTCGTATCCCAGTTGTGCGTAAGCTCGATGACGGCCCCCTCGCTCTCGTCGGTGTAGCCGACGAAGGCCAGCGTGAAACGGCCGTCGGGATAGTCTTGGCGGCGCAACAGCTTCATGCCGAGCAGTTCGGTATAGAACTTCAGCGAGCGGTCGAGATCGCCGACTCGCAGCATCGTGTGCAGCAAGCGCATCGTGAACTCCGGTTTCGTCGAAAAACCCCGAATCTACCAAGAAAGCGCTCGCGCCGCTCGCCGCACCGCGAAAGCGCTTACGGCGCCGCGAGCGTTTGCGCCACGCGCACGTACTCGGCGACCGAAACGTCTTCGGCTCGCCGAGCAAGATCGAAGCCGAGCCCTTCGAAATCGACACGATCCCGATAGGCCGCAAGCGTATTGCGCAGCATCTTGCGCCGCTGCGAGAACGCTGCCGTGACGAGCTCGCCGAACACGGTCATGTTGACGGGTGCCAACTCGTGCGGCGCATACGGAATCATCCGCACGATCGCCGAATCGACCTTCGGCGGCGGCTGAAACGATTCGGGCGGCACGTCGAGCTGCTTGTCGATCGAGTACCGATACTGCAGCATCACCGACAACCGCCCGAACGCCTTCGTGCCCGGCTCGGCCACCATCCGCTCCACGACCTCGTTTTGCAGCATGAAGTGCTGATCGACGACCACCGGCGCGAAGGACATCAGGTGAAACAGCAGCGGGCTCGAAATGTTGTACGGCAAATTGCCGACGATGCGCAGCGTCGGCTTCTCGTGAGTCTCGACTAGCGTTGCGAAATCGAAGGCCAACGCATCGCCCGCATGCAGCGCAAGCCGATCGCCGAATTTGTCTTGCAAGCGCGCGATGAGGTCGCGATCGAGCTCGACCGCATGCAGCGGCGTCTCGGGCGTCGCCAGGCGCTCGACGAGCGGCTCCGTCAGCGCGCCGAGCCCGGGCCCGATCTCGACCATCCGCTGCCCGCGCTCAGGCGCAATCAGCGCGACGATCGAATCGATGATGCCGAGATCGACGAGGAAGTTTTGCCCGAACCGCTTGCGCGCGAAATGGCCTTGATGCTGTCTGCTGGTGGACATCGGAGTAAAAAAGCCGAAAAAGGTCGAGAAAATGCCGGTTCAGTTGACAACGGGAAACCGAAAACCGCGAACTGGCCCGTCCGTCAGCCGGCGCGCCGGTTGCGCGCCATCGCGACGGCCGTATCGATGGCGGCGATCATGCTGCCCGAATCGGCGCGGCCCGTGCCCGCGAGATCGAGCGCGGTGCCGTGATCGACCGACGTGCGGATGATCGGCAAGCCCAGCGTGATGTTGACGCCCTCACCGAAGGTCGCGTACTTGAGCACCGGCAACCCTTGATCGTGGAACATCGCAAGCACGCAATCTGCGTCGTCGAGATAGCGAGGCTGGAACAGCGTATCGGCGGGATAAGGGCCGCGCGCGTCGATGCCTTGCTTCGCCGCCAGCGCAAGCGCCGGCGAAATGACGTCGATCTCTTCGCGCCCGAGGTAGCCGTTCTCGCCCGCGTGCGGGTTCAGGCCCGTGACGAGAATGCGGGGAACCGGCAAGCCGAAGTCGCGCCGCAAGTCGCAATCGATGATCGTAATCGTTTCGACGAGGCCGTCGATGCTGAGCGCATGCGGTACGTCCTTGAGCGGGAGATGCGTCGTGGCCAACGCGACGCGCAACGGGCGAGCGCCGGTGCCGGCCAGCATCATCACGACGCGCGCCGTACCCGTGCGCTCGGCGAGATACTCGGTATGCCCCGTGAATGGGACACCCGCATCGTTGATCGTGCTCTTTTGCAGCGGTGCCGTGACGATCGCATCGAACACCCCACCGAGCGCGCCGTCGATCGCATCGTCGAGCAACCCGAGCACGTAGCGGCCGTTCGCGGCATCGAGGCGGCCGGCCTGTGCCGCGGCAGCCAGCGGCCGGTGCCCGACGTCGACGTGCCCGCCGCCTAGCAATGCCATCCAATCGACACCCGCCGCCTTTGCGCGGGCATCGATCAGCGCCGCATCGCCGAGCACCGTGAATTTGACGCCCGGCCAATGCGCCGCGGCACCCACCAACGCGGCCGCTGTCAGCTCCGGGCCCACGCCGGCCGGTTCGCCCGTGGTGATCGCGATATTCAGCGGGGCGACACTGGCGGCACGCGTCATCGTCTATCGGCTCACTGTTGAGCGAGCGGGCCGCCGACCTTGTATTGGACGTAAGCCGAATCGCGCAGTTGGCGCAGCCAATCGGCATAGGCCTGCTCCGCCTTGCGCTGGCCGATCGCCTGACGCGCCAGATCCATCTGCTGCTGGACCGAGCCTTCCGCCTCGCGCCGGCCTAGAACCTGAATCAAGTGGTAGCCGTACTCGCTGCGAACGGGTTCGCTGATTTCGTTGTCCTTCAAGTCGTTCATCGCCCGCTCGAATTCGGGAACGGTCTCACCCGGGCTGATCCAGCCGAGATCGCCGCCTTGCGAAGCGGAGCCGTCTTGCGAGTAGGTGCGCGCGAATTGCGCGAAATCGCCGCCTGCCTCGATCTGCTGCCGGATCTCGAGCAGCTTTTGCCGTGCGGCAGCCTCGGACTGGCCCTCGCCGACGCGAATCAGGATATGCCGCACGTGCGTTTGCACGAGCTTCGGTGCATCGGCCGCCGAGCCGCCGATGCCGACACGGCGATCGACGAGCCGCATCACTTCGAAGCCTTCATCGGTGCGGATGACGTCCGGTGCCACTTCGCCCGGACGCAACGCCGACGCCCCCTTGACGAACGCCTCCGGCAGATTTCCAGGCGCCTTGAAGCCCAGATCGCCGCCTTGCTTGGCATCGGCTGCCTGAGAGTCGTCCTTCGCGAGCGACTCGAACTTCGCGCCACTCTTGGCCTGCTTCAGGATCGCCTCGGCCTTCGCGTGCGCGGCATCCACCACGTCTTGCGCCGCACCGGCGGGCACTTTGACGAGAATGTGCTCGATGCGCAGGTCTTGCTGCGCCCGCGCACCGGGCCCACGCTGGCTCGCGATGTAGTTCGCGACTTCCGCGTCCGACACCGTCACCTTGCTGTCGACCTCTTTTTCCCGCAGCTTGGAGAGCGTCAACTCGTTGCGGGCATCGCGCGTGAACAACGCCCAGGGCACGCCCTCGGCTTCGATCCGCGAGCGATAGACATCGAGCGAAAGGTTGTTCGCCGCGGCGAGGCGCTGGAGCGTTTTTTGGACGTCGGCATCGCTGACGACGATGCCGTCTTCCTTCGCCTTTTCGAGCTGGATGCGCTCGAGCACCATTTGATTGAGCACTTGCGAGCGCAGTTGGTCCTGCGGCGGCACCGGCGCATGCTGCTGCGTCAGCCGCCGCGCGATAAGGCCGACGCGCTGATCGAGCTCGCGCACGGTAATGACGTCGTCGTTGACGACGGCGGCGACGGAGTCGACCGTTTGCCCGGCCTGGGCTTGCGCCCCCAGCGCCTGGGCCGCAGCCGGCGCGGCCGGCAGAAGAACGGCGACGGCCATCGACGCCGCAAGCGTTGCCAAGCGAAGCTTATTCACGATTGCCACACATGCTCCAGATATCTTGGGCCGCTTTACGCGCCCCTTTTTTGCGCACACGAGCCGTGAGGCCGTGCGCGTTGCTCGTCCGATCACTCGTAATTGGTGAATCGCGCCAATGGCGCCAGCGGCGGCGGCGGCGGCTGATAGCCCGCCACGCCCGCACGAAATGCCGCCACGAGCCCATTGTCGACGTTCGACAGCCCCTTGAGCGTCAACTGCGCCAGGACCCGCGTTCCCGACGTGTACTGCCCCGCCCCGTCCAGGCCGTTCGAATAGCGCTGAGCCCCGATGCCGAGCACCCAGCAATCGGCATCGTACTGGAAGCCGACGAGCGCGTCGACGATGCGACGCGCTCGCAAGTCGTAGTTGAACCGGCCAACGGCGTAAACCCGGTGTGTGAGCGGCCATTCCGACGACAGCAGGATCTGGTTGATCGGCTGGTTGCTGAGCGTGGTGTTCGCGCGCGTATAGCGATAGGCCAGATTGACGACCTTGCGATCGTCGGGACTGAACCCGAAACCGACGCTCGAGCGCACGAGTTGACGTTCGTCCACATTATATTGGAACGCCGTTTCCGAGGCGAAACCGGCCCCGAGCTTGAGCGATGCCCCGACGAGCAGGTCCGAATGGCTCGTGGCCGGGGTGGGCGTGCTCGTGTCGAGCGTCACGCGCTGATCGGTGAAGTAATACTGCTGCGCGATCACGAAACGTGCGCGTTCGTCCCCCGTCGCCGGGTTGATGAAGCGCGAAGTCAACGCCGCGGTGATGCGGTTCGCGTCGGCGATGCGGTCGTTGCCGACGAACGTGTTCGGCGTGAAGATCTCGGCCAGGCCGAAGTCCGATTCGGCCGTATCGAACAACGGTGCGAAGCTCTGGTTCCGATACGGCGTATAGACGTAGTAGAGGCGCGGTTCGAGCGTCTGGATGTAGTCGTCGCCGAACAAGCGGACCGAGCGATCGAAAATGAGCCCGCTGTCGAAGCTGAAGGTCGGAACGGATTCCGTGAATGCCTTCGGCTGCCCGGCCGGAGCGCTGCTGCCGATATTGCTGAGGTCGTACGAAGCGAAATGCCACTGCACCTTCGGCACAACGAAGTATCCCGGCCCGATGAGCCCGTACGATACGTACGGGTTGAACATCAGCCGATCGCCCTCGGTCTGATCGGCCGTCGTGATGCGAAATCGCGTGTAGTCGGCTTCGGCGCCGAAATCGAAACCGCCGATGTTGTACTTCGCGTACTTGACGTTCAATTGCGGTTCGCGACCGTACGGCGGCGTCGAATTTTGCTGTGTTTGCCAGTGTTGCACGCGCGCGAGCACCGACCAGGGCCCGCTGCCGTACGTGAGGCCGGCTTCCTGCTGGAACAGCGTCTGCGTACCGTTGACGAACTCATTGCCGGCCGAGGAGAGGTCTCTGGAGTAGAACTGATCGGAGACACGGTTGTACAACACGTATGCCCCAAAGCCGCCCCCGAGGTTTTGGGCGTGCTGCCAGTAGACCGCATAGCGATTCTGATGGGCGAGCGCATCGTTCGGCAGGAACTCACCGGTCAGGGAACCCGAGTAGGTCGGCGACAAATAACGGAAAAGTGCCTGCGTCTGCACGCCGCGCTTCGAGATCAGGCGCGGCGTCAACAACAAATCGCGGTTGGGCGCGATGTTGAAGTAGTACGGCACCGAGAGTTCGAAGCCGTTCGTCGAGCTCATCGAAAACGTCGGCGGCAACAAGCCGCTGCGACGCTCGCTCGATAGTGGGAACGGCAGCCACGGGCTCGCGAAGATCGGCACGCCTTGGAAGAACAGCACGCCGTTGTGCGCGACGCCTTCGTCCGCGCCCGTGTCGAAATCGAAGCGCGAGCCGCGGATGTACCATGCCGGCTTCTCGCACTGGCACGCCGTATAAGTGGCGCTCGTGAATTCGGAGCGCTCGCCGTCGAGCAGATCGACACGCTCCGCGCTGCCCGAGCCGCCGTTCGAATTGAAGTGGTACTTCGGCAGCGGCATGTAGCCTTGGCTCGCCTCCACCTTCAAATGCGCCTCCGGGCCCGCGAACAGCACGCCGTTCTCGATCACGCGCACGCTGCCGTACGCGTCCGCCATGTCGGTGTCCTGATCGTAGTGGAACGCATCCGCCTTGATTACGGCGACCCCGCGCCGCAGCTCGGCGGCGCCCTTGATCGCGACGTCCTGATCGGCCGTGCCGCTCGCCCGATCACCAATCACGAACGTGGCGGGCGCACTGCCCGGCGTCAGGCGGTGCTCCTCGAGTTGCGGCGCGAGCCGCAGCCCCCACGGCGCGTCGATCGGCTGCGGCTGCGCCGCCGCGCCCGTCAATTGCGCGTGCGACACGGCGGGCATCAATCCCGGCACGGCGATCAGTGCCGTGGCGAGCCGCCTCAAGCGCGGCAGCTTGTCGCCGGGAAAATTCTTGAAATGGGGCTGTCTTTGCGGCATCTATCGTTTGGCGAATCGGCTCGGCGGCAGGCTGGGCGCCCGCCGCACGTTACTTGGACCGCGCACAGCGAGCGGCGTGTCGCGGCGCATGCCGGCGACGCGCGCACGCATGCGGACGACGAGCGGTCGAACGGAACCGTGCGAAAGCCGACACGGGAACAGGGGCGCAACATAAAAAGTCGTCGGGTATTATATGGCAAGACGTTTTGCTCCCCGCTGATACGATGACCGACTCCCCCGCCGACACCCGGCGCGATGCCCTCGCCGCCTGGCTCGGCTCGTTCGCCCCCCGCTACGGCCTCGACCTGCCGAGCCTCGCCCCGGCCTCGGCCGATGCCAGCTTCCGCCGCTATTTCCGCCTCGCGAGCGCCGGCGAGCACGGCGCGTCGCTGATCGCCGTCGATGCCCCGCCGCCCGAAAAATGCCGCGAGTTCGCGCAGATCGCCCAAATGCTCGCCGATGCCGGCGTGCATGTGCCGCGCGTGCTCGAATGCGATTTCGAAGCCGGTTTCATGCTCGTCACCGATCTTGGTACGCGCCTCTACATCGCCGAGTTGGACCCGAGCGATCCCGCACGAGCGAAACCGCTGATGCGCGCGGCGCTCGATGCGCTGATCCGCTGGCAATCGAGCTCGCGCGAGGGCGTGCTGCCGCCGTTCGACGAAGCGTTCCTGCGCCGCGAAATGGAGTTGATGCCCGAGTGGTACGTGACGCGCCACATGGGCCGCGAGGTCGATGAAAAGATGCGCGGCGTGCTCGACCGCACCTACGCGCTGTTGATCGCAAGCGCCCGTGCACAGCCGCAAGTGTTCATGCTGCGCGATTTCATGCCGCGCAACTTGATGATCTGCGAGCCCAACCCCGGCGTGCTCGATTTTCAAGATGCGGTGCAAGGGCCGATCGCCTACGACGTCGCCTCGCTGCTGCGCGATGCGTTCATCAGTTGGGACGAAGAATTCGAGCTCGATTGCTTCGCCTACTACTGGGAACGCGCCAAAAAAGCGGGCCTGCCCGTCGATCCCGATTTCGGCGAGTTCTACCGGCAGATCGAATGGATCGGTCTGCAGCGGCACGTCAAGATCCTCGGCTTGTTCGCCCGCTTGCATTATCGGGACGGCAAGGCGCGCTATCTGACCGACTTGCCGCGCTTCGTCGGCTATGCACGCAAGGTCGCCGAGCGCTACCGGCCGCTCGTGCCGTTCGCGCGCCTGCTGGACGATCTCGAGAGCCGTGGGCCGCAAGTCGGCTATACGTTCTGAGCGGGCCGTACCGGATGACATATACGCTGACAACAGCGATGATTTTCGCGGCGGGGCGCGGCGAACGGATGCGCCCGCTCACGGACACGAGACCCAAGCCACTGCTCGAGGTAGCCGGCAAGCCGCTCATCGTCTGGCAGATCGAACGTCTCGCGCGAGCAGGCTTCACGAAGGTCGTCATCAACCACGCTTGGCTCGGCGAGCAAATCGAGCAAGCGCTCGGCGATGGCTCCCGTTACGGTGTGAGGCTCGCCTATTCGGCCGAGCGCGAGGCACTCGAAACGGCGGGCGGCATCGCCCACGCGTTGCCGCTGCTCGAGACGGACGGGGCGCCGTGCGTGTTCGCGGCCATCAGCGGCGACGTGTTCTGCGAGTTCGATTACGCGCGACTGCGCGAGCCTGCCGTGCGTGTGGCGGCCGCCGCGCAACCGAGCATGCACCTCGTCATGGTCCCGAATCCGCCGTTTCATCCGCGCGGCGATTTCGCGCTCGATGCAAAGGGGCAGCTTTCGCTCGACGGGGCGGCACGCTATACGTTCGGCAACATCGGCGTCTATGACACGCGCATGTTCCATGCGCTGACGCCGGGCGAGCGCCGTCCGCTGACACCTTACTACCGCGAGGCGATCGCCGCAGGGCTCGCGAGCGGAGAGCTCTACGAGGGGCGCTGGGAAAACGTCGGCACGCCCGACCAATTACGCTCGCTCGAGCGTGCGCTGGGCGGTGCCGGAGGCCAAAGCGGTTAGCGGTCACGCCGGCGCGTAGTGCAAAGGCTGCGGCGTTGGGCAACCGCAAGAGCAACGGCAAGAGCGAATCACGCCAAGCGCGCCGATCAAGCGCTCTGCCCGTGCGCCGCGCTTTCGACGCGCGCACGCGACGCGGCCCGCTGCTGCAGGGCCCACATCTGCGCGAAGGCCCCTCCCGCTTCGAGCAGTTCGGCGTGCGTGCCGCGCTCGACGATGCGGCCATGGTCCATTACGATGATCTGCTCGGCATGCACCACGGTGGAAAGCCGATGGGCGATGAGGAGCGTCGTGCGTCCGCGCGCGATCTGGTCGAGTTCCTGCTGGATCGCCCGCTCCGAATGCGAATCGAGCGCGGACGTCGCTTCGTCGAAAATGAGAATCGGCGGATCCTTGAGCAGCGTGCGAGCGATCGCGACGCGCTGCTTCTCTCCGCCCGACAGCTTGAGGCCCCGTTCGCCCACGGCCGTGTCGTATCCGTTGGGGAGGCTCTCGATGAATTCGTGGATGTGCGCCGCGCGCGCGGCGGCCATGACTTCCTCGCGCGTCGCCGACGGACGGCCGTAGGCGATGTTGTAGTAGATCGTATCGTTGAACAGCACGGTGTCTTGCGGCACGATCCCGATCGACGCGCGCAGCGAATCTTGCGTCACGTCGCGAATGTCCTGCCCGTCGATCGTAATTGCGCCACCGCGCGCGCGATCGATGTCGTAAAAGCGGAACATGAGCCGCGCGAGCGTCGATTTGCCCGAGCCGCTCGGCCCCACCACGGCCGTCGTCGTCCCCGCCGCGATCGAAAACGTAACGTCGTCGAGGATGACGCGCGCGTGCTCGTAGCCGAACCGAACGTGCTCGAAGCGCACTTCGCCGCCGCGCACGGCAAGCGGCAATGCTCCCGGCGCGTCGGGTACCTCGCGCGCCGCGCCGAGCAACGTGAACATCCGGTCCATGTCGGTCAAGCTCTGCTTGAGCTCCCGATAAACGACGCCGAGAAAATTCAGCGGAATGTACAACTGCAGCATGAATGTGTTGATGAGCACGAGATCGCCCAGCGTGAGCCGTCCTGCCATCACACCCTGCGTCGCGCGCCACAAGATGAAGACGAGCCCCGTGCCGATGATCGCTTGCTGACCGAAGTTGAGCACGGACAACGAATTTTGCGATTTAATCGCGGCGGCGCGAAAGCGCTTGAGGTTCTCGTCGTAGCGCCGAGCTTCCCAGTCCTCGTTGTTGAAGTACTTGACCGTCTCGTAGTTGAGCAGCGAATCGATCGCGCGCGAGTTGGCGCGTGAATCGAGCTCGTTCATCGTGCGGCGAAAATGCGTGCGCCACTCCGTCACTTTGACGGTGAATACGATGTAGGTCGCGAGCGCGGCAAGCGCGACGAGCGCGTAGTAGGCCTCGTATTTGACGACGAAAAAACCGAGCACGAGGCCGACTTCGACGAGCGTCGGCAAGATGCTGTAGAGCGAATAGGAGATCAGTTGCGAAATGCCGCGCGTGCCGCGCTCGATGTCGCGCGACATGCCGCCCGTTTGCCGGTCGAGGTGAAAGCGCAGCGAGAGCGAATGCAAGTGACGAAATACCTTCAGCGCGATACTGCGCACGGCGCTCTCGGTCACCTTCGAAAACAAGATTTCGCGCAACTCGGTAAAGAGCGACGTCGAAAGCCGCACGAGCGCGTATGCAATGACGAGCAAACCCATCGATCCGGCGAGGACGATCGCCGGATCGTGCTCGGCGCGCCCGAGTGCCGTCAGGCGATGCATCGAAGCCAAGCCGTCGACGATGTGCTTCATGACGATCGGCACGCCGAGATTGGCGAGCTTCGCCGCGATGAGGCTGGACAGCGCCAGCGCGACCCGGCCCTTGTAATCGGCGAGATACGGCAGCAGCGAACGAATCGTCTGCCAGTCGCGGCGTGCCGCGCCGGGGACGGCTGCGGGTGCGGGTTCTTGCGAAGAGCTATAGCGGCGCATGGGTAGGGTGGGTCTATTTGCGTGGGGTACGCGCGTGCATGGTATTGTCGCAGGCTCGGACCATTGTTGCAGACCAGGTACTTCCGATGACTATCTCGCCCCCGCTGCTCCCACAAAAAAACTGCGCCCTGCGCGTCGTGCCGCAGCCTTCCGACGCCAATGTGCACGGCGACGTGTTCGGCGGCTGGATCATGGCGCAAGTCGACATTGCGGGCTCGATTCCCGCGAGCCGGCGCGCCAACGGCCGCGTCGCGACGGTCGCCGTCAACTCGTTCGTCTTCAAGCAGCCCGTCTTCGTCGGCGATCTGCTCAGCTTCTACGCCGATATCGTGAAGACTGGCACGACCTCGATCACCGTATCGGTCGAAGTGTTCGCCCAGCGCATGAGCTTGACGGAAGAACTCGTCAAGGTGACGGAAGCGACGCTGACTTACGTGGCGACCGACCACGACCGCCGCCCGCGCAAGCTGCCCGAACTGGAATAACGCGCCCGACGGCCGTGCCCCAACCGAATCAGGCCGGCACGCCCGCCGCCGCACGCACGTTCAACGCCGGCGCCTGCTGGAGCAGGTTGGGGATGGCATCGTGCGGTAGCGGCCGCGCAAAGAAGTAACCTTGCATTTCGTTGCAGGCCCGCTCCTTCAGGAAATCGAGCTGCGCGGCCGTCTCGACACCCTCGGCGATCACCTGCAGTTGCAACGAATGCGCGAGCGCGATGATGGCCGAGGTGATCGTCTCGTCGTCGCTCGACGCACCGATATCCGACACGAACGAGCGGTCGATCTTCAGACGATCGACGGGGAATCGCTTCAGATAGCTCAAGCTCGAATAGCCCGTGCCGAAATCGTCGATCGCGAGGCCGATGCCGAGCGCGTGCAACTCGGCAAGCATCGTCACGGCCTCCTCGGCGTTGCGCATGATCGTGCTCTCGGTCAACTCGAGCTCCAGATATTGCGGCTCGAGGCCCGTTTCCTCGAGAATCGACATGACGAGCTTGGCGATGTCGCGCTGCTGAAACTGCCGCGCCGACAAGTTCACCGATACGCGCGCGGGCGGCAATCCCTCATCCTGCCAGGCCTTGTTTTGCCGGCACGCTTCGCGCAGCACCCATTCCGACAGCGGGCCGATGAGCCCGCTCTCCTCGGCCACGGGGATGAACGCCGACGGCGGCACGAGGCCCACCTCGGGATCGAGCCAGCGCACGAGCGCCTCCATCCCGACGATCTGCCCGCTCTCGATATCGACCTGCGGCTGATAGTGAAGCAAGAACTCGCCATCGCGCAGCGCGCGGCGCAAGCGCCGCTCCAAATTGAGCCGAGCCCCGACGCTCGTGTTCATCTCGGGCTGATAGAACTGGAACGTGTTACGCCCCATGTCCTTCGCGCGATACATGGCGAGATCGGCCTTCTTCAGCAGCGTCTCGGCGTCCTCCCCGTCCTGCGGAAACAGGCTCGCGCCCATGCTGCAGCCCACGTACAGTTCGGTGCCGTCGAGCCACACCGGCTCGGAGATCGTCGCGCGCACACGCTCCATCCAACCGATCAGCGTCTTCTCGTCGACGGCATCGGTCAGCACGATCACGAACTCGTCGCCACCGTGCCGCGCCACCGTATCGCTCGGCCTAGCGCTGCGCGCGAGCCGTTCGGCGACGACACCCAGCAGCCGGTCGCCGATGCTGTGGCCAAGGCTGTCGTTGACGTTCTTGAAGCCGTCGAGGTCGATGAAAACGACGGCCAGCGACTGGCCGCGCGCGATGGCTTGGTCGAGCCGCTCGCGCAGCAAGTTGCGGTTCGGCAACCGCGTCAACGCATCGTAGTTCGCCTGATATTCGAGCTGCTCCTGGTAGCGGATCAGATCGGTGACGTCGTTGATGACGCCGATGTGATGCGTCGTATTCCCGTCAGGATTGGGCACGGGCGCAATGAACAGCTGATTCCAGAACAGCGCACCGTCCTTGCGATAGTTGCGCAAGACCGCACTCACCTCACGGTTGGCGGCCAAACCTTCTCTGATCTCGACGAGGCCCTCCTGATCGCGGTCGTCGCGCTGCAGGAAGCGGCAGTCCTGGCCGACGACCTCGGCCGGATCGTAGCCCGTGATCCGCTTGAACGCCGGATTCGCGTATTCGATTACGTGTCCATTGCCCGATGCGGCCGTGATCAAAATTGCGTTGACGCTCGCATCGAGCGCCCGGCTTTGCAGACGCAAGGCAAGATCGGAACGCTTGCGGTCGGTCACGTCCGTATACGAGCCGAGCACCCCGATGACGGTGCCGTTGCCGTTCGTCAACGGAATCTTGCTCGTGATGCCGGCTCGGTGAGCGCCGTCGATCATCACCTCGAACTCGTGGTTCATCTTCGGCACGCCGGTCGCGATCACCTCCGCGTCGGCTCGGCGCAATGCATCGGCCAGCGCGGACCACGGCATGTCGTCATCGGTCTTGCCGATGACCTGCTCCGTGTACGCGAGCCCCGCGTCGCGTGCAAACGCCATGTTGCAGCCGAGATAGCGCGAGTCGCGGTCCTTCCAGAAAATGCGCTGCGGGATGTTGTCGATGACCGTTTCGAGCATCTGATTCGAGCGCTGCGCCTCGGCCTCGGCCTTGATTTGCTCGGTCACGTCGTCGGCCAGCGCGAACATCGCTGGCCGGCCCATGAACGTCAGCGCGTGATTCGACATGTCGGCGCTCAATTGCGTGCCGTCGCGGCGCCGATGCCGCCAGACACCCGCCGAGACGCGGCCGCGGCGTGGCGCCGCATTGCCGCGCACGAGAAACGATTCGAGGCGGGCTATTTCATCAGGCCAGCAAAGGTCCCGGATCGTCATGCCGAGAAATTCGTTCTCGCCGTAACCGTACTGCTCGACGGCCGCGGCGTTCACCGCCAGAAATCCCAGCGTTTCGCGATCGTAGATCCACATCGGAACAGGGTGGGCGTCGAACAGCTCGCGAAACCGTTCGTCGCTGCGCCGCATGGCGCGGGCCACCCGAATCTTCGCGCGCGCGGCGCTCTCCCTCACGCCGAACGCGTAGACGAGCATCCCGCAGCCCGCCACCATCGTGAAGATGAGCAAGACAGTGGCGAGTCCCGTCGAGTGCTCGTACGCGACGAACACGTTGGCGCCGGTCACCGCTGCGGCGACTGCGACGTTGATCAGCAGCCGTTTCGATAAGAAGGAACGCATTGAATGTAGAAAGCCGGTCGTGTCTAGTGCCCAGGGATGAGTCCCTGGGTGTCGGGGCACTCTGAATGGGGGGCGCGGCTCGGGATTTCTACGCACCCGCTCGGTCCTTCGCGCCGGGATCGATGCGGGCCTTTACGCGCCAACTTATGGATAACGGCAGTGTTCAGCGCAGGTTGAGGGTCGCCCAGCGAAAAATTTTGGGCGGCGGCGAAGGCACACGCTTCCCGGCGCCCCGACGGCGGCTCGGCCGCGGGCGCGTGGCGCCGATGGCCGGCGCCGATCGAAAGGAGGAAGCGTTTTTGGGGACGGAGTCAGTCCATCAAGCCGAATTCGCGCATCGCGGGCACGAAATCATGGCTTGGCTGCGGCTTGCGCGTCAGTTTCGTCAGGATATAGCGCCTGAACGGATCGAGCTGCGCCCAGCGCTCCACGCTCGGCACCGTCGCACCGGCCAGCCGGCTGTGCGTCAGCAGGCTTTCGGGCACGTCCGCGGTGCTGCGCCAGGCGGGCTCGGGGTCCGGTGTGAACCACTCGGGCTCGAGATTCGCATGTGTGCGCATCATTTCGAACAAGGCATGATCGAAGTTCGGCTCGATCTGGGTATCCTCGTCGACGGGAAACCGCGCCAGCAGCTCGCGATCGGGATGCGGCAGCAGTTGCCACTGCGCAAGCGAGATGCGAAGCCCGAAGCGGTCGAGATTGAAGCGGACCGACATCGGCATGTAGGTGAGATTCTCGGACGATACCCGCTCGAAATCGAACATCAGCGGCGTTTCATGTAATCCCATGGCGTGTCCTTTGGCGCGCATGCGCCGGCTCGTACGGGCAAGCGGCGCCCGCTTGGGGTATTTTAGAACCTTATGCACGAAGCGCCGGCCGGCTCCGCCGTGGTGCCGAGGCCGGCGGCATCGATGGGATGTGTTTCTTAGAGAGATTGAACTTGGACGATTCGTTGGACGACGAGCAAGAGCGCGGCGTGGCCGAGCAACAAGTGCGCCGGTGGCGGGGAGGCTCCGTCGAATCGACGGTCGACCAGGTCGGCCAGGAATGGCCCGTGGCGCTCGTGTTCAACGGCATCTCGCACGCGGTCATGATGTGCACGCCGCGCGAATTGGAAGCGTTTGCGGTCGGCTTCGCGATCTCCGAGGGCATCGCCGAGCGTGGCAGCGATATCCGCGACATCGAGGTCGTCTTTCATCGTGAGGGCTTGGCGCTGCCTTATGCGCAGGTCGAGCTGACGATCGTGCAGCAAGCCTTCGCCGCGCTGAAAGAGCGGCGGCGCGCATTGGCGGGGCGGACCGGCTGCGGCGTATGCGGCATCGAAAGCATCGACTTGCTCGATCTCTCGCCCGAGCGCGTGCCCGACACAGGTTTCCTGGCGCGGCTGGCCCCCGACGCCATCGCGCGCGCCGCGCACGAGCTGCCGTCGCACCAAACGCTCACGCGTATGACGGGTGGCCTGCACGCAGCCGCTTGGTGCGACGCGCAAGGCGCCATTTCCCTCGCGTTCGAGGACGTCGGCCGACACAACGCGCTCGATAAGCTGATCGGCCGACTGGTGCTCGATCGCGTAGATACGACGAGCGGGTTCGTTTTTCTATCGAGCCGCGCGAGCTACGAGCTCGTGCGCAAGGCCGCGCGCGTGGGCATCCCGATGGTGGCGACGATCTCCGCGCCCTCCTCGCTCGCCATCGCGATCGCACGGCAGGCCGGGATTCGGCTCGTCAGCTTTTGCAGGGAGACGAGCTACGTCGAATACAGCCCCGCCGGTGGAGACTGACACAGCAACACAGGAGGCTTCGGCCCAAATGCCAGTTCGACCGAATCCAGCCGGACCTGGCGAGTCCACCAGCGGCCGGCAGGTCTACGGCCCGTCAAATTGTTTCAGCAATTCGCCATATTCGGTCCGTCGCTTTATCTCGATGGGTTTGCCGAGAATGGGCGTTCCTCGCCAGCGCCCGAACCGCGCAAAGCGGCGATGTCGGCAGCGACGCGAGCTTGATCGAGCTCACCAATTGAACATATCGACTTCAGCTGTCCAGCAAGCCGCAAGCCAATCATGCGAGGCAACCGCGGTCCGCCGACAAAAGATGTTCTTCGGCGGACGTTCGCCCGCCTGCGCGCAATTTCAGAGGGGCGCCGGAATCACAGGAGTCAGCAGCAGATGATCGTTGTTCTCCGCGCGTCGTATGAGGCCATCATCCCAGATTCCAAGGGTCGGATAAAATCCAGCAACGGTGCCACGGGTTTCGGCGACCAGGGCAAACATGAACTCGTTGTAGTTCGTTTGTGTCGACCGAGTGAGTAGAGAGCCGATGCCTGGTTCCACTGCGAGCGCGGTTAAAGTCCTATCGCTGGCAAAGTAGCACAACACCTTTGACTGAATGATATAAAAGATTCCTGCATCGTCACGTTCGGCGTTCGCGGATACAGTCCAGGAATTCTCGTCCACCTTCCAATATTTCGACAGCACCCCATGAGGGTGAATGAATTGAACCCTTACTGGACCAATATTTCTTATTTTCTCGGCACCGTCTTGGCCTTCGATTCGTGGTTGCGACATTTCACTCTTCCTGGAACTGGAGAAGGACCACTTGCTGTGGCCGGAACTCTGCCTGTGTCGTGCATAGGGGTGCGTGACTAGATGGAAGACTAATGTTAGACAGGTGTTCTATCAATCCAAGAAAATTGAATCGACTGAGTAAGAACTCAGATAGCAGGAATGGGCTCACTTCGAGCCCGCATCTCGCATCATCGGTCCCTTCACACAGCGCGAGAAGTAAAGACTTGATGCCGGGCTGTGTGTTTCACCCGAACTGCCGAAAATCGGGCCTGCGCTTCTGAAAAAACGCCATCATCGCCTCGCGTGCCTCGGGTGCGAGCAGCATCTTGCCGAAGTGCACCACTTCCTCCTTCATGCGATCGGCGATCTCTTGACCGTGCGCGCGCTTCATCAGCATTTTGGTGACGCGCAGCGACGACGCAGGCAACCCGCTGAGCTTGACCGCTTGCGCATAGGCGAATGCATCGACTTCACCGGCCGGCAGCAAGCGATTGACGATGCCCATTCGATGCGCCTCTTGCGCATCGAACGCTTCGCCGAGCAGCAGCTTTTCGGCGGCGAGCGGATAGCCGGCGAGACGCGGCAACAGCAAGCTCGACGCCGCTTCCGGACACAGCCCCAGTTGCGAGAATGGAAGCGAGAACGTCGCCGTCTCGGCCGCATAGACGAGGTCGCAATGCAGCAGCAATGTCGTGCCGATGCCGACGGCCGCCCCTGCTACCGACGCGACGATCGGCTTTTCCGCACAGCTGATGCGCCGCAGAAACTGCAGCACGGGCGCGTCCTCGCCGCTCGGCGGCGACTTCATGAAGTCTTCGAGATCGTTGCCCGCGCTGAACACCTGCGCCCCGCCGCGAATCGAGATCGCCCGCACCGCGGCGTCATCTTCCGCTTCGGCCAGAGCATCGGCCATCGTCTGATACATCGCCGCCGTGATCGCGTTTTTCTTTTCGGGCCGGTTCAGCGCGATCGTCATCACGCCTTCGGCACTGCGCTCCACCACAATGTCCATCGCCTTTCTCCAAAGGAAAACGGTTCGCGGCCCGGAGGATCGCTCCGAAGCGCACGAACCGTCATTGCCGGGTCACGGCGAAAATTACAGGCGCTCGATGATGCCCGCCGCGCCCATGCCGGTGCCGACGCACATCGTCACCATGCCGTACTTCAAATTGCGGCGGCGCAGGCCGTGCACGACCGTGGCCGCCCGAATCGCCCCCGTCGCGCCGAGCGGATGGCCCAGCGCAATCGCGCCGCCGATCGGATTGACCTTGGCCGGATCGAGGCCGAGCTCGCGGATCACCGCGAGCGATTGCGCCGCGAAGGCTTCGTTCAACTCGATCCAATCGAGGTCGTCCTGCTTCAGGCCGGCGGCCTTCAGCGCAGCCGGGATCGCTTCCTTCGGGCCGATACCCATCACCTCGGGCGGCACGCCGCGCACGGCGAAGCTGACGAAGCGCGCGAGCGGCGTCAGGTTGAACTGCTTCAGGATCTTCTCGGAAACGACGATCAGCGCACCTGCACCGTCCGATGTCTGCGAGCTGTTGCCGGCCGTGACCGAGCCCTTGTTCGCGAACACCGCACGCAGCTTGGCCAGACCTTCGATCGTCGTATCGGGACGCGGGCCTTCGTCGAGCGCGATTTCGCGCGTCTTCGCCCTCACCTCGCCCGTGGCGAGATCGGGCATGCGTTCGACGATCGCATACGGGGCGATCTCATCCTTGAACTCGCCTGCTTGCTGCCCCGCGATCGCCTTCTGGTGCGATTCAAGCGAAAAGCGGTCCTGATCCTCGCGGCTCACTTTCCAACGCTCGGCCACGCGCTCGGCCGTCAAGCCCATGCCATAGGCGATGCCGAAATTTTCGTCGTTATCGAAGATGTGCGGCGACATCGACGGGGTATTGCCCATCATCGACACCATGCTCATCGATTCACAACCGCCCGCGATCATCGCATCGGCCTCGCCGACGCGAATCCGATCGGCCGCCATCGCGAGGGCCGTCACGCCCGACGCGCAGAACCGATTGACCGTGACCCCGCCGACCGATTGCGGCAGGCCCGCGAGCAGCGCGCCGATCCGCGCGACGTTCAGGCCTTGCTCGGCCTCGGGGATCGCGCAACCGACGATCGCATCTTCGATGACCTTCGTGTCGAGGCCGGGCACTTGCGCCACGGCCGACTTGATCGCGTGTACGAGCAGCTCGTCCGGCCGCGTGTTCTTGAATGCGCCGCGCGGCGCCTTGCCGATCGGCGTACGGCTCGCGGCGACGATGTATGCGTCTTGCAATTGTTTGCTCATTTGCAACTCCTGAAATGAAACGCTGGGCCGCCCCGCGGGCAATGTCCGCTCGGGCGCGGCCTCGACACGTTCGCCGTATTAGTTACGCACCGGCTTGCCGGTTTGCAGCATGCCCATGATTCGCTCTTGCGTCTTTTGCGTGCCGAGCAGATCGACGAACGCGCGGCGCTCGAGCGTGAGCAGCCATGCTTCGTCGACGAGACTGCCCGCTTCGACGTCGCCGCCGCAGATGACTTCCGCAATGCGCGACGCGATCAGGAAATCGTGCGCGCTGATGAAGTTGCCATCGCGCATGTTCACGAGTTGCGCCTTGATCGTCGAAATCGCCGAGCGCCCCGCCACCGGAACCTGCTTCACCGGAAGCGGCGGACGATAGCCCGCTTGCGCGAGCGCGCGTGCTTCCTTCTTGGCCGTGTCGAGCAATTCGAATACGTTGAACACGATCGTGTCGGACGGCTTCAGATACCCCATCGCACGCGCCTCGATGGCCGAGCCCGACACCTTCGCCATCGCCGCGTTCTCGAACGACTTGGAGAGGAACTTCAGTAGTTCGCCGTTCGATGCGCCGATGGCGGCCGCCGCATCGGCCGCACGCAGCGCAGCCTCCTTCAGGCCGCCGCCCGCGGGCACGAGGCCGACGCCAACCTCGACGAGACCGACGTAGCTCTCGATGTGCGCAACGCGCTTAGCGCTATGAAGCATCAGCTCGCAACCGCCGCCGAGCGCGATGCCCGAGACGGCCGTAACGACGGGCACGTTCGCGTACTTCACGCGCAGCATGCCTTGCTGGAACTTCTTGACGAACGGCTCGATGCCTTTGGCGCCGCCCATCATGAACGCCGGCATCGCTTCCTCGAGGTTCGCGCCGGCCGAGAACGGGCCGCCCGGCGTGCCGAGCGTCAAAGACGTGGGCTGCCAGACGACGACGCCCTTGTACGATGTCTCCGCGAGCTCGATCGCTTGCGCGAGGCCGTCGAGCACGCCCGGGCCGATCGTGTTCATCTTCGTCTTGAACGAGACGATGACGACGTCGTCCTCGCCCGCGCGGTCATCGACCCACGCGCGAACCGAATCGGTTTCGAACAGCGTCTTGCCGTAGGTTTTCGGGTCGGCGCCCGTCTCGCCGACGAGCGGCGCTCGGAACAGTTGCTTGCCGTAGACAGGCAGCGCCGAGCGCGGCTCGAACCGGTTCGCCGCCGGCGAGAACGAGCCTTCGCTCGTGTGCACGCCGCCTTTTTCGGCGACGGCGCCTTCGAACACCCACGACGGCAGCGGCGCCTTCGAGAGCGCCTTGCCCGTGGCGATGTCCTCTCGCACCCACTCGGCCACTTGCTTCCAGCCGGCTGCCTGCCAGCCCTCGAACGGGCCCTCGTTCCAGCCGAAGCCCCAGCGGATCGCCAGATCGACGTCGCGCGCGTTGTCGGCGATCGATTCCAGATGCACGGCGATATAGTGGAAGACGTCACGGAAAATCGACCACAGGAATTGCGCCTGAGGATGCTCCGATTCGCGCAGGAGCTTCAGGCGCTCCGCGGCCGGACGCTTGAGGATGCGGCCGATCAGATCATCGGCCTTCGCGCCGCCCTCGACGTACTCGCCCGTCTTCGCGTCGAGCACCTTGATGGCCTTGCCTTCCTTCTTGTAGAAGCCACCGCCCGTTTTCTGACCGAGCGCCCCCTTCGCGACGAGCGCGGCCAATACGGCTGGTGTTTCGTACACGGGGAAGAACGGATCGTCGGCGAGATTGTCCTGCATCGTCTTGATGACGTGCGCCATCGTATCGAGGCCCACGACGTCTGCCGTGCGGAACGTGGCCGACTTCGCGCGGCCGAGCCGCGAGCCGGTCAGATCGTCGACTTCATCGAAGCGCAGCCCGAACTTCGCGGCTTCCGTGATGACGGCGAGGATCGAGAAAACGCCTACGCGGTTCGCGATGAAGTTCGGGGTGTCTTTCGCGCGTACGACGCCTTTGCCGACGACGCTCGTGAAGAACGATTCGAGATCGTCGAGGATGCGCGGCTGCGTGTGCGCCGTCGGAATCAGCTCGACGAGATGCATGTAGCGCGGTGGATTGAAGAAGTGCACGCCGCAAAAGCGCGACTTCAGCTCGTCCGAGAATCCTTCGGACAAGTTAGTGATCGACAGGCCCGACGTGTTCGTCGCGAAGATCGCATGCGGCGCGAGATGCGGCGCAACCTTCTTGTACAGATCGTGCTTCCAGTCCATCCGCTCGGCGATCGCCTCGATGACGAGGTCGCACTCGGCGAGCCCCGCGATGTCGTCCTCGTAGTTCGCCGGCTCGATGTAGCGCGCGTCGTCCTTGGCGCCGAACGGCGCCGGCGACAGCTTCTTGAGGTTCTCGATCGCCTTCAGGGCCACCGCGTTCTTCGGGCCTTCCTTGGCCGGAAGGTCGAACAGCAGGACCGGCACCTTGGCGTTGATCAAGTGCGCGGCGATCTGCGCGCCCATGACGCCGGCGCCCAACACGGCCACCTTACGAATGATCAAATTGCTCACGTCTTTCCTCCCTAGGAGTCATGTATGTCTGGCGGACTTAAGGCGCTTCGCTTAGAACAGCGCCTCGTCGACGTCCATCAGTGTCTTCGCGCCCGCGCGCGCCTCGCGGATCGTCTTGGCCGTTTCCGGCAGCAGCTTCGCGAAGTAGAAACGCGCCGTGGCGAGCTTCGATTTGTAGAACGGATCGCCCGACGCTTCCTCGTCGAGCGCGATGCGCGCCATGCGCGCCCAGAAATACGAGAAGACCAGATGCCCGACGGTGCGCAGATACGGCACGGCCGCGGCACCGACTTCATCTTGGTTCTGCATCGCCTTCATGCCGATTTCCATCGTTAGCTTTTGCACCTTGTCGCCGATGTCCGCCAGCGGATTGACGAACTCCTGCATTTCGGGCTTCACGCCTTCGGCCTCGACGAAGTCCGTCACGAGCTTGCCGAACTTGCGCAGCTTCGCGCCCATGTCGCCGAGCACCTTGCGGCCCAGCAGGTCGAGCGACTGCACCGCATTCGTGCCTTCGTAGATCATGTTGATGCGGGCGTCGCGCACGTACTGCTCCATGCCCCATTCCTTGATGAATCCATGGCCACCGAAGATCTGCATCGCGTGATTCGTGCATTCGAACGCGTTGTCGGACAGGAACGCCTTCAGGATCGGCGTCAGCAGCGCGACGAGATCGGCCGCCTCCTTGCGCTCGGCTTCGTCTTCGTGCGACAGCTCCTTGTCGATCTGCAGGGCAGACCAGTACGAAAACGCGCGCGCGCCTTCGGCATAGGCCTTCTGCGTGAGCAGCATGCGGCGCACGTCCGGGTGGACGATGATCGGATCGGCCGGCTTGTCCGGTGCTTTCGGGCCCGTCAGAGAGCGCATCTGCAGACGTTCCTTCGCATAGACGAGCGAGTTCTGATAGGCAACTTCGGTGAGGCCGAGGCTTTGCATGCCGACGCCGAGACGCGCCGCGTTCATCATCACGAACATCGCCTGCAGACCTCGATTGGGCTCGCCGACGAGCCAGCCCTTGGCACTGTCGAGATTCATCACGCAGGTGGCATTCGCGTGGATGCCCATCTTGTGTTCGATCGAGCCGCATTTGATGCCATTGCGCTCGCCGGGCTCGCCTGCCGCATCGGGGATGAACTTCGGCACGACGAACAGCGAAATGCCCTTCGTTCCCGGGGGCGCATCGGGCAAACGCGCGAGCACGAGGTGAACGATGTTCTCGGCCAGATCGTGTTCGCCGCTCGAGATGAAAATCTTCGTCCCCGTGATGAGGTACGAGCCGTCGCCGTTCGATTCGGCTTTCGTGCGCAAAATGCCCAGGTCGGTACCGCAGTGCGGCTCCGTCAGGCACATGGTGCCGGTCCACTCTCCCGCCACGAGCTTCGGCAAATAGACTTTCTGCTGCTCAGTCGCGCCGTGCGCGCGCAGGCATTCATAGGCGCCGTGGGACAGGCCCGGGTACATCGTCCACGCCTGGTTGGACGAGTTCAGCATTTCGTAGAGCGCATTGTTCACGAAGGCCGGCAGCCCTTGGCCGCCGTATTCGGGGTCGCAGCCCAGTGCGGGCCAACCTGCCTCGACGTACTGGCGATACGCTTGCTTGAAACCCTTCGGAGTCGTGACCACACCGTCGCCCGCATAGGTGCAGCCTTCCTCGTCGCCGCTCTGATTCAGCGGGAACAGGACCTCGGCGCAGAACTTGCCGGCTTCCTCGAGCACTTGGTTGATCGTGTCGGCATCGAGATCGGCGTGCTTGGGCATGCCTTTGACTTCGTTTTCGACGTTCAGCAGTTCGTGCAGCACGAATTGCATGTCGCGCAGCGGCGCGGCGTACTGACCCATGACTTCCTCCAAAGGTTCACAGCTGTAGAGACAAAGCCGCCAGTGAGCGTCAGTGCACCGGATAGGAGCGCTGCAATCTAACGGCCGTGGCTTTGGCTCCGGTATGAAACGATCGTTTTTTCCAGCGCGGCCCACGTGAGACGCTCGGCATCGGGCAGATGCAGGAAGCGCGCGTCGTGATGCAGACCGAGCGTGAAGCTATACAGTTCGAACAGCATCAGGTCCGGATCGGTATCCGAGCGCAAATGCCCCTCTTCGACGGCTTGCGAGATGGCGCGCAGCAACGCTGCCCGCCAGGTGGAGACGCTCAGCACGAGCTGCTCGCGCACGGGGTTGTCGCCGCGGTCGTCGTACTCGACCGCACCGCTGATGTAGATGCATCCCGTCATCACTTCCTGGATGCGCTTCTCCATCCAGCGCCCCAGCATCGCGCGCAATCTCGGCAAGCCGCGCGGCTCACCCAGGCTCGGGAAGAACACCTCCTCCTCGAAGCGCCGGTGATATTCGCGAACGACCTCCACCTGCAAGTCTTCCCGCGATCCGAAGTGCGCGAAGACCCCGCTTTTGCTCATCTGCATGCGCTCGGCCAGCAAGCCGATCGTCAAACCCTCGAGCCCATCGCGGCTCGCCAGATCGAGCGCCGCATCGAGAATCGCTGCGCGCGTTTGTTCACCTTTTCGCATGGCCTCTCTATACCGTTCTTTTGGCTGTGCAATCATAAAATAGAACGGCCGTACTATTATTGAGCGCGACCGTCCGCGAAACAAGGACTTTATTAGAAACCGGAATCTAACCGGGGACTAGGGCGTGTTCACGCTAATTGCGAGGCACGGGCCGGCGAGCGAACGCGCCGAACCGCGGGGATCGCGGCATGCCGGCCCTAGTCGTATCCGCCCACCGTGAGCAGTTTCATCACGGCGCGGTAGACCATGTACGCCAGCCAGTTCGTCAACCGCTCGGGCCAAGGGCGTGCCGCATATCGGGCAAAGTCGATCGGACGCGCCTCGTCGAACGCCGTGAGAATCGCCTCGCGCAACTGGCCGATTTCGGCGTGTTCGACGAGCACGACGTTTGCCTCGTTGTTGAGCACGAGGCTCAGTGCATCGAGGTTGGATGAGCCGACGGTCGCCCAATTCGAATCGACCACGGCCACCTTGCCGTGCAGCATCGTCTTTTCATACTCGGCGATCTTGGCCCCAGAGGCCAACAGCGTTCGGTAAAGATAAGGCACGGCATGATCGAGCGCGACGAATTCCTTGCGCCCGATCAAAAGGCGCACGTCCACGCCGCGCCGCGCCGCGGCCACCAAGGCGCGCCGCAGCTTGCGCCCGGGCACGAAATAGGGATTGGCCAGCAAGATCTCGTGCCGCGCGCGACCGATGGCGACGAGATAAGCCTTTTCGATCGCGCGCCGATTCACGAAATTGTCGCGCGCGATGAAGGCCACGCTCGGAGCCTTCAGCGCCGCTTGCGCGGGCACTCGGCGCATAGGCCGCGACGGCGCCGCCGTGCCTGTCGCCGTCGCTTCGGCTCGCAGCTCGAGCGCCCGCGATACCGACGCTGCGTAGGGACGGTGCCCGAGCGTGAGGCGTCGCCACTGCGTATCGAGCGCCGCACTGACGCGGGCAACGACAGGTCCCGTCAACTCGACGGCGAAATCCCACCGTGCGCGTGCGAGCCGGCCGCCTGGCGAGGCGAAGTCGTCGACGATATTGATGCCGCCGCAAAAAGCGACATGCTCGTCGACGACCGCGACTTTGCGGTGCGTGCGCGACAAGCCGAACCGGCCGAGCAAACCGAAGCCGAGCCAGCCGGCGTTGTAGACCCGATGTTCGACACCGGCCGCGAGCCATTCGTCGAACAGCGACAGGCGCCCCGTCCCTAGTGCGTCGGTGATGACGCGCACGCGCACGCCGCGCTTCGCCGCGCGCACGAGCGCATCGGAGACGGGGCGGCCGGCCGAGTCGTCGCAAAAGATATAGGTTTCGAGTGCGACGCTGTCACGCGCCGCATCGACGTGGGCGATCAATGCCTCGAAATAGTCGGCGCCGCTGCTGAACAGCCGCACGTGGTTGCCGGCCGTGAACGCCAGGCGGGCGGTGCGCCGCCGCGAAACGAGTGCGGCCCCGAGGCGCGCGAGCCGGCGCGCGCCGCGTGTGCTCATGCGTCCTTGCGCGGTTGCCGCGAAGCGGCTTGCGCCGCGGCGGCCCCGCCCGTGCGCAGACGGCGCGGCAATTGAAGGATCGCGTCGCGATTGGACGACGAAAAGCAGCGCGCAGCCGCTTGTTCGTAGGGCAACCACAGCGACGCCGTATGCTCGCGCGGCGCGAGGGTGACCTCGAGCCGCGTCGGCACCTCGAGCCCGAACCAATGTTCGACGTTGCGCGTGACGCCTTCGGCGTAGCGATGGCGCCAAACCGGATAAATCTCGTATTCGATGAACTCGCCCCAGTCGACGAGCGCATCGAATGGCACGATCGGGCCGCCGACGACGATGCCCGTCTCTTCCCCGACTTCGCGCACGGCCGTTTCGGTGAGCGCTTCGTCGATGCGATCCTTCGAGCCCGTCACCGACTGCCAAAAGCCGGGATGATCCGCGCGCTCGATGATGAGAACGTCGAGCTCGGGCGTGTAGATGACGACAAGCACCGACTCGGGAATTTTCGGCGGTTTTTGCATGGCGTTCGATGAATGTCGGTCAGTTCGATGATTTCCGGATGTCGGTAGCCGTTCACGCGGCCTGACGGCTCGGCAGGCTGGCCGCGCCCCGGAACCGGATGTGCGCGATGCGCCTCACGAGGCAGACCGCACAGAGTGCGGCGCAGCCCGAGATCGCCATACCGATGTGGAGCGCATGCACGAGCACGCGCCGGGCCGAATCGATCAACAAGCCGCCGTCGACCTTGGCGGCGCGCAACTGTTCGAGCATCGCATCTCGCAGGCTGGCGTCGACGAGCACGCGCGGGTCGGCAAGGCGCGGCAGCCAGTGCGCTTGAAGTTCGGGGCCGAGGCCTTGCAAGGTGTCGGCCGCCCCTGCGGCATAACTATGGTTGACGATCGTGGCCAGAATGCTCGTGCCGAGCATGCCGCCGACCATTCGCGTGGATTGCAGCAGCGCGGTCGTAATGCCGAAGCGCTCTCGGCCGGCAATCTCCTGAGCGAATATGTTCAGGTTGTTGAGGATGAACCCGAGCCCGATGCCGACGGCGGACATCGCCAGCTCGAGCCAAAGATGCGGCGTACGCGGCGTCGCGAACGATAGCGCGGCGGCGGCCGCGACGAGCAGGCCGAACCCGATCGAGAGAATCAACGTCGGGCGCGGCAGCCGAATCACGATGCGCGTGTTGATGACGCTGCCGATCGCGATGCAGGCGGCAATCGGCGTGGCCAAGAGGCCGGCTTCTTGCGGCGAGAGGCCGAATCCGCCTTGCAGCAGCAGCGGCGCGAAGAAGATCAGCGAAAACATCACGAAGCCGGAGAGCGTCGAGAGCATGAACAGCGTCACGAGTTGCGGCTCGCGAAACAAGTCGAGCGGAACGATCGGATGCGTCGCCCGCCGTTCGCACAGAAGCAGCGCTGCGCCGAGGACGGCGACGGCGACCGCCAGTGCGAGGTTGGCTGCCGTCGGCCCGTCCTTTGGCAGCGCTTCGATCAGCACCTGAAAACCGCCGAGCACGAGTGCGACGAGCAATGCGCCGCTCCAGTCGATCTTGACCGAACCTTGGCGCTCGCGTCGGTAATGGGGCAGATGCGCGCCGATGAAATACAGTGCCAGAGCGCCGACCGGAAGGTTCACGAAGAACGTGGAGCGCCAGCCGAAATGCTGACTGAGCCATCCGCCGAGCGAGGGGCCGGCTGCCGTGCCGATGCCGTAGGCGGCCGCCATGATGACTTGCCACCGCACGCGGTAGCGCGGATCGGGGAAGAGGTCGGGGATGGAGGCGAAAGCCGTGCCGACCATCATGCCGCCGCCGATGCCTTGCAACGCGCGGGCGACCGCGAGCATGCGCATGCCGGTGGCGAGCCCGCACAGCACCGAGGCGAGCGTGAACACGACGACGGCGGCGAGGACGAAGCGCTTGCGACCGAAGTAGTCACCGAGGCGGCCAAATACGGGCACGGTGACGACCGATGCCAACAGATAGGCGCTCGCGATCCAAGCGTAGTACTCGAAGCCCTGGAGTTCGGCCACGATCGATGGGAGGGCGGTGCTTACGACAGTCTGGTCGAGGGCAACCAGCATGTTGACTAGGCCGATGCCTAGCATCGCAAAAAGCGCGTGGCGGAATGGTAGCGGAGCGACGGTGGGATTCAAGGCGGTGAGGTGCGGTGCGGCAACGGTCGTGAAGACGTCACGATAGCGTTACGGCGTACCGGGTGCAACCGGGTCCATCTCCACGCGCGCCGCTGGCCGCGGCGCGCTCCGCTCGGCTTACGCCTTCGGCTGCTCCGGCTGACGCAGGCGAATATGCAACTCGCGCAACTGACGCTCGTCCACGGCGCTCGGGGCCTGCGTCAGCAGGCACTGCGCACGTTGTGTCTTCGGGAATGCGATGACGTCGCGGATCGAATCGGCACCGGCCATCATCGTCACGATGCGATCGAGACCGAACGCGATCCCGCCATGCGGCGGCGCACCGTACTGCAGCGCGTCGAGCAGGAAGCCGAACTTCGCTCGCGCCTCTTCATCGCCGATCTTCAGTGCGCGGAACACCTTCGTCTGCACGTCTTCGCGATAGATCCGCACCGAGCCGCCGCCGATTTCCCAGCCGTTCAGCACCATGTCGTAGGCCTTCGCGAGGCAGCGGCCCGGATCGGTTTCGAGGTACTCGAGATGCTCGTCCTTCGGGCTCGTGAACGGGTGATGCGCAGCCACATGGCGCGCCTCTTCCTCGTCGTACTCGAACATCGGGAAATCGATGACCCACAGCGGCTTCCAACCGGCTTCGACGAGGCCGTTGGCCTTGCCGAAATCGGAATGGCCGATCTTCAGGCGAAGCGCGCCAAGGCTGTCGTTGACGACCTTCGCGCGATCGGCCGCGAAGAAAATGATGTCGCCGTCTTGCGCGCCGGTGCGCTCGAGGATCGCCGCAATCGCCGCATCGTGCAGATTCTTCACGATCGGGCTTTGCAGACCGTCACGGCCCTTGGCGGCCTCGTTGACCTTGATCCATGCGAGACCCTTGGCGCCGTAAATGCGCACGAACTCGGTATAGCCGTCGATGTCGCCGCGCGACAGGTCTCCGCCCTTCGGCACGCGCAGCGCCGCCACGCGGCCGTCCTTCGTGTTCGCCGGCGTACTGAACACCTTGAAATCGACGTCCTTCATCGCATCGGTCAGCTCGGTGAACTCGAGCTTCACGCGCAGATCGGGCTTGTCCGAACCGAAACGCGCCATCGCCTCCGAGTACTGCATGACCGGGAACGGCTCGTCGAGCGCGACGCCGATCGTCTCCTTGAAGACGTGGCGGATCATCTTCTCGAACAGATCGCGGATTTCCTGCTCGCTGAGGAACGAAGTTTCGCAGTCGATCTGGGTAAATTCGGGCTGGCGATCGGCACGCAAGTCTTCATCGCGGAAGCACTTGACGATCTGGTAGTAGCGATCGAAGTTCGCCACCATCAGGAGCTGCTTGAAGAGCTGCGGCGATTGCGGCAGCGCGAAGAACTGGCCGGCATTCACGCGCGAAGGCACGAGGTAGTCGCGTGCGCCTTCAGGCGTGCTCTTCGTCAGCATCGGCGTTTCGATGTCGATGAAGCCTTGCGCGTCGAGATACTTGCGCACTTCCATCGCGACGCGATAGCGCAAGCGCAGGTTGTTCTGCATCTGCGGACGGCGCAGGTCGAGCACGCGGTGGGTGAGGCGCGTCGTTTCCGAGAGGTTGTCGTCGTCGAGCTGGAACGGCGGCGTGACCGACGCGTTCAGCACGGTCAGCTCATGACAGAGCACCTCGATCTTGCCGCTCTTCAACCCGGTATTGACGGTGCCTTCCGGACGATTGCGCACGAGGCCGACGACACGCACGCAAAATTCGTTGCGCACGCCTTCCGCGATCTTGAACATCTCGGCGCGGTCGGGATCGCAGACGACTTGCACGAGCCCTTCGCGGTCGCGCAGGTCGATGAAGATGACGCCGCCGTGATCGCGCCGGCGATGCACCCAGCCGCACAGCGACACGGTTTGGCCCAACAGATGTTCGGTCACCAGACCGCAGTATTCAGATCTCATCGACATGGTATTCGTCTTTCATTTGGCATTAGAGGGCAACGCGTGCGGAGCGCCATTCGCCGCACGGGCGTGCATTAAAGGGGCGGCTCGACCGGGCGGCGGGACGGCAGGCTCGCCGGCGCTTGCGGGGCGACGACGCCCATCGAGACGATGTACTTGAGCGCCGCGTCGACCGTCATGTCGAGCTCGATGACCTCCGCCTTGGGGACCATCAGAAAGAAGCCCGACGTCGGATTCGGCGTGGTGGGCACGTAGACGCTCACGTGCTCTTCCTGCAGGTGGTTGACAACATCGCCGCCGGGCGTGCCCGTCAGGAACGCGATCGTATAGGAGCCGCGCCGCGGGTACTCGATCAAGAGCGCCTTGCGGAACGCATTGCCGCTGCTCGACAGCAGCGTGTCGGACACTTGCTTCACGCTCGTATACAGTGGCCCGACGATCGGAATGTGCCTGACGATCGCGTCCCACCAGGTGACGAGCTTTTGCCCGACGAAGTTCTGCGTGAACAGCCCGACGATGAAGATGAACGCCAAGGTCAGCAGCGCGCCGACGCCGGGCAAATGAAATCCGAGCAGCTTCTCGGGCTGCCACGATGCGGGCAGGAGCAGCAGCGTCTGGTCCATCGTGCCGATGACGAGCCCCAGCACCCAGAGCGTGATCGCCAGGGGCACGAGGACCAGCAGGCCGGTCAAGAACACGGATTTGAGCGTCGTCTTTTTCATGTGTACCGTCAGGGAACCGCTTGGGAGTGAATCCGCGCTTCATTACCGCCCGGCGCTTCGGGTTCGATGCGTGCGACGACGCAGCGCCGGCCGCGTCCCCAGCGGCGTCCGCCTATGCGTCCGACGCGGCGGGCGTGCTCGTGCTGGCCGGCTGCGCGGGCGCGCTGTCCGACTTCGATTCGGATTTCGCTTCCGGTTTCGCGTCGGACCCGGCTGCGGCGGCGCCACCCGATGCCGCTGCGTTCGAGCCGCTCGAACCACCGCGGAAATCGGTGACGTACCAGCCCGAGCCCTTCAGTTGAAAGCCCGCAGCCGTCAGCTGCTTCCGAAAGCTGTCCTTTTCGCATTGCGGGCACTGTGTCAGCGGCGCATCGCTCATCTTCTGGAGCACGTCTTTCTCAAAGCCGCACGATTCGCAACGGTAGGCGTAGATCGGCATGATTCTCTTCCCGACTATTTCCGACAAAAAAACGGTTGAGCGCTTGCAAAGCGTTGAATTATAGCCGCAATTGGCCGCACCCCGGGCCGCACCCCGGCTCACCGGCACACGGCCTCGCGCCGATCGCGAGATGGGGACGATGGCGCGGAAAATCAAGGCCGCCCGCGCACGTACCCGGTCACCCGCGCCAAGGGCGGCCGGATGCGCTTGCTGCCTCTAGGTCCAACGATCCGGCGCACTCAACGGCGGCGCCAAGTCATCCAGCGCTCTTTGCCCGCAAACACCGGGATCGAATCGGTAACGGGCTCGTCCTCGACCAACTCGAATGACCCATCCAGTATCGCGTGGAGCTCAGCGCGCACGATCCCGAACGGGGGGCCCTTCGGTGCATCGTCGAAGAAAAAGAGCCCTGCGAGCAGTCCGCCCGGCTCGAGCAACTGCGCCATCCGCGCGGCGTAGTCCGTCCGGCGCGCGGGCGGCAGAGCGCAAAAAAACGCACGCTCGTAGATCCATCCCGGCACGAACGGCGGCCGGTAAGCGAAAAAATCGGCCTGCTCGACGAGCGCCGCCTGGGGCCCGAGCCGAGCGCGGGCCGCCGCGACGGCATCCGCCGAGAAATCGATGGCGCGCACGGTCCAGCCCGCCTGCGCGAGCCAAAGGGCTTCATGCGCGCTACCGCAACCTGGAATAAGAACGGGCCGCGGCGCCGTGCGTGAAGCGAATGCGGCGAATGCCGCGGGTACGCCCGCCTGGTCCCAGGGCGTGAAACCTTGGCGAAAGCGTTCGTCCCAGAATGCCGCCGTGTTCGGGTCCCGCGTCGAGAACGCGGGCGTCGTGCCGCCGGCAAGCGAGCCGGGCGGCTGATCGGGGGAAGACGGTTCGCTCATGCGTTAGGCCCCATAGGCAAAGGCGAGCCAGGCACGAGCAGCGAGCGCGCCGACGCCCATGGCCACGCCGAACAGCAACAGCGCCTGCAGCAGCCGATTCGTTCGTCTTTGCTCGAGCAGCAACAGCCTCAGCGCGGCATCGTGCGTGCCGCGCGGGCCGTCGTGCCCGTGCCGGTCCGCCAGCACGTGATGAACGAGGCGCGGCAATTGCGGCAAGGTCTTGCTCCACTGCGGCATTTCCACTTTGAGCCGTTCGTACCAGCCGCGCCAGCCGATCTGCTCGTTCATCCACCGCTCGAGATAAGGCTTGGCCGTCTTCCAGAGATCGAGTTCCGGATCGAGCGAGCGGCCCAGCCCCTCGACGTTGAGCATCGTCTTTTGCAGCAGCACGAGCTGAGGCTGAATCTCGACGTTGAAGCGGCGCGACGTGGAAAACAGGCGCAGCAGCACCTGGCCCAGCGAGATGTCTTTCAGCGCGCGATCGAAATATGGCTCGCATACGGCGCGAATCGCGCTTTCGAGCTCTTCGACGCGCGTGGTGGGCGGAACCCACCCCGATTCCAAGTGCAGCGTGGCGACGCGGTGGTAGTCGCGCTTGAAAAATGCCAAGAAGTTTTGAGCGAGGTAGTTCTTATCGAAGTCGGACAGCGCGCCGATGATCCCGAAGTCGAGCGCGATGTAGCGGCCGAAATGCGACGGATCGAGGCTGACCTGGATGTTGCCCGGGTGCATGTCCGCGTGAAAGAAGCCATCGCGAAACACCTGCGTGAAGAAAATTTCGACGCCTTCGCGCGCGAGCTTCGGGATGTCGACTCCGGCCGCTCGGAGCGTCTCCACCTGGCTGATCGGCACGCCCACCATGCGCTCCATCACGAGCACGTTCGGCGTGCAGAACTCCCAGTACATCTCGGGCACGAGCAGCAGGTCGAGCCCCGCGAAATTGCGGCGAAGCTGACTGCCGTTCGCCGCCTCGCGCATGAGGTCGAGCTCGTCGTGCAGGTATTTGTCGAATTCCGCGACGACCTCGCGCGGCTTGAGGCGCTTGCCGTCGGCCCAGAGCCGTTCGGCCCAGACGGCCAAGTCGCGCAGCAATGCCAAGTCGGAGTCGATCACGGGCAGCATGTTCGGCCGCAACACCTTGATCGCGACGCTCTTGCCCGCATGCTGCCCCGACTTCACCTTCGCGAAGTGCACTTGCGCGATCGACGCGCTGGCCACGGGCACGCGTTCGAACTCGTCGAACAGAACGTCGACGCGCGCGCCGAGCGAGCGCTCGATGATTTCGATCGCCACGCCCGAATCGAACGGCGGAACCTGATCTTGCAGCTTGGCGAGCTCGAGGGCGACGTCGGCGGACAGCAAATCCCGACGCGTCGAAAGCACCTGCCCGAACTTGACGAAGATCGGCCCCAGGCTTTCGAGCGCGAGGCGCAACCTCACGGCCGGCGGCGACTTGTAGCGGCGGCCGATCGTGCCGATGCGCACGAGGAGGCGGACCCGGCGATCGTTGAGCCGGCTCAGCATCATCTCGTCGAGGCCGAAGCGCCAGACGGTGTAGACGATCTTGATGAAACGCAATAGACGCATGGTAGGCCGCTCGCTATCGCACGCGGCGCAAGGCGCCTGCCCGGCGGGCGAGCGTTTGCTGATCGAGCCGTTCGATCCGCTTTTCGATGCGCGCCAGCGCATCGCGCGCGCGCGCGAGTTCGCCGTTGAACACGTCGAGTGCGCCGCGGCGCACGAGTTGCGGATTTTCGTCGAGCAGATATTCGGCGATCGAGTCGCGCAAGCCGCGGCTCGCGCGCATGGCGTGCTCGCCCGCCGAACGGACGATCCGCGCCGCGCGGTGAGCGGGGGCGTCGCCAATCAGCTTGGCCAAATCTTCCTCGGGTTCCCAGCGCAAATGCTCGGCCAATTTCGCGAGCTGCGTGGCGAATTCGGCATCGCCCTCGATCTTGACGTGCTTCATGACCGCGGCCTGTCCCCCCTGCATGAAAGCCGGCAACGCATCAGGCGCGACGGCAAGGGAAACGTCGACAGCGCGCACGTCGAGTTCATCGACCGCACCGAGGTAGCCATCGGGCTCCACGGCAAGGGTCAAGACGATCGAGGAGAATGAGAGGCGCGCCGTCTTCCCCGCATAGGGAGCGAGGCGGTCGCGCGCCCACGCTTCGCGAGCGAGCAAGTGGTTGACGGCAACGGCAAAGGGCTTGGCGGCAAGAGTCATCGGGGAACAATAAAAAGCCCGCGGGCGGCAGCCGACGCGGGCCTCTATTGTAGCGCCCGATCGGGGGGCGGCATTGCCTGGCCCGGTGTTCTCGGCAGGCCACGTTTCGCTCCGGCGAAGCGCGCCCTACCGCAGCGAAATCGGGGCGGCGTACGACGGTGGGCCGGCGTTGCCGCATTAACCCGGCGCATTCGGCTCCAGCGGGTTGGTCAGTTGCTCGGGAGGCGGCAGGGGCATCGATGGGCCGCCGAGGGTAATCGTGATCGTGCCGTACAGCTCGGCACCCTGATTGAGGCAATCGGCGCGTTCGAACGAGGACTCGTCGGTCGTATGGCAGACAGCCGACTTCACGAGCGTGCCGTCCGTGCAAAGATCGGCAGATCCTTGAGCGAGCGGCTGCATCGAGTCCGTGGCGATCTTGACGCGCCACCATGCCGATACGGGATCGATGTGGTTGACGAGGCGCAAGCGACATTGCCATCTGAAACCGTCTTGCGGCCGAGTTGCGGTCACGATCCAGCCCAGCTCCTTGGTTTCGGAAATGCAGCCGTCTTCGAAGAGCTTTTCGTAATAGTGACGGCGGCTTACCTCACCCGGTTTGACGACGAAGTCGCTGCTGTCCATCGGTCTGGCGCACGAAGCGAGCTCGTGTTCGAATCGAAACCGCGGATTGCTCGGATCGCGGTTTTCGAAAGTGAGCTTATTGAAACGCCTTTTCGGCTCAGCGCTGGCCTGCTGCGAGCCGGCCGCCAGGGCCGTCGCCACCGCAATCGCCACGAACGCCGTCATGGGCGAACGCCGATCGCGCCGACGAGCGGCACGCATATCAATGAGCCGTCGGCTGCGAAATTCCGGCAAGCAACCAGCCGTCGTCACCGCGCTTCGGTTTGCTCAGCTGCCACGTTTCCTCGAACGGCTGCGCCGGCGCACCCGCCGCTTCGCGAATCAAGCCGGTGTAGCGCACGCTCGCCCGCCACTCGAAGCCATCTTCGTCGAGATCGATCAACTCGGCATTCAACTGCACGACGTCGGTTTCGTTGCGCTCTCCGGCCCGTGCGTCGAGATCGAGCTTGAGCTCCGCGAACATCTCGGGCGTCGAGAACGCGCGAATGTCGGCAAGATTGCCGGCATCCCAGGCGGCTTGGAGCCGGACGAAATTGACTTTGGCGTGATGGAGGAACGCCGCCTCGTCGAAATCGGCCGGGCGCGCGAAAGCCGCCTGCCCGCCACCGGCCGCCGATGCCGCTGCCTCGCCAACGCGAGAGACGGAAACGTCGGGCATGCCACCGACGCCGCCGCTGCGCCCCGCCGGCAACGCACCGCCGGCCGAGGCCAGCGCATGGGAGCCGCCCTGGCGCCGCAATGACAACAGCTTGCGGACGAGCCATATCCCGATCATCGCCAACAGCGCGACGACGATGACGTTCGCCATCGCGCTCGCGAACGCGCCGCCCAGGCCGAAATGCGACAACAATGCAGCAATGCCGAGCCCGGCGGCGAGACCGGCGATCGGGCCGAGCCAACGCGAGCGCGACGGAGCGGGCGCGGCCGGAGCCGCTTGACTGCGCTGCGCTTGCGCCCCTGCGCCCGGCTGCGTGCCGGCTTGAGCCGACCGCGCCGCCTGCCCCGACGGCTGAGCCGGCGGAGCGCTATCGCGCTGGATCGTTTGCGATTGGCGCCCGACGCTGCGGCCGCCGCCCATGCGTTTGGCCTCGGCGTCGAGGGCCACGAGCGTGCCGGCGGCGATCATCGTCGCCACGGTGAAGAGCCGGATTCGCTTCGTCAATCGCCATGAAAGCTGTTTGGAAGGAATGCAAAGCGAATCGGCCATGTCGGTATTTCCTATTAAAACAATGGGTTATGAGGGCTAATATTTCACCCCCACGTGCAAGGCTACCACGCCAGCTGACAAATTGTAATATTTCACGCCGTCGAGCCCCGACTGTTCCATCATCGCCTTCAGGGTGTCCTGGTCCGGATGCATCCGAATCGATTCGGCAAGATAGCGGTAACTGTCGGCATCTTTGGCGAACCTAGAGCCAAGCCACGGCAACACCTTGAAGGAGTAGACGTCATAGACTTTCTTCAGCGGCTCCCAGACCTTCGAGAACTCGAGAACGAGCAAGCGGCCGCCGGGCTTCAGCACGCGGCGCATCTCGGAAATCGCCACTTCCTTGCGCGTCATGTTGCGCAGCCCGAACGCAACCGTCACGACGTCGAAGTAGTTGTCGGGGAACGGAATCTTTTCGGCGTCGCACAGCAGCGAGGGGGTCACGATGCCTTGGTCGAGCAGGCGGTCGCGGCCCACGCGCAGCATGGACTCGTTGATGTCGGTGTGCCAAACCTCGCCGCTTTGCCCGGCCTGCTTCGCGAACGCCTTCGACAAATCGCCGGTGCCGCCGGCGATGTCGAGCACCTTGAAGCCCGGGCGCACGTTCGCCTGCGCGATCGTGAATTGCTTCCAGACACGGTGCAGCCCGCCCGACATCAAGTCGTTCATGAGGTCGTAGTTCGTGGCGACGGAGTGGAATACGCCCGCCACCTTCTTCGCCTTCTCTTGCTCGTCGACGGTCTCGAAGCCGAAGTGAGTCTTGCTCATCGCGTTGTCCTTTCGCGTTTCGTATCAGTGACAATCAGTGACAGTGACCGCGCGCGGCGCCCGGCGGCGTCATCGGCGCATCGCGGTCGACGCCGGCCGCCGCAAGCTTGTCGAAGTACGCTTGCCACAGCTCGTCCTGGCGCGTCGCCAGCGCGTACAGCAAATCCCAAGAATAGATGCCCGTGGCGTGACCGTCCGAAAACGTCGGCTGCAAAGCGTAATTGCCGACGCCTTCGATCGACACGATCGCCACGTCGCGTTTGCCCGTTTGCAGCGTCTCTTGCCCCGGCCCGTGCCCGCGTACCTCCGCTGAGGGCGAATACACGCGCATCAATTCGAAAGGAATCCGATAGCTGACGCCGTCCGCATATTGCAGCTCCAGCGCGCGCGATTTTGCATGGACGACGATGCCCGTGGGCACCGGCGTCTCCGAAGTCAGTCCCGCCATTGTTTGCCTCTCATTACCGATCCATAGCCGCGCGGCGCTCGTGCCCGCCTAGCGGGCCGTCACTCGAGCGTTTGCGCCATTTCATGCCGCAGCGCGTCCGCAATGAGGGTCGCCTGGGCACGCCGCTGAGCCAACAGCGCCTCCGAAACCGAACGTTGCCGGGGCGCCCAGATGGGCAGCGGGAAATGGGCGTCGTTCGTGAAACGCGGAATCACGTGCCAATGCAGATGCGGCACCTGATTTCCGAGACTGGCCAGATTCACCTTGTTCGGTGCCAGCACGCGCCGTACCGCACGTTCGGTCGCATACACGGCGAGCATGACGCGATCGCGCTCGTGCTGCTGCAAATCCGAGAACTCGGCCACGTGTGCGCTCCAGATCACGCGGCAGAAACCCGGGTAGTCGTGCTCGTCGGCCAGAACGACCCGCAACGCATCGTCCTGCCAAAGCACGACCCCGCCTTCCTCACGGCAAAATACGCAATCCATTTTCGCCCCTTGGCGTCGGCCAACGTCGGTAAGCGCGCTTCGCTCCTGCGCGCGAGAGCGTTTTACACCACAACGCCCCGCGCGTGGGCAGCATTACACCGCCATTACATCCGATTACGCCCAATTGCATCCGATCGCGGCCGACTACGCCCGCCCCACACCATCGATTACACCGATCGATTACACCAATACGCGCTCGATCCCGCCGTTATTCGCGCGTTCGACGTACTCGGCCATCCAGTTCTCGCCGAGAACGTGGCGCGCCATTTCCACGACGATGTAATCAGCTTGCACACCGGCATCCTCGTTGTAGCGCGAGAGCCCCTGCAAGCACGACGGGCAGCTCGTCAGCACCTTGATCTCGGCCGCGCCGTCCGCCGGCGCCGGCGCCCCGCCCGCGCTTCCCACTGCGGCCGACGTCACGGCGATCTCGCGCAGCTTCGCCGCGCCCTTGCGGATTTCCTCTTCCTTGCGGAAGCGCACCTGCGTCGAGATATCGGGGCGAGCCACGGCGAACGTGCCCGATTCGCCGCAGCAGCGTTCGTTCTTCGCGATCGTGTAGCCGTCGTTACTCGAACCCATCAGCTCGTTGACGAGCTTGACCGGGTCCATCGTCTTGATCGGCGTATGGCAAGGATCGTGGTACATGTAGCGCGTCCCCGTCACGCCGTCGAGCTTCATCCCCTTTTCGAGCAAGAACTCGTGGATGTCGATGATGCGGCAGCCCGGGAAGATCTTGTCGAACTCATAGCCGGCCAGCTGATCGTAGCAGGTGCCGCACGAGACCACGACCGTTTTGATGTCCAGGTAATTCAGCGTGTTGGCCACGCGGTGGAACAACACGCGGTTGTCCGTCACGATCTTCTCGGCCTTGTCGTACTGCCCCGCGCCGCGCTGCGGATAGCCGCAGCACAGATAGCCGGGCGGCAGCACCGTCTGCACGCCCGCTTCCCAGAGCATCGCCTGCGTGGCGAGCCCCACTTGCGAGAACAGCCGCTCGGAGCCGCAGCCCGGGAAGTAGAACACCGCCTCCGAATCGACGGTCGTCGTCTTTGGGTTGCGGATGATCGGCACGATCTTGTTGTCCTCGATGTCGAGCAGCGCGCGCGCCGTTTTCTTCGGCAAGTTGCCCGGCATCTTCTTGTTGACGAAGTGGATCACCTGCTCGACGACGGGCGGCCTGCCCGTCGTCGCGGGCGGGTGGGCGGTCTGCTTCCTCGCGAAGTTCTTCAGCAGATCGTTGCCGAGGCGCTGCGCCTTGTAGCCGATGCCCATCATCGCCGTGCGGGCGATGTTGATCGTCTGCGGATTCGTCGCGTTCAGGAAGAACATGCCGGCAGCGGCGCCCGCATTGAACTTCTTCTTGCCCATCTTGCGCAGCAAATTGCGCATGTTCATCGAGACGTCGCCGAAATCGATCTTGACCGGGCACGGCGTCACGCACTTGTGGCAGACCGTGCAGTGGTCGGCCACGTCGTTGAATTCGTCCCAATGCTTGATCGACACGCCGCGGCGCGTTTGTTCCTCGTACAGGAAGGCCTCGATCAAGAGCGACGTCGCCAGGATCTTGTTGCGCGGGCTATAGAGCAGGTTCGCGCGCGGCACGTGCGTGGCGCACACGGGCTTGCACTTGCCGCACCGCAAGCAGTCCTTCACCGAATCGGCGATCGCGCCGATGTCGGATTGCTGCATGATCAGCGATTCGTAGCCCATGAGGCCGAAGCTCGGCGTATAGGCGTTGCGCAAATCCGCGCCCGGCAACAGCTTGCCCTTGTTGAACCGCCCCTCCGGATCGATCCGTTCCTTGTATGCGCGGAAATCGGCAATCTCCGCTTCCGTCAGGAACTCGAGCTTCGTGATGCCGATGCCATGCTCGCCCGAAATCACGCCATCGAGCGAACGCGCAAGCTTCATGATGCGTTCGACGGCCTTGTGCGCGTCTTGCAGCATCTCGTAGTTGTCGGAGTTGACGGGGATGTTCGTATGAACGTTGCCGTCGCCCGCGTGCATGTGCAGCGCGACGAACACGCGAGCGCGCAGCACCCGCTTGTGGATCGCCTGCGCTTCGTCGAGGATCGGCTTGAACTCGCCGCCATTGAAGATCTGGCGCAACTCGGCCCGGATCTCCTGCTTCCACGATGAGCGGATGGTACGGTCTTGCATGACATGGAAGACGGCCGCGCCCGGCTGCGCGTCCACGCGATCGGCAAATTTCTCGGCAAGCGCTTCGTAGCCCAATTGGACGAGGTAGTGCTGCGCCTCGCGCAGCGACAAGTCGAGCTTCTCGAGCACGAACGACCAGCGTGCGCGCACGCGCGCCAGCAGCGCGAGCGCCTGCTGCACGCGATCTTCGAGCAGCTCCGCGCTCGGGATTTCGTTCGCGTCGTCGCTCTTGCCGAGCGGCAGGTTGCCGCCCTTGAAGAACGTTTCCAAGGCATCGACGAGCTGCAGCTTGTTCTTCAGCGACAGCTCGATGTTGATCCGCTCGATGCCGTCCGTGTACTCGCCCATGCGGTTAAGCGGAATCACGACGTCTTCGTTGATCTTGAACGCGTTCGTGTGCTTCGCGATCGCGGCCGTGCGGCTGCGGTCGAGCCAGAAGCGCTTGCGCGCCTCGGCGCTGACGGCCACGAAACCCTCGCCGCTCTTGCCGTTCGCCATGCGCACGACGTCCGAGGTGGCCGTGGCCACCGCGTCGGCGTCGTCGCCAACGATGTCGCCGATCAGCACCATCTTCGGAAACGCGTTGCGCTTGGACTTCGTCGCATAGCCGACGGCGCGCAGATAGCGCTCGTCGAGGTGCTCCAAGCCCGCGAGAATCGCCCCGCCGCGCTTGGACGTCTCGAACAGGTAGTCCTTGATTTCGACGATGCTCGGGATCGCGTCGCGCGCCTGGCCGAAGAATTCGAGGCAAACGGTGCGCGTATGCGCCGGCATCTTGTGCAGCACCCAGCGCGCCGACGTGATGAGCCCATCGCAGCCTTCTTTCTGCACGCCGGGCAGGCCCGCGAGAAACTTGTCGGTCACGTCCTTGCCGAGCCCTTCCTTGCGGAAGCGGCGGCCTTCGATCGAAAGCGTTTCCGTGCGCAGCAGCCGCTCGCCCGGTGCGGCGTCGCCGTCGAACCATTTGAGTTCGAAGCGCGCCACGTCGACGTCGTGAATCTTGCCGCGGTTGTGCTCGAGGCGCGTCACTTCGAGCCAGTTGCCCTGCGGATCGACCATGCGCCACCAGGCGAGGTTGTCGAGCGCGGTGCCCCACAACACGGCCTTCTTGCCGCCCGCGTTCATCGCGACGTTGCCGCCGATGCACGATGCGTCGAGCGAGGTAGGGTCCACCGCGAACACGTAGCCGGCCGCCTCGGCCGCCTCGGTCACGCGGCGCGTGACGACGCCTGCGCCGGAGAAGATGGTCGGTGTTTTCGTCGGTACGCCCGGCAGCTCCGTCAGTTCCACGGCGCCGAGTTGTTCGAGTTTTTCCGTGTTGATGACGGCCGAGAACGGCGTGAGCGGCACGGCGCCGCCCGTGTAGCCGGTGCCGCCTCCGCGCGGGATCACCGTCAGCCCGAGCTCGAAGCACGCCTTCACGAGGCGCGCGATCTCGGCTTCCGTATCCGGGGTCAGCACGACGAACGGGTATTCGACGCGCCAATCGGTCGCATCGGTGACGTGCGAGACGCGCGAGAGGCCGTCGAAGCGGATGTTGTCCTTCTGCGTGCAGCGGCCGAGCACCTTGGTGGCCCGGCGGCGCAACTCGGCCATCGCGCCGAATTCGGCCGCGAACGCGTCGACGGCGCGCCGTGCGGCCGCGACGAGCATTTCCACGCGCGAGGCACGCTCGAGCCCGGCTTCGTCGCCATGCTCGGTCAGGTCCGCGCGGCGGCGCTTTTCGATTTCGCTCAAACGGTGGTTCAGCGCCTCGATCAGCAAGTCGCGGCGCTTCGGATTGTCGAGCAGATCGTCCTGCAGATACGGGTTGCGGCGCACGACCCAGATGTCGCCGAGCACCTCGTAGAGCATCCGCGCCGAGCGGCCCGTGCGGCGTTCGGCGCGCAGCTCGTCGAGCGCCTTCCAGGCGTCGTCGCCGAGCAGCCGGATCACGATCTCGCGGTCGGAAAACGACGTGTAGTTGTACGGAATCTCGCGCAAGCGCGGTTCGGGATCGGCGGGGAGAACAGCCGTGGCGCCGTGCGGGTCGAAGACTTGAGGTGCGTTCATGGTCGGACGGATCGAGTGGCCGGGCAAAGCATCCATCGATGTTTGCGGCCGGCAATGCGCGTCACGCGCAATGAGTTCTGAAAACGGGGCGTCGGCGGCGAGGGCTCCGGCGCCGATAAGCGCGAGCGGAGCGAAGCTCGCATCAGAAGGGCGCTAGCCGCACGATCGTGCGTGACGGGCATGCCGCTGCGCCGCGGGGCGCGCTTCCCGCGGTGCTGGGGTGAGTGGGGCGGTCCGTGGCTGCCAGCGCATTATCCGGTCCTGGTCTTAAAACAGAATTCTACCGCATGATCTCGACATGCGTTGCTGCGCAATATGCCGTGTGGCGCAGGCGGCAACGACGCGCCGAACGTCCGCCCGGCGGGCCTCGGGAGGTTCGCAAACCGGCCGTCCGGTCAATTCCCCACGGCTTTCGTCGCGCGGAACGGGGCGCCCGTTGGCGCTATCATTGACGTTTTCGCATTTTGCCCGCCACGCGAACCGTCCCGCGCCCAAGCCCATGTCCTCGTCTTCCCACGATTATCTGAAGAAAATCCTGACCGCCCGTGTCTACGACGTAGCCCGCGAGACGGAACTCGAACCGGCGCGCAATCTGTCGGCCCGGCTGAGCAACCGTGTCTTCCTGAAGCGCGAGGACAACCAGCCCGTCTTCTCGTTCAAGCTGCGCGGCGCCTACAACAAGATGGTCCATATCGACGCTGCCGCCCGCGCACGCGGCGTCATTACGGCGTCGGCCGGCAACCACGCGCAGGGCGTCGCCTATTCGGCCGCCCGGCTCGCGGTCAAAGCGGTTATCGTCGTGCCGGTCACCACGCCTCAGGTGAAGGTCGATGCGGTGCGGGCGCACGGCGGCCCGACGGTCGAAGTCGTCCAGGCCGGCGAATCGTACAGCGATGCCTACGCGCACGCGCTAGAGCTGCAAAAGGCACGCGGCCTCACGTTCGTGCATCCGTTCGACGATCCCTACGTGATCGCGGGACAAGGCACCGTCGCCATGGAGATCTTGAGCCAGCATCAGGCGCCCATTCATGCGATCTTCGTGCCGATCGGCGGCGGTGGGCTGGCCGCGGGCGTCGGCGCCTACGTGAAAGCGGTGCGTCCGGACATCAAGGTCATCGGCGTGCAAACCGAGGACTCCTGCGCGATGGCGCGCTCGATTCGCGCCGGCGAACGCGTGACGCTGCCCGAGGTCGGCCTGTTCTCTGACGGCACGGCCGTGAAGCTCGTCGGCGAAGAGACATTCCGTTTGTGCCGCCAATACCTCGACGACATCCTCACCGTCAATTCGGACGCGCTATGCGCCGCCATCAAGGACGTCTTCCAAGACACGCGCAGCCTGCTCGAGCCCGCCGGGGCCCTGTCGGTGGCCGGCGCGAAGCAATATGCCGAGCGCACGGGCGTCACGGAGCAAACCCTCGTGGCGGTCACCTCCGGCGCCAACATGAATTTCGACCGCATGCGCTTCGTCGCCGAGCGGGCCGAAGTCGGCGAAGCGCGCGAAGCCGTCTTCGCCGTGACGATCCCCGAGGAACGCGGCAGCTTCAAGCGCTTTTGCGAGCTCGTGGGCGAGCGCAGCGTCACGGAGTTCAACTACCGGATCGCCGATGCGAGCGCGGCGCACATCTTCGTCGGCGTTCAGATCAAGAGCCGCGGCGAATCCGCGTCGATCGCGCAAGCGTTCGAGCAGCACGGCTTTTCGACCGTGGATCTGACGGGCGACGAACTCTCGAAGCAGCACATTCGTTATATGGTAGGGGGCCGCTCGCCGCTCGCGCGCGACGAGCGCCTGTTCCGCTTCGAGTTCCCCGAGCGGCCCGGCGCGCTGATGAAGTTCCTCTCGTCGATGGCGCCCGACTGGAACATCAGCCTGTTCCACTATCGCAACCAAGGGGCGGACTACAGCTCGATTCTCGTCGGCATTCAAGTGCCGCAAGCCGACAACGATGCCTTCGCGAGCTTCTTGTCGACGCTCGGCTATCCGCATTGGGACGAAAGCGGCAACCCCGTTTATCGGCTGTTCCTTGCATGACGCGGCGCGGCGTGCTCGCACGCCCGCCTGCCCGTCCTCATCGAACGTCACTGCCTCCATCGACCGAACGCCATGACGCCTGAACACTCGCCGCTCGGCAAGAGCACGACCTACACCGAGCAGTACGATCCGTCGCTGCTGTTCCCGATCGCCCGCTTGCGCGCCCGCGAAGCGATCGGCATCACGCGTGCGCTGCCCTTCTTCGGCACCGATATCTGGAATGCCTACGAGCTGTCTTGGCTCAACGCACGCGGCAAGCCGCAAATCGCGATTGCCACGTTTTTCGTGCCGGCCGAATCGCCGAACATCGTCGAATCGAAGTCGTTCAAGCTTTATTTGGGCTCGTTCGCGCAAACGCGCGTCGAGTCGGTCGATGCGTTGCGCGCGATGCTGGCGCGCGACGTGTCGGCGGTGTGCGGCGCGACCGTCTCGGTGCGCCTTGCAACGCCCGGCGAATTTCAGAAGCTCGACTTCGAGGAGCTCGAGGGGCTTTCTCTCGATCGCCTCGATCTCGATGCCGACGTCTACGAGCCCGACCCGACGCTGCTGACCGCCGCGGAGGGCGAAGCGCCCGTCGAGGAAACGCTGTGCTCCAACCTGCTGAAATCGAATTGCCCGGTGACGGGCCAGCCCGATTGGGGCAGCGTGCAGATTCATTACGTCGGCCCGCAGATCGATCATGCGGGGCTGTTGCGATACATCATTTCGTATCGCTCGCATACGGGCTTTCACGAACAATGCGTCGAGCGCATCTTCATCGACATCCTGCGCGAATGCCGGCCCGTGAAGCTGGCCGTCTACGCACGCTATACGCGCCGCGGCGGCCTCGACATCAATCCGTTCCGGACCAACTACAACCTGCCGATGCCCGATAACGCGCGCACGGCGCGCCAGTAGCGGCGCTCCCGCCGAAGCAATCAGAACATCAGAACGTTTCGCCCGAGGATTGCCCGGAACGTGCACCGGCCCCTTCCCGCGCATCGCCCGCCGCCTTCGCGCCGCGCGGCACGAAGCGACCAGCGCACAAGCCCGTGGGCTCGCGATCGCGGTAAGACAGCACGCCGTTGACCCATACGGCGTCGATGCCGTCAGCCGCCTGGCACGGGTTATCGAACGTTGCCGCATCATGCACGCGCGCGGGATCGAACAGCACGAGATCGGCATGGTAGCCGACATGAATCTCTCCGCGCTTGTCGAGCCCGAAGCGCCGCGCCGACAGTCCGGTCATCTTGCGCACGGCCTCTTCCAACGGCATCAACCGCACGTCGCGCGCGTAGTGCCCCAGCACGCGCGGAAACGTGCCCCATAGCCGAGGATGCGGCAGCGGATCGTTCGGCAAACCGTCCGAGCCGACCATCGTGGCCGGGTGAGCCAGGATGCGGCGCACGTCGTCTTCCGACATGTTGTGATACACCGCGCCGGCCGGCTGCAAGCGGGCGGCAGCCTCCTGCTGTGACACGCCCCACTTGCTCGCGATCGCCGAGAGCCGCTTGCCCGATGCCTCGGGATGCGGCGTCGACCAGGTCACCGTGATCTCGATGTCGCCCGTGACCTGCTTCAGATCGAGCGTCGTGGAACTACGGTCATACGGATAGCAGTCGCAGCCGATCCGCTGCGCCTCGCGCGCCCGCTCCAGCGATGCGAGCACCTCGATGCTGCGCCCCCAGTTGCGCGGCCCCGCGCATTTCAGGTGCGAGACGACGACCGGCACGCGCGCATGGCGGCCGATGCGGCAGGCCTCGTCGAACGCATCCAAGATCGCATCGAACTCGCTGCGCATGTGCGTCGTATAAAGCGCACCCGCTTGCGCGAGCGGTTCGGCGAGCGCCATCACCTCCTCGGTCGGCGCACTGAACGCGGACGCATAGGCCAGCCCGGAGCTCAATCCGAGCGCGCCGTGCTCGAGCGCCTCGACGAGCTGCGCGCGCATCGCGTCGATCTCTTCATGCGTGGCCGCGCGATCGAGCCGATCCATGTGATTGCTGCGCAACGCCGTATGGCCGACGAGCGCCGCGACGTTGACGGCCGGCGTCGCGGCATTGACGGCGTCGACATACGCGGCGAACGTCGGAAAGCGAAAGGCATCGCGCTCGCCAAGCAGATTCATCGGATCGGGCGGCTCGCCATGCAGCGTGACCGGCGACGCACTGATGCCGCAGTTTCCGACGATCACCGTCGTCACGCCTTGCGAGAGCTTGGGCAGCATCTGCGGCTCGCGGATCACGTGGGTGTCGTCGTGCGTATGGACGTCGATGAAGCCCGGCGCCAGCGCGCGGCCGTCGGCTTCGATGATCTCCTCGGCGATCCAATTCGACAGATTGCCCACGGCCGCGATCATTTCGCCGCGAATGGCGACGTCGCGAACGACGGGCGGTTTCCCCGTGCCGTCGTAGAGCGTGGCGCCGTAGATCAGCGTATCGGCGGCTTCCGGGTGAGAGTGCATGTTTTCGTCTCCGAGTGCGGGCGAAAAAAGGAACGCGACGGCCGCGACTGAACGCCGCGGCGCTGGCCTGCCGAGAATCGTACTCGCAGTTTCGGTACTATGGGTGTCCGAACTCCGGCTGCGTGTGCCGGCGCTTGACCCAACCAGGGACGAACCGCGATGACATTGACGATGACGAGCTATACGGCCGCCTCCATCGACCCGCTCGGCAAGGGCCTCGGCTCGGTGCCGAGCTCGAGCGTGCCGCTCGATTCGGCCAAGAACCTCGAGTGGAATCTGCTGGACGAGGATGTCAGCCTGCCGGCCGCCGTCCTCTACGCGGACCGGATCGAGCACAACCTGAAGTGGATGCAGGACTTCGTCACCGAGTACGGGGTCAAGCTCGCGCCGCACGGCAAGACGACGATGGCGCCACAGCTCTTTCGCCGGCAGATCGAGACGGGTGCATGGGGCATCACGCTCGCGACGGCGCATCAGACGCGCGCCGCCTATCACGGCGGCATCGAGCGCGTGCTGATGGCCAATCAGCTCGTCGGCAAGCACAACATGGCGATGATCGCCGAACTATTGTCCGATCCGGACTTCGAATTTTTCTGCCTCGTCGATTCGGCGGACGGCGTCGAGCAGCTCGGCGCGTTCTTCAAGGAAGCCGGCCGGCGCTTGCAAGTGCTGATCGAGCTGGGCGTGCCGGGAGGCCGCACGGGCGTGCGTGACGAGGCCCAACTGGAAGCGGTGCTCGCGGCCATCACCCGCTATCAAGGCACGTTGACACTCGCCGGAATCGAAATCTACGAGGGTGTGCTGCCGGACGAACAAGCCGTGCGCGCATTCTTGCGCCGCGCCGTGCAAACGACGCGCGCGCTAGCGCAGGCGGGCCGTTTCGAGCGTGCGCCCGCCATCCTATCGGGCGCGGGCTCCGCCTGGTACGACGTCGTGGCGGAAGAATTCGCCGCCGAGTCGAAAGCGGGCACGATCGAAGTCGTGCTGCGGCCCGGCTGCTATTTGACGCACGACGTCGGCATCTACAAAAAAGCGCAGGGCGAGATCCTCGCGCGCAACCCGATCGCGAAGAAGATGGGGGAAGCGCTGTTGCCGGCGCTGCAGCTGTGGGCCTACGTGCAGTCGATCCCCGAGGCCGATAGGGCGATCGTCGGGCTCGGCAAGCGCGATGCGGCGTTCGATGCCGGTTTGCCCGTTCCGGCTCGTCACTATCGGCCGGGCACCAGCGCGCCGCGGCCGATCGCGGCGGCCGAGGGATGGGAAATCACGGGACTGATGGATCAGCACGCTTATCTGCGCATCGTGCCCGGCGCCGACCTCAAAGTGGGCGACATGCTCGCATTCGACATTTCTCACCCGTGCCTGACGTTCGACAAATGGCGGCAGTTGTTGGTCGTCGACGACCGCTACCGCGTCACGGAAGTGATCGAAACGTTCTTCTGAACTTCTGAAGACGCGCGTCGAAGCGATTCCTGCGCGCGTTCTTTTCTTCTGCACGCGCTAGGCCTGCCGGGGACACCTGCCCGACCGCTCGGGCAGCGCGGCTCACCGCGTGTGCGTGAGCCGCTCGAGTGCGTCGCCCTCGGCAGCCGCATCCGGGCCCTCGACCATATCGATCGACAGCGGCGAGTCCGCCACGTCGCCGATGCGTGTTTCGAGCTTGGCGAGCGCGTCGGACAACGCGTGCAGCGCCTCGTCGGGCAATGCGCCCATCGTCTCGCGCAAAAACAGGTTGCGCTGCGGCAGGCTCGCATCGACGACATGACGCCCTTCCTGCGTCAGCCTCACGTTCGTGATGCGATTGTCGCGCGCGTCGATGCTGCGCTCGATCCAGCCGAGCGCCTCGAGCGATTTCAACTGGCGCGTCAGCGCGCCCGGATCGATGCGCAGCCGCTCGACGAGCCGCTTTTGCGACCATTCGCCCGAGTCCTCGGTGAGCGTGCGCAAAATGCGCCAGCGCGGCATGGCGTGGCCGACGCGCGCTTCGAATGCCGAAAGGAAAGCGCGGTAGGCTCTACCGAACTGCTGAACGATCGCGACGTAGTCTTCCATGATGCAACCCTTAACGCTTGGTTCGGCTCATTCGGCCGCGGGCACAGGCTCGCTCCTGCGCTTGATGCTCACGTGCGGCACGCTCGCGCATCGCCACAGCGCGACGACGGCGATGACCGCCGCCACTGCGATGCTCGCGTGAATCGCCGTGACGAGCGACACGCGAGCCTGCTCGAGCAGCGCGGCGCCGTCTTGGCCCGCATGCGCGAGCGAAGCGAGCAGCGCGTGCTGCGCGTCTTGATTGACGAGGATTTGCGGATCGCGCATGGTACTCCACCAGGCGGTCGCATTCGCGCTTGCCAATGCGTCGCGCACGCCGCGAGCGTAGAGGTGAGTGATCAGCGTGCCCGTGACGGCCGCGCCGAACATACCGCCGATCATGCGCAGCGATTGCAGCAGCGCCGTGGCGATGCCCAGATGCTCCCTGCCCGCCGTCTCCTGCGCGAATACGGTGAGGTTCGGCAGCACGAAGCCGAGGCCAATGCCGGCGAGCATCATGAGCCCCATCAGCCAAGCATGCGGCAGCGACCGCGTGGCGGCCGCCGTGCCGACGCAGGCCAGCGCGAGCAGCGCGCAGCCGACGTAGAGCATCGCGTTCGGGCGCCGGATGCGCGTCACGATGCGTCCGTTCAGGATGCTGCCGATCGTGATGAACACGACGAGCGGCGTGATCAAGACACCGGCGTCTTTCGGCGAAAGCCCGAAGCCGCCTTGCAGCAGCAGCGGTGCGTAGAAGATCAGCGAGAACATCGAATAACCGCAGAGCACCGAGAGCGCGAACAACGCGGCGAGGCTGCGGTTGGCGAACATGTCGAGCGGCAGGATCGGCTGCGCGGCGCGCTGCTCCCACCGCCACAGCGCCACGGCCGAGGCCGCCGCGAGAACCGCGAGCGCCGCCACCCCGCGCGTGACACCGTGCTGAGACAACGCTTCGACGAGCATCTGCAGCGCCCCGAGAGCAACCGCGATCAGTAGCGAGCCGGGCCAATCGAGCCGAATCTTGCCGCGGGCTGCGATATGGCGCACGTGCGGCAGATAGCGCCAAACGAACACGAGCGAGAGCAAGCCGACGGGCAAGTTCACGTAGAACGCCGAGCGCCAGCCGTAGTACTGCGTCAGGAAGCCGCCTAGCGACGGCCCGATAGCGTTGGCGATGCCGAACGCCGAACTCATGAGCACTTGCCAGCGCAGACGCACGACGGAGTCCGGAAACAGATCGGGAATGCAAGCGAATGCGGTGCCCACGAGAATCCCGCCGCCGATGCCCTGCAATGCGCGAGCGACGACGAGAAACAGCATGCTGTTGGCGGCGCCGCAGAGCACCGATGCGCCCGTGAACACGACGATCGACGCGATCACGAACGGCTTGCGCCCGAAATAATCGCCAAGCCTCCCGAAAATCGGGACGGTGATGACCGACGTCAACAAATAGGACGTGGCGACCCACGCATAGAGCTCGAAGCCGCGCAGTTCGGCGACGATCGTGGGCAACGCGGTGCCGACGACCGTTTGATCGAATGCGACGAGCATGGTGACGAACGAGATGCCGAGCATCGCCATCAGCGATTCCCGGAACGGCAGAAGCTGCCCACGCGAGTGGTGAGCGGCAGTATGGACGGCCATTTTTTTGTGGAAGCAATCGTTGATAAGTCAAAGAATATCGGATGATAGCATGAGGGCTTGGAATTCGCTGGCAGGTGCGCCGCGAGTTAGGGCGCTTCTTCTTCCTTCTTCCGCCTATTTTCGAAATGGAACCGATCCCGACCGCATCACCCGGCCTCGCCGCGCACGACTTGGAGATCCTCGCGCGCGCGAAGCAGGCGCTCGAAACGCAGCCGCTCGCGATGAAACTGGCCGGCGCGGTCGGCATGCCGGTCGAGCGACTCTTGGCGCGGTTGCCGGCGGGGGCCCATGCGACGATCGCCGAGGCTACGCGCCGCGCGCTCGACGCGAGCTTGCGGGCGGCGGTCGCGACGCTCGGGACGCTCGCGACGCCAATACCCGCCGTGGGCGTGGTGGAGGCCGTCCCTCGCACAGCGCCGGGCGGGAAACCGCGCGACTGGCTGCATAAGCTGGCGGTGGCGACGACGGGCGCAGCGGGCGGCGCCTTCGGGCTCGTGGCCCTGCCGGCCGAGTTGCCCGTCACCACCACGCTGATGTTCCGCTCCATTTGCGATATCGCGCGCAGCGAAGGCGAAGACTTGCGTGACGCCGAGGCGCGGCTGCAATGCCTCGCCATTTTCGGCATGGGCAGTCACGCACAGGATGAAGAGGCCGATTTCGGCTATTTCATCGCGCGCGGCGCCCTGGCGCAGGCCATCTCCAAAGCGTCGTCGGAATTGGCGAGCAAGGGCGTCGCCGCGCACGGCGCGCCGGCACTGATGCGGCTCATGAACGTGATTGCGGCTCGCTTTTCCGCGCAGGTGAGCGAGCAGGTCGCGGCCAAATCGATTCCGGCGATCGGTGCCGTGCTCGGCGCGGCCGTCAATACCGTCTTCATCGATCACTTCCAGCAGACCGCGCATGGTCACTTCGCCGTGCGGCGCCTCGAGCGGCGCTACGGCGGCCCGGCTGTGCAAGCGGCTTATCGCGCCATCGAATCGACTTCGACCGGGTGGACGACGCGCTCGAGCGCGTGAGCACGGACGAAATGCGCGGCGCGCTCGAGCGCGCGCCCCGCCTCTGGCACGAACGGGGTCCACAGTTGCCAAACGTGCGGCATCTTCGGCCAAATCTCGCATTCGACGGACACGCCCGCTGCCCGGGCGCGCTCCGCGGCGCGGCGCGCGTCGTCGAGCAGGACCTCGGTGCTGCTAGCCTGGATAAAGAGCGGGGGCAAGCCGGAGAAATCCGCGTAGAGCGGTGACAGATAGGGATGGGTCGGATCTGCGCGCCCGACGTAAAACTGCGCCGCGCGCCCGATCGCAGCCCCGCAGAACATGGGATCGACGCCATCGTTCGATTCGATCGTGCCACCCGTGGCCGCCAAGTCCGTCCACGGTGAAAACAGCACGCCCGCAGCCGGCAGCGGGTCGCCCGCATCGCGCAGCGCGACGAGCGCAGCCAATGCCAGGCCGCCTCCGGCCGAATCGCCAGCGATGACGATCGACTCCGCGGCCGTGCCGTCGGCAAGCAATCGCCGGTAAGCTGCCAACGCATCGTCGAGCGCCGCCGGAAACGGATGTTCGGGCGCGAGCCGATAGTCGAGCGAAAACGTCCGCGCTCCTGAGCGCGCGGCGAGCGCGAAGACGAGCGCACGGTGAGATGCGGGCGAGCAAAAGTAATAGCCGCCGCCATGGCAATACAGGATCGTGCGCATCGGCGCGCCGCGCGCGAGATCGCCGGGGCGTTCCAGCCATTCGCCGCGCAGCGGGGCATCGCCGGGTCTTCCCCGCACGGTCAGCCGCCAGCCTCTGGGCACGCTTTGCCGCCGAAGGCGCGAGGCGGCATGCGCGCGAGCCCGCTCGACGCTCACGTGCGGCTTCAGCGTTTCCGGCCGGAATTGCCTCCTGAGCAACCAACAGGCGACGGCGCTTTGCCAACTCACCGCAATCCCCTTCCCAAGTAATCACGCATGCCCGAATGTTACGTGCCTGCGAGGGGACGCGGGCAATGCCCGCGAATGCTTTGCGGCGCATCGCACACGAAGGAACGGCAGCCCGGCGCGGCGGCCGGGCACGCGCGGTGGCGCGGACTCGCTAGGAGCGGGTTCGGTGAAACCGCCAGGCCAACGGCGCCGCACGCTGACTGCCGGGCAGCGCGGGACCTCGCGAACGACGACGATCAATTGGCGGGAAGCACCTGCCCGCGAATCTCGCCGCTCGGATTAGCGGCGGTATGAACGTTGAAATACCACTTGCCGTGCATCAAATCGTTCGCCTGTGCGTCGGTGAGCGTCTGCTCGCCTTCGATGGGGCTCGCGAGTTTATCCTTTGGAATGCCGACCGCGACGCCCGCGTTCTGTCCAACCGGCGCGGGGCCGTGAAAGTGCGCCATCGTCGCGGGGCCGGACAGGTCCTCGTACGCGATTTTCCATTTGAGTTCTTTGGACGACGTATCGAACGTCGCCTTCAGATCTCCGTGGCCTTTGGACGTCTTCGGCGGCACTTCGCTCGAAGGCTCGAGATCGGCTTTGAAGTTCACCGTTTCCGCGAATGCGGCACCGGCCGCGACTGCCCACAACAGAACGGCGACATTCAGCTTGCGCATGAAGTGCATCGTGCTCTCCTGTTTGTTGAGGCCGCCCATGCGAAGGGGTTCGCCCCCCTTCCCTAGCGACGGTTCCACATAGTAGAACAAGTTGCGGCTGCGCGTGCGCCGACAGCACCGCTGTCGATTCCGCCGCGCGTCAGCAGACGCGGCGGAACATCGTATCGATGACCGTGCCGGGACTGACGGCGACCCACTCGGAATCGGACGAGCGCAGCGCGCCGGCCGGCGCGCCGTTCACGCCGAGATAATGCGTATCGAGCGCGCGCCATTGCTTGCCCGCACAATCGATTTGATATCGGGTGATCGATATCGACACGGGCGCGCTCGCGCCAGGCATCATCGAGGGCGCCTTCCAGGTGGTCTTCGCGGTGTATTCGATGTAGCCGTCGGAATCGGTGGCGATGCTGTCCGTATCGACCGCATACGCGAGATCGCTCGCACTTTTCAACGGGGCCCATTGCGTGGCGTCTGCGTAAGCCATCGAGCCGAGCGCAACGGAGAAGACGATAGAAGGGCGGAGCCAATTCATGTTCTGTGTCCTGAAGTTCGAAATGGCCCGGCTTTGCGAAATCGCTAATTATTTTGTTTGCTTGTTTTACGATGCAACGAGTCAGATTCTAGCAGAGCATGCGAGCCGCGCAGCCCCGAAAATCCCGGATAAGGGGCTCGGCGGCGCAAAGCGCGCGAGCACGCCAATGCACCGTCGGTGCTGCCCTCACGGGCGGCGATTCCCTTGCGTACGCCTCATGCTATCGTCATTGCGCGGCGAAAGGCGACGCCGGACTCGCAGCGGCGGCAGCACTCGCTGCCTCGAAATCCTTCGCACGCAGGCCGACTTTGCGCGCGTAGGCGGTCGAACCGCCGTAGCTCTTGAGCGCGGCATCCACGTCGCCGCGCGCGGATTCGAGATAGCCGTGCAAAATCGCCGATCCCGCCTCGATATTGGCGGCAGGCTCCGTCAAGTCGAGGTTTTTGACGAGCCGCTTGTGCGCCGCCGGCACGACCTGCATCAGCCCCGTCGCGCCATGCCTGCCGCGCGCGTGGTCTTGAAAGCGCGATTCGATCGAGATGATCGCGAGCACGAGGGCGGGCGGCAGTGCATATTTCGACGCCGAGTTCATCACTGCGGACGAGATTTCTTCGGCCTTGGCGCGAGCAAGCCCGAATTTCTTCGTGAGCATGTCGCGGATGCGATGCACCTGCTCCGAGGCGACGCCGCTTGCCGGATCGGACATCGAAGCCGCCGGCTCGAAGGCGGCAGAGGCCGACGGTTCCGGCATTGCTTGCGCGAGCGCGACCGTCGCACCTTCGGGCGCGGAGGGGGAAGCATGCGATGCGCCCCCAGCCGGCGCCCCTGCGAGCGCGCGCGACGCTTCGGCCTCCTGCGCCACTGCGGGCGCGGCCAGACCGAGCGAGAGCAACAGCGCGCAGAAAAGTCGACTCATCGGGGGAAAGGAAGTGACGGTGCGCCGCATTATAGCGGCTGCTCCAGAGCCGCTTCGGAGACAGAATGGATTCGTCAGTCGATTGGAGCCCGGACGTTCGGCCATCCGAAAAGGAAAACGAGCGCCTCCGTCGCGATCGGCCATCCATGCGATGTTTTTCGCCAACCCCATTTAAGCCCGTCTTAAGCCTGCGCGGCGGACAATCGCTCCCTTCCGCGATCAAGACGACGAACCATGGCCTTACAAGAACTCGAAACGCTGAACCGCGCGCTTTTTCTGACGATCAACGCCACGCCCGCGACGCCGGCTTGGCTGCTTGCGGCGGCGCGGGCCATCGCGAACGATCTGATCATGTCGATCCCGCTCATCCTAGTCGGGCTTTGGCTGTCAGGCGACGCGCACCGGCGCGAGACGGCGCTCAAGGCGTGCGCCGTCGCCTTCATCGCCCTCGGCGCCAATCAATTGATCGGTTTGGTCTGGCAACATCCGAGGCCGTTCGTGATAGGCCTCGGTCATACGTATCTCGCGCACGCCCCTGATTCGTCTTTTCCGAGCGATCACGCGACGATCTTTACCGCCGTCTTCCTCTCGCTGTTCGCGCGCGGCAGGAAACGCCTCGCCGCGTTCGTGCTGGCGAGCGGCGCCGCGGTCATGTGGGCCCGAGTCTTTCTCGGCGTTCATTTCCCGCTCGACATGATCGGTGCCGTCTGCGTCGCCTCAGCGACGTACGCGCTCGTCGCGCCGCTTTGGCGCCACGCCGGTTCGCCATTGACCCGAGTGGCCGTGACCGTTCACCGCCGCGTGCTCGCGGCACCGATTCGGCTCGGCTGGCTGCGCCCCTAGCTCGTTGTCTCTTTACCCGTGGCCGAACTTGCCCGAAGCGCTCGGCTAGGCGACCGACGGCCGACAGCGCCACCGGCACCGGGAGCGCCTGTCCTTTCACGCCAACCTTCAATGAAAACTTGCTTTCAACGCAAACATTACTTAGCTTCGCATGTATTCTTCCGATTTAATTCTTTAAAGCCGTTCGCGCCGGCTTATGAGTAACAACACTAAACAAATATCGTAATTCTGTAAGAAAAGATTGCGAAACAACAGCGCACGGAATAATCACGTCATAAAACGCCAAAGATTCTCGACTTCCGGCTCGGTTTATTGCCCGCCCCAGGGCGGAATGGTTCTATCACGGGTACAGCTCACCGACCTCGAACCGCGCGCTCAGACCGCGCGGATGGACCATGCCGAAATTCGCCGAATCCGATCATCAAAAGGCCAATGCGATCGAGCCGAACGGCTGCGAAGGCGCCGCGCTTTTGCTGCCGCAAGCCGCGTTGCCGGGGCCTTCTTTGCGCGTAGGAACGCCGCGGACAGTTGGCGTCGACGCGAGCGCAGGCCATGCGAGCGCAGATCCGTCTTGGCTGACGGCGGGGGCGCGGGCGGGATGGCACTGCGCTAAGCGTTTGCTGTCCGACGAGCTCTTTCTGAAGCTTTCGCATCGGCGTCACGTGGGGCGTTTTCCCAATCTCGCCGCGCCGGCGACGTTCAACGAATACATCCTTCATCGGTGCCTGCATCCCGACCCGCGCTGGAGCGAGTTGGCCGATAAGCTCGCCGTTCGCGAGTTCGTGAAAGCGCGTATCGGGGAAGAGCATTTGATTCCGCTCGTCGCCGTACCCGACGTTTTTACCGAAGACGTCTTCGATTCATTGCCGGACGCTTTCGTCATGAAAGCGAACCATGGCTGCGGTTACGTCGAAATCGTCGAGGACAAGCGCCGCACTTCATTCGCGCACTTGAGCGGACTCGCGCAAAAGTGGCTCGCCGAAGATTTTTATCGCGCTTCGCGCGAACGACACTATCGGCCGATCGAGCCGAAGCTGTACTTCGAGCAATTGCTCGTGGACCAAGCCGGCAATGTACCGCCCGACCTCAAGATGAACATGTTCGGCCGCGACGAGAACGGTCCGATCATCTACGCCGGCGTCGTCTCGGACCGGTTCGGCACGCCGCACGGCGACGTATTCGACGTGCACTGGAACCGGTTGGACCTCTCCGTCGGCCACTACGCCCGCAGCCAGGTGCCGCCGCCGCCTCCACCCCATTGGGACGAAATCGTACGTCTCGCCATGCGCCTCGCCGACGGGCTCGGCTACGTGCGCGTCGACCTCTACGTTCCGGACGGCAAGGTGTATTTCGGCGAGTTGACCTTCACGCCAGGTGCTGGCGTCTTCCCTTTCCATCCCGACCGCTACGACTACGAGTGGGGGCAGCTCTTCAAGAACATGATCGAAGACGATCGGAAAACCGCTTGATACTTATTCCAATAGGGCTACAAGAATGAATAACGTGCAAACGATCACGGCGTTCGACGCCGATCCCATCGTTCGAGCGCTCGCGCAAATCGAGCGAACGCTGAGCCCCTCGACCGATATCGCCATAGAGCCCGATCCGCGGTTGCGCGATATTTATGCGGCCGGTCTCGCCTGGATGCAGCGCTTCATCATGCGCCCGCATGCCGAGCTCGGACGCAAGGGCGCCGTCTGCCCTTTCGCGAAACCGTCGCACGACGAAGGTGCGTTGCTGTTCAGCGCCTTCGATGCGGCGGACATGGCGTTCGATACGTACATCGCCACGTTGATGCGCTTGCCCTATCTGTTCGATCGGGTTGCTCAAACGCGGCCCGAGCCGTCCGAACTGCTTTCGCTCGCGGTGTTCCCGGTCGGCTTGCAGCGCGAGGCCTACTACAAGTTCATCGACTGCGCGCATCTCGTGTTGAAGCCGTTCTACATGGAGTGCGGCCTCATGCTGGGCGAATTCCACCCCGACAGCACCGTGCGCGGCGCGCACTCGGCGTCGTTTCGGCCGATGCGTGCCGATATGCCGCTGTTCGTCATTCGGGCGATGGCGCTGCACGACATGCTCTTCATCGACGGCGAGTCGACCCCGGTAGGAATGCGCGTGCACGAGCTGGAATGCTTCTTGCGCTGGAATGCCGAGCGTTTGTCCGACCCTGAAAAGGAGCGTCTGCTCGCGCGTCTTGTGCAGCGCAAGGCGCAGTTGGCGGCGGACGACACCGTGGCCGCGGCAGCACACGCGGACAGCGTTTGACGCGACGCCAAACAAACGAAAAGCAGTCCAGCGAGGTGCTGGAAGACGGCCGCACCGGCGGCGAGAAACAATTGCAAGTCGATCGACGAGGGGGAGAGGGTATGGACGAGTTGTCGTGGGAAGAGTGGCAAGCGCTTTGCGAAATGATGAACGGATACATCAAGACCCAGGTACTGTCGACCGCATGCGACCTTGGGGTATTCGACGTGATCGAGCGCGGTGCGACCGCAGCGTCTCTGGCCAAGCAGTTGGAAATCGACGAGCACGGCTGCCGGGTGCTGCTGCTGGGCCTCAAGCAGTTGAAACTCGTGAAAGTCGACGAGACCGGCGCCCTCGCCAATGCGCCGCTCACGCGCCGCTGTTTGCTGCGCACCGCCGAGCAGTCGATGGTGCCGTTCGTGCGCCTGAACGATCAGATCCAGCATCGCGCCTGTTTGCATTTCACGCAGGCTTTGCGCGAAGGCCGCAACGCCGGGCTGGACGAATTTCCCGGCGATGCGCCGACGCTCTATGGGCGCATGGCGGCGGATCACGCGCTCGAGCGGCTCTTTCACGAAGGCATGGGCGCATATACGCGGCTCTCGCCGCGCATGATGGCGGTCAAGGAGTTCAGCGAAGTATCGATGCTGCTCGACGTCGGCGGCGGCGACGGCACGAACGCCATTCGACTCTGCGAGCGCTATCCGTCGTTGAAGGTGACGCTCATCGATCTGCCTTCCGTCATCGAGAAAGCGCGTGCGAACATCGAAGCGCATGGCCTTGCGGACCGAGTGACCTGCGAAGCGGTCGACATGTTCACGGAGAACTGGCCGAGCGGCTGCGATGGCGTGATCTTCTCGCACGTCCTAGAAATCTTTTCACCTGAGAAAATCCAACTCCTCTATCGCAAGGCGCGCGCGTACCTGGAACGCGGCCAGCTTTTCGTTTGGTCGCTCATGTGCGATGCGGACGAAGCAGGCAGCCTGCAGTCGGTCAAGTCGTCGCTGTATTTCGTGACCGTCGCGAGCGGCGAGGGCATGGCCTATCCGGTTCACGATCACGTGCAATGGTTGAGCGATGCCGGCTTTGGCGTGACGGCGATCTACGACGCGCGGGCGATCGATCACTGCGCGCTCGTGGCGCGTTGATCGCCGGCAGGGCGCGTGCGATCGGCAGATCGTTGGCACCCCGCTCCTCGATGCAACGCCTGCGACGGCATCCGATGAAGCATTACTGCTCGTCCGACAGCGCTTCCTTCCGTAGCATGCCGGCCTTCGACAATGCCCGCTCTATCGGCGCGCTCGCCTCGTGCGCCTCGGGCCGATTGCGATGCACATCCCGCGTCACGAAGCCGATTTCATGGCTGGGAACGTCGAACCACTCGGGATGGCCGAACGAGCGGCGAATATCGTCGAGACCGCTCGCCCAATGCTCGAGCATCGTGCCGTTGCTGAACTCGTAGTCCTTGTAGTGCCCCTCGAACGACTTGTTCTTGTAGATCAAGTGCACGACGTTCACCGCCCCGCCGTTCGCCGCCTGCTGCGCCTCGAGCAGCAGCGGATGAGTGCGCCGCACTTCCTCCGGGACATGCTCGAGCAGCGCCTTGATCATCCGCGCATGCTTTTGACTCTGCGACATGAACGCCGTGATCGCTCTCGTCCTGCTCGAATACTGAATGTCCTTGGTGCGCTCGCTGACATCGAGCAGATTGCCCGGGAGCGTCCCACGCGCGCTCCATAGATCGACTTGAAACACGAGCGTATCTCGATGCTGACACTCTCTGACGATCTCGGTCAGCGGCGTATTCGATACGAGCCCGCCGTCCCAGTAGAATTCGCCGTCGATCTCGACCGCCGGGAAACCGGGCGGCAACGCGCCGGACGCCATGAAGTGCTCGGGTGCCAGGCGCATCAGCAAATTGTCGAAATAGACCAGATTGCCGGTCCGCACGTTCACGGCTCCCACGGAAACGCGGATGTTACCGTTGTTGATGCGATCGAAGTTCGCATAGCGCAGGAGCGTTTCGCGCAAGGCCGTGGTGTCGTAATAGCTGACCTGGTCGGGACGTTTCCGGGCGAAACCCGCGAAAGCTGCGTCCACGCGCGGCGAGAAAAACCCTCGCTGCCCTTCGAACAGCGTACGCGTCGCGGCCCACGCGCCCGTCCACGTGCGCCGCGCGTCTTCGAACCCAGGCCATGCCGACAGGTGAGACCCCAAGTGCGAGAAGTAATCGGCGCTTTGGCTGATCGTGCTCCAAAATCCGCGCAGCGCATCGACGCGATCCGCCGGCGCGTTGCCGGCGATGATCGCCGTGTTCAGTGCGCCGATGGAGATGCCCGATATACGAGTCGGCTCGACGCCGACTTCGGCGAGCCCCTCATAGACGCCCGCCTGATAGGCCCCCAACGCCCCGCCGCCCTGCAGCACCAGCGCGATCTCATCGTAGGGTGGCAGCGTCACCGGGTTCGGTCGTTCGAGCTTGTTGCGCCGACTCGCTTGCATGATCATCTCCTCATCGCGGGGATTGCACGGATTGCACTGCGCTACAGCTTATTGCATGAACCAACCATGGCTGACCACGATGGACTGCCCGGTCAGCGCGCTCGATTCGAAGCCCGCGAGGAACGCGACGGTATCGGCGACATCGGCGAGCGACGTGAATGCGCCATCCACGGTGTCCTTCAACATGACGTTCTTCACGACCTCCTGCGGCGAGATTCCAAGCGCCTGTGCCTGCTCGGGGATCTGCTTGTCGACGAGCGGCGTTCGAACGAAGCCCGGGCACACGACGTTGGCTCGCACGCCGCGCGGCCCGCCTTCCTTCGCGACGACTCGCGCGAGCCCGAGCAACCCGTGCTTCGCGGTCACATAGGCCGATTTGAGCGGCGATGCCTCATGCGAGTGGACCGAGCCCATGTAGATGATCGCGCCGCCTTTGCCGGACGCGTACATGTGCCTGATCGCGGCTTTGGTCGTGAGGAACGCGCCGTCGAGATGAATCGCCAACATTTTTTTCCAATCGGCGAATGCATAGTCTTCGATCCGATTGACGATCTGAATGCCCGCATTCGACACGAGCACGTCGAGACCGCCCAACCGGCTCAGCGTCTCGGTAACGCCCGCTTCGACGGCCTCCTCGCTCGTTACGTCCATCGCGACTGCGATAGCTTTTCCGTCGCCGCGCACGATGTCTTCGGCAACGCGCTGCGCGTTGGCGAGATTCAAGTCGGCAATGACGACCGTTGCGCCGTCTGCCGCGAGCTTGCGCGCGCACTGTTCGCCGATCCCGCTTGCCGCGCCCGTTACGAGTGCGACCTTGTTTTTCAGTGACATGTTGATGCTCCTTCGTCAGCTACTACGTTCGATGGCGGCTTGTCAGCTACTTACTGATTGACCACGAGCTTCACGGGCTCATCCGGTGCGAGATAGTCAAAGGCCACTTCACCGACGTCGAGCGTCAAATTGGCAATGACGTGGCGTGCGCCGACGATCTTGCGCACGGGCAGATCAGCGACGGATGCGAGCGCGTGCGGATGCAGTTCGAGGGCCGCGGGGCCCTCCCATGCGCCCGTCACTTCGACGTCGCGCAAGAAGAAGCGCACGAGTTCGCACACGCGCGTGGACCCGTCGACGTGCGGAATCACCTTGAGCAGATAGTTGGGTGTTTCCGCGAGCTTGCGGCGTTCGGCTTCGGTGTCGATCTCGCGATACTTGTAGCCCATCGTGCCCGTTGCGATGCGCTGCGTCCCGTAGTCGAGCGTGCCGAGCAGCGTGTCCTTGCCGTCGATGGAAAGCCGAGGCGACGCGAGCTTTTTCGGAAAGCCCCAGATTTCGCGGCCGCCCGCGATGGGGCCTTCATCGTCCAGATACATGGCATGTGTGTAGTTCCCACGGTTGCCCTCCTCGTCGATGACCGAGATCACTTGACCGCTTTCGGTGTAGTCGCCGAACCCCGACGAGTCCGGCATCCGGATGAATTCGTAATGAACGACGGGCTTATCGACCGTCAAGGGAGCCGGAACGACGGCCGCGAGCGCGTCCAGGTCCGTTTCGTAAGAAATGATGAAGTATTCGCGATTGATGAAGCGAAAAGGCGGGCGCGGATATGCCGGATTCAGCACAGGCATCGCAAACGCGTTGTTGCGGATATCGTCCTCTGTCACGGGTCGTCCCTCGGTGGGTGAATGCTGCATATCGCGGATCGCAACGGCGTTGCGGCCGCGGCCGATGAAATGCGCGGGCGTCGCGCAATGAACCTCTCCACGCGCGTTCGTTCGAACGCGGCGTTTTGGTATTGCCTCAACGGATGCTTCCGATGGCTGGCTTCCGATGGCTTACCGAACCATTGTCAGAGCGGATCGTACGCGCGGCGATCGGACGGCGGTAGCCTCATGAACGCGCTCAATATGTTGCATCCGCGACAACAATCGGCGGCGCCGTCACAGTGTGGGATTGCATTGCGGTTGCCTATGGCGCGTTTTCACACCGTTGTCACGGGCACTTCAGTTTGGCGGAGAAGGATGACCGGATGTTGACGTTGGACAGCGGAGCGGGGAGCGACGGCGCATGTTGGGTTTCGCTATTTTTCGCCACCACGGCCGCATACGATACCGGCAAATGTCGCCGAGAGAATCAGTGCGCCCCCGGCCAGCACGCTGGCGTGCAGCGTCGCACCGCCCCACCAGACGGCCGTGAGCGATGCAAAGAGCACCTCGCAGGGCATCACCACGGCGGTAACCGTGGCAGGCAGCCGTGCGGCGCCATACTGCAAGCACAGGTTCGATAGAAGGAATGCCACGGCCAACCCGGCTGCCAAGAGAGGCCATCCCATCGTCAATGCAGGCCACGTCACCGCCGAGCCGGACGACGACAGCAACGCCGCGAGCGTGCCCGCCACCGTCGCACCGCCCATAAACATCGCAAGCGCTCGGCCTTCCTCGGGCTGTGCGGCGGCACGCTTGAGCATGACGTTGTTGAGCGCGAAAGCGAAGCCGCCGATCAACGCTAGCGCATCGGGCAGCGAAAAACCGCTCGGCGCAAAGATACCGACGGTGTTCGCCGGCGCGGCGGGATGGGAAAGCACGAGCACCGCGCCCGCCATCGCGAGCAGGACTCGCAGTACCGCCACGCGCGTCATGCGCTCTTTGAGCACGACCCGCGCGAGAAGCAATGCCCATAGCGGCATCAAGTAAAACAGCAGCACCACACGCACGACGTCGCCGATGCTGACAGCCCAGTTGAAAGCCGCGTTCGTCGTGCCCGAGGCCAGGAAGATCAGCCAGAGCGCCGGCGTCGTGATCACCTGGCGCCAGGCGCTCCGGCGCCATAGCCCGATTGCGACGACCGACAGCAAGTAGACGACGGCCGTCGCCCATAGCGGGTGCAGCCCCATCGCTTGCAAACGGCGAAACGGCCACCACGAAACGCCCCAGACGAAGGCGTTGACGAGCAGCGCGAGAACGGGCGTCACCGTGCGGGCCTGAGATGCATGGACAGCGGAACTCATCGGGGTTGGGCGTTGACGAGCTTTTCCATGAAGACGCTGTTCGGATCGCCCATGTACGACCCGAACGGCCCCCGGCGTCGATACCCGGATCGCTCGTAAAAGGTGATGGCGTCGGGCTGCCTGCACCCGGTTTCCAGCACGAAGCGAGTGCAGCCGCGCTGGCCGGCCGACTGTTCGAGAAGCGAGAGAATCGCCTTCGCCACCCCCTTGCCTCGGCACTCAGGAAGCGTATATACCCGCTTCAATTCACCGTACTCGGCATCAAGAACGATGGCACCGCAGCCTATCGCCTTTCCGGCATCGTCGCGCGCGACGGCGAACAACACGTTCGGCTGGCTGAGCGCATCGATGTCTATGCCGTGGTGGCTCTCAGGCGGATAGAGGGGCCATTGGTAGGCATCGAGCTGGTCGATGAGAGCCTGGACTTCCGGCTGCTTTGCGGGTTCTAGTGCGACATTCATTCGAGGAGGTTCGTGTTTCGATTTATGCGCCGCGGGGGGAGTGCGCCTTGCGGTGAATAGCACCGGCCTCCCCAGCGACGGGAGAGGCGTATTATGCCCCGCATGTCCAACCGCAACATCGGCTAGCTCATTGCGAGGGTGTTATGTCTGGTATCGCAGTCATCGTCATCGACGTACAGCAAATGTTCTTTGGCGGCCCCGAGGCTGCTTACCGCGCCAGCGAGGTGATCGAGGGCATCAATTTGGTCACGAAGGCAGCGCGCCGGGCGAATGCGCCTGTCTTTTTCGTGCAGCACGAAAGCGACGCGAACGGACCGCTTGTGCGCGGCAGCGACGCTTGGCAATTGCCCGCCGCGCTGGCCCGCGAGCCCAATGACGGCTCCGTCTACAAACGCGTCGGCGATTCGTTCCATGAGACGTCGCTTGCCGAGCAGCTCGAGCAAAATGGTGTCGACAGCGTGCTGCTGTGCGGCTACGCAACGGAGTTCTGCGTCAACGCGACCGCACGCCGGGCCGAGCTGCTGGGGCTGAAGACCACCGTCGTGTCCGATCTGCATACGACCCATGGCAAGCCGCATCTGGCCGCCGACAAGATCGTCGAACATCAGAACTTCGTTTGGGCGAACTCGTCGATGTCCGGCAAACGCGTGAAGGTCCGGCCCCTGGCCGACGTGCTGCAAACGGAGTTTGCGTCAGCGTAGAGAAGCATCGCGGTGGACGGCTGGCATCCGCTGCGGCCGCTCACAACTGCCCACCCTCTGATCGAAAATTGATCAAACGATCAATTGGTGTAGACTGGCGCCAGCGTATTCGCGGGAGTGCCGCCTCATGACCCCACATGCTCATGACTCGCTGATCGACGAGATTTTGCGCAGAGCCGCCCAAAAAAAGCTGTCGCAGAAAGACTTGGCGAGCCGCGCCCAACTTTCTGAAGAAGCGCTATCTCGCATGAAAAAACGCGGATCCGCGCGTTTGTCTGCGGTGGAACGCCTCGCCGAAGCTGCCGGCCTGCGGTTAGCCCTCGTTCCGACACCACCGAGTGGTCTCACGAACGACGCCCCGCCCGACCAATCGGCCCCGACCGGCGAGCCCAAGCGGTTTCGGGATCGTCATCCGGAACTAGTGTGGTCAAATCGTGACGCGGACGACGCAATTTACATCCGACGTGCGCTAGTCGATCCTCGGTTCACCACCTTACTCGATGCGGCGCGGGAATTCGGCGTCGATACGCTCGAACATGAGTGGGAAGTACTGATGGCCACACCAAGCCCGGAAACCCGCCGCGCGCATCAGGCGACGACCCGCATATTGAGGAACATCCGCCGTGGATACGAGCAAGCTACGCGCTGATACTCGAACCGTCTGGGAGAACCTGGACGGTCATCCTCTTTTGAAGGGATTCGTGCTGATCGGCGGGACTGCGCTCACGCTGCGCATCGGTCATCGCGTGAGCGAGGATTTGGACTTTGCCTATGCGAGCGGCGGCCATTTGCCTCGCACGCGCCTCGATTTACTCGTCCGATCACTACGGAACAGCGGCGTCGATCTGCAGCCGAATCAAAGCCCATTGGCGGAAGAAGAATTCCTTGATGCAGGGCTCGATCTGGCTGATTACCAACAAGACTTCCTCGCAAACGGCACCGTAAAGGTATCGTTCGTCGCACCGGATTCACCCGCTCGCGACGTGATCGCCGGCGATGCCGCGTTGCCAATGCGTGTCGCGACGCTGGACGATATCTTTTCGTTAAAGAGCCTTGTGTGCGCTGAACGGTCAAAGACGCGCGATTGGTTCGATCTCTATGTGCTGATGACACAGCATGGCTATTCCATAGTGGATTTTTACGACGTCTTCGCGCACCTAAGTGCGATTCCGAAGTTCGAGAATGCACGGATACGATTGCTCGCTTGTAAAGCTGATCTCGCGGACGAAGGGTATGAGCAGTTGCTAACCGACGCACCGAGCCTTGACTGCATGCGTGCGTTCTTCCAAGCGCAATTCGACGAACTGGAGGTTCGTCTAGCAAGACAAGCGTTTGGAGACCTCGCGACCCGCGAACACTAGGAAATCGACGCAGCAAAAACAAAGGCCCCGAGAAACGCGTTCAAATGCTCGATTTGAACGCGAACCCAAGGGCCTTTTACTGCAACGAACGATAATCCTTTCTTAGAACGGAATATCGTCATCCATATCATCGAGCCCACCGCCACCGGCAGGCTGGCTCGGCCGGCTAGCACCGCCGCCGCCGCCACCGCTACGCGCGCCACCGCCCATCGCGCGACCACCACCCCCACCACCGCCACGCGACTCAGACGGCTCGCGGCTATAACCACCCTCGTCCCCGCCGCCCATGCCGCCGCCGCCCGAACCGCCGCGGCCGCCGAGCATCTGCATCTGATCGGCGACGATTTCCGTCGAATACCGATCCTGCCCGTCCTGGCCTTGCCACTTGCGCGTGCGCAGACGCCCTTCGATATAAACCGACGAGCCCTTCTTCAGATACTCGCCGACGATCTCGGCCAGGCGGCCGAAGAACGCGACGCGGTGCCACTCCGTCGCTTCCTTGAATTCGCCCGATGCCTTGTCCTTGTAGCGATCCGTCGTGGCGAGCCGGATGTTGGCGATGGCGTCCCCGCTCGGCAGGTAACGAATTTCGGGATCGGCGCCAAGATTGCCGACGAGAATGACCTTGTTTACGGATGCCATGACTATCTCCAGTTGATCCATTTGCGCTACCCCGCTGCGCTGGCGCACAGCCGAGCCCGCGCGACGCCGCGCTCGCCTCAAGCCTTACGAGGCGCCTTCATATTGGCGGCGATTATAAGCCACGCGAAAACGAGCCCGGAGCATGCGAAAAACACCGCATCTTGGCTGACGGACTTCATCAGCCAACCGCCCACCACGCCGCCCAGCGCGAGACCGATCGACTGCGTCGTGTTGTACACGCCCGCGGCCGCGCCCTTGCGCGTGCCCGGCGCCAGCTTCGATACGAGCGACGGCTGCGACGCCTCGAGGATGTTGAAGCCGAGAAAGTAGACGAACAAAATCGCGGCCACGGACAAGATCGTATGCGGCGCCATCGCGAGTAGCAATTGGCCGATCAGGATAAGCCCGATCGCACCGCACAAGACGGGCTTCATCTTGCCCCGTTTCTCTGCCGCAATGATGGCCGGCACCATCATGACGAACGACAAGCCCATGACGGGCAGATAAATTTTCCAGTGCGAGGCGACGGGCAGCCCGCCCTCCACGAGCACGCGCGGCACGACGAGAAACAGCGCCGTTTGCGTCGCGTGCAGCACGAGCACGCCGAAATTCAAGCGCAGCAGTTCGACGTTGTGCAGCACCTCGGCGAACGGCGCGCGAACGTGCACGGGCTTCGGAGCGTCGGGCACGATCCACAGCACCACGCCCACGGCGATCAGCGACAGCACGCCGACGAGCGCGAAAAGACCGTTCATCCCCACCCACTGATAAACGATCGGCGCGCCGACGATCGCCACGGCGAACGAGATCCCGATGCTGCCGCCGACCATCGCCATGGCCTTGGTGCGATGCGCCTCCGCCGTCAGGTCGGCAATGAAGGCAATGATGGCCGACGATATGGCCCCCATCCCCTGAATGACGCGGCCGACGATGATCCACGTCATATCGTGCGCCATTGCCGCAACGAAACTGCCGAGCGCGAAGATGACGAGGCCCGTGGCGATGACGGGCTTGCGCCCGAGCTTGTCCGAGGCCCAGCCGTAGAAGATGTAGAGCAGCGACTGCGTCACGCCGTAGGCGCCGAGCGCAATGCCGACGAGCAGCACGTTGTCGCCGCCCGGAATCGTCTTCGCGTAGACCGTGAAGACCGGCATGATCATGAAAAGGCCGAGCATGCGCAGCGCGAAGATGCCGGCGAGCGACACGGTGGCGCGCATTTCGGGCGCGCTCATACGCGAAGAAGTGACGGACGGATTGGACATCGGGCGGGCAAGGAGGAACCGTGGCGGCGCCGTTCATGCTGCCTTTCGCTCCCGAGCGGATTCGAGACGCCTCGCTCGGGTGCAGCGAACGCAACGAGGTGGGCTCGTTCGTTCCCGCGCGCTGTAAGGTCGCCGTAACGGCGGTCTGGAAAAGTCGTTATAGTAGCAGGTTTGGCCTCTTCCCCTTTGTCAAGGCATGGAACAGATTCGCATCCGTGGGGCGCGTACCCACAACCTGAAGAACGTCAATCTCGACCTGCCTCGCCATCAACTGATCGTGGTTACCGGTTTGTCCGGATCGGGGAAGTCGTCGCTCGCGTTCGACACCCTTTACGCCGAGGGGCAGCGCCGATATGTGGAAAGCCTTTCGGCTTACGCGCGCCAGTTCCTGCAATTGATGGAGAAACCCGACGTCGACTTGATCGAGGGGCTGTCGCCCGCCATTTCGATCGAGCAGAAGGCGACCTCGCACAATCCGCGCTCGACGGTCGGCACCGTCACCGAAATTCACGATTATCTGCGTTTGCTCTACGCACGCGTCGGCACGCCGTATTGCCCCGAGCACGAGATCGCGCTCGAAGCGCAAAGCGTCTCGCAAATGGTGGATGCCGCGCTCGCGCTGCCCGAGGAAACGAAGCTCATGATCCTCGCGCCCGTGGTGACCAATCGCAAGGGCGAACACGCCGAGTTGTTCGAGCAGATGCAGGCCCAAGGCTTCATCCGCTTTCGCATCCGCTCGGGAGGCGGCACGGCCAACGAAGGCACGGCGCAGATCTACGACGTCGATTCGCTGCCGAAGCTGAAAAAGAACGACAAGCATTCGATCGACGTCGTCGTCGATCGCTTAAAGGTGCGCGCCGACATGAAGCAGCGCTTGGCCGAATCGTTCGAGACGGCCCTGCGTCTGGCCGACGGGCGCGCAATCGCCCTCGAGATGGATACGGGCAACGAGCATCTGTTCAGCTCGAAGTTCGCTTGCCCGATCTGCTCGTACTCGCTGCCCGAGCTCGAGCCGCGCTTGTTCTCGTTCAACAATCCGATGGGCGCCTGCCCCGATTGCGACGGGCTCGGCCAAATCACGTTCTTCGATCCGAAGCGCGTCGTCGCGCACCCCACGCTCTCGCTCGCGGCCGGCGCCGTCAAAGGCTGGGACCGCCGCAATCAGTTCTATTTCCAGATGCTGCAAAGCCTGGCGGCATATTACGAGTTCGACATCGACACGCCGTTCGAGGAACTGCCAGAGAAGATCCGCAAGCTGATCCTGTTCGGCTCGGGCAAAGAGCAGATTCCCTTCTCGTACATCAACGAGCGCGGCCGCGCGACGGTCAGGGAACATGTGTTCGAAGGCATCATTCCAAACCTCGAGCGCCGCTATCGCGAGACCGATTCGGCCGCCGTCAGGGAAGAGTTGGCGAAATATCAGAACAATCAGGCATGCCCTTCGTGCGACGGCACGCGTCTGCGCAAGGAAGCCAGGTTCGTGCGCCTAGGCGCCGACGGCGACGCGCGCGCGATCTACGAAGTGAGCGGCTGGCCCCTGCGCGATACGCTCGGCTACTTCCAAACGCTCAGGCTCGAAGGCGCCAAACGCGAGATCGGCGAAAAGGTCGTCAAGGAAATCGTCGCGCGGCTCATGTTCCTGAACAACGTGGGGCTCGATTACCTATCGCTCGAGCGCAGCGCCGATACGCTCTCGGGCGGCGAGGCGCAGCGCATCCGGCTCGCTTCGCAGATCGGCTCCGGGCTCACGGGCGTCATGTACGTGCTCGACGAGCCCTCGATCGGCCTGCATCAGCGCGACAACGACCGACTGATCGCCACGCTCAAGCACCTGCGCGATCTCGGCAACTCGGTCATCGTCGTCGAGCACGACGAGGACATGATCCGCATGGCCGATTATGTCGTCGACATGGGCCCCGGCGCCGGCGAGCACGGCGGCATGGTCATCGCAGAAGGCACGCCGAAGCAAGTGCAAGCCGATCCCGCCTCGCTGACGGGCCAATACCTGAACGGCGAGCGCCGCATCGAGTTTCCCGACGAGCGCAAGGAGCCCGACGAGCGGCAACTGCGCATCGTCGAAGCACACGGCAACAACTTGAAGCGCGTCACGCTCGATCTGCCCGTCGGGCTGCTCACCTGCGTGACGGGCGTGTCGGGCTCAGGCAAGTCCACGCTGATCAACGACACGCTCTATCATGCCGTCGCCCAGCACCTGTACGGCTCGTCGGCGGAGCCCGCGCCCTACGAGCAGATCGAGGGGCTCGAGCATTTCGATAAGGTCATCAACGTCGACCAATCGCCGATCGGCCGCACGCCGCGCTCGAATCCCGCCACCTACACGGGCGTGTTCACGCCGATCCGCGAGCTCTTCGCCGGCGTGCCGTCCTCGAAGGAACGCGGCTACGATCCGGGCCGCTTCTCGTTCAACGTCAAGGGCGGGCGCTGCGAGGCTTGCCAAGGCGACGGCGTGCTCAAAGTCGAAATGCACTTCCTGCCCGACGTCTACGTGCCGTGCGACGTCTGCCACGGCAAGCGCTACAACCGCGAGACGCTCGACGTTCAATACAAAGGCAAGAACATCAGCGAAGTGCTCGACATGACGGTGGAGCATGCATACGAATTCTTCGGTGCGGTGCCCGTCATTGCGCGCAAGCTCAAAACGCTGCTCGACGTCGGCCTCGGCTATATTCGCCTAGGCCAATCGGCCACGACGCTCTCGGGCGGGGAGGCGCAGCGCGTCAAGCTCTCGCTCGAGCTGTCCAAGCGCGATACGGGGCGCACGCTCTACATCCTCGACGAGCCCACGACGGGCCTGCACTTCCACGACATCGCGCTGTTGCTGGAAGTGATCCATCGGTTGCGCGATCATGGCAATACCGTGGTGATCATCGAGCATAATCTCGATGTGATAAAAACGGCGGACTGGGTGATCGACCTCGGCCCGGAAGGCGGCGCGGGCGGCGGGCAGATCATCGCCCAAGGCACGCCCGAGCAGATCGCGAAAGCGAAGGCGAGCTTCACCGGGCGATATCTCGCTCCGCTGCTCGAGCGCCGTTGATCGCGAAGAAGGGATGCACGGCGGTGCGGCATGTCTCGGCAGCCGCGCCACCCGGGATTGGCTGGAGACGAAGAGAACATCATGGCTAAGCGCAACGAGGCCCCCGAAGACACCCGCATCAAGGAGGTCGCGGCACGTCCCGTGCGGCTCACGAGCGACATGAGCTTGCCGAAACTGTCCGCCGTCGAGATCGGCAGCTACGCGCTCGCCGTCTTCGGCATGTGGGCCGTCCTGCATTTCAAGCTGCTCGGCGCGCTGCTCGGCGGCATGCTCGTCTATCAACTGGTCCACACGATCGCGCCTACGATCGAGCGCCACATGCCGAGCTATCGCGCGCGCTGGGTAGCCGTCGTCGTCATCGCGTCGGTCGTGGTGGGCGGCCTGGCGGGGCTCACCATCGGCATCACCGAGCACTTCCAGCATACGGTGCCGAACATTCAAAGCCTGCTCGATCAAGTCATGCAGATCGTCGATCAGGCTCGCACGCGCGCGCCGGGCTGGCTCTCGGCCATGCTGCCCGGCGACGTCTCCGAGATGAAGCAAAAGGCCGGCATGCTCGTGCATTCGCACATGAGCCAGTTGCAGCAAGGCGGCAAGAACGTCGCGCGCGGCTTCGGGCACGTGCTGTTCGGGATGATCATCGGCGCGATGATCGCGATCACGAGCGAGCGCCAGATGCAACGCCTGCCGCTGTCGACAGCGCTGGCCTCGCGCGCCGCGCGCTTCGCCGATGCGTTCCGGCGCATCGTCTTCGCCCAGGTCAAGATTTCGACGATCAACGCCGTGTTCACGGCGCTCTATCTGCTCGTTGCATTGCCGGTCTTTCATGAGCGGCTGCCGCTGTCGAAGACGCTCGTGCTCATCACGTTCATCGCGGGGCTCTTGCCCGTCATCGGCAATCTGATCTCGAACTCGCTGATCCTCGCCGTCTCGCTCTCGGTGAGCCTACCGACGGCGATCTCCTCGCTCGTCTTCCTCGTGCTGATTCACAAGTTCGAATATTTCTTGAACGCGAGGATCGTCGGCGGGCAGATCGAGGCGCGCGCGTGGGAGTTGCTGCTCGCCATGCTCGTCATGGAAGCGGCCGCGGGTGTGCCTGGGCTCATCGCGGCGCCGATTTTCTACGCGTACATCAAGCGCGAGCTCATCTACCTGCGGCTGATTTAGCGGGGCGCCCCTCGAGGGGTGGCTCGTTCAACGGAAAACGACCGTCTTCGTTCCGTTCAAAACGATCCGATGCTCGACGTGCCACTTCACGGCGCGCGCGAGCGTCACGCATTCGACATCGCGGCCGATCGCCGTCAGTTGATCGGGCGTCATGCTGTGATCGACGCGCTCGACTTCCTGCTCGATGATCGGGCCTTCGTCGAGATCCGTCGTGACGTAATGGGCCGTCGCACCGATCAGCTTCACACCGCGATCGAACGCTTGGTAGTAAGGCTTCGCGCCCTTGAAGCTCGGCAGGAACGAATGATGGATGTTGATCGCGCGACCGGAAAGGTGCTCGCACAGGTTCGGCGACAAGATCTGCATATAGCGCGCAAGCACGACGAGATCGGCGCCATACTGATCGATGACCTCGAGCACGCGCGCCTCCTGCGCGGCCTTCGCCGCGCCCGTCGACTCCGTCAGCGGAAAATGATGGAACGGAATGTCGTAGCTCGCCGCCAGTTGATAGAAGTCCTTGTGGTTCGAGATGATCGCCGGGATCTCGATCGACAGTTGCCCCGTGCGATAGCGGAACAGCAAATCGTTCAAGCAATGGCCGATCTTCGACACCATGATGACGACCTTCGGCTTGAGCGCCGCGTCATGGATCTCCCAGCGCATTTCGAACTGGCCGGCCAGCGGTGAGAACGCTTCGCGCAAGGTCGGCAGGCCTGGATCGCCGCCCACTTGCTGAAAGTGCACGCGCATGAAGAACTCGCCCGTATGGCTGTCGCCGAATTGGGCCGAATCGAGAATGTTCGCGCCGCGATCGAACAGGAACCCGGATACCGCATGGACGATGCCGGGCCGATCGGGGCACGACAATTTCAAAATGAAGCTGTGTTGGGTCGACATATGAATGACCTGTGAATTCGTGTGAGCGTGTGAGCGTGTGAGCGCGTGCGTGACTCGCGCGACGATTCAGCCCGCGACGAACGGCGCGGCGAACAGCGCTTCGATGCCAGCACAGGCGTCGTCGTCGATCCAGCGGTGGCGCAGCATGCAATCGAGCGTCGCCAAGCTCGCATCGACCGTCATCTCGCCGTCTTCGATCCAGCGCGCGACCTCGTCGATGCGCGCGAGCCGATGCTCGCCCACTTCGCCGTCCTGATTGCGTGGCGCGAAATCCTCGGGCAGCGGCAAGTCGTAAATGAATACCTGCTCGGCCTGCGTGCCTTCGGGCAGCGACTGCAGCACGTGAACCGTGCGCCCCGGGACGGCCTGCCGGGCCAGCGCGGCCTCGACGCCCGCCTCTTCCCAGCACTCCTTTTCGATCGTTGCTTCGATCGAAAAGCCCCAGCCGATGCCGCCGGCGACGACATTGTCGAGCATGCCCGGGTCGGTCGCCTTCGTCTGGCTGCGGCGCGCGATCCAGAGTTGCGGCGCGCGATCGGCGTATTTTACGATGCCGTTCAAATGCACCGCGTAGGTCATCGTGCCGAAGAAACGAGCTGCGGCGCGCTCGATGAACGCGAGCGGCGCACTATCGAACGTATTGCGGATCGCGTAGGTCTCGTCGCGCCAGCCCACGATGCGCCGTTGCCCGGCCAGCGCCCCGATGACCGTCGCGAGCGCGGCGGAGCGGCTGTTGGCATCGACGTCGAAGCGCGCCGCGAGCGCGACACCGGCCGGATCGATCTCGAATACGTCGGGCCACTGTGCAAGCAGCGGCAAGTCGCTTTCACGTATCCAGCCGACCTGCTCGGCCGACATGAAGAACGGCCGGTGTGCGCTCGGCTCGAAGCGGCGCGCACTCGCGATGCAAGGCAAATTCATGGGCGTTCCTCGTTCAATGGGTCAATCGTTCAATGCGATGGTTCGTTCGCTCGTTCGCTCGATCGTCCGCTCAATCGCGCAACGCAACGCGCAGCCCGAGCGCGATGAAGGTCGCGCCGGCCACTCGATCGAGCCATACGCCCACGCGCGGACGACGCTTGAGCCAAGCGCCGAGCGTCCCGGCGAACAAGCCGAATGCCGAAAAGAGCGCGAGCGTTTGCAGCATGAAGATCACGCCGAGCTCGATCATCTGAACGCCGATGCGCTGCGTGCTGCTCGGATCGACGAACTGCGGCAGGAAAACGACGAAGAACAGCGTCACCTTCGGATTCATCATGTTGCCGACGACGCTTTGACGAAAGACCGTCGAAAGCGGCTGCGGCGGCCGTTCGTGAGCACTTGCGAGGCCCGCGCTCGTCAACGCCTTGACACCGATCCAAACGAGATACAAGCCCCCGGCGATCTTGACGATATGGAACGCGACCGGGGATGAGCGCAGGAGCGCCGCCACGCCGAGTGCCGCGAGTGTCGTGTGGAACGTCAAGCCGGCGGCAAAGCCGAGCGCGGCCACGAGGCCCGCCGCGCGGCCTTGCGAGATGCCGCGCGCGAGCACCTGCAGGTTGTCGGGGCCGGGCGCGGCCGTGATGGCGATCGACGCGGCAAGGAAAAGCGGAAGGTTCGGCATGATGCGATCGCTCCCGATTCAATGGCCCGCGAACTCGGTGACCGTATAGAGCGGCAAGCCGCTCTCGCGCAGCAGCTTCGAGCCACCGAGATCGGGCAGATCGACGATCGCCGCGCCTTCGACGACCACGGCGCCGAGCCGCTCGAGCAGCTTCTTGCCGGCCATCATCGTGCCGCCCGTGGCGATCAGATCGTCGACGATGACGACGCGTTCGCCGGCCCGGCAGGCGTCCTCATGGATCTCGACGGTGGCCGTGCCGTATTCGAGCGCATACGATTCGGAAACGGTCTTGTACGGCAGCTTGCCGATCTTGCGGATCGGAATGAAGCCGATGTTGAGCTCGTAGGCGACGATCGGCGCGATGATGAAGCCGCGCGCGTCGAGTCCCGCGACGTAGTCGAGCTTTGCTTCGACGTAGCGTTCGATGAACAGGTCGATGAGCACGCGCAGCGTCTTGGGCCGCTGCAAGAGCGGCGTGATGTCGCGAAACTGCACGCCGGGCAGCGGCCAGTCGGGAACGGTGCGAATTTGGCTCTTGATGAACGCGGCGGCGTCGATGGGCGCATCCGCGGGCGCATGGGACATGAAATTCTCCGCTGACAGTGGACAGTGGTTCGCTCGCGCGCGGCGAGCAAATCGTGTTGCATGAATCGATGGAAGGGCGCGCTCGGTCAGGCGGCCGTCACGCCGGCGCGGCGGTTGCGCAGCAACCGCTCCTCGGCCAGCGCGAGCGCTTCCGGCAATCCCCGCAAAACGAGGATATCGGCCTCTCGCAGCTTCGTTTCAGGGCCGGGCTCGACGCCGCGGATACCGTGGCGCCGTATTGCCGTGACTTCGACACCCATCGAGGCGAGCCCGAGTTCGTCGAGCGTGCGTCCGACGGCGTCGGCATTGCCGTCGACCGCCACCGATTGTAGCCGCACCTGGTCATGCCCTTCCTCGTCGCCCAGATCGTCGGCCCCGTGAAAATAGCCGCGCAGCAGGCTGTAGCGCGCGTCGCGCATCTCTTCCACGCGCCGCACGACGCGCCGCATCGGCACGCCCATCAGCACGAGCGTATGCGACGCGAGCATCAGGCTGCCCTCGACGATCTCGGGGATGACTTCGGTGGCACCGGCGGCGAGCAGCTTTTCCAGATCGGCATCGTCGACGGTGCGCACGATCACGGGCAGCGCCGGCTCGAGCTCGTGCACGTTGTGCAGCACGCGCAATGCCGAGGGTGTGTTCGCGTAGGTGATGGCCACGGCCGACGCGCGATGGATGCCGGCCGAAACGAGCGATTCGCGCCGCGCCGCATCGCCGAACACGACCGATTCGCCGGCCGCGGCGGCCGCGGCGACGCGATCGGGGTCGAGGTCCAGCGCGACATAGGAAAGCCCTTCGTGCTCGAGCATCCGCGCGAGGTTTTGCCCGGCGCGGCCGTATCCGCAAATGATGACGTGGGCATTTTGCCGCAGGCTTTGCGTCGCGATCCGCGTCATCTGCAGCGACTGCTGCATCCATTCCGTCGACGAGAGCCGCAGGACGATGCGGTCGGCGTTTTGAATCATGAACGGCGCGGCGAGCATCGAGAGCAGCATCGCCGCGAGGATCGCCTGCAGCATCGCCGCGTCGACGAGATGCTTGTCGAGGATCAGATTGAGCAGCACGAAACCGAACTCGCCCGCTTGCGCAAGCCCGATGCCGGTGCGCATCGCGACGCCCGGCGTCGCACCGAACAGACGCGCGAGCCCCGTGATCATGACGATCTTGAGCAGCACCGGCGCGATGAGAAACGCCAGCACGAGCAGCGGATGCGCGATCAGCACGCGCGGGTCGAGCAGCATGCCCGTCGTCACGAAGAACAGGCCGAGCAGCACGTCGCGAAACGGCTTGATGTCCTCTTCCACCTGGTGGCGGTACGGCGTTTCGGCGATCAGCATGCCGGCGATGAACGCGCCGAGCGCGAGCGACAGGCCGAATTTGTCCGTGATGAACGCCGCGCCGAGCGTGACGAGCAGCAGGTTCAGGACGAACAACTCCTGCGAGCGCCGCCGCGCGACGACGTTGAACCAGCGCGTCATGAACTTTTGCCCGACGAACAGCAGCAGCGACAGCGCGACGACGATCTTGAACGCCGCGATGCCGAGCGTCATCGGCAGATCCTGCGAATCACCGCCGAGCGCAGCGATCACGATGAGCAGCGGCACGACGGCCAGATCCTGGAACAGCAGCACGCCGAAGATGTTGCGGCCGTGCTCCGTCTCGATCTCGAGGCGCTCCGCGAGCATTTTGCTGACGATCGCCGTCGACGACATCGCGAGCGCGCCGCCGAGCGCGATGCTGCCTTGCCAGGACACGTGCACCCAGCGCTCGAGCAAAAGGCCGACGAGCACCGACACGCCGACTGTGCCGATCACCTGCAGCAGCCCGAGCCCGAAGACGAGCGTGCGCATCGCCCGGAGCTTGGCGAGCGAGAACTCGAGCCCGATCGAAAACATCAGAAAGACGACGCCGAACTCCGCGAGGTTCTGCGCGCGCGAGGAATCGGGCGCAATGCCTAGCGCGTGCGGCCCGACGACGATGCCGACCGTCAGGTAGCCGAGCATCGGCGGCAGATTCAACGAGCGGAACAATACGACGCCCACCACTGACGCGAGCAGCAGGAAAAGCGTCATCTCGAGCGGAGAAATCACGTGTTGAGCGTCCTCGTTCGTCAGCGGAACGCGCGGCCACGCGCCAAGCGCCGCGCATTCGATAGGGGAAGCCTGAGAGCGGCTCTGGCCATGGGTGGGGCCCGGCGCGGCGAACAACGCCTTTGCTATACTCCGGCGAATGATAGCGAAAATCAATGGTGACCGGGCGTTGGCGCTCGCCCGGGAAGTCCTCGACATCGAAGCCGACGCCGTGCGCGCGCTTCGCGATCAGGTCGACGAGCGCTTCGTCGCAGCCGTCGACTTTCTTCTGAGTTGCCGCGGCCGCGTCGTCGTCTCCGGCATCGGCAAGTCCGGCCACATCGCCCGCAAGCTCGCCGCCACGCTCGCCAGCACGGGCACGCCGGCCTTCTTCGTGCACCCGGCCGAAGCGAGCCACGGTGATCTCGGCATGGTCACCGAGGACGATGTCTTCATTGCGCTCTCGAATTCCGGCGAATCGGAAGAGCTCGTTGCGATCCTGCCGCTCGTCAAGCGTATCGGCGCGAAGCTGATCGCGATCACCGGCCGGCCGCAATCCACGCTCGCCACGCTCTCCGACGTCCACCTGAATGCCGGCGTGCAGAAGGAAGCCTGCCCGCTGGAGCTCGCCCCGACGGCGAGCACGACGGCGGCGCTCGCGCTCGGCGACGCGCTGGCCATGGCCGTGCTCGACGCCCGCGGCTTCGGCGCCGACGATTTCGCACGCTCGCATCCGGGCGGCGCGCTCGGGCGGCGGCTGTTGACATACGTTCGCGACGTCATGCGCACGGGCGATCAGTTGCCGCAGGTCCCGGCCGGCGCGACGGTGCGAGATGCGCTGTTCCAATTGACGGCCAAGCGCATGGGCATGACGGCGATCGTCGACGATCAGGGCCGTGTCGAAGGCATCTTCACCGATGGCGATTTGCGCCGCGTCCTCGAACGGACGGGCGATTTTCGCGATTTGCCGATCATCGACGTCATGACGCGCGCACCGCGCACGATCGGTGCCGATCACCTCGCCGTCGAAGCCGTCGAATCGATGGAGCGCCACCGGATCAACCAAATCCTCGTGGTCGATACCGAGGGCAAGCTGATCGGCGCGCTCAACATGCACGACCTGTTCTCGAAGAAGGTGATCTAATGGCCGCTGCGCCTCTCACGGCAAGCGAACGCGCGAGCCGCGTCAAGCTGATGATTTTCGACGTCGACGGCGTGCTGACCGACGGCGGCCTGATGTTCACGGCGCAAGGCGACACGATGAAGTCGTTCAACTCGATGGACGGCCACGGCCTGAAGCTGCTCGGCGAAGCCGGCATCCGCACGGCGATCATCACGGGCCGCCGCTCCGAGATCGTGGCCGCGCGCGCGCACGAGTTGCGCGTTTCGCATCTTTACCAGGGCGTCGCCGACAAGATCGACGCATTCGAGGAACTCATCCGCGAGGCGAACGTGACGGCCGAGCAATGCGGCTACATGGGCGACGACTGGCCCGATCTCGGGGTGCTCACGCGCTGCGGGTTTGCGGCGGCGCCGGCCAATGCGCACCCCGAAGTGATCGCTCGCGCGCATTGGGTGTCCGAAGCACGCGGCGGGCAAGGCGCGGCCCGGGAAGTCTGCGATGCCATCCTGCGCGCGCAGCACCGCTATGAAGCGCTGCTCGCGCAAGCGTGCGGAGCGCACCGCGCATGAACGCCTCGCGCCTGACGTCGCAGCTGTCTCTGGTCGCCCTCGCGGCGCTCGCCGGCGGCACCTATTGGCTGCTGCAAGCGACGCGGCCGCCGGCCGCGCGCGAGACGGCCGGCGCGAAAACCCATACACCCGATTATTTCGCCGATCAGTTCTCGGTCTCCGAGCTCGATCAGTCGGGCACGACGCAATATCGGCTGACGGCGGCCAAGCTCGTGCATTACGAGGACGACGAGGACAGCGACCTCACGCACCCGGCGATCCGTGCGTTCCAGCCGGGCAAGCCGATCGTGACGGCCACGGGCGAGCGCGGCACGGTCAACGGCGATGCATCGATCGTCGACTTGTACGACAACGCGCGCATCGTGCGGGCGGCCGGCGCAGGCGATCCCGAAATGCAAGCCGACTCCTCCCACTTTCGCGTCTTCGTGAACGACGATGTGATCGTGTCGAAAAACCCGGTTAAACTTCGGCGCGGCCTGTCGGTCGCGACGGCAGATGCCATGAACTACAACAATGTCACCCGCGTGATGCAGCTTTTCGGCACGGTCCGGGGCTACATCGCAGCTTCGGATATCTCGGGCGGTGGCACATCCGGCGCCGGTTCGAAGTGACCGCGCCCCATCCTTTCGTAGCGTGACCGCATGAACGAATCGTTCTTTCTCCGCGAGCGCCGGCCAGCGCGCATCGGCATGGCAACGGCGCTTGCGCTTCTGCTGGCTTGTTTCGCCCTCGGGCCCATCGCCGCCCATGCCGAGCAAGCCGACAAGAACAAGCCGATGAACATCGACGCCGACAACATGACCTACGACGACCTGAAGCAGGTCACGGTGTTCACGGGCCATGTCGTCGCCACGAAGGGCACGATCCTGATCAAGGCCGATCGAGTCGAAGTGCATCAGGACCCCGACGGGTATCAGTACGCGACCGGCACGATGGCGCCGGGCAGCAAGGATCTCGCCTATTTCCATCAGAAGCGGGAAGGCGTCGACGAATACGTCGAAGGCACGGCCGAGCGAATCGACTACGATGGCAAGAAGGATTTGACGACGCTGACGACGAACGCCACCGTCCGGCGCCTGCAAGGGCTCACGACCGTGATGGATCAGGTGCACGGCAGCGTCGTGACCTACGACGGCCAGAACGATTTCTATACCGCGCGCGCCGGCAAGGACGTGGCCGGACCCGGCAATCCGACCGGCCGCGTGCGCGCCATGCTGTCGCCGCGCAACGGCGGCCCGGCTCCGCTCAATGGCGGACCGGCCAAGCTTGCGCCGGCGCCGGCGATTCAAGGAAACGGAACGCAGTGAACATGCTATCCACCCCGGCCGCGGCGGCGAGCCCCGCGCCCTCGATCGAGCCGCGGCGCGCGAACAGTTCGCTCGCCGTGCGCAATTTGAAGAAGCGGTACGGCTCGCGCACCGTCGTCAAGGACGTCTCGCTCGACGTCAAGAGCGGCGAGGTCGTGGGGCTGCTCGGGCCCAACGGTGCGGGCAAGACGACGTCCTTCTACATGATCGTCGGCCTCGTGCCGCTCGACGCGGGCGAGATCGTGCTCGACGGCAAGTCGATCAGCCTGCTGCCGATCCACAAGCGCGCGTCGCTCGGCTTGTCGTACCTGCCGCAGGAAGCATCGGTGTTTCGCAAGCTGACGGTCGAGGAAAACATCCGCGCCGTGCTCGAGCTGCAGCGCGACGGGCAGGGTAAGCGGCTGACGAAATCCGCGATCGAAGCGCGCACCGATGCGCTGCTCGACGAGCTGCAGGTTGCGCATCTGCGGGAAAACCCGGCTCTCTCGCTCTCGGGCGGGGAGCGCCGCCGCGTCGAAATCGCGCGCGCGCTCGCGACGAATCCGAGCTTCATTCTGCTCGACGAACCGTTCGCGGGCGTCGATCCGATCGCGGTGCTCGAGATCCAAAAAATCGTCAAATTCCTCAAGCAGCGCAACATCGGCGTCTTGATCACCGATCACAACGTGCGCGAGACGCTCGGCATCTGCGATCACGCCTACATCATCAGCGACGGCTCCGTCCTTGCAGCCGGGGCGCCGCACGAAATCGTCGAAAACGAAAGCGTGCGGCGCGTCTACCTCGGCGAGCACTTCCGCATGTAAGGTCCGGATCGTCCGGGCGCGGCGTTTTTTTGTGCGATCGGTGCGGGCGGCGATCGTGCTTGCGCGCACCGCTGCGCACCGACAAGGCGCCGCGAGGTTCCCGGCGCGTGGCAAAGTCTCTACAATGAAAGACACATTGCCATGAAAGCCAGCCTCCAACTCCGCCTATCGCAGCATCTTGCGCTGACCCCGCAACTGCAGCAGTCGATCCGATTGCTGCAGTTGTCCACGCTCGAACTGCAGCAGGAAGTCGCGATGGCCGTCGCGCAAAACCCGCTGCTCGAATCCGAAGACGAATGGATTGCCAGCCCGCTGCGCGTCGCCGCGGACGGCACCGTCATCGCACAAGCGCCAACGCCCTCGGCGCCGGAGCCGATGAGCGGCACCGGCTCGTCGTCCGAAAGCACGGAACGCAGCGACGGCGCGAGTTCGGAAGAGTTCGGCCCGCTCGGTGGCAGCGACGGCGCCGATTCGTCGCAGTGGAACCTCGACGACTACGGCCGCTCGTCGGGTGCCTCCGACGACGACGACCTGCCCCCTTTGCAGATTCACGAATCGACCACGACGCTGCGCGATCACCTGATGGCGCAGTTGCGCGTCACGCAAGCGAGCCCGCGCGACCGCGCGCTGATCACGTTCCTGATCGAATCGCTCGACGACGACGGCTATCTGACGGCCTCGCTCGACGAGATATTGGCCGATTTGCCCGACGAGCTCGAGGTCGACCTCGACGAACTCGGCGCGGCGCTCGCACTGCTGCACAGCTTCGACCCGGCAGGGGTCGGCGCGCGCTCGGCGTCGGAGTGCTTGCGGCTGCAACTGCTGCGCCTGCCCCCGTCGCCCACGCGCAAGCTCGCGCACGAAATTGCCGCCAACCATCTCGAACTGCTCGCCGCACGCGATTTCACGCGCTTGCGCAAGCAACTGAAGGCCAACGACGACGAACTGCGCGACGCGCATGCGATGATCCGTTCGCTCGAACCGTTTCCGGGGGCGGCCTACGGCAAGGCGGAAGCCGATTACGTGGTGCCCGACATCATCGTGCGCAAAACGTCGGCCGGCTGGCAGGCGGAACTCAATCCCGAGGTCGTCCCGCGCCTGCGCATCAACCACCTGTACGCGAACATCTTGCGCAACAACCGCGGCGATCCGGGCAGCGGTTCACTGCGCCAGCAGCTGCAGGAAGCGCGCTGGCTCATCAAGAATATCCAGCAGCGCTTCGAGACGATCCTGCGCGTCGCGCAGGCCATCGTCGAGCGCCAAAAGAACTACTTCGTGCACGGCGAAATCGCGATGCGCCCCTTGGTTTTGCGGGAAATAGCTGATACGCTGGGCTTGCACGAATCGACGGTTTCGCGTGTGACGACCGGCAAGTACATGCTCACGCCCTTCGGGACGCTCGAGTTCAAGTTCTTCTTCGGCTCGCACGTGTCGACCGATACGGGGGGCGCGGCCTCGTCGACGGCCATTCGCGCGCTCATCAAGCAACTGATAGGAGCAGAAGACTCGAAAACGCCTCTTTCGGACAGCCGCATAGCCGAACTGCTGGCGGAACAAGGATTCGTGGTCGCACGCCGGACGGTTGCCAAGTACCGCGAAGCACTCAAGATCCCGGCAGTCAACTTGCGTAAGTCTCTATAGGCTTTCCGCGTTCCGCGGAGAGCATTTACCGGCCCTGACGCCCTTGGCGGTACCGGCCGGCCGATACGACCCGCCGCTCGTCAGTCTTCGCGGGGTGATGACTCGAGCGGGCCGCTCCCGACCGGCGATGCCGCACCATCGGTGCCTGGCAGCCATTTGTTTGGAGAGCACTATGAATCTGAAGATCAGTGGACACCATCTCGAAGTCACGCCGGCGTTGCGAGAATACTTGATCACCAAGCTCGATAAGGTGCTAAGACATTTCGATCAGGTGATCGATGGCAATGTGGTCCTCTCGGTCGACAACCATAAGGAAAAGGATAAGCGGCAGAAGGTTGAAATCAGCCTTCACTTAAAGGGCAAGGACATCTTCATCGAAAGTGCCAACGGCGACTTGTACGCGGCGATCGATCTCATGGTCGACCGGCTCGATCGACAGGTCGTGCGCCACAAAGGGCGCATCCAAGAACACCAGCACGACGCGATCAAGCATCAAGACGTGCCGCCGATAGGCGAACAAGCCTAGCCGGCAACGCGGCGGCCGGCGCCGAGGCCGCCCCACCCCGCGAAAAGCCGCCCCAAGCAGGGCGGCTTTTTCATGGACGCGCTCGTTGGCGTTCATCGGCGGCGCGCCGACATCTAGCGTGGCGCGGCGCACCATCTGCTTCGGCCCTGTTCTATAATGTGGCGGTTATTGACGGGGCAGCCGGCCGTAGCAGTGCCCGCGGCGCCGGTCCACCGAGCCGACGCATGCGGCCGAAAATCGACAACCAGCCAGTTGCCGCGAGGAGCGCCCGGGCGACGCGTTAGCCTGCCAACATGAATCGTTTAGCCAAATTTCTTCCGCTCGAAAACGTCGTCATCGGCCTTTCGGTTACCAGCAAGAAGCGTGTATTCGAGCAAGCCGGCTTGATTTTCGAAAACCAAAACGGAATCGGCCGCAGCGCAGTCACCGACAACCTTTTCGCCCGCGAGCGCCTCGGCTCGACGGCCCTCGGCGAAGGCGTGGCGATCCCGCACGGGCGCATCAAAGGCTTGAAGCAGCCGCTGGCCGCGTTCGTGCGGCTGGACCAGCCGATTCCGTTCGAAGCGCCGGACGGGCAACCCGTGTCGCTGCTGATTTTCCTGCTCGTGCCTGAACAAGCCACGCAGCAGCATTTGGAGATTCTCTCGGAAATCGCGCAGTTGCTGTCCGACCGCGAAGCGCGCGAACGCCTGCACACCGAACCGGATCGCGAAGAGTTGCATCGCCTGCTCACCCAATGGCACCCTTGAGCTTGTCGTAGCGTCGCCCCCGAGGTTAGGCGCGGCGGCACGGCACCTTCGGGCGCCGTTCATCGGCCTTGGCGGGCAGGTCTGCGCACGTCGTCGCCACGCGTGTCGCGCTCAACCAGGAGCTACGGATTCATGGATACGTCCAGCATCAACGCCCAAAGCATTTTCGACGACAACGCTTCCATGCTCAAACTGAGCTGGTTGACGGGGCACGAAGGCTGGGAGCGCGGTTTTTCCGCCGAGACGGTCGCCAATGCGACGTCGAGCGCCGATCTCGTCGGCCACTTGAACCTGATCCACCCGAACCGGATCCAGGTGCTCGGCGAGGCCGAAGTCAACTATTACCAGCGGCAGTCGGACGACGACCGCTCGCGGCACATGGCCGAGCTGATCGCGCTCGAGCCGCCGTTTCTCGTCGTCGCCGGCGGCGTCGCCGCGCCGCCCGAGCTCGTGCTGCGCTGTACGCGCTCGTCCACGCCGCTGTTCACGACCACGATGTCGCCGGCCGCCGTCATCGATAGTCTGCGCCTTTACATGTCGCGCATTCTCGCGCCGCGCGCGACCTTGCATGGTGTGTTTCTCGACATTCTCGGCATGGGCGTGCTGCTGACGGGCGATTCGGGCCTCGGCAAGAGCGAGCTCGGCCTCGAGCTGATCAGTCGCGGACATGGGCTCGTGGCCGACGACGCGGTCGACTTCGTACGGCTCGGACCCGATTTCGTCGAAGGCCGCTGCCCGCCGCTGCTGCAAAACCTGCTCGAGGTGCGCGGGTTGGGCCTGCTCGACATCAAGACGATCTTCGGGGAAACGGCCGTGCGCCGCAAAATGAAGCTGAAACTGATCGTCCAGCTCGTGCGCCGCCCTGACGGCGAATTCCAGCGCCTGCCGCTCGAGAGCCAGACCGTCGACGTGCTCGGGCTGCCCATCAGCAAGGTGACGATCCAGGTGGCAGCCGGCCGCAACCTCGCCGTGCTCGTCGAAGCTGCGGTGCGCAATACGATCTTGCAGCTGCGCGGCATCGATACTTTGCGCGATTTCATGGATCGGCAACGGATTGCGATGCAAGATCCCGATAATCAACTACCCGGCAAGCTCATGTAGCGTGCATGCGCGCGGGCCGGGCTCTGATGCAAGTGCTATGATGAAACGAACTGGTTCCTCCCCATGCGTATCGTTCTGATCACCGGCATTTCCGGCTCCGGCAAATCCGTCGCGTTGAATGCATTGGCCGACGCGGGTTATTACTGCGTCGACAACCTGCCGCCGCGCTTCCTGCCCGCGCTCGCTCAATATCTCGCGAACGACGAGGAGGGGCACGAGCGGCTGGCGGTGGCGATCGACGCACGCTCGAGCGCCTCGCTCGACGATATGCCCGGCATCATCCGCGATTTGGCGAGCGAGCATGACGTGCGCGTGCTGTTCCTCAATGCCAGCACGCAGTCGCTGATTCAGCGTTTTTCGGAAACGCGCCGGCGGCACCCGCTTTCGGGCTCGCCCGCGCACGACGCCGACGTCGGGCTGCTGGCCTCGCTGGAAGAAGCGATCGAGCGCGAGCGCGAGCTCGTTGCGCCGCTCGCGGAATTCGGCCATCAGATCGATACGAGCAATCTGCGCGCAAACGTCTTGCGCGCGTGGGTCACGCGCTTCATCGAGGAGCAGCGCGAAGGCCTGATGCTGATGTTCGAATCGTTCGGGTTCAAGCGCGGCCTGCCGCTCGATGCGGATTTCGTCTTCGACGTGCGCGCCCTGCCGAACCCGTACTATGACCATAGTCTGCGCCCGCTGACCGGGCGCGACCAGCCGGTCATCGATTACCTCGACGCGTTGCCGATCGTTCATGACATGATCGACGACATCCATGCATTCGTCTTGAAGTGGCTGCCGCGTTTTCGCGAAGACAACCGCAGCTATCTGACCGTCGCCATCGGCTGCACGGGCGGGCAGCACCGCTCCGTCTTCATCGCCGAAACACTCGCCGCGCGCCTCTCGCGCGAGGCGACCGTGATCGTTCGGCATCGCGATGCACCGGTTTCGATCGACGAATCGTCACGTTTGGTGGCTTAACCCGCCGCGGCCTACGCGGCAATTCGAAGCGTGCGCCATGTCCTCCACTCCTGCCGTCTACGCTGACCTGCCGCTCTTTCCGCTGCACACCGTGCTGTTTCCGGATGGGCTGTTGCCGTTGAAGATCTTCGAAGCGCGCTACCTCGACATGGCGCGCGCCTGCCTGCGCGATGACGCTCCGTTCGGCGTCTGCCTGCTCAAGAGCGGCGGCGAAGTCGCTCAGGAAAACGTACCGTGCGTGCCCGAGACGGTCGGCACGCTCGCTCGAATCGAACAGTGCGACGTCGATGAGTACGGCATGCTGCTCGTGCGGGCGCGCGGCACACGCCGATTCCGCTTGCTGTCGCATCGCAAGGAGCCGAGCGGGTTGCTCGTCGGCATGGCGGAGCCGCTGCCCGAAGACGTCCCGCTCGAAGGCGCCGACGCCGTGGCGAAGTTCGGCGCGTGCGCCGAGGTGCTCGAACGGATCATCGACACGATCCGCGAGCGCGATGCGGACAGCGTGCCGTTCGCTCAGCCGTTCCGGTTCGACGATCCGAGCTGGGTCTCGAATCGCCTGTCGGAAGTCCTGCAGATCCCGCTGCGCGCACGCCAAAAGCTCATGGAGCTCACCGACGCCGGCGAGCGCATCGATGCCGTTCATCACTACATGCAGCAACACCAACTGCTGTAGCGCGTGCTCGCTCGATACCGGCATCGGGCAAGCGTCGAACGTCAGATCAGCGAGCCTTTGAGCGCGTCGAGCAATTTGCGCACGGGCGCGGGCACGCCGTAATCGTCGATTCGCGCGAGCGGCACCCAGGCGGTTTCGTCGTCGCACGCCTGCAGTCCGTTCAATGGCGGCGCGCCGGTAAGATCCGCGCACCGAGGCTCGATGTCGAGCTTGAAATGCGTGAACGTGTGCGTGATCGGCGCCAGGCGCTGCAGCGCTTGCGCCCCGTGCCCCGCGCCCAACGCATGGGCCCGCGCCGAGAGCGCCGCTTCGTCGGCCGCTTCGGGCAAACTCCACAAGCCGCCCCAAATGCCCGACGGCGGCCGACGCTCGAGCAGCACACTCGCGCCGTCGCGCAGCACGAGCATCCAGGTGCGGCGCGTCGGCACCGTCTTCTTCGGCCGAGCCGCAGGCAGTTCGCGCTGCCGGCCCGTCGCGCGCGCGACGCAATCGGAGGCGAACGGGCAGCGCGCGCAGTCGGGCTTGCCGCGCACGCACAGGGTCGCACCGAGATCCATCAGCCCTTGAGTGTAGGCGCTCACATCGTCGCCCGACGCATCCCCGCCCGGCATCAGATCTTCGGCCAGCAACCACATCGCGTTTTCGACGCGCTTTTCGCCCGGGAAGCCTTCGATGCCGAACACGCGCGCGAGCACCCGCTTGACGTTGCCGTCGAGAATCGTTGCTCGGGCACCGAAGGCAAACGAGGCAATGGCCGCCGCCGTCGAGCGGCCGATGCCGGGCAATTGCGCCAATTGCTCCGGTGAATCGGGGAATGCTCCCCCGTGCCGCTCCATGACGGCCTGCGCGCACCGGTGCAAGTTGCGCGCGCGCGAGTAGTAGCCGAGACCGGCCCATAGCGCCATGACCTCGTCGATCGGCGCGCGCGCCAGCGCCGCGACGTCGGGAAAGCGCGCCAGAAATTTCCCGTAATAAGGAATGACGGTCGAAACCTGCGTTTGCTGGAGCATGATTTCGGACAGCCAGATCCGGTACGGATCGCGCGTGTTCTGCCACGGCAAGTCGTGACGCCCGTGCGTGCGCTGCCACGCGATCAGCCGTGTGGCGAAAGCCGCTTGCAGCGGCGCGGCGGGGGATCCCGCGAGAATCGGAGAAGCGGACATGGATTGAGCGGAATCAGCGCTGGCAGTGCGCGCAGTAATAGGTGGAGCGTTGCCCTTGGACGATTTGCCGAATCGGTGCGCCGCAGACGCGGCAGGGCTCGCCGGCGCGATCATAGACGAAGCACTCGAGCTGGAAGTAGCCGCTCGCCCCGTCGCTGCCGACGAAATCGCGCAGCGTGCTGCCGCCACGCTCGATGGCCGCGGCGAGCGTCGTGCGCACCGCCTCGGCCAGGCGCTCGCAACGCGCGCGCGAGACGCGGCCCGCGGGCGTGGCCGGCCGAATGCCGGCGCGAAACAGGCTCTCCGACGCATAGATGTTGCCGACGCCGACGACGATCTCGCCCGCGAGCAGCACTTGCTTGATCGACGCCGTGCGCCCGCGCGTGCGGCGAAAAATGAGCTCGCCGCTGAATTCGTCGCTGAACGGCTCGACGCCGAGGCTCGCGAGCAACGGGTGCGTGCGCACGTCGCCGTCGGCGCGCGCATGCCAGAGCACGGCTCCGAACCGGCGCGGATCGCGGTAGCGCAGCACGAATTCGTCGAAGATCCAATCGATGTGGTCGTGCTTGGCCGGCTCGCTCGCCTGCTCGTGCGGCAGCACGCGCAACGTGCCCGTCATGCCGAGATGGACGATGAACCAGCCCGCGTCGATTTCGAACAGCAAGTATTTGCCGCGCCGCTCCACCTTGCGCACGGCTTGCGAGGCGAGCGTGGCCGCGAGATCGGCCGGCACGGGCCAGCGCAGCGCGCGCGTGCGCACGTCGACGCGCTCGACGCGGCGACCGGTGACGTGCGGCTCGATGCCGCGCCGGGTGACTTCCACTTCAGGCAACTCGGGCATGGGGCGGGGATAGGTGTGTAACTTGCATGGTCCAATTCTGCGTGTATTGTAGCGAGCGCGTTACAATCGACCGAAACCTCGAACGGATCTCCATGATTTTGTCCATCAAGCAGCTTTTCTCGCGCCCCGTCGGCGCCCGCCCCGCAAGGCGCCCGGCGCCGGCGGGCCGCATCGTCGGTGCGGTTCTGTGCGCTTGGACGTTGGCCGCGCTGCCCGCGCATGCTCAGGGCGGAGGGCCCTCGGACGATAGCGCTCCGGCCGCCACGGACCTCTTCGGGCCTTCGCTGCCGGAAGAAAAGAAAGACCTGCCGGACGTTCCGCTGACGAGCCAAATCGTGTTTCAGGTGCTGGCGGCGGAAATTGCCTTGCAGCGTAATCAGCCGGCGCCCGCGTATCAAACCTATCTCGCGCTCGCGCGCGATACGCACGATCCGCGCATGGCGCAGCGAGCGGCCGAAATCGCGCTCAGCGCGCAAAGCCCGTCCGACGCGCTGGCGGCCGCGCAGCTCTGGCACGAGTACGCGCCCGATTCCGAGGAAGCGGTGCAATTGGATGCCTCGCTGCTGGTTTTGTCGGGCAAGCCGGACCAGGCGGAACCGATGCTCGCGGGCGAACTGGCAAAGGTGTCGCCCGAGAACCGCGGTAGCGCCTTGATCGCGCTGCAGACACTGATTTCGCGTGGCCCGAACCGCGTAGGCGGCCTGCAGGTGCTGAAGGACCTGCTGAAAAACGACATGGACCGCCCCGAGGCACAGCTCGCACTCGGCCGGCAGCAACTGCTCGCCGACGATCGGCCCGCGGCGCGCGCCTCGTTCGAGCAAGCCTTGAAGCTCAAGCCTGACTTTCTGCCGGCGGCGCTTGCGCTCGGCCAGATGGGCCCCGATGAGCGCAAGGAAGCCATTGCGTCGTTTGAATCGTACGTCAAGCAAAATCCGAAGGAACGCGATGCGCGGCTCGCGCTCGCCCAGCTGTATCTGTCGGGCGATCGGCTCGACGATGCGCAAAAGCAATTCGAAGCATTGCGCACGATGGACCCGCAAGATCCGATGCCGCTGCTCGCGCTCGGGCTCATCAAGGTCCAACAGAAGCAATACGACGCGGCGCAAAAGTATCTGACGCAATACGCCGGCTTGACCGAAAAGACGCCGGGCGCCGATCCGGGCCAGGCCTATCTGTATCTGGCGCAGCTCGCGCTCGAGCAAAAGCACGAAGACGAAGCCGCGAAATGGCTCGACAAGGTCCCGCAGTCGAGCCAGCAATACGTCACTGCGCGCGTGACGCGCGCGCAGTTGCTGGCGAAGAACGGCAAAATCGACGATGCGCGCCGGATGCTTGCCGGCATTCAAACGGACGATCCGCACGAGCAAGCGGCCGTCGCGCGCACGGATGCCGCGATTCTGTTCGATGCGAAGCGCTATCGCGAAGCGGAGTCCCGTCTGCAAGAGGCGAACGCGGCCTTCCCGAACGATCCCGAGATTCAGTACGACTACGCGATGGCGGCCGAGAAGAATGGCCACTACGATCTGATGGAAAGCGTGCTGCGCAAGGTCATGCAAGAGCGGCCCGACAACCCGCAGGCCTACAACGCCTTGGGCTATTCGCTTGCCGATCGCAATCAGCGCCTCGATGAAGCGAACAAGCTGATCGAGAAGGCATCGGCGCTCGCCCCGAACGATGCCTTCATCATGGACAGCCTCGGCTGGGTCAAGTATCGCCAGGGCGATACGACCGACGCCGCGAAGCTGCTCAAGCGCGCCTATGACCTCCAGCCGAATGCCGAAATCGGCGCGCACCTCGGCGAGGTGCTGTGGAAGAGCGGCGAGCAAAGGCAGGCGCTCGAAGCCTGGCGCCGCGCGCGGAGGCTCGAGCCCGACAACGGCACGCTCGTCAAGACGCTCGAACGCTTTCAAGTGAACGCCAACGATCTCTGATGCAGTTTTCACCCATTCTAGCCACCGCCACAGCCTCCTATCGCCGCGCGGCGCTGTCCGTCGCAGCCGTATTCGCCGTCGCGCTCGCGGGCTGCGCCGTCACGCCGACGCACGGCCCCTCGACGTCGAATGCCACGCCGGAGCTCTCGACGCAGACGATGCATGCCTACCATGGCCGCTTCTCGGTTCGCTACGTCGATCAGAACGGGCAGACGCGCAACGCCTATGGCAACTTCGATTGGCAGCAGCAAGGCGATACCGTCACGCTGCAGCTTCTGAATCCGTTCGGGCAGACGCTTGCGATCGTCACGTCGTCCCCGGCATCGGCCACGTTGGAAGTGCCGAACCGGCAGCCGGTGACGGCCGAGAACGTGAGCGAGCTCATGCAGCGCACGCTGGGCTTTTCGCTGCCGATCGAAGGGCTGCGGTACTGGCTCGAATCCTCGCCCGCGCCCACGTCGCGCGCGAAGACGATCACCGATCCGCGGGAAAGCTCGCGCCTGAAGGAGATCGACCAGGAAGGCTGGACGATCGAGTACCTGGCCTATGCCGATGCGCCCGCCACCGGGGTCAAGCGCCTCGATCTGACGCGCGAGGCCCCGCCGCTCGACATCAAGCTCGTCCTCGACCGCTGATCGCCGACCGCGAGCCGCTTTTCTCTGGCCTGACACCGCTTTTCACATGATCGAAACGCCCGATTCGCTGCGCGGCTGCGCGGCTCCCGCCAAGCTCAACTTGTTCCTGCACATCACGGGCCGCCGGCCCGACGGCTATCACGCGCTGCAGACGGTGTTCCAACTCCTCGATTGGGGCGACGCGCTCCATTTCACGCTGCGCGAGGACGGACTCGTGCATCGCAAAACCGACGTGCCCGGCGTGCCGGAGGCGAGCGATCTCGTCGTGCGCGCGGCCATGCTGCTCAAGGCCCACACAGGTACGCGGCTCGGCGTCGACATCGAGCTCGACAAGCGCCTGCCGATGGGCGCGGGCCTCGGTGGCGGCAGCTCCGATGCCGCCACCACGCTGCTGGCGCTCAATCGGCTCTGGAAGCTGAATCTGGCCCGCGGCGTGCTGCAGGAACTGGCATTGCAGCTCGGCGCCGACGTGCCGTTTTTCGTCTTCGGGAAAAACGCGTTCGCGCAGGGTGTCGGAGAAGCGCTCGAGGCAGTACAATTGCCGCCGCGCTACTTCCTCGTGGTCACGCCGAGGGTGCACGTTCCGACGGCAGCGATTTTTTCCGATAAGTCGTTGACAAGAGATTCGGAAGCCGTCACAATTACGGACTTTCTTGCACAGCAAAACTGCAACGCAGGATGGCCTGAAAGCTACGGCCGGAATGACATGCAGCCCGTTGTCGTGGGAAAATACGCGGAAGTCGCGCAGGTGCTCGAATGGTTCAAATCCATTGCACCGGCACGGATGACCGGATCGGGCTCGAGTGTATTTGCAGCCTTCCGGAGCATCGCCGAAGCGGAAGCGGCGCAAGCTAAGCTGCCTGCAGGTTGGGTGAGCGCCGTGGCATCGAGTTTGGATACGCATCCACTCTCCGCGTTCGCGTCATAGGTTTTGCCTCGTCGGGGCTGTCTCGCAGGCCCGACGAAGCTCAGAGTCAGTGTAGGGGAGTCGCCAAGTTGGTCAAGGCACCGGATTTTGATTCCGGCATGCGAGGGTTCGAGTCCTTCCTCCCCTGCCAAACATTCCCGCAGTTCCCGCCTCTCCAGCAGCAGGTGCACGATGAGCAGCCATGACGGCCTGATGGTTTTTACTGGCAACGCAAATCCGGCGCTTGCTCAGGAAGTCGTCAAAATCCTCGGTATTCCTCTCGGCAAAGCGATGGTCAGCCGTTTTTCGGACGGTGAGATCCAGGTCGAGATTCAGGAAAACGTGCGCGGCAAGGACGTCTTCGTCCTTCAGTCCACGTGCGCGCCGACGAACGACAACCTGATGGAGCTGATGATCATGGTCGATGCGCTCAAGCGCGCGTCGGCAGGTCGGATCACCGCAGCCATCCCCTACTTCGGCTATGCCCGTCAAGATCGTCGCCCGCGTTCGGCGCGCGTTGCGATCTCGGCGAAGGTCATCGCCAACATGCTGGAAATCGCGGGCGTCGAGCGGATCATCACGATGGATCTGCATGCCGACCAGATTCAGGGCTTCTTCGATATCCCCGTCGACAACATCTACGCGACTCCCGTGCTGCTCGGCGATCTGCGCAAGCAGAACTACGAGAATCTGCTCGTCGTGTCGCCGGACGTCGGCGGCGTCGTGCGCGCCCGTGCGCTCGCGAAGCAACTCAATTGCGATCTGGCCATCATCGACAAGCGCCGTCCGAAGGCCAACGTCGCCGAGGTGATGAACATCATCGGCGAAGTCGAAGGCCGCACCTGCGTGATCATGGACGACATGGTCGATACCGCGGGCACGCTGTGCAAGGCCGCGCAAGTGCTCAAGGAGCGCGGCGCGAAGCAAGTCGTCGCCTATGCGACGCATCCGGTGCTGTCGGGCGGTGCGAGCGAGCGCCTCACGAACTCGTCGCTCGACGAATTGGTCGTCACCGATACGATCCCGCTCAGCGACGAAGCGCGCGTATGCGCGAAGATTCGCTCGCTGTCGTGCGCGGGGCTGCTCGCCGAGACTTTCTCGCGCATCCGGCGCGGCGATTCGGTCATGTCGCTGTTCGCCGAGAGCTGAGCATCACGAATCGGTTGTCGGTCTGTCGGTCCATTGGTCTAGCCGCATGTCGAACGCGGATGGGCTAGGCCTCGAGACCTTGGCATTACGTCGAAGGCGCCGCATTCCAGGGCGGCTTCGGCAACTGGGCGCGATTCGGTCACCGATTCGGTCACCGAAAGGCGCCGTTTTCGTCTGGAGCCCGAGCCCGCCGTCGGCATTGCGCCGCCGGCAGCAAAATGGCTCCGTTTCACTGCCTGGTCGCGGGCAGCTATTGGAGATAGAACATGAAAGTCGTCGCTTTCGAGCGTAACCTGCAAGGTACGGGTGCGAGCCGCCGCCTGCGTAACTCCGGCAAGACGCCGGGGATTATCTATGGCGCAGCTGCGGAACCCCAACTGATCGAGCTCGATCACAACGCGCTGTGGCACGCGCTGAAGAAGGAAGCCTTCCACTCGTCGATCCTCGACATCGAACTGGCCGGCAAGTCGCAACGCGTGCTGCTGCGTGACGTGCAATACCACCCGTTCCGCCAGCTCGTGCTGCACGTCGACTTCCAACGCGTCGACCCGAACAAGAAGCTGCACACGAAGGTGCCCGTGCACTTCATGAATCAGGAAACGAATCCGGCCGTGAAGCTCGGCGGCGCGATCATCTCGCACGTCGTCACGGAAATCGAAATCGAGTGCCTGCCGGGCGACCTGCCCGAATTCGTCGAGCTCGATCTCGCGAAGATCGAAGCCGGTCAATCGCTGCACGCGAAGGACATCACGCTGCCGAAGGGCGTTTCGCTCGTGGCGCACGTCGAAAGCGAAAACCCGGTCGTCGCAGCAGCGGCGGTGCCGGCTGGTGCCGCGGCTGAAGCCGCTGCGGAAGGCGAAACGCCCGCCGCATAAGGCGTTTCTCGCGCCTATCCTCTCGATCCGTTTCATTGAAACGGACGACGTGACCCGCCGCGGCTTGCCCGGCGGGTTTTTTTTCGTCCTGCCGGCCTCGCATTGTCGAGCCGGCTTTCCGGCAACCAAGCATGATCAAGCTCATCGTCGGGCTCGGTAATCCGGGCGCGGAATATACGGCCACCCGGCACAACGCCGGCTTTTGGCTCATCGATCAACTCGCGCGCGACGCGGGTACCACGCTTCGCGACGAACGGCGCTTCCACGGGTTCTATGCGAAGGCGCGTCTGCATGGGGAAGAAGTGCACCTGCTGGAGCCGCAGACGTATATGAATCGATCGGGGCAGTCCGTCGTCGCTTGCGCCCATTTCTTCAAAATTCTGCCCGATGAAATCCTCGTCGCGCACGACGAGCTCGACCTGCCGCCCGGCGCCGTCAAGCTCAAGCTCGGCGGCGGCAGCGGTGGGCATAACGGGCTCAAGGACATCTCCGCGCATCTGTCCTCGCAGCAGTATTGGCGGCTGCGGATCGGCATCGGCCATCCGCGCGATTCGATTCCGGAAAGTGCGCGAGCAGGCGCGAAGCCCGACGTGGCTAACTTCGTGCTGAAGCCGCCGCGCAAGGAAGAACAGGATGTCATCGATGCGGCGATCGAGCGCGCGCTCGCGGTGATGCCGCACGTGCTGAAAGGTGGGCCCGAGCGCGCGATGATGCAGCTGCATAGCGGCTAGTCACGCAGGTTCCGAGACCGCCGCCGGCATCCCGCTCAGGCGCATCGTCGCGCCGTCAGGGCCGATCAGGATTGGCTGGCGCCCTTCTGCTCATCGGCCTTCGCCTTTGCGGCCTGAAGGGCGTGATACTTCGCCAGTAGTTCGTCGGGGGTCTCGGCGTGCTGCGGGTCGTTGGGAATGCATTCGACGGGGCAGACCTGGCGGCACTGCGGTTCGTTGAAGTGGCCGACGCATTCGGTACACTTCGATGGGTCGATCACGTAGATGTCGGGCCCCATCGAGATCGCGTCGTTCGGGCACTCGGGCTCGCAAACGTCGCAGTTGATGCACTCGTCGGTAATGAATAAAGCCATGCTGTCACCGGAAAAACGATATCGAGCGGTTCGCGGCGCGCGAAACGCTTGCTGCAAGCTCGATATTTTACGCCCGGGCTTGCTTCGGCGCAGGCAGCGTTCCTGCGCTAGCGGCTTTCGACGCTCAGTTACGCGGCTGCGCCTTTTGAGTCATCTCGGCAACCTTGTCCTTGAGCCACTTCTCGACTGAAGGAAACACGAATTTGCTGACGTCGCCGCCAAGCTGGGCGATCTCTCGCACGATCGTGCCCGAAATGAACTGATACTGATCCGACGGCGTCATGAACATCGTTTCGACGTCGGGCAGCAAGTAGCGGTTCATGCCCGCCATCTGAAATTCGTATTCGAAATCGGACACGGCACGCAGGCCGCGGACGATCACGCGCGCGTTGTTCGCGCGCACGAAGTCCTTGAGCAAGCCCTTGAAGCTCGCCACCTGCACGTTCGGATAGTGACCGAGCACTTCCTGTGCGATATCGAGCCGTTCCTGGAGACTGAAGAACGGCTTCTTGCTGCGGCTGTCGGCAACGCCGACGATCAGCGTGTCGAAAATGCTCGACGCGCGCCGAACGAGGTCTTCATGACCGCGCGTAAGCGGATCGAACGTACCCGGGTACACGGCGACTACCATCGACCATCTCCTGTCATTCCTGTTTGGGACGCGGGCATGCGTTCGCGAGAACGGCCGCCAGCCTTGACGCGGCTTACCGTGGCCGGCGTCTATTGCTGTTCGAAACGCGCATTATTCATCATTTTCGCGCTGCAGCAAATGATAGTGTACGGCGCCTGCCTTGCCTTGTCGCGCGATGCCCCAGCCGGCCAGCGCGTCTACTTCCGCAAGCGCCAAGGGCGCTCCCGATTCAACATACAAAAGCCCGCCTTCGGCGACGAGCGGCACGGCCGCTTCGAGCGAGCGCGTCAGCATGAGCGGCTCGCCGAACGGCGGATCGAGGAAGACGACGTCGAACGAGCGCGGCGGCAAGCCGGCCGCCAGCCTCAACCCGTCCGCCTCGACCACTTCGACGGCCTGCGCCGAGAGGCGCGCGCGGATCTCGTGCAGTTGGCGCGCCGCCTTCGCGTTGCGCTCGACCATCAGCACGCGCGCAGCCCCGCGTGAGGCCGCCTCGAAGCCGAGCGCACCGGTGCCCGCGAACAGATCGAGGCAGCGCGTGCCATCGAGCCGCTGGCCGAGCCAATTGAAGAGCGTTTCGCGCACACGATCGGGCGTCGGCCGCAAGCCGTCGAGATCGAGCACTTGCAGCGGCGTGCGCTTCCAGTCTCCGCCGATGATGCGGACGGTGTGCGGCTTGCCGCGGGCGGGCGCTGCGTGGGATGCGCGAGGAGCGGACGAGGAACGAGGCATGCGGGCGAAAACGAACGAAAAGCCAGGGGACCCGACGGAGCAATCCGTGCGGACGCGACCGCCAACGTTACCATAGCCGCCGTCCTTCCCGGGAGAAGCATGGCGGGCCGATCGAGCAGGCCCGCCTTCCTCGGCGCGCCTGGTAAAATGACGCGCTTATCAAGCGCATTGCCGCATCGTCGGTCCGCCGCGGCGCATGCGCGGCCACGCGCCATCCATTGCCGCCGCCGGCGTCTCGCCGCGGCACCCATCACGGCACACCATGTTCAGCTTCTTCAAACGATTCAAGGGCGGGAAGACGTCCGACACCGCGCAGGAAACGCCGGCGGCGCAAGAACCGCCAGCGGCGCCCGAAGCGCGTTCCACGCCGGCGGCCCCCGCCCCCGCGCCGAGCGTTGCGCCAGGCAACAGGCCAATCTCGGCGCCCACTCAGGTCGCTGCGCAACCTGTGGCGAACGTGCAGCCCGCACCTGGCGCCGCGGCCCGGTCCACGGTATCGGCTCCGGCTCCGGCTCCGGCTCCGGCTCCGGCTCCGGCACCGGCACCGGCACCGGCACCATCAACGGTACCTGCCCCATCCACCGCGCAAGTTCAGTCGAGCGCCCCCATCGCGCCGGCACGGCCAGCCGCTCCGTCTGCGTTGCACCCGAGCGCCGCGGAATCGTCCGTCGCCACCGCGCCCACACCCGACGAGCTCGAAACCGAGGAAATCGTCCCGCCGCCGGCGCCCGAGCCCGCACAAAAGCAATCGTGGATGGCGCGGCTGCGTTCGGGGCTTTCCAAAACCAGCGCCGGCCTCACGGGCATCTTCGTGCGCACGAAGATCGACGACGATCTCTACGAAGAACTCGAAACGGCGCTCTTGATGTCCGATGCGGGCGTCGAAGCCACGGAGTTCCTGCTCGGAGCCTTGCGCGAAAAAGTTCGCACGCAGCGGCTCACCGATCCGCAGCAAGTGAAGATCGCACTGCGCGCGCTCATAGTCGAACTGCTGCGGCCGCTGGAGAAATCGCTGATGCTGGGCCGCGCGCAGCCGCTCGTCATGATGATCGCGGGCGTCAACGGGGCCGGCAAAACGACGAGCATCGGCAAGCTCGCCAAGCATCTGCAGCGATTCGAGCAATCGGTTCTGCTGGCGGCCGGCGATACGTTTCGCGCCGCGGCGCGCGAGCAGCTCGCGATTTGGGGCGAGCGGAACAACGTGACCGTCGTGGCGCAGGAAAGCGGCGATCCGGCCGCGGTCATCTTCGACGCGGTCAGCGCCGCACGTGCGCGCAAGATCGACGTCGTCATGGCCGATACGGCCGGCCGCCTACCGACACAATTGCACTTGATGGAAGAGCTGCGCAAGGTCAAACGCGTGATCGGCAAGGCCTACGACGGCGCACCGCATGAAGTCCTGCTCGTCATCGACGCGAACACGGGCCAAAATGCCCTCGCGCAAGTGAAGGCGTTCGACGACGCGCTGTCGCTGACCGGCCTCATCGTCACGAAGCTGGACGGCACGGCCAAGGGCGGCATCTTGGCCGCGATCGCGCGTCAGCGTCCGGTGCCCGTCTATTTCATCGGCGTCGGCGAGAAGGTCGAGGATCTGCAGCCGTTCAATGCCGAGGAATTCGCCGACGCCCTGCTCGGCTGACGTCCCGCCACGAAAAGCGCGGGCCGCTCGAAGCGGCGCGCGCTTTTCGCTCGAACTTGGCGCGGGATCGCTATCCCGGGGCTACTCCGCGTCGGGCTGCTCGGCGGGCGACGCGCGCACGAAAGCGTCGTGCCGCATCGCCTCGTCATAGATCCGTCGAATCGTGGGATACGGCTGCATGTCGACGTTGAACCGCTGCGCATTGAACACCTGGGGGATCAGCGCGAGGTCGGCCATCGTGGGCGTATCGCCGTAGACGAAACTGCCCGTGCGCGAATCGCCGGCAAGCGTCGATTCGAGCGTATCGAAGCCGTTCTTCACCCAATGCTTGTACCACGCGTCCTTCGCATCGTCCGCCACCTGCAACTCGTGCTTCAGGTACTTCAGCACGCGCAAGTTGTTCAGCGGATGGATCTCGCAGGCAACTTGCAGCGCAATGGCGCGAACATATGCGCGATCGAGCGGCGCGCTCGGCAGCAGCGGCGGATTGGGGTGCGTTTCCTCGAGGTACTCGATGATGGCAAGCGATTGCTGCAGCACGGCGCCGTCGTCGACTAGCGAGGGGACGATGCCGTCGGCGCAGATGCGCCGATACTCGGGCGTGAGCTGCTCGCCGCCGCTGCGCAGCAGGTGGACGGCGGCGTATTCATACGGCAGCCCCTTCAGATTGAGCGCGATGCGCACGCGATAGGATGCGGAGCTGCGGAAATAGCTGTAGAGCTTCATCGATCGTCTCCTTTGCGTTCCTTTGCGTTCGAGCTCGAACTCAGACGACTCGCACGCTCAATCGGCCCAAGCCGTCCACCCCGCCCTCGATCAGATCGCCGCGCTCGACGGCCGCGACGCCCTCGGGCGTACCCGTGAAAATGAGATCGCCTGGCGCGAGCGCGAACAACGTCGACAAATAAGCGATCGTCTCCGCCGTCGACCAGATGAGCTGCGAGACGTCCGAGCGCTGCCGCTCGATACCGCCCACCTTCAGCCAAATCGCGCCGTGCTCGATGTGCCCGACGCGCGATACCGGATGGATGGGACCGAGCGGGGCCGAATGGTCGAACCCCTTGGCGAGGTCCCACGGACGCCCCATCTTCTTCGCCTCGGCTTGCAGATCGCGCCGCGTCATGTCGAGACCGATCGCATAGCCGTAGACGTGCTCGAGCGCCTGCTCGGCGGCGATGTCGTGGCCGCCCCGGCCGATCGCGACGACGAGCTCCATTTCATGGTGGACGTCGCTCGAGCGCGACGGATAAGGAAACTCGCCGGTCGTGCCGGGCGCAACGTAGACGACGGCGTCGGCCGGCTTCGAGAAAAAGAACGGTGGTTCACGGTCCGGGTCATGGCCCATCTCCCGCGCATGCGCCGCGTAGTTGCGGCCGACGCAATAGACGCGGCGCACGGGAAAACATTCGCGCGTGCTGGCCGAATCGACATCGTCGGCAATCGGTACGGCAACTGCCGGCGCAGGCGCAAAGACATACTCCATCGCATTCTCCTTCCCACACATTGAGCGCCGCCAGCCGATGCACGCACCGACGGTCGGCGAAAGCGTCGAGTGTAGCGCGACCTCGCGCCCGCCGCCCGCACGTCACCGCACGCCAGCGTGCGGCCCTCGGGCCACCGACGCACCTGTCCGCGAATCGCCCCCGCCCACGCCGGCGTGCTTGCCAGATTCCTGCGAATGCGGTACTCGTTGAGCTTTCCTCCTTTCTTTCTGCGAGCCGTTGCCGCTCGCCCCGCGCCACATGACCGAACCCGTCGTCGAACCCTTCCCGTGTGCACGTTTCATCAAGGAAATCGGGCGTGGCCCGCACGGCGCTCGCGCGCTCTCGCCTGAAGATACTTACGCGCTTTACGACGCAATGCTGCACGGCCGCGTCTCGGACCTCGAGCTCGGCGCCGTCTTGCTCGCCTACCGTCTCAAGGGCGAAACGGCCGACGAGCTCGCCGCCATGCTGGCCGCCGCTCAGGCCTCGAGCGCGCCGCTGCGCGTGAGCGGCGCCATATCGATTCCGAGCTACAACGGCGCGCGCAAGCAACCGAACCTCGTGCCGCTGCTCGCCTTGCTGCTCGCACGCGAGGGCGTACCGACGCTCGTGCACGGCGTGACGGAAGATCCGGGCCGCGTGACGAGCGCCGAGATCTTCGCCTGCTTGGGGATCGCGGCCTGCGCCTCCCACGCTCAGATCGAAACGGCGCTCACGCAACGCCGGCTGGCGTTCGCCTCCGTCGAGGTGCTGGCGCCGAAGCTGGCGCGGTTGCTCGCGCTGCGGCGCGTGATGGGCGTGCGAAATTCCACGCACACGCTCGTCAAGATCTTTCAGCCGTTCGCGCCCGCCGGCCTGCGGCTCGTCAACTACACGCACCCGTCGTACCGCGACAGCCTCGCCGAGCTTTTTCTCGGCCACCCCGAAGCGGCCGCGGGTGGCGCGCTGCTCGCGCGCGGCACCGAAGGCGAAGCCGTGGCGGACACGCGCAGGCAAGTACAGATCGACTGGCTGCACGATGGCGTCGCCGACACATTGGTCGCACCCGAACGGGCATCGCCCGACGAAGCTGCCCCCGAACTGCCTGCCGCGCGCGACGCGGAAACGACGGCGCGCTGGATCGAATCGGTGCTGGCAGGAAATGCCCCAATCCCGCCGACGCTTGCACGCCAAGTCGAGCAGATCGTGCGCATCGTCCGCACGCCAGCGCGCGTCAGCTGAGCCGATTGCCGGCGCCGAGCCCGCGCGCCGCGTACGGTGCGTCGCGGGCCGCCTCAGGCTTCTACGCCGGCCGGCGCGGAGTGCGGCATTCGCCCTGCGCCGGCACACGTCCCTGTTGACAGCCTACCGCGGGCTGTCATAGAGTGCGTCTCATGTGTTCGAATCAGTTCTCCCTCCGAATTACCTTCGGTCGCCTAGCGCGGCCCCTATCGCTACGACTAGCGTAAGCCAAGCGTAGCGCCGCGCATCCATCCGCGCGGTCCTCCAGCAGCACCCCGAGCCGTTTCCGTTTCACCCCAAAACCGTAGTTCCTTCTACAACCCGTAGTCGTCAGCATTCGGCCGAGTACCGCTCGGACGGATCGCGAAACCGCCGACGTGGCAGCATCGCGTCCCGGCAGCATCGGCCAGCCGCTCGATTCGCCACGTTTCGCAGACGACCCGAAGACCCGAGGTCCGTCATGCTTCGCAACCCCGCCGCCAAGTACCGCCCCTTCCCGCCCGTCCAACTGACCGGGCGAAAATGGCCCACCCGCACGATCGAGCGCGCCCCGATTTGGATGAGCACCGATCTGCGCGACGGCAATCAGGCCCTGATCGAGCCGATGAGCATCGCGCAAAAGCTCGAGTTCTTCGACATGCTCGTCGCGATCGGCTTCAAGGAGATCGAAGTCGGCTTCCCGTCGGCTTCGCAAACCGATTTCGACTTCGTGCGCAAGCTCATCGACGAAAGGCGGATCCCCGAAGACGTGACGATCGAAGTCCTCGTCCAATCGCGCGCCGATTTGATCGCCCGCACGTTCGAAGCGCTGGCCGGCGCGCCGCGCGCGATCGTCCATCAATACAACGCCATCGCGCCGTCGTTTCGCCGAATCGTCTTCAACGCATCGAAGGAAGAGGTCAAAGCGCTGGCTGTGGAAGGCGCGCGGCTGATCAAGGAAGAAACCGAGCGGCGGCCTGAAACGCAGTGGACCTACGAGTATTCGCCCGAGACGTTCAGCATGACCGAGCTCGCGTTTGCGCGCGAAGTCTGCGATGCCGTGAGCGGCGTCTGGCGTCCGACACCCTCGCGCAAGATGATCGTCAACCTGCCGGCAACGGTCGAAGCGGCGACGCCCAACGTCTTTGCCGATCAAATCGAGTGGATGGACCGCAACCTCGCCTATCGCGACAGCATCGTGCTCTCGGTGCATCCGCACAACGATCGCGGCACGGCGGTGGCTGCAGCCGAACTCGCGCTGCTCGCGGGCGCCGATCGCATCGAGGGATGCCTCTTCGGCAATGGGGAGCGCACGGGCAACGTCGATCTCGTCACGCTCGCGCTGAACCTTTATACGCAAGGGATCGATCCGCAGTTGGACTTCTCCGACATCGACGGCGTGCGCCGCGTGGTCGAGCGTTGCAACGCGATCGCCGTTCATCCTCGCCACCCCTACGCCGGTGAGCTCGTCTTCACCGCGTTCTCGGGCTCGCATCAGGATGCCATCCGCAAAGGCTTCGCCCAGCAATCCAGCGACGGCCTCTGGGAAGTGCCATATCTGCCCATCGATCCGGCCGACGTCGGGCGCGGATACGAGGCCGTCATCCGCGTCAACAGCCAATCCGGCAAAGGCGGCGCCACCTACCTGCTCGAGCGCGGGCTCGGCTTCGCCCCGCCGCGGCGCGTGCAGATCGAATTCAGTCACGCCGTCCAGCGCATCGCCGACGATTCGGGCGCGGAAGTCACGAGCGAAGCCGTCTGCGCGCTGTTCTCGCGAGAATATTTCGACGCGAGCGGGCCCGCGGAGCGCGTCGATGCCATCGTGCGCTGGCGTCGGCGCGAAGTCGCCCGCATCGACGCGGCACGCGACTATGACAGCGGCGAGGCCTGGGTGCGCGCCGTTGCCGACGCGATTTCGGCGGCTTCGCGCCAGTGCGTGCAGATCTGCGATTACGAAACGGTGCTCACGAGCGACGGACGCACGGCGGTGTTCGTTGCGTGCCGTCTGCAGGAGCAAGGAGAGTCGAGCGCGCAGTCGGTGCGCTACGGCGCTGGGGTCCACCTGAATCCCGCGACGGCGGCAGGCGATGCGCTCGTCTCGGCCATCAACCGCCTTCAATGGAATCTCGAACGCGAGGACGAACCCGCCGCGGCTTGAGAACGAAACGGCCGGGCCTTCTTCGCCGCGGCCGCAACGATGCGTGTTCACACGGATCCCCTGCTGGCGAACCCGGCTAGCAGGGAGCGGCCGCCCGTCACGAGCGGGCGGCTTCCGCAGTGCGCTGCGCGGCTCTATTCGAGCGCGCAGCGCGTCGCGTGCCACGCGACAAGGCGCCAATGCCCGTCTTCCTGCGCTTGAATGGCCGTATAGGCAACGGGAAAGAGCAATGCGCCGTTGTTCGCTTCCATTTCGAGCAGCGCGCGCCCCGTCACGACACAGGTTTCCCGGCCGACGGGCACGACGTCTTGAGACTGCACTTCGATCTGCCGGTAGCGGCGATGGCCGCTCGAGATGGCATCGATGAACTGCTGCTTCGTCTCGCGTTTGCCGCTCGTATGGGTGAAGCTCACGCTCTCCGAGAGCAACTGGTCGAGCAGCGGAATGTCGCCGTCCACCATCGCGCGAAACCGATCTCGCTCGAGCGCCCGAATCGCCTCGATCACCTTTGCCGCCATCGCTCCGCTCCCATGCGCCCGGCGTCGACGCCGGCGTCAGAAGTTGTATTGCACGTATAGCTGGGTGAAATTTATACCAGGATTCGGCTCTTTGATACCGCCATTGGAAATGTGCTGGAAGCGAAATCCGGCTTGATACTGCTGGTGCCCCCCAAACTGTGCGCCGACGCCGACGACCTCGGTGAATTGAAAGGCCGTCGACAGCGTATAGGTGCCGGTGATCGTCGGATGCGAGAGCAGGCGCAAGCCGGCGCCGGCCTCGATGTACGGGCGAATGGCCCCGGTGTCCTTGATGAACCGCACCATCGGCTGAATGCCGAGCGCGTAGACGTCATTGCGGAACGTGCCTTCGCTCGTATGCCAGTAGGCCAAATGCGCCTCGCCCGTCAGCGAGAAGTGCCAGCCGCCGATCTCCCACCAGTTCAAGCCCGGATCCCAAACGAAGCCGAGATCGACTTTGTCCACCTTGTGTTGGGCAATCCCGTAGGCGAGCTGGGCACCGAAGGCATGCCCCTCGGACGGAGCGGTCGACGCCTGGGCGTGGGCCGCCCCCGCGCCGCCGAGCCACATCGCCGCGGCCGCGCATCGCAGTGCAGCGGCCTTGACCCTGATCAAATCGTTCTTTTTCTTCATCTCGATACTCCAACGAGCGGGGTTGGGCTGTCGAATGATCCGGGGAAGCGGGCCCGGGGCCGAATGATCTTACTTCTCAGGAATATTTCGTAACGGTACCCCTTCTCGCAAAACAGTGTTTCTCAACTCGCACCGGTCCGGGCGGCCTTCGTGCCGCACATGCCCCGCGAAGGCCCAGCCACCGTCGCAGGCACCGCCGGGCATGCATTCGGCAAAAGCAGTAAAATAATCTATCGGTTCCCACATTTTGATAGGAGACGAGGAACTTCGCTTCGACGCCCGACTCCAAGGGTTAGCACTCGATGAAACGGAGTGCTAATATTGCCCGTGGAGTTTGTCTTCGTGACTGAGCAGTTACCTGTTTCACAAGGAGTTTTTTACGTGAGCAACGCTATGGCCCTCCCGAACGTGCTGCGCCCGGCATCCGCCAAGGCCGCGCAAGCAGGTGCGCTGGCGCTCGCGCCGTCGATGCTGCCGGGGCAGCTCGGCAACATCGACGCCTACATTCAGGCCGTCAACCGGATTCCCATGCTGAGCGCGGAGGAAGAGCGCGAGCTCGCCACCGATTACCGGCAGCACAGCAACCTCGATTCGGCGCGCCGTCTCGTGCTGTCGCACCTGCGCCTCGTCGTCTCCATCGCACGCAATTACCTCGGTTATGGCCTGCCGCACGCCGATCTGATCCAAGAAGGCAACATCGGTCTGATGAAAGCCGTGAAGCGCTTCGATCCCGAGCAAAACGTGCGCCTAGTGTCGTATGCGATCCATTGGATCAAAGCGGAGATCCACGAGTACATCTTGCGCAATTGGCGCATGGTGAAGGTTGCCACGACGAAGGCGCAGCGCAAGCTGTTCTTCAACCTGCGCAGCCATAAGCAAGGGCTGCACGCGTTTACGCCCGATGAGATCGACGGCCTGGCGAAGGAGTTGAACGTCAAGCGCGAGGAAGTCTCGGAGATGGAAACGCGTCTGTCGGGCGGCGACGTCGCGCTCGAGGGCCAGGTGGAGGACGGCGAGGAGTCGTTCGCGCCCATCGCTTATCTGGCCGATTCGCACAACGAGCCGACGGCCGTGCTGGCTGCGCGCCAGAGCGACCGGCTGCAAACGGACGGCATCGCGCAGGCGCTCGATTCGCTCGACGCGCGCAGCCGCCGCATCATCGAAGCACGCTGGCTCGAGGTCGCGGACGACGGCTCGGGCGGCTCGACACTGCATGAGCTTGCCGACGAATTCGGCGTGTCGGCCGAGCGCATTCGGCAGATCGAAGCAAGCGCGATGAAGAAGATGCGCACGGCGCTGGCGGAATACGCGTGAGCGGATCGCCACGCGGATAAGTAAAACGGCAAAACGCGCACCCCACGGAAAACGGCGCTTCGAACCACGAAGCGCCGTTTTTTTATTGCCGCAACGCCCCTCACGAGGCGTTCAAATCAGCAATGATGCGCCCTCAAACCGGTTGCGGCGCAGCCCCACCCGCGGGAGGCAGGCGCGTCGCCAGTTGCTGCGCGTAGCGCTCGGCCGCAGGTCCGCAGACGATGTGGAACGTATCGGCCGACACCCACGCCACGTCGAGCACGGCGAGCCGCTGGCGATCGACGGCCGCCGGATCGCGCACGACGACGCGCAGCCGCGTGGCCGCCACCGGATCGAGTGCGACGACGTTCGTGGCGCCGCCGAACACAGCGAGCCAACGCATCGGATCCGGGTCCAGCGGACCCGCTTGGCCGTCCGGCACGCTCGCAGCCGCCGAAGCGGATGCCGCACTCGAGCCGGCACCACCCGCCACCACGGCCCGCATTTCATCGGCGATCATGTCCGCCTCGGGTCCGATCACGACTTGCACGTTGCGCGCGTCTTTCTTGAGGACGCCACGGGCACCGGCCGCCTTCAACGCAGGCTCCGAAATCTTCTCGGCATCGATGACGGACAAACGCAGGCGCGTCGTGCAGGCATCGATGAGCGTCAGGTTCTGTGCACCACCCAGGGCAGCGATGTAGCGATCGGCGCGCGAAGCGGCCGCGCCGGCGATCGGCGCCACGTAGCCGCCGGCAGCGAACGACTCGACCTGTGCTTCGGTCGTCGCGGGTTCGCGGCCCGGCGTGGCCATGTTGAACCGGCGAATGAAGAAGCGGAACAACCCGTAGTAGACGACGCCATATGCGAGACCGATCGGGATCGCGAGCCAGCCTTTCGTCGACAGGCCGTAGTTGAGCACGTAGTCGATCGCGCCGGCCGAGAACGTAAAGCCCAAGTGAATGCCCAGCGCTTGGCAGATCGCGAGCGAAAGCCCTGTCAGCACGGCGTGGATCACGTAGAGCACGGGCGCGAGGAACATGAACGTGTACTCGACGGGCTCCGTCACGCCCGTCAGGAACGACGTCAGGGCCATCGAGAGCAGCAGGCCGCCCACGAGCGCGCGGCGCTCCTTCGGCGCTTCATGGAACATCGCCAGGCATGCCGCCGGCAAGCCGAACATCATGATCGGGAAAAAGCCCGTCATGAAGCCGCCCGCGGTGGGATCGCCAGCGAAGAAGCGATGCAGATCGCCCGTGACTGCGGCGCCGCCGCCCGGCGGCGTGAACGTGCCGAAGACGAACCACGCGAGGGAGTTGATGATGTGATGCAGGCCCGTGACGAGCAGCAGCCGGTTCAGCGTGCCGTAAACGAACACGCCGATCGCGCCGGCCGTCGTCAGCCAGTGGCCCGTTGCGTCGATCGCCTGTTGCACGGGCTGCCAGACGTACCCGAACACGACGCCCAGCACCACGCACGCGAGCCCAGTGACGATCGGCACGAATCGCTTGCCGCCGAAGAAGGCCAGGTACTCGGGCAGCTTGATGTCCTTGTACCGGTTATAGAGCAGCCCGCCGACGATACCGGCAATGATGCCCGAGAGCACCCCCATGTCGAGCTTGGCATTGATGTCCTTCATCACGGCGATCTCGACGAGATAGCCGATTGCCCCCGCCAGCGCCGCCACGCCGTTGTTTTCCTTCGCGAAACCCACGGCGACGCCGATCGCGAACAGCAGCGGCAAATTGTCGAAGATCGTGCCGCCCGCATCCGCGATCATCTTGATGTTCAGAACGTCGGCCTGCCCGAGCCTGAGCAAGATGCCCGCGACGGGCAAGACGGCAATCGGCAGCATCAGCGCCCGCCCTAGGCGCTGTACCTTTAGAAACGGGTTCGCATCCATTGAATCCTCCAGTTGGTCTTTCTCGTCGTTGCTACATCGTGTCGTGGATCAACTAATCAACTATCGTCTAAGTGCGATTTTGGCGCCCGAATTAGTTAGTTATCCTAATAATTAGGATTTTTCACGCTATTCCAGCGGCCAGATTTCGCGGCTTGCTGCTCTTACCGCCTGTGCCGAATCGAGCGCGAGCATGTCGCTCGCACGCTGCCGGCACAGTTGATAATCGAGATTGCGCACGCGCGCCTTGATGCCGGGCACGGCCACGGGATCCACCGACAGCTCCGTGACGCCCAGGCCCACGAGCAGCGGCACGGCCACGGGATCGCCCGCGAGCGCGCCGCATACGCCTACCCACTTGCCGTGCTTGGCAGCGCCCTTGGTCGTCTGGTCGATCAGGCGCAGCACGCCCGGATGCAGCCCGTCGGCCTGCGCCGCGAGATCGGCCTGGCACCGGTCCATTGCCAGCGTGTATTGCGTCAAGTCGTTCGTGCCGATCGACAGAAAATCGGCATGACGCGCGAGTTGATCGGCCAACAGCGCGGCCGAAGGCACTTCGATCATCACGCCCACCTCGATCGGATCGGTGCGGCCCATGCCGCGTGCGAGATCGTCGATGCGCTTGCGCACGCGCTGAAGCTCGCCGGCATCGGTCACCATCGGCAGCAAGATGCGAACGCTGCCGGCACTCTGCACCGCGATCAGCCCGCGCAATTGATCGTCGAGCAGGTCCGGGCGCACTTGGGCGAGCCGGATACCGCGCAAGCCGAGCGCGGGGTTCGTCTCCGGCGGCAGCGTCAAGTAAGGCACTTCCTTGTCGGCCCCGACATCGAGCGTGCGGATGATGGCCGTACGGCCCTCGAGCGCATCGACGATCGCTTGATAGCTTTGCCGATGCTCGTCGACATTCGGTGCCGACTCGCGATGGATGAACAACAGCTCGGTTCGCAGCAGCCCCACCGAATCGGCGCCGTTCTCGACCGCGGTGCGCGCATCGTCGATCGTCGCGATGTTCGCCGCGACTTCGATCGCGCGGCCGTCGCGCGTGGCGGCCGCTTGCTGCGACGTCCGGCGATTCGCCTCGCGCACGCCGGCCAACCGGTCGCGCTCGAGGCGCGCTCGCTCGACGTCGAGCGCGGTCGGCGCGTATTCGAGCCGTCCCGCACTGGCGTCGACGACGACTTGGGTGCCTTCCGGAATCGCATGCAGCGCATCGCCGACGGCCACGAGCGCGGGAATGCCGAGCTGGCGCGCGATGATGGCCGCATGCGACGTCGCACCGCCGGCCGCCATCACGAGCGCGCTCACCCGCGACCGATCGAGCGAGGAGAGATCCGACGGCGTGAATTCGGTCGCGGCCAAGACGGCTTCGTCGGGCAACGCCCGGGCGGCCGGGTTGACGTAGCCGAGCGCACGCAGCACGCGTTTTTCGATGTCGCGCAAGTCCGCGGCGCGCTCTGCGAGCAACATGTCCTCCACGTTCGTGAGGACGGCGATCTGCGCGCGGATCGCTTCGCGCCAGCCGAAGCCCGCGCTCTTGCCGAGACTGATGAGATCGCGGGCAGCATCGACGAGCGTCGGGTCTTCGAGCAGCACGCGATGCACGGCGAAAATACCCGCTTCGCCGACGGCGCCGCGTTGCGACGCATCGCGCACGGTGGTATTGAGCTCTGCATCGACCGTGGCGAGCGCGCGGTCCAGCAGACGGCTCTCGGCCGCCGGCGTGCCGCTCGCCAGTTCAGGCGGAGCGAATTGCGCGTCGTCCCACCGCACCAGCTTGCCAACCGCAATGCCCGGCGCCGCGCAAACGCCCGCCAGCGTGTTCGGATCGAGCGGAACACCCGCAGGGCGCACGGCAAGACCCGGCGCAGGCGATTTCATGCGTGCCGGCGTTTCCTCGAACTCGCCGTGCACCTCGCGCAACAGCTCGCGTGCGACGGCATCGACTGCCTGCGCGGCGTCGCGGCCGGTGCCGATCACCTCGACCGTCGCGCCCTCACCCGCACCGAGGCCTAGCAAGCCCACGACGCTCTCGACGTTCGCTTGCCGGCCGTCGTGATGCACGTCCACGCGTGCCTGCAACCCGCGCGCAGCCTCTCTCGCGCGCGCCGCGGGGCGCGCATGAAGTCCGCCCGCCTGCGTCAGCTTGATCGTTCGGCTCGCTTGGACCTTCACTTCGCTAGCAGGCTCGCTTGCCGCGTCCGCGCTCGCAGTTGCGCCTTTCGCGCGCAGCGACAGCAGCGGGCTCGCGCCGGCCGTCACGCGCCCGGAGGCGCGCTCGATCACGTCGAATGCCTCCGAATTCGCGATCGCGACGACGGAAACGAGGCTCCTCGCCTTCGTGCCGACGGCATCTTGATCGAATTCGATGAGCAGATCGCCCGCGTGCACGCGATCGCCTTGGGCCACTTTCGCAGTGAACCCTTCGCCGCCCAATTCCACGGTATCGATGCCGATGTGCAGCAAGATTTCGGCGCCTTCGGGCGTTTGCAGCGTAACGGCATGGCCGGTGCGCGCGAGATGCGTGACGACGCCGTCGCACGGCGCGACGAGGCGGCCGTCGAGCGGATCGATCCCGATGCCGTCGCCGAACATCCCGCCTGCGAAGACGGGGTCGGGCACGTCGGCGAGCGGCACGACGGGCCCAGTCAGCGGTGCGAGCAGCATCACCTTGCCCGGGGACTGATTCATGAGTCTGGACTCCTCAGCACGTTCCATCTGCATCTCTCGTTCAATAAGTTTCGGTGATCTTGTTCAAGTGGCGCGGCGCATCGGGGTCGCGGGCGCCCGGCGCCCCGCCGGCCCCCCCCCCCCACGACAATGGTTTGTTTTGCGCGGTCGGATAGTGCGACACAATAGCGGCCGCCCCCCGCCGGCAAACCGCCGCGGGGCC
>NZ_JBQCIF010000124.1:0-117393 GCF_051953955.1 Trinickia sp. | reverse complement strand
AGTCGAGGTCCCGCAGTCGTTCGCCTTGGTATTGGACTGGCTTTATCGCACCCCCGCACAATTGACTCCCCCAAATTAGACAGGTATTACATTTTAGGAGGTCAAGGAGGTGCTCTTAAACTGGTGCCGGGTGACTAAGGTCGAAGCAGATGCATGGCGTGAGAAAGGTGCTAACGAACCGATATTCCGCGAAGCGGCGTGGGATGCGCGAGCTGCGGTAGGAAGGGATGCGCAAGTGCGCATCTACGACAACGCCGTGGATCTAACACTGGCGATCATTGGCTTCATTCGAAGCCAGAGACACCTGGCGATTGAGCAGCATCTGGCCGGGCGTGTCCTGAGGAACGAGAGAGTGGCGTCGCTCGTACGTGAGGCATGCATGCAGGCCTGTGCGCACGTCATCGCCTTCGAGTCGATCATCAAGCACAAACCCGTCGATAAGCACGAAAAGGTCATTCGGACGCCCGATGATTTCTTGGCGGGCGAATACCAGCCAATGCACCAGATGGCCAGTCTGCTGACCTGGCGTGCCAAGATCGCGGGCCTGCCGACTCACATCAACATCATGGTGTTGCACGACATCTCCACGCGGTTCGATACGAAGTACGCGTGGACAAGCCTATGGACCCACCCAGACAAAGATCCGCAGGTTAACGCACGTCGTGGATTCCAGAGTAAATCAACGATGCGTCACAACGTCGGTACGGTCAATGAGGATACGCCGTGGGCCGAGCGCGCCCGATTCCACGACCACCCGGTTTGGGCCGGGCCTTCAGGCACCACGGAAACGCTATGCCGGTTCCTGGCGGAGACCTTAGGCTTGCCTCCCGATCATGTCCTGGCTTGCGCTTATGCTCTTTTTGCCTTGTGGGCGTCGGACCACTACCGCAAAACACTCACGCCCATTCACCATCTCTTCGGCGTCATGACGGGAGCTGCCGAGTATCTTCCACCTAGCCACCAGCGCGCATGCTTGCCATTGCATATGCAGACTTACCTGACGGAGTTCCTCGAAAAAGGTGCAAAGCGCGCGACGGCCGGCCCGAGGGTCACTGGCGCATCGAGTTCGTCGAGTTCAACGGGGATGGGAGCTGGAGCATGGAAGATGTCAAAGCTCTGAGTGCTCACTGTCCGGTGGGGCATTGCGCCCTTTCGGGAATCGATTGACGCTCGAGGGGTATCCACTCCCGAAACTACTCACCTTTCGACGGCGATGCCAAGGAAGCTACCGATGAAAGCGACAAATCACGTACGCGTATCCGCAGTTTCGACTACTGCGAATGCACTGCGGCGGCTCCCGTAGAAGCTCACCTTCGGCTTGAACGGACGTCGTCGGCGGCGTCTACCGCTTCTTGCGCATGGCGGCTTTTGCCGTCGATCCGCGCACTTGCAGCGTCGCCGGCACTTCGTGGCCGCCCGCGTCGCCGTTGCCTTTCAACACGTCGAGCAGGTGTTGTGCGGCGATTCGGCCGATCTGTTCGGTGTCCACTCGCATCGTCGTTAGCGCAGGGTGGATCTCCCTTGCCATGGCGACGTCGTCGAAACCCGTGATCGACAGTTCGCGCGGCACGTCGATGCCGAGTGCTTGCGCTTCGAGCAGCGCACCGATCGCGAGGGCATCGTTGCCGCACATGATGGCCGTGGGCCGGGCGGGCGATTCCTGCCAAATGGAACGCATGCTTTCGCGGCCGAAGGCGATCGTCGCGTGTCCTTCGCGCACGTTCTCCGGGCGGACGGCGAGCCCCTGGCGCTCGAGCGCTTCGCGTATGCCGCGCACGCGCGCTTGTACGCGATCGTTGCCGAGCGCCGGCTGCATCACGACGCCAAAGCTCCGATGTCCCAATTCGACGAGATAGTTCGTCAGGCCGAGGAAGGCCGCATGATTGTCGAAGCCGATGCAAGGATGCGGACTGTCTTGCCTGTAGGCGTACAGCACGACGTAGGGCACGCGATACTGCCTAAGTGCCTCGAACAGTTCGGGCGGATGCGCTTCACCGACGACCGCCAACGCTTCGACCCCGCGTGCGAGCATCGCCTGCACTTGCGTGAGCGCCTGCGCCGGATCGTAATTCGAACAGCCGAGAAAAAGCGTAATGCCCTGCGCCCCGAACACAGCTTGCATACCCGCAACCTGCGAGGCGAAAACCTGATCGTCCAACGTCGGAATGACGGTTCCCGCGATATGCGTGCGCGTCGAAGCCAGCGCGCGGCCTGCCGCATTCGGAATCCAGTTCAACTCGAGCGCGGCTTGGCGCACGCGCGCCTGAATTTCGGCAGATACCTTGCCTGGCTCGTTGTAGACGCGGGACACGGTAGCTGTCGACACACCCGCGAGCCGGGCGACGTCGCTCAATACCGCACGGCCGGTGGAGCGGCGTGCCCGCGGCGAAGGCGCGGGGGAGGCTGAGGGGCGGCTCATCGTGGGCGGAATCTGTTCAGTGCTCGGTCTGCGGTATTCACGTATACCCCCGGGTGCCGATCGAGGCACTTGCATCCAACCGGCATCTTGCTGAGAATGTAAGCGCTATCTTACCCCGACTCCGAACGGCAGCCAATCCGGCCGAGGCAGAGAGTGCACGAGGGAGACGCACCGATGCGTCCGTCCGAGTGTGGGCGGAGGGTCCGTCGGTTGAAATGTAAGCGCTAACATAAACATGGAGACACGAGCATGAGCGATATCCAGGAACAGCCCGTTCCGCGCCGCGTGCGCCGGGCGCAGACGATCTCGTTGGCCTTGCTGATGGTGAGCGGCATCGTCAACTACCTCGACCGCGGCACGTTGTCGATCGCAAGTCCGGCGATTCGCGGAAGCCTCGGGTTGTCGCTCGTGCAGATGGGCGTGCTGCTATCCGCTTTCTCGTGGAGCTACGCGCTGTGTCAACTGCCGGTGGGCGGGCTCGTCGACCGCATCGGGCCGCGCCGCTTGCTGGGCGCGGGGCTCATCATATGGTCGATCGCGCAAACGGCGGGTGGGCTCGTCGGGACATTCGGCGCGTTCATCGCCGCCCGCATCGTGCTCGGTATCGGCGAGGCCCCGCAGTTTCCGTCGGCGGCGCGCGTCGTGGCGAACTGGTTTCCGCTGCGGGCGCGGGGCACCCCCACCGGCATCTTCAACGCCGCATCGCCGCTGGGCACCGCGCTTGCCCCGCTTTGCCTGTCGGTGGTGATCGCCTCGTTCGGCTGGCGTACCGCTTTCATCGCAACGGGCGCGCTCGGCCTCGTCGTCGCCGTCGTCTGGCTGGCCGTATATCGCGATCCGCAAGCACTGCGTCTGACCGACGACGAGCGCCGCTATCTCGAGGCCGGCGACACTCCGGTGGTCCGCCGCCGGCTCAGCGTCGCCGAATGGCGTCAGCTGTTTTCGCATGGCGAGACGTGGGGAATGCTGCTTGGCTTCTTCGGCTCCGTGTACTTGAACTGGGTGTATCTGACCTGGCTACCCGGCTATCTCACGCTGGAACGTCACATGAGCCTCGTGCGCACGGGCTTCGCCGCTTCGGTGCCGTTCCTCTGCGGATTCCTCGGCGCGCTCATGGCGGGCTGGTTCTCGGACGTCATCACGAAGCGCAGCCGCTCGCCCGTGGCGAGCCGCCGCAATGCGGTGGTCATCACGATGCTCGGCATGGTTGCGTTCACGATTCCTGTGCCGCTCGTTCAAAGCAACGTGGTGGCGCTTGCCTGCATCTCGGTCGTCATCTTTTTGGCGAATGCGGCTTCCGCGTGCTCGTGGGCGCTAGCGACGGCCGTCGCACCGTCCGACCGAGTCGCGTCGCTCGGTGCGATCCAGAACTTCGGCGGCTTCCTCGGCGGCGCCCTGGCACCGATCGTGACCGGCTATATCGCCCAAGTCTCGTCGTTCGTGCCCGCGCTGCTGACGGCAGCCGGTGTCGCATTTGCCGGCGCCATCGCCTATTTGGCCCTCGTGCGCAAACCCATACCCGAGCAGGACGGCACCGAAGCCAGCACCGCTTTGCCTGCTTGATAGGAGGCGCTCGTTTTCAGCGCCGGCAGGATCGTTCACCCAAAGGAGGGAATATGTCAGCCGTCTCGCATCCATCCACTGTCATCGAGGGCATCGTGCCGGTGATGCTCACGCCATTTCACGACAGCGGCCGGATAGATTACGCGGGCCTCGAACGTCTGATCGATTGGTATCTAGCGCACGGGTCCGATGCACTCTTCGCCGTTGCGCAGTCGAGCGAGATGCAGTTTCTGAGCCTCGCGGAACGCGGGGAGCTCGCGCGCTTCGTCGTCGAGCGCGTGGCGGGGCGCGTGCCGGTCGTGGCGTCCGGTCACATCAGCGACGATCTCGACGCTCAGGTCGAAGAGCTCAACGTTGCGGCCGCGTCAGGCGCGCAGGGGGTCGTGCTCGTCACTAACCACCTCGATCCCGCACGCGCCGGTACGGACGCGTTTTTGGCCAATCTGCGGCATTTGCTTGCGCGCCTGCCGTCGGACGTGCCGCTCGGTTTGTACGAATGTCCCGCACCCTACCGGCGCTTGCTCAGCGATGACGAGCTGAAAGCCTGCATCGACACGGGCCGCTTCGTCATGCTGAAGGACGTGAGCTGCGATCTCGCGACCGTGAAGCGCCGCGTGAAGCTCGCCGAAGGCTCGCCTTTGAAAATTCTCAATGCGAACGCGGCCATTGCATGGGATGCGATGAAAGCCGGGTCGGCCGGGTTCAACGGCGTATTCGCGAATTTTCATCCCGATCTCTATCAATGGCTGCGCACCCGCAGCGCCACGAATCCCGCGCTTGCCGAAGAGTTGTCGATTTTCCTCGTCGTTGCGGCGGTATCCGAAACGCTCGGCTATCCCGCGCTCGCCAAGCTTTACCACCAACGCATCGGCACCTTCTCGTCGATTCGCTGCCGTGCGATCGATTACGACGTGCGGGAGCGTTTCTGGGCGCTCGATGCCGTGCTGGACAAGATCGTCGCGGGCACCGAGCACTTCCGCGCTCGCATTCGAGCGCAGCAGCAAGCGTGAGTCGCACCGCGCTCGATGACGTCGTAAGGCCATACCGCCCCGGCGCTACCGAGCCCTAGACACTCCCGAAAACGCTCACCTTTTATCGGCCGCCGCCCGCTATACGACCTCGCCGGGACCGGAAAGGTGAGGGTTTTCGGGAAGAGAACGGTTTGCGGCGAAGCGAGTGCACGTTCGACTGCCGGCCGCAGCCCCCTCACAGGTGAGCTTTTCCGGGGCCGCAAAACACGCTGGTGACCGCCTTGACGGCAAGCGCGCCACCGAATCCGGACCGAGGCTTCGCCGAAAGCGCCGCTTGGTCGGCCGCGCATTGTCGTTACTCCACAGCGAGTGAAAAAAAGAAGCGGCTCTCCGAGGGCAACGCAGCGCGGCCCCTCGGACACCGCTGCGTCTTTCGAATCGCACGGACGCGATCGAAAACCGCTTCCAGATCGCGTCGCCGCGTGGCCGCAGGCGATTCCTGGCAGGCTCGGCCATGCCCCGCCTGCATCTCTCGGCGCTCGCCGTCATCGTGTGGCACAGGCTGTGCTTATTCTCCCTTTCAAGCATTTGTCTCGCCGCTTCGAACGGCGAGCGTGAGGAGCAGTGCGCCATATGGGGGTCGCCAACGCATTCCGGCCATCTGCTCTGCGGCAGCTGGTCCGAGCCTCTACGTTTTGCCCTGCGCGGCCGTTTTTCCTGCGGACGAAGACGTCGCGGCATCGTTCCCGAAACGCCGGTTACGGCTCGACACGCCATGTCGGCCGATCGCCGTCGGTCTTTACGCGCCCTCAGCCTCTGTTCGCTGTGGATCGGAACACGGACATCTTATGAGCGACGTATTTAGCCTGCCGCCCGGTAAAAACGAGGGCGATTTCCTATCCGGCGGGGGCGAGCTCGGAAAGCTCATCCGCGCCTACGATTGGCGCTCGACGCCGCTCGGCGATCCCGAAACGTGGCCTCAGAATCTGAAGCTCGCGCTGCGCATCATCCTCAACTCTCGCCAGCCGATGTGGATCGGCTGGGGGACGTCGCTCATCTATTTCTATAACGATGCCTATCTGTCGATCGTAGGCGGCAAGCATCCGTGGGCGCTCGGCCGGCCGACCGCCGACGTCTGGCACGAGCTCTGGGACGACATCGGGGAAATGCTCGAGCTCGCAATGACCGGCCGCGAAGCGACATACGTGCAAGCGCAGCCTTTGATCATGGAGCGCAACGGTTATCCCGAGGAAACGTACTACACGTTCTCTTATAGCCCGATTCCGAACGACGACGGCAGCATCGGCGGAATCATCTGCGCGAACACGGACGATACGCAGCGCGTAATCGGCGAGCGGCAGCTTGCGCTGTTGCGCGATCTGGCCGCGGGGGCGGCCGATGCACGTACCTGGCAGGAGGCGAGCGAATGCAGCGTGCGCGCGCTCGCCCGCGACGGCCGTGATTTGCCTTTTGCGATGCTCTATCTCGCCGAGCCCGGTGCGGACGGCATCAAGCTCGCCGGTGCGTCGGGCATCGAGGCGGGACACGAAGCGGCGCCGGAACATCTATCGACGGATGGCGCCGAGCTATGGCCCGTGCAGGAAGCGTTGCGCATCCATCGGCCCATCCTCGTGCCGAATTTGCGCGAGCGCGTCCGGACACCGCTGCCTCGTGGCCCATGGCACGAGCCGCCGGCTCAGGGCGTCGTGGTGCCGATCTTGCCCTCGGGCGACACCGGGCGCGCGGGTGCGCTCGTCGTCGGGTTGAATCCGTTCCGCTTGTTCGACGAGCACTATCGTGGCTTCCTGAGCCTCGTCGCCGGTCAAATCGGCGCCGCCGTGGCGCACGCACAGGCCTATGAGGACGAGCGCCGGCGCGCAGAGGCGCTCGCGGAAATCGACCGTGTGAAAACGGCGTTTTTCTCGAACGTCAGCCACGAATTCCGTACGCCGCTGACGCTGATGCTCGGGCCGATCGAGGACGCGCTCGGCGAGGCGGCGCCCGCACCGTCCGCACCATCCGCGGCCGCGCAGCGAGAGCGCCTCCTGACGGCGCACCGCCACGGCCTGCGTCTGCTCAAGCTCGTCAATTCCCTGCTCGATTTTTCGCGGATCGAGGCGGGGCGCGTGATGGCGACGTTCGAACCGACCGACCTTGCAAAGCTGACGGCCGAACTCGCGTCGAACTTCGAATCGGCGACCGACCGTGCGCGGCTCGCGCTTTCGATCGCGTGCGAGCCGTTGCCGCAACCGGTCTACGTCGATCGGGACATGTGGGAGAAGATCGTCCTGAACCTGCTGTCGAATGCGTTCAAATTCACGTTCGAAGGGGAGATCGGCGTTCGGACGCGGCTCGCGGCCGACGGCACGGCAGCCGAAGTCGTCGTACGCGATACGGGCGTCGGCGTTCCGGCGCGCGAGCTGCCGCGGCTGTTCGAGCGCTTTCATCGCGTCGAAGGGCAGCGCAGCCGCTCGTTCGAAGGGTCGGGCATCGGGCTCGCGCTCGTTCAAGAACTCGTCAAACTGCACGGCGGCACGATCGCCGTCGAGAGCGAGGTGGGGCGCGGCACGACGTTCACGCTGCGGCTGCCGTTCGGCTGCGCCCATTTGCCGGCGGAGCACGTCGGTACGGCGCGCAGTTCTTCCGCGCGCGTCGCCCGTGCGGATGCCTACGTGGAGGAAGCGCTGCGCTGGCTCCCCGAGAGCGACGCGCAGGGGGCCGAGCGCGGCGAGGCTGAACCGGTCGAGCGTGACCAGGAAATGTCTCAATGGTCGTTCGGCCGAGGCACGAAGGGCGAGCGCGTCTTGGTCGTCGACGACAACGCCGACATGCGCGACTACATCGGCCGTTTGCTCAGTTCGCGCTGGGAGGTGGAGACGGCTACCGACGGCCGCGCGGCGCTCGATGCCATCCGCAGGCGCAAACCGGATCTGATTTTGACGGACGTGTTGATGCCCGTGCTCGACGGCTTCGGCTTGTTGCGTGAGATACGCGCCGATGCCCAACTGCGTCATTTGCCGGTCGTCATGCTTTCGGCGCGAGCCGGCGAAGAGGCGCGAGTCGAGGGGCTCGAACTGGGCGCCGATGATTATTTGACGAAGCCCTTCTCGTCGCGCGAACTGTTGGCTCGCGTGAGTGCGAACCTCGAAATGGCACGCTTGCGGCGCGATGCGACGCGCGACCTGCTCGAAAGCGAGGCGCGTTTTCGCAACATGGCCAATCATGCGCCCGTGATGATGTGGGTCAGCGATCCCACCGGTTCCTTGACCTATTTGAATCGGCTCTGGTGCGAGTTCACGGGGCAATCGCTCGACGAGGCGTTGGGCACCGGCGCGTGGGAAGCTTTGCATCCCGAGGATCGCAAGCAGTATGAAGCTTCTTTCGCGGCGGCGAACGCGAACGGCGAGACGTTCAGTGCGGAATGCCGCGTGCGCCGCTCCGACGGTGTCTATCGTTGGGCCCTCAGCGCCGCCGCACCGCGTTTCGGCGACGACGGCGCGTTTCTCGGCTATATCGGCTCGATCGTCGACATCACGCATCGCAAAGAAGCCGAACGGATCTTGCAGGAAGCGAACATGGTGCTCGAGCGGCGCGTGGCGGCGGCCATTGCCGAGCGAGTGCATACGGAGGCGCAATTGAGGCAGGCTCAGAAGATGGAGGCGATCGGCAAGCTGACCGGTGGCGTCGCGCATGATTTCAACAACGTGTTGCAGGTGATCGCCGGCAATCTGCAATTGCTCAGCCGCGACGTAGCCGGTAACTTGCGCGCCGAGCAACGCTTGCAGACGGCGATTGCGGCAACGTCGCGCGGCTCGCGCCTTGCCTCTCAATTACTTGCATTCGGACGCCGGCAGCCGCTCTCGCCGAAGACCGTGAATCTCGGCCGCTTGATCCGCGGCATCGACGACATGTTGCGCCGCTCGCTGGGCGAAAGCGTGGAGATCGAAACGGTCATTACCGGCGGGTTGTGGAATACGTTCGTCGATACCGTCCAAGTCGAAAACGCGCTGCTCAATCTAGCGATCAACGCGCGCGATGCGATGCAAGGGCAGGGCAAGCTCACGATCGAAGCGGGCAATGCATTCCTCGACGACACCTACGTCGCGCGGCACGGCGACGTGGCGGCCGGGCAATACGTGATGGTGGCCGTCACGGATACCGGATGCGGCATTCCGGCCGAGTTGCTCGAGCGCGTCTTCGAGCCGTTCTACACGACGAAGCCGGAGGGACAAGGCACGGGCCTCGGCTTGAGCATGGTCTACGGTTTCGTGAAGCAATCGGGCGGTCATATCAAGATCTATAGCGAAGTCGGGCACGGCACCACCGTGCGCATTTACCTGCCGCGCGCGCGGCAACCGGAAGACGTCGAGACCGACATCGAGACGGGCCCGATCACGGGTGGAAGCGAGACGGTGCTCGTCGTCGAGGACGATGAAGACGTGCGCGGCACCGTCGTCGATTTGCTGTCGGAGCTCGGCTATCGCGTGCTACGTGCGAAGGATGCGCTCAGCGCGTTGGCGATCGTCGAAAGCGGCGTGCCGATCGATCTGCTGTTCACCGACGTCGTCATGCCGGGCCCGCTCGGCAGCCCCGAGCTTGCGCGCAAGGCGCGCGAACGTCTGCCGAACATCGCGGTGCTGTTCACGTCCGGGTACACCGACAACGCCATCGTTCATGGCGGGCGCCTCGACGAGGGCGTCGATTTGCTCAGCAAGCCCTATAGCCGGGAGGCGATGGCACGCAAGATTCGCCATGTGCTGCGCACTCAGCCGCGCGGTCAAATCCCCGCGCCCGCTCAGTTGCCGGTCCTGACGCCGCCCGAGCAGGAAGCGTTGCCCGCCGCTTCGCGATTGACGGCGCGCGTGCTGCTCGTCGACGACGATGCGATGGTGCGCTTCACGACGGCCGATATGCTTGGTTATCTGGGGCATGCCGTCACGGAGGCGGGCGACGCGACGGAGGCGCTGCGGCTGCTCAGCGAGCATGCGTACGACGTCATCGTCACCGACATCTCCCTGCCCGATTTGTCGGGCGACGAACTAGCCATGCGTGCGCTTGCGTTGCAGCCGGGCCTGCGCGTGATATTCGCGACAGGCTACGACGCGCTGCCCGAGGACAGCAATCATCAAGCGCTCGCCGGTGCGATGCTGCTGCGCAAGCCGTACAACAAGGAGCGGATCGAGGAGGCGATGAACTCGGCCATCGCGGCTCGGCTGGCGGCCGGCGCTTCGCACGCGCCGATCGAAGAACGCGCCGCTCCGGCGGGTGCCGAACCGAAGCCCGCGAAGCCCATGCCGTCGATATGAAACGCGCCTCGTCACGGTTCGGTCGAGCATGAGGTGCAGCCGTCGCGTTGCTTCGCTCGCGTTCTAGGTTCACGCAAGCAAACGCTCAAAGGTGAGCGCTTCCGGGACCCGGCAGCGCAGCGATCGTGGCGGTGTGCCGTCTCCCGAAAAGGCTCACCTTTCAAAACGTTTTAAGGGATAAGGTGAGCATTTTCGGGAACGGCATCCTGCTATGTATCGTCCTGGCTCGATCAGCCGATCCGCATGATTAATAGGACTGCGTTGTAGGAATTATCGAATGGCTGCGTGAAAGCGATTATGAGAGAAAAATGGCTATGTCGGTGATCGCACGTTAATCGTGGCCGAAAGAACCCACAATGCTCATGCCGATCGCGCGCGTGCCGTGGCGAGAGCGCTGGCCATGCGCCGGGGCGCGGCTCGGAGCGTGGCCCGCCTCCCGGCCCTCAGCAAACGTGTGACGATAGCGAACTTCCGGCGGCGCGGCCCGCTTGGAAACGTGCTCGCCGGTGGTTGGAACGTTCCATGCATGGGAATTTGCGCAGTGGCTTTTTGCTGCTTTTGCTTTTTGTTGATTTTGTATCGATAATTCGAGTCGACACCGCCTGATGACGATCGTGCGCTGCCTTCCCGGCATGCGCCTGTGGACGGCTGCAACCTTTCGGCCGCGAGTCGAGTATGATTCGGCTCGGGTCAGCGGGGGCGATTTAGCCACCCCCGCATCAACCATAACCGGAATCATCGATGGAACAGCTTGAAGGCGAAGCTCGCGAACGGTTGATTCGCTGGCTGCGACGCCGCATGGAAGAGTACGGCATTACCGTGGAAGCCGTCGCCGAATCGATTGCCGCCGATAAGGAGGCGGAACGGCCCATCCTTTATCGTGACGCGATGGGCAATACGTGGGATGGCTATGGGGACCCGCCCGATTGGCTGCGCCGAGCCGTCGCGGCCGGCCAGCATATGGATTTCTACCGCTGCGAGAGCTGACGCGCGCGCGGCGTCATTCCTCGAGGGCCGTTTTGGCGGCGGCCTTTTCGCCAGGCCAGTGATTTTCGTAGAGGCATTCGCTGATGGGCATTCGCGCGGCCCATCGTTCGAGCTCCAGCATCGGCTTCGGATAAAAGGCCTCGACATGGCCGAGACAGAGTATGGCCACCGGTTTGGCGCCGGACGGCATCCGCATGAGCGTGCGTACTTCGTCGACGTCGAACAGCGACACCCAGCCCATCCCGAGCCCTTCCGCGCGTGCGGCGAGCCACATGTTCTGGATCGCGCAGGCGACCGATGCGAGATCCATTTCGGGCAGGGTGCGTCTCCCGAATACGTGGCGTTCGCGGCCGTCCATCAACGCCATGACGAGCAGCTCGCCGCAGTCGAGCATGCCTTCGACTTTCAGCCGCATGAACTCATCGTGCCGCTCGCCGAGCGCATTGGCCGTGCGTATGCGCTCGCGCTCCACCGCCGCGTGCAGCGCCGCGCGCAACGCCGCATCGGTCACGCGGCCGATCCGCCAAGGCTGCATATAGCCGACGCTCGGCGCGTGGTGAGCGGCATCGATCAAGCGGGCGAGGACATCGGGGTCGACGTCCCCGCGCACGAAGTGCCGCATGTCGCGGCGTTCGTAAATCGCGCGATATATGGCAGCGCGTTCATTATCGTCAAATGGCATTGCCATGGAAGTGGAGCGGTTATCTGCAAGCGCCGCGAGGGCGGCAATACCCGAAGTGTAAAGCGCCCGACCCCAGCGCGCACGGCGAGTGCGCTTCGCCGTCCCCGAGAACGGTCCGATACTTTCTACTTGTGCAGAGTCTGGCGCAGCGATGCGACGTCGTTGCCGCTGATGGGCTGCGCTACGTTGCCCCAAGCGCTTCTGACGTAGGTCAGCGCGTCGGCCAATTGCGCGTTCGAGAGGGTGCCGCCGAAGGCGGGCATTCGTTGTCGCGGGGGGCCACCCAGCGTCTCTGGGCTGTTGCCGCCCTCGACGATGAGGCGGATCAGCGACGTCGTGTCTTTCGCGAGCACCGACGGGTTCCCCGCAAGCGCGGGGAATACCTCCGGCACGCCCTTGCCGTCATCGCCGTGACATTTCGCGCAAAACGATTGATAGACCACGTAACCGAGCGATTGTGAATCCGCGACGCGATTGCCGTTCGTGCTTGCGCGCGCGGGTTGCATGGCCGGTGCGTAGGTGCCCGACGGCTGCCGGGGCGGCAGGCTTTTCAGGTAGTGCGCGATCGCCAGCAAATCCGCGTCCGAGTAGTACTGCATGCTGTCTTCGATCTGCTCGACCATGCTGCCGTATGCCACGTTGCCGCGAGCATGCCCGGTCTTGAGGAAGCGCGCGATGTCGGCTTCGCTCATGCGCCCGAGCCCGGACCCGGCATCGCCCGTCAGATTCGGCGCGAACCAGTGATCGTTGATGCCGCCCGTCAGAAAGCGAGACGCCGATTCGTCATAGCCGCGCTCGTTGTAACCCCATCCGCGCGGCGTATGGCAGGCACCGCAGTGCCCGAGCGACTGCACGAGGTACGCGCCGCGTGTCCATTGCGGATCGCTCGGTGCATGAGACTTGAACCCGCCATGGGGCATGAAGACGAACTGCCAGCCGTACAGCGTCCAGCGCTGATTGAAGGGGAAGGCGACGTCGGCCGGTTCGTTCGGCTTCGCGACCGGTGCGACACGCTGCATGAGAAAGGCGTAAAGCGCACGCAGGTCCTCGTCCGACATCTTCGAGAATTCCGGGTAAGGCATCGCCGGATAAAGTGCCTTTCCACCCGGCGCAACGCCGTGCCGAACGGCGCGGTCGAACTCTTGATAGCTATAGCGGCCGATGCCGTATTGCCGATCGGGCGTGATGTTGCTGGTCTTGATGGTGCCGAACGGCGAAGCCATGCCGAGCCCGCCGGCAAACGGAGCACCTCCGTCGGGGGCCGTGTGGCAGCCTGCGCAATCGGCCGCCTTGGCGACGTACTCGCCATGGGCGAGCAACGCGGCATCGGCGGCGACGGGCGCCTCGGGGGCTGGCGGCGCGCCATGTTTCGAGCCGCTCATGGCGATCGCGAGGATGGCGGGCAGCGTCAGCACGAATAAGTCCGTGGCCATGCGCGGCGGCTTTTTCATGATGTTCGTTTCCCCGAAGCAAGGCGGTCTTGCGCGGCGAGTGCCGGCCAACGGCTCGGCCTCGTGGCGCTATGTCCGCGGCTGACCCATCGCGATGCGACCGCCAACGCGCCGGCCAGATAGGCCACCGCGCCGGGGATCCACATGATGAGGCCGCCGAGTTGTTGGTCGTGGAGCGGGTCGATGCCGAGCGCGCTCGCGGACTCGATGTACGACGGGTACCAGATGCCGGGCGCCAGCGCGATCAATGCGCCCAGTGCGCCCGTGTGGACCATCGTCGTGAACAAGGACAGCATCGCGGAGCCGCTGCCGTGCCGCGTGGCACCCGCGCCCACGATGCCGTGCCAAAGCAGTAGCGCCGTAAGCAAGAAGCTCGCGTGCTGCAACGTATGAACGACCGGATCGGCGACCGCGGCCTCGAACAATGCGGGCACGTGCCACAACCAGAGCGCAGCGGCGTGAAGCATCCATGCCGACAGCGGCGAGGCGAGCCGCCCCCAACACGCGGCCCATTGCCGCGAGCGCACGGCCCGCCCGAACGCCACGCGCGCCGCATGCGGAAACGCCCACAGCATGATGCCGAGCGGGCGCCCCAGTATCACGAGCGGCGCACAGACGAGCATCATTGCCTCATGCTCGACCATATGCGCCGAGAACAGTGCAGCGCTGAGCGCGCCGAGCGGCGAGAGCAGCACGAGTGCCAACGCGCTCCATCCGGCACCGAACGCAGCGGCTTGCATTCGGCGCGCGGCGCGTCCGGCGGCACCACGCCGATCGAGGCGAACGAAGCCGACGCCGTAAAGGCCGATGCTGATCGCAAGCAACGTCGTGACCCAAAGCGGAAACTGCCAGCCGAACACGGGAGTGCCTGCCGCCGTTACGGTCAGTTCGTGCGCGTGTGCCGGCACGCACTGCGCAGCCGCGCAGGCAACGGACAGCACGCGCGCCGCAATGCGCCGACGGCGCTGGACTAGAGGCAAGGCGAAAGCAGCCATTGCGGAAACCACATCGTCAACTGAATCAGCGTGCAAAGCGCGCCGACGACCATCGCGGCCAACGCTAACGATGCCGTGCGTGCGTTGCGCGCATCGTAGCTTGCGGGAAACGGCGCCGACGTTGCACGCCACCGATTGAACGCCGCTATCGTCGCGATAGCCGAGAAGACGAAACCGAGTGCGCTCACCGCGCACAAAGGGGCAGGCGTCCCCCAACGGCAGGCGAACTGCACCAACATATAGTCGGCGCTTTGTGCGCCCAGCACGACGGTGGGCGCGGCCAGCAAACCGAGCCAAGTCTTCATCGCTGCGATGCCTCCTCGCCCGGTCCGGTCATGGGTGGATCCGCGGCGCAATGTAGATGACCGCATAGATCGGCAGCCAACTCAATACGACGAAATACCAATAGAGCGCGTTTTCGCTCGCATCGACGAAGCGCTTGCCTTGGAACGGCCCGACGTAAAGCAAGACCGCAAGCACGGCCGTATCGATCGTATCCGTGACGAGATGGGTCGTATGCAGCCCGAGCAAGAACCAAACGATCGATCCATAGGCGTTCGCATACCAGGTCACGTTCAGCGACGCGAACTCGAACGTACGGACGACGAGGAACGCGATCGCGAACAGGAGGCAGACGACGAGCCAAGCGCGCGTGGCGCCTCGATCACGCCGCTGGGCGGCGCGCTTGACGAACGCGTTGGGCACCATGCTGACGGCGAGCACGATCGTGTTGAGCGTGCCCCATCGCCAGTCGGGCGGCGGTGCGTTCAGGGGCCAAGCGGCGTTGATGTCGCGCAGATAGAAATACATGGCGATGCCGATCGCGAAGCCCGTGCTTTCGATCAGCATCAAACCTGACGTTGCCCACCATAGGAGGCTGCGGGCGCCGAAGCCGAAGCTCGGCAAATGTCGAACGTCGATCGCGTCGGAGGCAGCGGACATGGCGAAATCGCTGCCGGCGCTCGTGGTCGATCCCGTGTTCATGGTTCGCGCTCCAGGGCAACGGCACCTGCGTTTTCGCGATGCGTCGGCCAAAACCAGGCGGTCAACGCCGCAACGACCGGAATGGAACCCCATACGATGGCCCACGGCGTGAACACCGAACCGATGAACAGCACCGTCGTCGCGATCGCGCTGACGAACGGCCAGATCGAGGGCGTGGGAAACAGCGAGCGCAAATCGGGCTCGGCATCGAGGACGGTCGTGACGAGCACCTCGCGAGAGTCGGCTGCGAGCCCGGACACGTAGGCCGGCGCGGCGGGCGGATCCCATAGCGGTTCGCGGCCGTGTACGACGGGCACGGCGTCGAAGTTGTGCGGCGGCGGTGGGCTGGGCGTGCTCCATTCGAGCGTGCCTGCGCCCCACGGGTCGTTCCCCGCCCGTGCGCCGAGGCGATACGACCACGCGACGTTGACGAGAAACAGCGCGATGCTGAGCGCGATCATGACCGCCCCGACGCTGGCGGTCATGTTCATGCTCGACCAGCCCATCCCGCTGGGATAAGTCCACACGCGGCGCGGCATGCCGTGCAGACCGAGCAGATGCATCGGGAAAAAGGTGACGTTGAAGCCGATGAAGAAGAGCCAAAACTGCCAGCGGCCCATGCGTTCGCCGAGCAGTCGGCCCGTGATTTTCGGAAACCAGTAGTAGAAGGCGCCGAACAGCGGAAAGACGGCGCCGCCGAGCAGCACGTAGTGCAGATGCGCGACGACGAAGTACGTGTCATGCAATTGCAGATCGAGCGGGACGGCGCCTAGCATGATGCCCGTCATGCCGCCGATGACGAGGATGAAGAAGAACGCGAGCACGAACCGCAGCGGCGCCTTCACGTCGAGCCGGCCCGTTACGAGTGTCGCGATCCAGCAATAGATCTGTATTCCCGACGGTACGGCAATCATGACGCTAGCCGCCGTGAAAAAGCTCTTGCCGAGCGCTGGGATGCTCGTCGCGAACATATGGTGAACCCACAACCCGAACGCGAGAAATGCGGTGGCGACGAGAGCGAGCACGATGGCGGTATAGCCGAATATCGGCCGGCGCGCGAAGGTCGGCAGAATCGACGAGATGAAGCCGAGCGCCGGAATGAAAATGAGGTACACCTCCGGGTGGCCGAAGAACCAGAACAGGTGTTGCCAGAGCAGCACGTCGCCGCCGAGCGAAGGATTGAAGAATTGCGTGCCGACGAGCCGGTCGAGAATCAGGGACGTGCTGGCGAGCATGATCGACGGCATCGCGAAGATGACCATGAACTGTGTCACGAGCGTGGCCCAGGCAAAGAGCGGCATGCGGTTCAACGACATGCCGGGCGCCCGCATCTTGAGGATCGTCGTGATGAGAATGACGGCTTCGAGCAGTCCCGACAATTCGGTGAACGTGATCATCTGCGCCCAGATGTCCGGGCCTTTGCCGAGCCCATAGTTCGGCCCTGACAGCGGCACGTAGCTGAACCAGCCCGCTCGAGGCGCCGCGCCGAGCAGCGCGAACACGTAGAGCGTTATCCCGCCGAACAGGAACATCCAGTAGGCGTAGGCGTTCATGCGCGGAAACGCGATGCTGCGCGCGCCGATCATCAACGGAATCAGATAGCCGGCAACCGCCTGCATCACGGGCACGGCGAACAGGAACATCATCGTCGTGCCGTGCAGCGTGAACAGCGCGTCGTAGGTGTCCGGCCCGACGACATGGTTGCCGGGGCGCGAGAGCTGCAGGCGCATGACGAGCGCCAGCACGCCGGCGAGCAAGAAGAACGCAAACGTCGTGGCGATGAAGCGCCGGGCGATCGTCTTGTGGTTGATCGCCGCTAGTGCGCCGAGCCAGCCGGGCGGATCCGCCCAGGTGAGGGCCAGCGCCCGGCGCACCGTCTCGGGTGCCTCGGGGCCGTCGAAGAGACGCGGGCCGGGCTGCGGCCCGGAAAGAGCGGCGCGTTCGGTCATTTCAGTGTCGTCAACCAGGCAACGAGCGTTTGGAGATCAGGCGCGGAGAGCGGCACGGCCGGCATCGTCGTGCCCGGTTTGACCGCACCCGGGTCGCGAATCCATCGCGTCAAGTCGGCGGCGTCGTTCGGAAGGACGCCCGCGGCGATCGTTTGCCGGCTCATCAAGTGGGTGAGGTCCGGCCCGAGCCGCCCGACGGCACTCGTGCCGCGAACGGTATGGCAATTCGCGCATGCTGACTGCTCGAACACTCGCATGCCGCGGGCGGCGTGCGCGTCGGCCGGGACGGGCGCCGCACTCGCACTTTGCGCCGTCGCCCAGGCCGCATAGCGGTCGGGCGGCTCGGCCACGACCCGCAATGCCATCCGCGCGTGTTCGGCGCGGCAGAACTCGGCGCAAGGACCGTCGTAGGTCCCTGCGCGGTCGGCTCTTAGTTCGATCGTCGAAGTGATGCCGGGCAGCAGATCCTTCTTGCCGTGCAGGTTCGGCACCCAAAAGCTATGGATGACGTCGCCGCCGTGCAGCGTGATGACGATCGGCCTGCCCACGGGGATATGCAGCTCATTGGCCGTGGCGAACGCCGCATGTGCGTGGTCGGTGGCATAGCGAGCTTGCCACCACCACTGCCATCCCGTCAGATCGATGTGCAGCGCATCGGCATCAGGGAGCTTCGACAACGCGCGGTCGGTCAACACGTCGGCGACGATGAGACCCACCAACAGGAAGACCGAGAGCATGCTGACGCAGACGACGGCGCGCCGTGTGCGGCGCTCCGGCGTCACGTTGACGGACAGGTCCGGCGGCGTGGCGGGGGTGGCGCCGCGGCGCCGCATGAGCGCAAAGAGGACACCGATCAGCACGGCGGCGAAGACGCATCCGCAAACGATCAGCGTCAACTGCCAGAGGCGGGCGATGTGTTCGGCCTGAATGCCGGCCGGCGCAAGCGCACTATGCTCGAGCGGGGCAGCCGGGCGCGCGAGCGGCATTGCCGTTGCGATGCTCGGCACGGCCCTTGCGACGACATGCCGGCCGCGCGGGAGCAACAGGCGCACGGTCGGCGGCCTGAGGCAGTGGATCGAGGCGCGCGGTCTGTTCATGAGGCGGCGTGGTGCATGCAGGCGGACGCGTTGCAGACAGCAGGTTCCATTCCCGATTTGCGTGCGGCGAGCGGCTTAGGCGGATACTGTCGAAAGCCTTGAACGCTGCCAAACTTGACGTGTATTCATTCGAAGTGAGACCGCATGGAACGCGTGTGCTCGGCGGCAACGGTCCGTCGTCGGTCTCCAAGCGAGGCTTGATCATGAACGACACGCCTGTGTCGGAGCGCGAGCGCAGTCGGAGTGCGCGCACGGCGTCGCAGGTTCGCGAAGCGCTTGCCGGCCGCCGGCGCGGCGTGCATTTGCTGCTGCCGTTCGCGGGGCCGGCGGTGGTCGTTTCCGTGGCCTATATGGACCCGGGCAACCTCGCGACGAACCTGCAGGCCGGCGCCGGCTACGGCTATGCGCTGCTGTGGGCCGTGCTGTTCGCAAACGCCGCGGCGATGCTGTTTCAGGCCGTTTCGGCGCGGCTCGGCGTCGTGACCGGCGTGAGCCTCGCCAAGCTCTGCGCGGGCAGATTGCCGCGGCCCGTTGCGCTCGCGATGTGGGCGATCAGCGAGGTTGCTGCGATGGCGACCGACCTTGCCGAATTCCTGGGCGGCGCGATTGGGTTTTCGCTGCTGGCGCGCATTCCGTTGCTGGTCGGCATGACGATCACGGCGGTGCTCACCTGGTGGCTGCTGTTGCTGCAAAGACGCGGCTTTCGTCCGATCGAAGTCGCCATCGGCGCGCTCGTCGGCTTGATCGCCGTCGCCTATGTCGCGCAGCTCTTGTTCGTCGGTGCGCCGTGGCGCCCGGTGTTGCACGGCATGTTCGTCCCGGTGGTGCCCGATCGGGAGGCGCTTGTCGTCTGCGCCGGCATCGTCGGGGCGACGATCATGCCGCATGCGCTGTTCTTGCATTCGGGACTGAGCGGCGAGCGCGTCGTGCCGCGGAGCGAGGACGAGCGCGCGACACTCGTCCGCTATGCGAACGCAGAAACGGTGATTGCGCTGACAGTGGCGGGGCTCGTCAACATGGCGATGGTCATCATGGCGTGCGGTGCGTTTCACAATGGGCATCGCGAGATGACCGAGATCGGTGCGGCCTATCGCACGTTGACGCCGCTGTTCGGCTCGATGGCAGCGGGTTTGTTTTTGACGTCGCTGATGGCATCGGGCATTTCCAGTTCGGTCGTCGGCACGATGGCGGGACAGATGATCATGCAGGACTTTCTAGGCGTCTCCCTGCCGCTGTGGCTGCGGCGCCTCGTGACGATGGTGCCGAGCTTCATCGTCGTCGCGCTCGGCGTTGGCGTGACGCGCGCGCTGGTCCTGAGCCAGGTCGTGCTGAGCTTCGCGGTGCCGGTGCCGATGCTGGCGTTGATCAGATTCGCGAGCAGCCGGCGACTCATGGGCGAGCATCGGTTGGGGCGCGCGATGCTGCTGCTGGCCGTGGCGGTATTAATCATCGTCGTGGCGATGAATGCGCTGTTGCTTGGGCAGACGTTGAGCGGGCCATAACCGGGCCGTAGCCCGGCGATTGCTGGCCGCGACCACGAACGCAAGCAATGAGGTGAGCGTTTTCGGGAGCGCGCAAAAAAGGGAGCTTTTCCGGGATGTTCCACAGTTTGGGCAACCCGACCGGCATTCATCGCCGAAAGCCGATCCATGCGATCATCGAAGGTTCCGACGTGGCTTGGCCCGTCATCGCCATTGCGACTACTTGCCGGCAAGCGCCGGCTCAACTGGAGAACCTGACGATGCAGATCACGGGAGACATGCTGATCGGCGGCGGCGCAGTGCGCGGGACCGCAGGAACGCTGCGCGCGTTCGACCCGGCTCGTAACGCCGAAATGGAGCCGGCCTTCGGCGCCGGTGACGCGAACGACGTCGATCGCGCTTGCCGGCTGGCTGGCGCCGCGCTCGATCCGTTCCGCGAGGCGCCGCTCGAGACGCGCGCACGCCTGCTCGACGCAATCGGCGAACGCATCATGGCGCTCGGCGACACGCTGATCGAGCGTGCGCACGCCGAATCGGCGCTGCCGAAAGCGCGACTCGAAGGCGAGCGCGCACGCACGGTGGGCCAACTCAAGCTCTTCGCACAACTCGTGCGCGATGGCCGCTGGCTCGGCGCGACGCTCGATTCCGCGATGCCCGAGCGCAAGCCGCTGCCGCGTTCCGACCTGCGTCTGCGCAAGATCCCCGTCGGCCCCGTTGCCGTGTTCGGCGCGAGCAATTTCCCGCTCGCGTTCTCGGTGGCGGGCGGCGATACGGCGTCGGCGCTGGCCGCCGGCTGCCCCGTCGTCGTGAAGGCGCACCCCGCTCATTTGGGCACGTCCGAACTCGTGGGCCGCGCGATTCAAGAGGCCGTGGCCGAGTGCGGCCTGCCTGCCGGCGTGTTCGCGCTCGTGCTCGGGGCGGGCAACGCCGTCGGCGAAGCGCTCGTCGCGCACCCCGCGATCAAGGCCGTCGGTTTCACGGGATCGCGCGGTGGCGGCATCGCGCTGATGAACATCGCCGCGCGTCGCCGCGAGCCGATTCCCGTCTATGCGGAAATGAGCAGCATCAATCCCTGCTTCGTTTTGCCGGGCGCGCTCGCCGCGCGCGCGGAAGCCGTCGCGAACGGTTTCGTCGATTCGCTGACGCTCGGCGTGGGTCAGTTCTGCACGAACCCTGGGCTCATCGTCGTGCTCGACGGCCCGCATCGTCAAGCGTTCGTCGAAGCAGCTTCGAAAGCGCTCGAGAAGAAGGGCGCGCAGACGATGCTGACCGCGGGCATCGCCAGTGCCTATCGCGACGGCGTGCAGCGGCGCTCGGGCGTCGAAGGCGTGACGCGTCTCGCGCATGGGGCGAGCACCGATGCTCAGCATGCGGCCTTGCCCGAGCTGTTCGCGACGACGCAATCGCACTTCCTCGCGGCGCCGCCGCTCGAAGATGAAATCTTCGGGCCGACGTCGCTCATCGTGACCTGCGCGAACATCGACGAAATGATCGAGTTGGCCGAGCACGTCGAAGGCCAATTGACGACAACGCTGCATATGGAGCGCGACGACGTCGAACTTGCGCGCAAGCTGCTGCCCACGCTCGAGCGCAAGGCCGGCCGCATTTTGGCGAACGGATATCCGACGGGCGTCGAAGTCTCGCATGCGATGGTGCATGGCGGCCCGTTCCCGGCTACGTCGGACCCACGCTCGACGTCGGTGGGCACGCTCGCGATCGAGCGGTTCTTGCGCCCCGTCTGCTATCAGGACTTGCCGGCCGAATTGCTGCCGGAAGCAGTGCAAGACGATAATCCGCTGAATCTTTGGCGGTTGCGCGACGGCACGTTCGAGCGGCGCTGATCGAACGAATGCGCGAACGAGCGGCAGCCGCCATGGCTGCGCTCGTTCGCCGTCGATAGGCCCGCTGCATCGAGGCTGCGTACTCGCTTCTTCTCCTTCTTTGGGCTGCTTGCTTCGCCGTAGGGCGGCCCCGAACAATTACACGCATTACGAGCGTCGCTTGTGCGCGGGCACAGGGTCGGGTTCGGATGCCCGCTTGGGCACGAACCGACACGCAGGCGCTGCAAAAGCTGTTCCGGCTCAAGCCGGGCTTGGCGCGGCGGCTCATTCGATGCATGGATCGGAAAAACGGCAATTTTTTCGATAGAACCGACGTTCCCTACAGAGTATGATTCGAATCCTGCGAGCCTGCGCCCGTAGTCAAAACGCAGTCAGGCGCTCGCTTTCGCGGCTGCGCGACGCATCGCACGACGCCGCAGCAAGCGTATTCAGGGAGGCAGGTGACTCATGCATTACCCCGACGCCGCATTCACGCATCGCGGATACTTGCTCAATTGCGCGCCCGCGCGGTCCGGAGACGGCTCTTTTCAGCCGTATGTCGTGATCTCGCGCTCGAGCGACGGTGAGCTCGTCGCGAACCGATTTTTCCCCAACGATCTGCGTTTTGCCGACGAAGCGGCGGCCATTGCGCATGCGCGCGACTGGGCCGTGCGCTGGATCGACGCAAGCAGCTTGACGGTGTAAGGGCCGGCGGAGGACGCATCCGGGCAACGTCGCGTGAAACGCGGTAATCTCTTCGCATCTCCGACATACAAGCCGTATTGCCGCCGTCCTCACCATCATGCCGAATTCGCTTTCCCGCCATTGGGGCCTCGATCAAATCGTGGCCGAGTTGCGCGCGTCGCGCGAAGAGCTCCACCGAACACGCCACCCGCGCGGCATTCGCGAACTGCCGTCACGAGAGGCCATCGTCGGCATCGTCGAGGGCCTGCGGGCCGTCATGTTTCCGACGCACTACGGCGCGGCCGATCTGACCGACGAAAGCGTCGATTACTACGTCGGGCATACGCTCGAAAGCACGCTGCGGCTTCTGTGCGAGCAAGTGCGTCGCGCGCTGCGCTTTCTGCCCGAGCATGCCGACACGCCGGCGCCGGAGCTCGAAGTGCTCGCATTCGAGATCACGCGGTCGTTCGGCGCGCAACTACCGGGCATTCGCGCGATGCTCGTCAGCGATATTCAAGCCGCGCATGTCGGCGATCCCGCCGCGCAGCACATCACCGAAATCCTGTTGTGCTACCCCGGCGTGCTCGCCATGATGCATCACCGGCTCGCTCACGCGCTGCACCGCCTCGGTGTGCCGTTGCTCGCGCGTTTCATCAACGAGATCGCCCACTCGCTGACGGGGATCGACATTCATCCGGGCGCGCAGATCGGCCCTAGCTTCTTCATCGATCACGGCACCGGCGTCGTCATCGGCGAAACGGCGATCATCGGCGAGCGCGTGCGCGTTTATCAGGCCGTGACGCTCGGCGCTAAAACGTTCCCCGCCGATGCCGACGGCACGCTCGTCAAGGGGCACGCACGGCATCCGATCGTCGAGGACGACGTCGTCATCTATGCGGGCGCCACGATTCTCGGCCGCGTGACGATCGGGCGCGGTGCCGTTATCGGCGGCAACGTTTGGCTCACGCACAGCGTCGCGGCCGGTGCGAGCGTCTCGCAAGGCAGCGTGCGCGAGGGCGCGCGCGGCGACGACGGCGAGCCGCGCGTCCGTACACGCCGATGAGCGGCGGGCGCGTCGTCATGCATCGTTGCACCGTCGCCGGCGTGCAGGCGACGACAGCCGATACGACGCGCTCGTTTGCCCGTCATTCGCACGACACGTTCGGTATTGGCGTGATGTGGCGCGGCGCCCAGCGGTCGGCAAGCGGGCGCGGGCCCGTCGAGGCGCGGGCCGGCGACGTCATTACGGTCAACCCTGGCGAAGTGCATGACGGCAGGGCGTTCGACGAGCGCGGCCGTGCGTGGCACATGCTCTACTTCGAGCCGAGCGTCGTTCATGACGTCGCGTTGGAACTAGGGGCGGCCGCGCCGGCCGCGGTCGAACTCGAGCGGCCCGTGTTGCGCGATGACGGCTTCGCCGCGTGTTTCAAGCGCGCATTTGCCGCGGCGACGAACGCTGCCGCGTCATCCGACGCCCTGGCGTGCGAAGAAGCGCTGTACGCGTTGATGGCCGAGTGCGTGCGCAGCCATACCACCGTGCGGCTGCATGCCTCGGCGCATGCAGCGATCGACGGCGCTGTCGCATCGATCGAACACGCCAAGGCGCGTATCGATGATGATCCGTGCCAACCCGTTACCTTGGCCAGCCTTGCGCTCGATGCGGGTTTGAGCCGGTTCCAGCTGTTGCGAGGCTTTGTGCGTGCGACGGGGTTGCCGCCGCATGCTTATCTGATTCAAAGGCGCATTGCGCTCGCCCGGCGCCTGATCGAGCGAGGCTTGCCGCTCGCCGATGCAGCCGCGAGTGCGGGCTTCGCGGACCAAAGCCATATGACGCGCGCGTTCGCGCGTGCCTTCGGCGTGACGCCGGCACAGTACGCCGGCGCGGTTCGCTAGCCGCGGGGCAGCGTCCGTAGCTGAAGCGTTTTTGGAGTGGACTTCGTCGAGTCGGCTGCTCTGCGCCTCGCGGTCATCGTCGCTTCGCTGCAATTTCGTTCAAGACCCTTCGTTCCGATCCGCCTAATCTGCGTCGCATCCTTTTGCGTTGGGAGCGACACGATGCGTTCACGTTGGATGGGTTACCTCTTTTGCGCGCTGGCGATGATCGGCGTGGGCAGCACCGTGGTGGCGAGCAAACTGATCGCGCATGGGCTGCCGCCGTTCACCGCGACGGCGCTGCGCTTTGCCATCGCATTTCCGCTCTTCGTGCTCGCGATGAAGCTGACGGGCGAAGCATGGCCGCGCGTGGGCGGAAGGGAGGCGATGCTGCTCGTCCTGCAAGCCGGGTCCGGCAGCGTCGGCTATACGGTGCTGTTGCTGAGCGGCATGCGATTGACCTCGGCCACCGATGCTGGAGTGATCGCGGGCTGCCTGCCGGCCGTGGCGGCGCTCGTGGCGATCGTCGCGCTGCGTGAACGGCCGGGAGCGCTGACGATGGGCGCCGTTGCATTGGCCACCGCGGGCGTGCTCGTCTGCACGATGCAGGGCGGCGACGGGGGGGGCGAGGCTGGCTCGGGCGGATCGGCATCGGTGCTGCTCGGCAACGCCTTCGTCCTTCTCGCCGTGCTCGGCGAAGCGTTGTTCATCTTGCTCGGAAAGCGCCTGCGGACACCGGTTTCACCGCTGCAAATGTCCACGCTGATGTCGGGGATCGGCCTGGCTTTGTCGCTCGCGCCGGCGCTACTCGAACGGCCCTGGGCGCTTCACTACGAGCGAACGGCCGTCGCGGGCGTCGTTTATTACGCACTGGTGCCGACCGTCGGCGGGTTCATGTTGTGGTTCGCCGGCGCGGCGCGCATTGCCGGTGCGCAAGCCAGTGCGTTGACGGCATTCGTGCCGGTTTCGGCAGCCGCATTTGCAGCGATCGTGCTGCACGAAGCGATCGTGCCGGCACAATGGTGGGCGATCGCGTGCGTGCTCGGTGCCGTCGTGCTCATTGCGTGCGACGGCGCACCGCTCAGACGTTCGGAATCGCTCCGCCCACGTTGCCGATGATGGCCAAGAATTCGCGCCGCGTCGAAGGATCGTCGCGAAACGAGCCGAGCATGCGCGACGTCACCATCTGCACGCCCGGCTTATGCACGCCGCGCGTCGTGATGCACTGATGGGCGGCTTCGAGGATCACGCCGACGCCCTTGGGCTGCAAGATATCGTTGAGCGTGTCGGCGATTTGCACCGTCATCTTTTCTTGGATTTGGAGCCGCTTCGCGAACGCATCGACAAGGCGCGCGAGCTTGGAGATCCCGACGACGCGGCGATTCGGCAGGTACGCGACGTGCGCGCGGCCGATGATCGGCACCATATGATGCTCGCAGTAGCTTTCGAAGCGAATGTCCTTGAGCACGACCATTTCGTCGTAGCCATCCACCTCGGAAAACGTGCGCGCAAGGATGTCGCGCGGATCGTGCGAATAGCCCTGAAAGAATTCCTCGTAGGCGCGCACGACGCGCGCCGGCGTATCGAGCAAACCTTCCCGTGCGGGATCGTCGCCGGCCCAGCGCAGCAGCACGCGCACGGCGGCTTCCGCCTCGTCGCGGCTCGGGCGCAAAGGTAGCGCTGCCGATGCCTCCGCGCGTTTGCCGCGCTTGCTCGCCGGGCCCGCCTTTTTCGCTCGGGGTCCTTCCTTCATCGTTTGCTCCTGGTGTGCTGCGCCTGCGCGGCTCTCTGAGATCGCGGCATTGTTGCATGATTCCCACTTCTTGCGTATCGCTCGCGCCCGGCACCCCTGCCGGAAGCGATGCGAATCGAAGCGTTGGCGCCGCGGCTATTCTTCGGCGTCGTGCTCGGCGACGAAGCGCAACAAGTACGCTCGCAGCGCAGCGTCGAGTGCACGATGATCGGCGACGCTCTTCGAGCCGGCATCGGCTTCCTCGCCGAAGAGGCTGGGCGGCGCGTCACACACGCCGACTTCGAAACCCTCGCGCAGCACGCGGATTTCATGCGTGTCTTCGAGATATTCGGCGACCCAATGAATGCCTTCGACATGGGTGCCCGTGCGAACCGGTGCGGTCATTGAGGCCTCCTCGGAACCAGAGTTAGCGCTTGCTCGACGATGCAAGCCGGCATGGGCGCGCGCGGCTGGCATCAACTGGCGAAGTACCCACCATGGAAAAAGAGTACGCCTGTTGCGCATCGAGCGCACGCGGCGTTGCACCGCGTGCGGTTCGTCGGAGGCGGATCGGGGCGGTCAGTGGCTGATCGATTCGAGCGAGCGTCCTTTGGTCGACGGCCCGATGAGAATCATGATGATGCCGATGACCATCGCGGCGCCGATGAAGATGGCCACGCCGGGCACGCCGTACTTGTGCAGCAAGACGCCGATCGCAAGGCCCGCGAATGCCGCGGCGAGCCGGCTCCAGGAATAGACGAAGCCCACCGCGCGCGCGCGGATGCGCGTGGGGAAGAGCTCCGCTTGGTAGCCGTGATAGGCGTACGACATGACGTTCGCGGCCAGCGTGAAGAGCACGCCGAGCACGATCAGCAGCGCGGGGGCCGAGGCTTGCGAGAACAGCGCGATGACGATGCCCATGATGAGCAGGCCGCCGCAGATTTGCGTCTTGCGCTCGATTTTGTCGGCGAAGAGCGTGCCGAGCAGCGGACCGAACGGGTTCGCAATGGCGATGATGAACGCGTATTGCAGGCTCGTCGTGACGTGCACGCCGCGGCTGATGAGCAGCGTCGGCACCCAGGCGGCGAAGCCGTAGAAGCCGATCACCTGCGCCATGTTGAAGATGGACAGCAAGATCGTGCGCTTCAGATAGAGCGGACCGAAGATTTCGCTGAATGCGCCTTGGCCTTCCGCTTCGTTGCCGATGGCCTGTGGCGGCGGCAGCTTGATGCCTTTTTCGGCTTCGACGCGGCGCTCGATATCGGCGACGATGCGCTCGGCTTCGTCCATGCGCCCTTGCCGTGCGAGCCAGCGCGGGCTTTCGGGAACGTTGCGGCGGATGATCCAGACGAACACCGCGCCGAGCGTGCCGATCAGAATGACGACGCGCCAGTAGTCGAGCCCGAATGGCTGCGTGCCTTTGAGGATGAAAGCGAGGAAGGCAACGACCGGCACCACGCAGAACGTGATGAACTGATTGACCGCATAAGCGCGGCCGCGCTCGCCGCTCGGAATCAGCTCGGAAATGTAGGAGTCGATCGTGACGAGCTCGACGCCGATGCCGATGCCGGCGATGAGCCGCCATATGTTGATGGCCTGCCCCGAGTGCTGGAACGCCATGATGGCCGTGCAGACGACGTACCAGACCAGCGACCAGGTGAAGACGAACCGGCGTCCGAACCGGTCCGCCACGAAACCGAAGACGAGCGTGCCGAGCCAGAGCCCGGCGAACGTCGCGAAAACGAACGTGCCGAAGCCCGCGACGGAGATCGGCGCGAGTGCGGCGAAAAAGCCGAGCGATTCGGGCTTGAACAATCCCGACTGCACCATGCCGGGCGCGACATAGCCGGTGAAGAACAGGTCGTAGAACTCGAATACGCCGCCGAGCGAGATGAGCATCACCATGGTCCACACGGTGCGCGACGGCGGCAGGCGGTCGAACCGCGCTGCGATTGCTAGAGATTGCTGATTTGACATCTTCGCCTCTTTCCGTTCTTTTGCGTTGTGCTGTCGAATGTCTTCGAATGCCTTGCAGCGCCTGCGTTTCGATCGAATAGCGCTTCCAAAGTCACCCCCTTGCGAATGTGACATGTCGTCAACTACTTAACAAGTGGTGCGAATACGGACGTTCGTACAGAGGTCGGCATGCTGCACCACGGCAAATTCGTGATTCGTGCAGGCAGAAAGTCCGGCTCGATCGCGATGGATCGCCTAGATTTCAGTGCGCGCGGGAGCACGCCAGCGTATCCATTCAAAAAAACTAGGCACCGATGTCGAAATGGCGCGCGCCCGCTCGTCGTAAGGTCGGAGCCTCACGAAATGACGAATGCTCGGGGCGAACGCTGTGATGCGACCGGACGCACGCAGGCTCGCCCTTGGTCTACCGATGTCCAAGAGGCCCGTTCATCAACCTTGTACTGACTACTTACTGACAATGGAGCGCTGCCATGACCTCATCCGTGAAACCCATTCCTGAAGGCATGCATACCGTGACGCCTCATCTCGTCTGCGCGAACGCAGCAGAGGCGATCGCGTTCTATCAGAAGGCATTCGGCGCCGTGGAGTTGTTCCGCATGCCGGCCCCTAGCGGCAAGATTGCACATGCACAGTTCAAGATCGGCAACTCGGTGTTGATGATCACCGAAGAAAACGCCGAATGTGGATCGCTCAGCCCGAAGACGCTCAAGGGCACGCCCGTCAGCCTCTATCTGTACTTCGAGAACGCCGATCAAGCGTTCGACCGGGCCGTATCTGCCGGCGCGACGGTGAAGATGCCGCTCGCCGACATGTTCTGGGGCGATCGCTGGGGTGCAGTGGAAGACCCGTACGGCCATTTCTGGCACATTGCCTCGCACATGCGCGATCCGAGCCCTGAAGAAATGCAGCGCGCGATGGCGGAGATGCAGAAGCACTGATCGGAGAATTAAGTGCCGGCGGCTTGGAGGGCCGCCTCATCCGCCGGTACTATCGGGCTTTGCAGTTCAACTTGATGAAGGAGGGCGTGCCCATGACCGCTTACGTGATTTTCGACATCGACGTATATGATCCCGAGCAATACGGGGCGTATCGGGAACTGGCCGGGCCTTCCGTTGCGCAATACGGCGGGCGCTATGTCGTTCGCGGTGGGCCGGCGAGCACGCTCGAGGGGGCCTGGGACCCGAAGCGCGTCGTGGTCTTGGAATTCGATACCGTGGAGGAGGCGCGCACTTGGTACGACTCGCCCGCGTACCGAGCGGCAAGAGCGATTCGTGAACGCGCCGCGCGGGCCGAGGCGATCATCGTCGAGGGGGCGTAGCGTTATCTGCCCGATTGCAAATTGCCGCGTGTGTGTAAATGGGCGCAAGTTCCGCAAACGTTTGCGTATCGTCGGCAATCAAAACCGATGGTCTTTTACAACAGCTATTGACAATCTGAATTATCTTTAAATGGAAAGTTTTTAGAAAGAATGACGTAATGATTGGTAAGGATTTCTCGTTCGCTATTGGCTCCGCCACCTCCTGATATCCCATGTTCCGTCGGGGTGTGCCTCGGTTGCGCGCCTTGATCGTTTCCTTTCATCGCATCGATGCGTCGATGAAATGGACTAACCGGTCCGATTCCCGCATCCATATGGGTTGATTTTTCATATGGAAACCTCTGCGGTTCCTTTGATAGGATTCGCACGCTGTTCCGGGGGCCACCTGCCATTGCGCAGTTCGATGGCGGAGCAACGTAAGCGATGAACCACAACGGTGCGCAAGACCGCCAGCCATGGCGGCATGATCGCGCCGATGAGAGAGACCAATGCAATGCGGATACACCGTGCAGGGTTCACGGCTGAAACCGTCGAATCCTGGCTCGCGCCACATTGGCGCGTGGGCCGATATCTAAATCGAATCTCATCGATCCCCTCCGCGATCGGGCGTTTCGCGCATTCGCGCCGCGATGCGATGCCATCCGCCGGGTTGCGGTTTTCCCGCCCCGGTCGTCGGGTGGGGCTAGCGGCCCTTTTCCACTGCCGTGAATCCAGCGAACCGCGCATCCGTATGCCATCGGTAGGTGACGTTCGGATAGCGTCGTGCCCTTCTTCGAAGATCTCCGATGCATTCGCGGGGAAGACCAATGATCCAAGGCCGTTAATACCAGCATAAAGATCCATGGAATGCGGGAAAACGACACGCGCGGCGATCGCGCGCGCGAGTCGCGTTGCCCAAAAAATGGCGGTGAACATTCGCGTTGTTATTGAGCCTCCTAGCAAGGGAGGCGGGATCCACACCGCCTTCCCGACAAACGTTCCAAGGTACCCGAAATGACGAAAGTGTCGATCGAGGCCCGTCACAAAGGCTCATCCGGCCCAATCCGGCACCGGCCAGCCCATGAAAGCGACCAACCGCCAGCCAACTAAAAATACCAATCAGCTCCATCGAGGAGCATTTTTTTAAAACAAGGAAGAGCAGCAAATGAAGAAGATATACGGGGCATTCATCGTTACGATCATGGTTCTCCTGTCGGGTTGTGCGACACCGATCCACATGAGCCCGACAACGGCCACGCAGACCCTCGACACGTCGAAGGACTCCGTCGTCCTGATGTCCTTGACGTTGACGAACGCTTTCCATCCGAGCTATCAGCCCAGCCCTATTGTCGTCAACGTAGAACGGGGTGCGGCGGACCAAAGATCGGATCGCTTGAACTTCTTGTTCGATAGCGAGGGGACGAGCGAGAGCAAGACCGGAAACCACTATCTCGTGCGCATGTCGCTGCCGCCCGGCAAGTACGTTCTGCGCGGCGTGACTGGCCAGAGTGGCATCTTCCCGTTCCACGGCATGTTCTTTACACCGCTTGACTACGATATCGACGTTGCACCGAATTCGGTAATCTACCTCGGGCACGTCGATGCAACCATCGTCGAGCGCAAGGAAGGCGAGTTGCGAGCCGGGCCTGTGATTCCGTTGGTCGATCAAGCGGTTACTGGATTCAGCGGCGGTACCTGGACGATCGATGCGAGCGACCAGTTCGATCACGACATGACCGACTTCCGCACGACGTTCCCGGTGCTGGCGAAAGCCGAGGTCCAGAAGGAACTGCTGCCGGCGTGGGACAAGCAAAAGGCGACTGATTGGTGGAAGGCGCACTGAGGTTCGTCAAGAGGCGTTGGCGAGGCGGTATCGGCGTTTGCCGCCAACGGGAGTGGAGAGCCATTCCTGTTAGTGGGTGACCAACCAGGCGCAGTTGGCCATGATCACGGTCGGTACGACGCTGTTGAACGGAACGATCGAGGCGGCACTGAACCAGCACGCAGCCGCAGCAGTGAATGCGGCTGCGAACGAGTTCGCAGCTTATGCGCCCATTCAGGTGGGTGTAATCACGAGCCGCTGCTGTTGAACTTCGATCTTGAGTCGTTGGCGGGGCAAGAACCCGGCTTCTTCGAGCCATCGGCCCGAGACCTTGAACCAAGGGACGAGCGGCGGGTCGTCGCGGTGACTGCGGTTGGGCTTCCATTGGCGATAGCGCCAGGACTGCTGAATGGTGGCGTGTCGCGCCGGGTAAGCGGGACGTGCGTTAATATCGACTGTAGCCATATCGACTCTCCTTGTGAGTTGATGTTGGTCAGCGGGTCGCATGGGTTGGCGCCCATGCGGCCCGCGCTGCGTTTACGGCGATGGAAGGGGTAGCCGTTCTCCTGTTTGCGGTGAAGTCAAGTATTTGATCGTATTAGAAATAAGCAGTCCTAACTACTAGCCGAGAGGCCTAGGACTCTGAGCAATGCAGAGCGGGCCATGCGCCCGAAAATCAAGCCGGAGAGGGGGTGTGCAGACCTCGAGCCGAGAGCGACGCAGGGCCACGGGAATTGGCTGCCGGCCGCCGCCGTCCCGGTCGGCGTATTTCTGTTTATGCAGACATCTCGAATTGATGACAACCCACCGATCAGTTCGAGTCCTCGAGCTGTGACTCAGCGCGAACCTAAGCCAGGCCGTGCTCGCCGCGCCCGGGAGGCTACCTCGAGGACATACCAATGCGAGCAGTGAGAGCGCCGAAGGCTATCGAGAATTCCGAGGCGGCTACAATCGCCGCTCGCATACCAATCAATGGTCGGAGCGGGAAAACATTATCGCTGGCGAACCGCATCGAGCATGACGTGCTGGGCCGCACGCTCGATGAACTGCCGCCGCAGACGCGGCGCTTGCTGACGATGTTGGTCGATTGGGTCAAGGATGAATGCGAGGCCCGGGACGAGACGCGTGAAGCGCTTCGCTTTACACGGGCTACAGCAGCGCGACGTCGATTACGATCGCGGCACGCTGATGATTCGGCAGGGCAAGGGCAAGAAAGATCGGATGATCCCGATCGGCGATCGGGCGTTGGCCTGGGTGGCCCGGTATCGCGACGAGGTGCGGCCGGAACTGGCCATCGCCGGTGACGACGGCACGCTGTTCTTGACGGTAACGGGCCAAGCGTTCTCGGATAACCGGATGACGCAGATGGTGCGCAATTGCGTGCGAGCGGCGGGGCTGGGCAGCATCGGGAGCTGCCACCTGTTCCGACACGCGATGGCGACACAAATGCTGGAGAACGGGGCCGACGTGCGGTTCATCCAGGCGATGCTAGGGCACGCGGACATCAAGACGACGCAGGTCTCCACGCGGGTGAGCATCCGGGCGCTGAAGGATATCCATTCGGCTACGCATCCGGCGCGGCTTGGCCGTACGGTGTCGAGGATCGGTGAGGAGAGCGACGAATCGCCTGACCTGCTAGCCGCGCTCGACGCCGAAGAGATGGACGAGCAGGGCAGTAGCTAAGTCGAAGCCATTGACGAGCGCCAATGGCATGAGCGTCAGTTAGAGTGCTTCGGCACAGAATGCTGCTGGTGTAACGATGCGAGTGCGGCCAAGGTTGCCTCGCTGCAAGAGTCCGGCGCGATGATCACCGGTCACGAGATAGTCCACTTCGCCGGTCTGGGCCATCGCAAGCAGAAAGGCATCGTTGGGATCATCGGTCTCGATGTTCACCTGCAGATGATTCAGGACGATGGCGCGCTGTAGGTTGTTGATCATCGTGCCGACAAGATGCGGCTGCAAAATGGCCTTCAACTTCGGGTAACGGCTGGCGCGGCGAAATACGTCGAGCTGTATGGTTGAGGTGACGAGTTCGAAGCGGCCGGCTCGCCAAGCACGATAGATGATGTCGGGCGAGCCGTGTGGAGAAATAAGGGCGCTCAGCAGGATATTGGTGTCTAGAACGACCCGCATCAATGTTCACGCGCCCATTGCACCGCTTCGGAGACGATGGCCATCAGGTCAGCTTCGCTGACGTTGACATTGGCCATCTTGGCCTGTTCGGCCGATAGCTCGAGCAGATGGGCACGCACGGCTTCTTCGATGAAGCGCGACAGATCGCCCTTGCGGCCTCCACCTTGGGAGGCAAGGAACATGCGAACCGACTGATCGGTGTCGGCTGACACGGCGACGTTCCAACGTACTGAATTCATGGCTGTTTCCCTCAAATCGGTGTATAGGTGTTTATACACCTATCTCGAATTGATGGCAACTGACCGACTGGCCTTCCCCTCTTAGCCGCCTAGGGCGGCTCTCTACCTTCTGCGCGCTTCACCGGCCGCTACAATCCGGCCCATCGGCGCTTGTGCGCCTCGCTCTTTAACTTCCTCCGCCGACGCCTCAGATGGCCGTAAAACCGCGTCTGGGCGAAAAATCCTCACTACCGAACTGCATCTAGGCGATGACGGGCCGCAAAGCCACGCCGCGTCTAGGTTTGCGGGCCATTGCAGGCAAAGGTTGCCTCGGGTGCTGGATATGGGGCGATTGGCGGAGCGGCTGGGGCGCTCATGACGCGGGTGAGCATCCGGGCGCTGAAGGATATCCATTCGGCTACGCATCCTGCGCGGCTTACGCGTGCGACACTGAGGCTAGACGAGGCACCGGCGACGGTGGCTGGCTTACTGGATGCACTGCCGCCGAGGCGCGAGCAGAGGGCCAGACGGAGGAATAGGGTGAGCGATGGAAATGGTTAAAATGGCGCCATGCGTGACTGAGCTTAGGGGCCAAAAAATGGGAACGAGCTACGAAAAGGACGTGGTGGCCTGGGCCAACGAACAGGCTGCGTTGTTGCGCGCGGGTCAGTTCTCGGCGCTGGACATCGAGCACATCGCGGAGGAGATCGAGGACGTGGGCAAGAGCGAACAGCGCGAGCTAGCGAGCCGCATGGCGGTGCTGTTGGCGCACTTGTTAAAGTGGCAATGCCAGCCGGAAAGGCGTGGTGCGAGTTGGCAGACGACCCTGCGCATTCAGCGAGCGGCGAGTGTGCGGCGGTTGGACAAGACGCCGAGTTTGAAGCCCATGCTGAGTGATGGCGACTGGATTAGCGATATGTGGGGCGATGCCCGTCAACTGGCTGCTGCCGAGATGCAGATCGGCGTGGCGTTGCTGCCGGAGTCGTGCCCTTGGTCGATGGCGCAGGTGTTGGACGAGGAGTTCCTGCCGGGCTGAACGGCGACCTGCCGTAGTCGATGAGCCAGCCTTGGTGAGCTGGCTTTTTTACGTCCGTGCTGGCAGCGGTTGGCGAAGCGGCACACGCGGTCATACGTGAGGCAAAGGATGCCGCCGTCCAATGGGCCGCGAAGATAGCGCAAGCCTGCTGCTGCTCGCAGGAACTCCGCGAGTTCGGCTACGATCCCGAGAGCTGACCGGCGCGACGGCGCTCGACAGATTGCCAAGCAAGGCCGTGCATTGCCTCTCCGGGCAACCTTCGCCGGGCCTACCTCGCCGCCGCATCAGCCAACCGAAACGACGACACGATACCCCTAAGCTTCGCCGCCTGCTCCTCGAGCGATTGAGTCGCGGCCGCCGCTTGCTCGACCAACGCCGCGTTCTGCTGCGTGACGTCGTCCATCTGGCCGACGCTGTCATTGATTTGTTCGATGCCTCGGCTTTGCTCGCTCGTCGCTTCCGCGATTTCCTTCACGATGCCGGATACGTGCGTGATGGCCGATGCGACGTCGTGCATGACCGTACCCGCCTGGACGGCCTGCTGCGAACCGTCTTGAACGGTGGTGACAGACAGAGCGATCAAGTCCTTGATCTCTTTCGCTGCAGTGGCGGACCGTTGAGCCAAGCTTCGAACCTCGCTCGCCACGACGGCAAAACCCCGCCCCTGCTCGCCGGCACGGGCGGCCTCCACGGCAGCGTTGAGTGCGAGGATGTTCGTCTGGAATGCGATCCCTTCGATCACGCCCGTGATGGCGGAAATCTTGCCCGAGCTATCGCTGATCCTTTCCATGGTGGCGACGACGGATTGCACGGCATCGTTACCCGCAACAGCGATATCGGCAGCATTCGTCGCCAATGTTTTGGCTTGGCGGGCGTTGTCGGCCGTCTGCTTCACCGTGGCGGTCAACTGCGTCAAACTCGACGCGGTCTGCTCCAGTGAGGCGGCTTGCTGCTCTGTGCGAGTGGACAAATCCAAGTTGCCCGCGGCAATCTCCTGCGTCGCCGTGGTAACCGAGTCTGTCGACAACCGCACGGACGATATGGTTTGCTCCATACGAAGCATCAGCTTGTCGAATGCGGCGGCCGAGCGGCCGAATTCGTCTTTGCGGGGGCTGTTCGACCGCTTGGAGACATCGAGCGATTCGGCGATGTCCTCGAACTTCCTACACATGCGCTCGAGCCCGCCGCATACGACGCGCAAGAAATGCAAGCCGCTATAGATGCTCACCATGCCGCCGACCGACGCGGCGGCGACCAGTGCGAGCAGCCAGGGCTTGTACCCCTCGGGGACATTGGACGACCACAATCCGATTACGCCGACGAGCCCCGCAAAGAACATGAGTGCCGTACAAGCGCCGAATGCCAGCCAAACTTTGAGCCTGATCGTGATTGCCGATCTTTGCACCTTGTTATCCCCGCAATGTTGGTCTTGGTAACCGTTCTACGGTCCAGGTCGAACCGCCGGAATTGGAGTTTACCCAAGGCGAGAGATCGGGGGGACGTCTCTCAACTTCGATGATGCGCGTCCTTGAAGACCAAGAACACGCGCCAGGCGCACCACCCGTGGTGCTTCCCGATGGCCACCGACCCAATATCAATCTGGTGAATATCCATCATTCACCGATTTGCCTGGCGCTGCGACCCATTGGCCGGTCAGGCACGGTGGTAACGGTGGGTGGGCGAGGCGAGTAGGGTCGGCATCGTGTGAGTCGACCCATCGATGTCGGCTGACCTCTAAATACCCGACAGCCCCAAAAACTGCCACCGCAAAAACGGGAAAGGCTCATTGGCCGGCATTTTCCACGCACCGGTAGAACTAAAATCCCAGCCCGAGAAATTTGCCGGATTCGACATCTGCGCCGTCGTCAGTCCATTCGAGGCCGGCATAGGAATGCCGGAGCCCACACCGGCCGTCATGTGAGTCGTGTCCTTGTTCCAATACACATCGCTTCCGATGATGCCGTAGTTCTCCGCCGCGATGCCGCCCGCCTCCAAAGCGCCCAACACTGCACCGGTGGCGAACGATTGTGTGATCGTCCCTCGGTTGATGTTCACCAGCGCTCCGGCAGAGCACGGATACTCGCATTCGATCGACACTGCGCCCGTCGCATAAGACTGAGCGATCGTTCCGTTGTTGACGCCAACGAGCCCGCCGGGAACGCCCCACGATTGGCTGCTGCCGGCAACGCCGTCCGTCGTTTCCACCGTTCCTCCGGCAAACGATTGAGCGATGACACCGTCGTTCTCACCAACGAGACCGCCGAACGTGCCGCCGCCGGAAAGATCGACGCTGCTCGACGAGCGTTCGATCGTGCCGTGGTTCACGCCCACGAGCCCACCTGCTGTCGAGAGATCGTACCAGCCTGAGTTCTCGATGGTTCCCGCGGTGCCCACGCGGACGATCGTGCCGTAGTTGTTGGCCGCCAAAAGGCCCTCGACACCCACCGTCCCGGATTTCCACTCGCCTGAGTCGCTGATCAAAACGTGTCCGGTGATGTCCAAATCGCGAACCACGGCGCTCGCGCCGAGCGTGCGAAACAACCCCAAAACGACGGGCCGGTTGTCGAAGACATATTCGGTTTCGCCCCGCAACGTCAGCGCGTTGATGAGGTGGTGTTCGCCGTCGAACTGTCCGGTGAACGGGGTGTCGTCGCTGCCGATCGGAATGTACGAGCCGTCGCTCGTCGCACTTGCATCGATGTCTTTGCCGAGCGCGAAACTCCCGGTGAGGTCCGAATTGATTTTCTCGAGGTCCGTCAACGAGTTGACGAGCTTGTAGCCCGTGATCTGCGTGACGAGCCCGCTATAGGCCGGCGACGTCCACGACGCATTTGCAAGCAGCTTACCGGGCCGGTAGCGGCCATTCATGTCGTAGAAAGCGCTGACGATGCCGCGGCTGTGCGACCAGTCCACCGTGCCGTTATTGACGACGCTGCCGCCGTTGTCGATGCCGGTCGAATCGGCACGCAGTGTGAGATTGCCGCTACCGCAATTCTTTAATTTTGCGCCGGCTTCGATCGTCAAGGAGCGATAGGCACCCAACGTAAGCGATGCCGCGCCCACCCAATGGATGCTCGAGGCCACGTCGATGTCGCCGCTCGCGCCGAGCGCGCCTGTCGTTTGGACATTGATCGACGTGCCTTTGTCGAGGCTGCGCTGAAAGACAGGAGCGACGAGCCCGGTGATGGTGAAGCTCGGCGAGGTGATGTTCCACCGGCTGGCCTTTACCAGAGTTTTGCCGATGGCATCGTCGGCGATCCGCAAGTTGGCGGCATTCGTTTCGACGATGCCGCCACTGCCGTTCGCATTGCGCGCTTCGATGGCGCCGTCGATCGTGACGTTGCCCGTATCGGCGACGAGCCACACGTGACCGTCGCGCGTAGCCGTGCCGGTCGCGCGCAGGACGGCGTGGTTTCCGGCGAGCGCATAGATATTGCCGTCGGCCGCCTCCACGTTGATCTGTGCCGCTTCGATCGCGCCTCGATTGATCACGGTTGCGTCCCCGCCCGTGCCAGCCTGTACCCACAGCTTCCGGTCGAGCGACGTATCGCCGAGCAGCACCGATTGTCCGATGGCCAATTCGGCGTTGCCTCGGGGCGCGCTGATCGTGCCGAGGTTGACGATGTCGTTGGCCGCCATGAGATACACGTCCCCGCCGCTGGACGAGATCTTGCCGAGATTGATCACATAGCCGGTATCGCCCGTGAAGGTAAGCGGGACGTTCTTCATGAAAGCGGTGTTGTCGACGTCGAGCGTCGAGGCGAGGAAGCTGCCACCGGTCGAGACGACGCCACTGCTGCCGATGACGATGCCTTGCGGATTGATCAAATAGACGCTGCCTGTTGCCGAAAGCGTGCCGAGGATCGACGAGGGGTTGGCTCCCGTGACACGGTTCAGCGTCGCTCCCGTGCCGTTCTGGATGTTGACGCGATTGCCGCTGCCGATCGAAAAGCTGGTCCAATCGATGACGCCGCGATTGGATGTTTGGTTGATCGTCAGCGATGTCGCATTGCCCGTCATCGAGCCGGTTCCGGCGACGAAATGCCCGCCGCTCGGGAGCGGCCCGGCGGCGTGTGCGGCGCTCGGCGCGGCGAGCGAAAGTGCGATGAAGATCGGTGTGAGAGCCGGCAGCGCGGTGCGTTGCAAGCGATGTGATCGTCCCATCCATGAGGCCTGCACGGTGAGCTCCTTTTATTGATAGGCGCCGAATGAGCCCGGATATGTGCCGCGTTTGCCATTCGGCGAGTAGAACCGTTTTCATTCTATTGATCTGTCCGACTTCTTCTAGCGCCAGAATCGCCAAAAGGTCAGTCACGCTCGCCATCGTGCGGAACCGGCCGATGGCCTCATGGATTTTTGAGCGTATTTCACTTCATTCATCGAAAGGCGATCTCGATTTTTTGTCGCTTGCTCGGCATTCGATTTATTCAAGTGGAAACCGCATCTATCGACGAATGCGCATGAGTGCGGGCGAAGCGATTCGCCGAATGAAAAATGTTCGCTCGACGTCGATTACGGGCGTTTTTCACGGAGTTTTGTAGTCGATTTTTTTATTATGTAACAACATAAAGTCGGACGTTATCGATACCGACTACAAAACTTCATTGCCAAAAAGCAGCCGCCGCGGCCGCCGCGCCCGCCACGGATGACCGGCTTCGGGGCATCGAATATCCGCATTGATGCGAGATTGATGCCGGAATGCGCGCCGTGCCGGCATTTCTTCCCGCGCCGGACGCGCATCGGTCATAGAGTCGTATAAGAATTTCCGAGGCGGCGACTGCATATCCAAATAGTTGTGGGTCGACGGAAAATTATTCCGCTTTTATCGCGTCGAACACCGCTCGCCTCAAATCATTCAAAACTTTTCTTGTAGTCAGGCTACTTATGCGCTATTACTAACCCCGGAGTTTCGCTACATCTCGCGGTCAGCCGATTTCGTCGATGCCGCTTATCGGCCACACCGGCCCACCGCGCCGCATGACTGAGTTTCATCCGTAAGACGCTTTGCGACGAGACGCCTGTCTCGTGCTTTCGCTCGCCCTTGCACGGCGTCGCGCGAGCAATCGAGCAATCACGAGGCGGTGCACATCACACCATTAATCACGGAGACGAACCCATGCAGGTAAAGCGTTTATCCCTCACCCTCGCTTCGGCGGCGATTTGCCTCTTCGCGCACACTGCTTCACACGCTGCCGGCCAGCCGGCAGGCAATACGTTCATGGACGACGTCGCGCAGCGCCGCGCCGATGCGCTCGTGAAACGGTTGACGCTCGACGAAAAGCTGCAACTGATCCACTCGGAATTCCAGATGAGCGACGTGCCGGGCGGCGGCGCGGGTTACATCCAAGGCGTGCCGCGGCTCGGCATTCCGAGCATCAACATGGTCGATTCCGCCACCGGCTCGGGCAGCACCGTTCAACCGAGCACGACATTTCCGGCCACGCTCGCGCTTGCCGCGAGCTGGGACCCGATGCTCGCTTATCGATTCGGCGCGGTCATCGCGCACCAGCTGCGTGAGCAAGGTTTCGCCATGGGCCTCGGCGGCGGCACCAACCTCGCCCGCGAAGCGCGAGGCGGCCGCATGTTCGAATATCTCGGCGAAGATCCCGTGCTGGCAGGGGAGATGCTGGCGGCGCGCACGCGTGCCACGCAAGATCACAAGGTCATTGCGACGATCAAGCACTATGTCGGCAACGAGCAAGAGACCAACCGCATGGGCGGCAACGACACGATCGACGAACGCACGCTGCGCGAACTCTATCTGCTGCCGTTCGAGCTGGCCGTGGAGCAAGGGCATCCCGGCAGCGTGATGTGCAGTTACAACAAGGTCAACGGCGACTATGCGTGTGAAAACGAGCATGTGCTGAGCGACGTGCTCAAGGGCGATTGGCGCTTCAAGGGGCAAGTGCAATCCGACTGGGGTGCGGCACACAGCACGGCGAAAGCCATCAACGCGGGCTTGGACGAGGAAGAGGACGTGGGGCCGACGGTATTTCTCACGCCTACGCTCGTGAAGCAAGTGCTAGACAGCCATCAAATCACGCAAGCGCGCCTCGACGACATGGTGCGCCGCAAGCTGTACGTGATGATCCGCACGGGCGTCATGGATGATCCTCCGAAGGGCGGCCAGCCGATCGACTTCGACGCTGCACGTAAGTTCGCGCAGCACGCAGAAGAGCAATCGATCGTTCTCCTAAAGAATCAAGATCGGCAGTTGCCGCTCGATGCATCGAGCGTGAAGCGCATTGCGGTGATCGGCGGGCACGCGGACGTCGGCGTGATCACCGGCGGCGGCTCGGGCGATACGCGCGACCCGGTCACGGGCGCGTTCCCGGGATGCGGCGGCCTGACGTTCCCGAACTCGACGGGGTGCAACTGGTGGCCCAATCCTTGGATCAAGCTGCCCACGCCGATCACGGCGGCGATCAAGAACCTGGCACCGAACGCGACGGTGACGTTCGCCGGCAGCGAGGACATGCAAAACCCGTTCAGAGCGTACACGCAGCAGGAGATCGACGCGGCCGCGAACTTGGCGCGGCAATCGGACGTCGCAGTCGTCTTCGTCACGCAATCGGGCGGCGAGGACTTCGGCGAACTGCATAGTCTCGCGCTCGCCAATCCGTCGAATCAGGATGCACTCGTCGAAGCCGTTGCGCAGGCCAATCCGCACGTCGTCGTCGTCGTCGAAAGCGGTAACCCCGTGCTGATGCCGTGGAAGGATCAAGTCTCGGCGATCGTCGAAGCGTGGTATCCGGGCGAAGGGGGCGGCAACGCGATTGCGAACGTGCTGTTCGGCAAGGTCGATCCTTCAGGCAAGCTGCCCGTCACGTTCCCGCTGCGCGATGCGGATACGCCCACCTGGGACAATGGCTCGATCGCGCAAAACCCGGTGTACTCGGAAGGGCTCAAGATGGGCTATCGCTGGTACGACGCCAAGCACATCCAGCCGATGTTCCCGTTCGGCCATGGTCTGTCGTACACGCACTTCGCCTATTCCGACCTGCGCGTTCGTGAGCACGGCGATCATTCGGCCACGGTGTCGTTCACGTTGCGCAACGACGGGCAGATGGCTGGCGCGGAAGTGCCGCAGGTGTATCTGGCCGGCCTGAACGATCCGGTGGAGCCACCGAAGCGCCTCGTCGGGTGGGACAAGGTGAGTCTCAATCCGGGCGAAGCGCGCCGCGTGCGCGTGGAAATCCCGGCGCAAATGCGGCGCGTGTGGGATACGAGCCACAACGATTGGAAGCTCGCCACGGGCGGCCAGTTCTATGTCGGCGCGTCTTCGAGAGACATCCGGCTCAAGGGGCAGTGATGCGTAAAAGCCTATCGTCGACATAGAAAATGCCAATTGGGGAACGGTACCGCGCCGTCCTAGATTGAAAGAGCCGCGCTCGCTGCCGGGCGCGGCGGCTCACCGTACCCATCCCCCGATACCGCACAAGACATCGGCCACGAGCCTTGCGCCGCGCGCCGGTCGACGAAGGAGGCTCACTATGGCTCAGTTGAAAGGCTCCAAAACCGAAGACAATCTCAAAGCGGCGTTCGCCGGCGAATCGCAAGCGAATCGCCGGTATCTGTATTTCGCGGCCAAGGCCGACGTGGAAGGTCAAAACGACGTAGCCGCGTTGTTCCGCTCGACGGCGGAGGGCGAGACGGGACATGCACACGGGCACCTCGAATATCTCGAGGCCGTCGGCGATCCGGCGACAGGGCTGCCTTTCGGTACGTCTCGGCAGAACTTGCAATCGGCTATCGCGGGCGAGACGCACGAGTACACGGATATGTACCCCGGCATGGCGAAGACCGCGCGCGAAGAAGGATTCGACGAGATTGCAAACTGGTTCGAGACATTGGCCAAAGCCGAGCGCAGCCACGCGAATCGCTATACGAAGGCGCTCGACGCGTTGGCGGATTGACGGGCCGGGCCGGAGCGTCATCCCATGCCCCATAAAGAAGGCAGCCTCGAGGCGCCGACGCGTCATCCGCTCGACTGGCGCTCCCCGGAGTTCTATGACCAGGCTTCCATCGACGCCGAGCTCGCCCGCGTGTTCGACATCTGCGCGGGATGCCGGCGTTGCGTCTCACTCTGCGGGGCATTTCCTACGCTGTTCGATCTCGTCGACGAGACCGACAGCGGCGAAGCGCACGACGTCGAGCATGCGGCGTTTCCGAAGGTCGTCGATCAGTGCTACCTGTGCGACCTGTGCTACATGACGAAATGTCCGTACGTGCCGCCGCATCCGTGGAACGTCGACTTTCCCCACCTGATGCTGCGCGCGAAGGCCGCGCGCTATAAGCGCGGCGACGTGGCCTTGCGCGACAAGGTGCTGTCGAATACCGATGCGCTCGGCCATTTCGCCGGCATTCCGGTAGTCACGCAAGCGGTGAACGCGGTCAACGGCACGAAGCCGGCCCGCGCCGCCCTCGAGACGGCGCTCGGTGTGGACCGGCACGCGTGGCTACCGCCGTTTGCCGCGCGCAAATTTCGGCCGCACGCGAAGGCCTCGCCCGACGCGCCCGTGCGCGACGGCGAGCGCACCCCGGGCAAAATCGCCATTTATGCGACCTGTTACGTCAATTTCAACGAGCCGGGGATCGGCCATGATTTGCTCGCCGTGCTCGAGCACAACGAGATTCCGTATGTGCTCGTCGACAAGGAAGCCTGTTGCGGCATGCCGCTGCTCGAACAGGGCAACCTAGAAGGGGTGGCAGAAAAAACGGCCAAGAATCTCCCTGTGCTCGCCCGCTATGCTCGCGAGGGGTATGCGTTGTTGGCTGCCATTCCGAGTTGCGTGCTGATGTATAAGCAGGAAATTCCGCTGATGTTTCCGGAGAGCGCCGATGCGCGCTTGGTTGCGGAAGCATTCTGGGACCCGTTCGAATATTTCGTCTCGCGCCATCGCGACGGGCTCTTGAAGACGGATTTCCGGCAGGCGCTGGGCACGGTTTCATATCATGTGCCTTGCCACGGCCGCGTCCAGAACCTGGGCCGGAAAACATATGACCTTCTCTCGCTGATACCGGGCACCGATCTAAAAGTCGTCGAGCGATGCTCCGGACATGCGGGCACCTTCGGGGTCAAGAAGGAGTTCCATGCGACGGCGATGCGGCTCGGCAAGCCTGTTTTCAAGGCGATGTCGGAGCATCCGTCTACTTATATTGCATCCGACTGCCAACTGGCCGGACACCATATCGAGCAAGGCATCGGCGAAAGCGGAGCCCAAAGCGCCCCGCTCGCGCATCCGTTGTCGCTGCTGCGCAAGGCGTATGGCCTCTAAAATCCTATCGTGTCATTCGTTGGCGAGGAGCCGTAAATGACCATCTCGCGCGACTCCCTATTGACGTTGGAAGCTTATGCAAGGATCCGCGACCAGGCGCGGGCCGACGTCATCGAACACAAGAAAAAGAGGGTGGTTCACCTCGGTAATCATCTGACTTTTCTGTTCGAAGATGAGACGACCATCCGGTATCAGATACAGGAAATGCTGCACATCGAGAAAATTTTTGACGATGTGGGCATCGATGCCGAATTAGAGGCGTATTTACCGCTTGTGCCCGATGGAAGCAATCTGAAGGCAACGATGCAAATCGAATATGAAAACGAAACCGAACGGCGAGCCGCGCTCGGACGGCTAATCGGTATCGAAGATCGCATATTTATCCGTGTGGGCGATGAACTCCCCGCCGTCTACGCGGCCGCCGACCAAGATCTTCCGAGGGAGAATAGTGAAAAAACTTCCGCTGTCCATTTTTTATGTTTCGATTTGACCGATTCCATGAAAACCGCGCTGCGGACGGGCACGCCTTTGTGTCTGGGTTGTGACCACCCGCATTACCGCGTGCCGCCCGCCGTGGTGGACGAAGCCGTCCGAAAAGCCCTACTTCACGATCTCGACTAAATTGGGGTACGTTTGCTGCGCGCAAACGATTGCTGGTATGAATTATTGCGCGAAATGACAGTTCGACGCGTCGATGTGGGCGCTGAAATCGTTTCGGAATCACTTCGTTACATATCCCGGGATTGCGGTCCGCAAAAAATCTTCTAATATGGACACCTCTCAGGAATTCACTGCCGGCGAAGCCTCGCTTGGCTGATTGTTACGTGCGGTATTTAGGCGTGGCATGTTTTTTGTTACGTCGCCGCGATGGTATGCTTTCTGCAGCTATTTTTCCCATGCAGAACAAGACTGCCTTTTGTGCGTCAACCGAGGGCAAAGCCGCACAATCAATGTGCGATTTTGATTTGGCGTAGCCGAGAACAATACGATTTGTGCAACCTGGCGGTCGCCGCGAATGGGCCATTCGCGACGGCCAAGTGTCGCAGCCGGCCAGGCTGCGTGGAGAAAAACATGTTCTTTGAGGAATTGACCGACGAGGAGTGGGCTCGCGTGGCGCCTTTGGCTGCCGACGAGCCCGTGCACCCGCATCGCCGCGGCCGGCCTCGGGCCGAGCCGCGCGTCGTCACGAACGCGGTGTTGTGGATTTTGACCACCGGCGAGCGATGGTCGAAGCTGCCCGCACGCTATCCGTCCGGTCCCACGTGCCGCCGCCGTTTCGATGACTGGCTCGCAGACGGCACGCTCGGCCAGATCGTCGCTGTCTTGTCGGAGTCCGGCCGTACGTTTGCTTACGTTCCGCAACCGGACACCGTTCCCCATGCCCCACCGAAGGCGCCCGCGCCGTTGCCGGCGCCGGAATCGCCGCGTTTGCGCGGCGTGTTCTGGACGAATCCTGAATCGTGGCACATGGGCAGCGAAGCGATCGATACAACGAACGGCACGCACACGGCGGACGTCACCGATAGCGTCGATGCCGCCGATGCCATCGAGGCAGCGGACATCGCCGGCGCCAATGCGGTGTGCGGCCACGCCACGCGCCGTGAACTACCCATCGCTTCATCGAGGCGCGCGCCGATGTCCGGCGTCCCGCAGCGAGCTGGCGGCGAGCGGCCGAACGAAGTGGCGAGCGTCGATTCGTTGGCCGTCACGAAACGTTCTGAAGAATACGGCGACTATGTCATTCACGCATCGGCTCAGCCAGTCGTGAAGCAATGCCAGGCCAGTTACCGCGCGTCGGCGGAGATCGTCAAGCAAGGCCGGCGCATCGAACGTTCGGGGTTGATCGGCCCGCGCTTCCCCGACAACTACACGGCCGAGGCCTATGCGCTCGAATGGGCGCGCGATTGGGTCGATCGGCACGAGGCAGCGGCGCAAGCCCAGCGGGAGCCTCTCACGGCTGAGGCCGCCGCTGCGGCATCTCAAACGCAACCGAGCGAGCAAGACCCCCAGCCTCGCACGCCGGCGCCTGCCCTGGCTGCGGTGCCGGCGGACCCGAGCGCGCATGCGCTTGAACCGAGCATTATCCGCGGCCGCGCGCCCGAGTGGCTTCTTCACTCGCACGCAGACAGTCGTGGCGATACGAAGCCGCCCGAGTTGCTTTACCACGCCTGACACGCCCGTTGTAAAAATTGCCAGCATTGCCGCACTGAAGCGCTCGCGCGACGTTGCCGTCCGCGAGCGTTCATCGCTCGTTCTTGTGCTTCCTCGCGGCCAGGATTGCCCCTTACGCGCTAACTTCATTCGATTTCGCCGAGCGATCCGCTCACCGCAAATGTGACAGAAAGTAAATCGACAAAAAGAAGGTAACGGACGAATGAGGCTGGCCGGGCCGTTGGTGCTTTCACGGCATGAAAAAATTCCGAAAGATTGCCGGCTCATGCAAGGCGTCATTTTTTTACATTTTGCTTTGCTTGCCGTCCGCTTTTTGTTATCGCCTGATGAACGCTTCGCCGCTGGGTAAGCGCTTCGCCGTCGAGGGCGCTGTCCCACGCTGCCCAATCTTCTCGTTAGTTCCTTGAAGGGCCACCACCATGAATGTGACCATCATAGGCTGCGGCTACGTCGGCCTCGTAACGGCTGCGTGTCTGGCGGACGTCGGCAACGACGTCTGCTGCTACGACGTCGATCGCGACAAGATCGGCATCCTCGAATCGGGCGGCATTCCGATTCACGAGCCAGGCTTGCACGAGATCGTCGCCCGCAACAAGGCAGCAGGCAGGCTATCGTTCACGACGGATGCCGGTCGCGCGATGAGCCAGCGCGAAGCGATCTTCATCGCCGTCGGTACGCCGAGCGGCGAAGACGGCTCCGCCGATTTGCAGTACGTGCTGGCCGCGGCGCGCGAAATCGGACGCCACATCGAGGGTTTCACCGTCGTCGTCGACAAGTCGACGGTGCCCGTGGGCACTGCCCGCCGCGTACGCGAGGCCATCGCGGAGCAGTTGGCGCAGCGTGGCGTCGATTCGATGTTTTCCGTCGTGTCGAATCCGGAATTCTTGAAGGAAGGGGCCGCCATCGAGGATTTCACGCGGCCTGAGCGGATCGTCGTAGGCTGCGATGAGGATGTCCCGGGCGAGCGCGCACGCGACACGATGAAGCGCCTGTATTCGCCGTACAACCGCAACCGCGATCGCATGTTGTTCATGGACGTGCGCTCGGCCGAGTTCACGAAGTACGCGGCGAACGCGATGCTTGCCACGCGCATTTCGTTCATGAACGAACTCGCGAATCTGGCCGAGCGTGTCGGCGCCGACATCGAAGCCGTGCGGCGCGGCATCGGTTCCGATCCGCGCATCGGCTACCACTTCCTCTATGCCGGCTGCGGCTACGGCGGCTCGTGTTTTCCGAAGGACGTGCGTGCTCTCATGCAAACGGCGCACGAGCAAGGGCAGACGCTGCACATCCTCGATGCCGTTTCCGAGGTCAATGCCGCGCAAAAGCAGGTGCTCGTCGCCAAGATCGTCGACCGGTTCGGCGAGGACTTGACGGGCCGCTCGTTCGGCGTCTGGGGGCTCGCGTTCAAACCGGGCACGGACGATATGCGTGAAGCGCCGAGCCGCGTCCTGATCGCGGCATTGCTCGAGCGCGGGGCGCGCGTGGCGGCGTTCGATCCCGTGGCGATGAAGGAAGCACAGCGCGCTTTCGCGGCGGACTTGCGCGGCGAGCCGGACGCGCTTGCGCGCCTTACGCTCGTCGAAGACCAAATGGATGTGGCCGCGAACGCCGATGCGCTCGTCATCATGACCGAGTGGAAGGCTTTCAAGAGTCCCGATTTCGACAGCCTCAAAACGCGGCTCAAGCATCCGGTCGTCTTCGACGGCCGCAATCTGTACGAGCCGGCAGCGATGGACGAACTCGGCATCGAGTATCACTCCATCGGGCGTCCGGGCAGCGGCGGCGCGCAGCCGGCGGGCACGGTGCGGGACGCGCTCGGCAGCCGCACCGCCGACGCTTCGGTCTGATCTGCGATCGGTGAGCTGATTCGGGAGAAGCCGAGCGGCTCGAAGTCGGCGCGTTTCGTATCGGCACGAAACCGCCGGCAGCGGCTCGACATCGGGCGCGCGCGGGGCGAGACGTGTATCATCGCCCCCGCGCCGCTCAATCCCGAAAGTCCCATTCATACGATGTCAGTTGCCGAACTCAAGCGCCGCCGCACGTTTGCGGTCATTTCCCACCCCGACGCGGGGAAAACCACGCTCACCGAGAAGCTTCTGCTGTTTTCGGGCGCGATCCAGATCGCGGGCACGGTGAAGGGTCGGAAGAGTAATCGCTATGCGACGTCCGACTGGATGGAAATCGAGAAGCAGCGTGGCATCTCGGTGGCGAGCTCGGTCATGCAGTTCGAATACGGCGACGCCGTCATCAACTTGCTCGATACGCCGGGTCACGAGGATTTCTCCGAGGATACTTATCGCGTGCTGACGGCCGTCGACGCGGCCGTCATGGTGATCGACGGTGCGAACGGCGTCGAAGCGCAGACGCTCAAGCTACTCGAGGTGTGCCGCAGCCGCCGCACGCCGATCGTCACGTTCATCAACAAGCTCGATCGTGAAGTGCGCGCGCCGCTCGACTTGCTCGACGAGATCGAGCAGCACCTCGGCGTATCGGCCGTGCCGTTTACCTGGCCGATCGGGATGGGCAAGGATTTTCAGGGCGTCTACGACGTCATTCGCGACCAGGTGCGCGTATTTCGCGCTGGGCAAGATACGGCGGGCGGTGCGGTCGAGACCGTTTCGGCGATCGACGAGGAAGAGGGCGAGCGGCGCTTCGGTTTTGCATGGAAGAAGGCCAAGGAAGAGATCGATCTGATTTGCGCCGCGACGCCGTCGTTCGATCGCGAGGCATTCTTGGCGGGCCAGCAGTCGCCGGTGCTGTTCGGTTCGGCGATCAACAACTTCGGCGTGAAGGAAATCCTGGATTCCTTGGTGGAGCTCGCACCGCCGCCGTCGGCCCGGATGGCTGTCCAGCGACCCGTGCAGCCGGAAGAACCGAAATTCACCGGTGTCGTGTTCAAAGTGCAGGCCAACATGGACCTGGCGCACCGTGACCGCGTTGCGTTCATCCGCGTTTGCTCGGGGCGCTTCGAGCGCGGGATGGCGCTCAAGGTCACCCGCTCGGGCAAGACCTTCCGCGCGAACAACGTCGTCACGTTCTTGTCGCAGCGGCGAGAGACGGTGAGCGAAGCCTATCCCGGCGACATTATCGGTATTCCGAACCATGGCACGCTGAGCCTTGGCGATACCTTGACGGAAGGCGAAATGCTTCAATTCGTCGGCCTGCCGTTTTTCGCGCCGGAAATTTTTCAGACGGTCGAAGTGGTCGACCCGATGCGGGCCAAACAGCTTGGCGAAGCGCTGAAGCAGCTTGGCGAAGAGGGGGCGATTCAGGTGTTTCGTCCTGCTTACGGCGGCTCGATCATCCTTGGCGCGGTGGGGCAGTTGCAGTTCGAGGTGGTCTCGCACCGGCTCTCCGCCGAGTACAAGGTGGACGTGCGGATCATGCCTGCGCGCTATCGGATGTCGCGCTGGGTGACTTGCGGCGATCCGGCCGAGCTGCGCCGGTTCACCGATGCTTATGCTGCACGCATGGCGCTCGATGCCGCCAATGCACCGACTTACCTCGCCTCGCACATCTCCGAGATCGAAGTGGCGCAAAAGGCTTGGCCCAACATCGTCTTCAACGAGTTGCGCGAGCATTCGGGCGCGCCGTTCAAGAAGAATATGTGAGGCGTTGAGCTGTAGCGTTGGTTTCGCGGTCAACCGTTGAAATCGCTAGATAATGGGGCTGGACTGCATTGTCCGCTCAGCAAAAAAGGCTAGACACTGGTGGACGGTATCTTTACCATCCGAAGACAATGACGTCCTATAAGCCGATGCAAGGGACATCCCGCCCAAGAGGGTCCAGCTAAGTCTGGGTAAGCGGATTCGGACTGCATGACCAAAAGCCCCGCTCAACGCGGGGCTTTTGATTTTTAGGCGGCAACCTTCGCCTTCTTGCCCTTTTTTTTCGCTTTGCCCTTGGGCGTCTTTGGGAGCAGCCCGAGCCATGAACGCGAACAGCGCCGCACACGATAGGTCACAACAGAGCGCCCGCATGATCTAAGCTGACGGGGCGGCAATCCATTCGTGGCTTCCCCTTCTTCGCCAGGTGCGTGCAGCGATGACCGTTCGCAACCTCGATCTGCTATTTCGCCCGACCTCGATAGCTGTCATCGGCGCGTCGGCCCGGTCCGAAAGCGTCGGTGCCAAAGTCTGGCGCCGCCTCCTGGAAGGCGGCTTCAAAGGCCCCGTCTGGCCCGTCAACCCCAAGTACGCTGAATTGGACGGATGCACCGTCTTCTCGGATGCGGCCGATCTGCTCGAAGCGCCGTGCGTCGCGCTGATTTGCACGCCGAGCCAGACCTGGCCGGACATCATCGGCAAGCTCGGCCGACTCGGCACGCGCGCCGTGATCATCGTCAGCGATACCAAACGAGACGCCGATTCCGCAACGCTCGAGCGAGCGTTGGCCGCGGCCAAGCCGTACCTGCTGCGAATCGTCGGCCCCGGTAGCCTTGGGGTCGTGACGCCCGAGCTGAACGCGCATCTCGGCGCGCCGTCGTCGATGGTGCGGCCGGGCGGCGCGGCGTGGGTCTCGCAATCGAATGCGCTGACGAACGCAGTGCTCGGCTGGGCGCAGGCTCGCGGGCTCGGCGTGTCGCACGCGATCGCGCTCGGGCGCGAGATTGACGTGGACGTGGGCGACGTGCTCGACTATCTCGCGAGCGATCCGGCCACGCATGCGATTTTGCTCGAGCTGTCCACGGTTCGGGCGGCGCGCAAATTCATGTCGGCCGCGCGGGCGGCGGCACGCAACAAGCCGGTGCTCGTCCTGCGCACGGGCCACGCGGACCCGGCCGATGCGCTCTACGCCGCCGCGTTCCGGCGTGCGGGACTCGTGCGCGTGGCATCGCTCGACGATTTGATCGACGAGATCGAAACGCTTGGCGTGGGCCGCATCGCGGCGAGTTCGTCGGCCACGCTCGTGACGAGCGACCGCGGTGTGGCGGCCCTGGCCGCCGATGCATTTGCTCAGGCGGGTACGATGTTGGCCGAATGGCCGAGCGTTGCGGCGGCGTCGATCGCGGCCGTCGTGCCCGATGCCGTGCCTGGCAATCCGCTCGTGCTCGGCAACGATGCCCGGCCCGAGCATTTCGGGTTGGCGCTCGAGGCGCTGGCACCGCATCATGACACCGGGACGGCGTTCGTCGTCCACGCCTCGACGCTGAGCGCGCCCGCCGCCGACGTGGCGCGCGTGCTGATCGAACGGCAACGGCTCGCGTATCGGGGGCTGCTGGCCTGCTTCTTCGGCGCGGTCGACGAGCAAACGCGCGATGCGCTGCGCGCTCACGGCATCGCGGTCCACTCGACGCCGCATCGGCTCGCGCGCGCGTTCGCGCGCCTCGTCGATTACCGCCTTGGCCGCGAGCTGCTGATGCAGACGCCGCAGGGGTTGCCGGCCCAGGTGCCGGCCTGTATCGAAGCGGCGCAGGCCTACGCAAAGGCCGCGCTGGCATCGGAGCGCACGGTGACGCTGGCCGGCGAAGGCGCCGCGCGATTACTGGCGGGTTTCGGGCTGCGGCTGGCCGACGATGAGCCGCAGCCAACGGCTTCCGACGCAAAAGAGGACGAGGCGCCCATCGTCGATATCGCGGTCAGCCTGCGCGACGATGCGAATTTCGGTCCCGTCTTCGAGTTCGCTGCGCCGGCGGCCGACGGGATGTCGGCTCCCTTTTCGGCCTATGGCCTGCCACCGTTGAATCCCGTCCTGGCTCGCGAGTTCGTCTCGCGTTCACCGTACGCGCAATGCGTACGGGTGGAGGCCGTGCTCGAAGCGTTGACGGGCCTGTCGGAAGCCGTCTGCTGCGTGGAGCAGATCGTCGGGCTCGCGGTGACGCTCAGGGTGACGCGCACGCGTGCGCGGCTCGTGGGACCGCGTGTGACGCTGGCGTCCGCGCGCGGGCGCCTCGCGATCGTGCCGTATCCGCGACAGCTCGAAGAGACGATCGACTGGCACGGCGAGCGGCTGACGATACGGCCGATCCGTCCGGAAGACGAACCGGCCCACAGCGCTTTCGCGGCAGCGATGACGCCCAACGATTTGCGCTTGCGATTCTTCGGCGCAATCAGCGGCTTCGACCACACCCAGTTGGCCCGCATGACGCAGATCGACTACGACCGCGAGATGGCGCTGATCGCGACCAGCGGCGAAGGCAGTGCGGCGGTCACGCTGGGTGTCGTCCGCACGATCACCGATCCTGACAACGAGTGTGCCGAATTCGCGTTGGCCGTGCGCTCGGATCTGAAGGGGAAGGGGCTGGGCCGGCTCTTGATGGAGCGCATCGTCGCCTATGTGCGCGCACGCGGCACGGGCTGCATCGTCGGCGAAGTTTTGCGCGAAAACCGCCCGATGCTGCACCTGGCCGCGGCGCTGGGATTCATGACGAGTTCGACGGCCGACCCGGCCGTGGTGGAAGTCAAGATGCCGCTGCGAGAAGACGCACACGCGCCGTGACGCGGCGCGGGCACGGTGGTGGTCGCAGCGGTGATTTTCCGTTTGCTTCTACGTTTCTCTCTACGAATGCTTGTATGCCGGCTCGCTACTCGCTTAAGCGGCCAACTTAGCGGCGGCTTCTTCGACGAGATTGCGCGCGATGGCGAGCTCCTCCAGCCAAGCATCGGCGTAGACGGCGCCCGTCTCGCGCTCGAGCCGCGCGATCGCGGCTGCGTTGCGCGCGGTGTCCTTCGGCGTGGCGAGGAACGGCTTGATCGATTGCCCGGCCTTGAACGCATCGAACAGCGGTACGCGGATGTCGTCGGGGAGCGCGCGCGTCCATTGATAGGTCTTGCCGTTGTGCGTCAGCGCGGGCGGTAGCGCGCGCTCCTTCTTCGTGGCGGCGATCAGGCCGTAGGCGCGTGCCGCTTCGCCGATCTGCTCGGGCGAAAAGAGCTCGTCGGGCGTGATTTCGAACTGAGCGATATGGGTCTCGATCGCCTGCATGGCCGCGGCGCGGTCATCGCGCTTTTGCTGCGCGCGTTCGACGATGCCGCGCAGTTCGTCGGCTTCTTCGCTCGTAATGGTGAAGCTGGCTTGCTTTTGCTGGAGTTCGGAAAAGCGCTGGAATTCAGTGTCAGTCAGAAGTTTGGCCATGAGATCGAACGACGGCGCGCACGAGCGAAGCCGCGCGCGCTTTTTTGAAGGGTCGCCATTCTAGCGTTCCTCGAGCCTGCGATCTAGTGCCCTGGCCGGTAACGGGTTCTTTGAGCGATTTCATATCAACGCGACTTGTGGGACAGGGCGCTATGGCTTCGGGCGTCAAGCGCGTTCGTCGCCGTGCGCGTCGTGCTCCGCGTGCGGCAGCGAGGCGTTCGGGCCGTCGCCGACCCGGTTGATCGTGCCTTGCGCCAACGCGATGAGCGTTTCCTTTTCTCCGTCGACGACGAACACCCGGCATTGGCAGATTGCGTGGCCACGCCCGGCATAGATCAGTTCGGCGTGCGCGAGCAGCGTGCCGCGCACGGCCGGCCGCAGGTAGTTGATCTTGTACTCGCCCGTGACGACGCGCGGCCCCAGGGCCAGCGCGGCGGCGAACGTCAGCGCGTTGTCGGCCAGGTAGCTCGTGACGCCGCCGTGCACGAAGCCCTGCTGCTGACGCAGTTCGTCGCGGATCGGCAGCCGCAGTGTCACTTCGCGCTCGCCGATCTCCACGAGTTCCGTGCCGAGCAGCATGCTGAACGGTTGCGCGTGGAGCGCACCGCGCGCGAGGTCGAAAAAATCGGTCATGCCGAACCCCTTCGGGGCCGGGCCCCGTGTCGTGTCGCGTACCACTCTAGGAAGGGCGGACGCGTTCCGTCAAGGAAGCGAGTAGTCGCTTCCTTCATTGCGTTCGACAAACCGCCGGCCGGTTCGTGCGGATCGGCGCGATTCGCCTGTCGCCGCTCAAGCGAGCCGTCGACTTGCCGTTAACCCTAAGGCCTGTCTAAGTCGCTAAGTAAGTAGCGCCGGTCTGGCTTTCCTTTCGTTTTTCTTTCGGATGTTCTCGATGTTCAGCAAGATCAAGCTCGCTTCCGGCCTGTTGTTCGTTCTGGCCGCCTTCTGTCTGTTGCAGTTCGTGACGGGCGGGATCGGATTCTGGTTTCTGACGAGCACGCATCATGACGTGGGCGACCTCGACAACGTCGCGCTCGTCCAGGTCAACGCGGTCAATGAAACGACTCAGCACCTCATGGACGCGCGCATCAATTTGTCGCGCGCCGGAACGCGGATGGTCGGTGGCGGCGCCGAACCCACGCAGATCGTCGAGCACGCGCGCGAGCAGCTCGCGCTTGCCGATCAGTCGTTCGCGCGGTTCGCCGACGCCCCGAAATCGAGCGATGAGGACCGTGCGCACGCGGCGGCGCTCGCTGAAAAGTATCGGGCGCTGCACACGGCGCTGACGGAACTCGCTCAGTACCTCGATGCCAACAACGTGAAGGCGTTCATGGATCAGCCGACGCAGTCGTTCCAAGACGCGTTCATCGGCGAACAGCACGCCTTTACCCAATTCGGCGATGCGCAAAGCCGCGCGTCGCTCGAGTCGATCGATTCGCGCCTGGCGATGTTCCGCACGGTGAGCCTCGCGATCCTCGCGGCGCTGCTCGGCGGCACGGCTGCCGTCTATGCCGCGCTCAAGCGCGGTGTCATCGCGCCGCTGGAGGAAGCCGGACGCCACTTCGAGCGCATCGCGCGCGGCAAGCTCGTCGAGCCGATCGCAGCGCGCGGCACGAACGAAATCGGCCGTCTGTTCGAGGGCCTCGCGCACATGCAGGCGAGCGTCGCTCAAACCGTGAAGACCGTGCGCGACGCGGCGGACTCGATTCATACGGGTGCCGACGAAATCGCGACGGGCAATGCCGATCTCTCGGCACGCACGGAAAATCAAGCGGCGTCGCTCGAGGAGACCGCCTCGAGCATGGAAGAGCTGACGGCCACGGTGCGTCAGAACGCCGAGCACGCGCGCGAGGCGAATTCGCTGGCCGACGACGCGCTGCGTTCGACGTCCGAAGGGGCGAGCGTGGTCGACAGCGTCGTCGACAAGATGCGCGGCATCGCACAAAGCTCGGATCGCATTGCCGAGATCATCAGCGTCATCGACGGCATCGCGTTTCAAACGAACATCCTCGCGCTGAACGCGGCCGTCGAAGCCGCGCGCGCAGGCGAGCAGGGCCGCGGCTTTGCGGTGGTGGCGGGCGAAGTGCGCGGCCTGGCGCAGCGCAGCGCGCAATCGGCCAAGGAGATCAAGGGGCTCATCAGCGAATCGGTCTCGCAGATCGAAGGCGGCTCGGAGCTCGTTGAGCGTGCGGGCGGCGCGATGCAGAAGGTATCGATGTCGATCTCGCGCGTGGCGCAAATGATGGCCGAGATCAGCGCGTCGTCGCACGAGCAAAGCACCGGCATCGAGCAGGTCAATCAAGCCGTCGTGCAGATGGACCGCATGACGCAGCAGAATGCTGCGCTCGTCGAAGAGGCGGCAGCGGCGGCGTCGTCGCTGCATGATCAAACGCGCCAGCTGAAGGAAGCCGTTTCGGTGTTCGAGATTTCACAGGCCGTTCTCGGCGACGCCCGTTTCGCCGCCGCCGCGCATGCGGCTGCCACCGCCCCGATGCTCGCTTACTGAGCCCAACGAGGCCGTCCGTCGGCGGCGGCCGGATCGAATCGCACATCGGGGCGCACGCTTCGTCAGCGTCGCGCGGTGCGCTCAGCGTACGTCCGCAAGCGCGAACTTAGGCGAGCGCTTGTGCCCCCGAGGCCCTAGACGGGCAGCGAAGCGTATGCCGTGGCGAGGTGATAAGGCGTCGTCGACGGCATGTCGGCGCGCGCCACGTCGCCTGTCGGCGTGAGGCACTCGTGCCAGCCGCGCGCGTGCAGAAAGCGCGCTTGGAAGCGCGGTATCTGCAACGCTAGCCTTTCCATGTCTTCGGGGCGGCCGCGCGTGGCAAGCGCGCGAAGATACTCGGTTTGCGCCCAAATCCGCTGCGTCGCATCCTTGACGGCGCCGGTCTCGTCGAGTGCCGCGCAGACGCCGCCCGTCGCCGGATCGATGCCGTGCTGCCGTGCAAAGTCGAACGCGCGCGACAGATCGCCTTCGAGCCCCGACGCGGCAGCGACCGGCCCCGCCCGCTTCACGAGGTAGAACCATTCGAATTGATGCCCCGGCTCGAGCCGGTTGTCGGCGCTCCCGATCGGCAGCTCGGCGATCGAGCCCGTCGGCGCATGGACGAAGTGGCGTGCCACCGCGCCTGCCAGTTGTCCCAGTGCCGATTCGTAGCCGGGCTCGCCCGTCGTTTCGTAGGCGGCCAGATAAGCTTCCGTCAAATGCATCAGCGGATTTTGCAGGGGGCCGGTGCGCGGCGCGGAGAAATCGGCGTCGAGCGCGGCATGAAGCAGGGAATCGGAGGCGGCGAAACGCGCCTGCACGAGCGAGGCCGTCTCGTCGATGACGCGCAATGCATCGCGATCGCCCGTTGCCGCGGCGTAGTGCGCGCAGGCGAAGATTACGAACGCGTGCGTATAGAGGTCCTTCGTCGTATCGAGCGGTGCACCCTGCGCGTCGACGCTGTAGATCCATCCGCCATGCTTCGCGTCATGGAAATAGCGGCACATCGCTTGAAAGAGTTGCCCGGCATGTGCCGCGTCGCCCGCTTGCGAAAACACGAACAATTGCCTTGCGCAGGCCATGGCGCGGTACCGCAGGACCGGTAACGGCGCGTGATCGTCCGTGCCGACGGCCTCGTACGGTAATTGCAACGCCTGGTTGTAGCCCGGCCCACGCCAGATGGGTACGATGATTTGCGCATAGTGCGCGTGCAGGGCGGCGGCCTCGGCCGCGATCGAACGCTCGATCGAAATGGACATGATACGGTTTGGCGTGGGGACGTAACGGCGCGCGCCTTACCGGCGCCGCGCGAAGCGCAAAGGATAATCCAAAGCCGCGGCGCGGGGCAGTCCCGCGGCAACAAAGGAGGCTGGCGATGCTTGGCAACGGCGAACTCATCCTGCGGCTGATCCTTGCGGCGATCCTCGGCAGCGTCATCGGATTCGAGCGCGAGCGGCAGGCGTGGGCTGCCGGCTTGCGCACGCATATGCTCGTCTGCGTCAGCTCGGCGCTCGTCATGATCGTGTCGGCGTTTGGTTTTGCCGACGTCCTGGGTCGTCCCAACGTCGTGCTGGACCCCTCCCGGATCGCGGCCCAGGTCGTGTCCGGAATCGGCTTTCTGGGAGCGGGCGCGATCTTGCTGCGCGGTGAGGTCATCCGCGGCCTGACGACGGCGGCAAGCGTCTGGTCCGTCGCCGCCATCGGGCTGGCTGTCGGTGCGGGGCTCGATACGGCCGCGATCGCGGCGACGATCATCATTCTGGCGATCCTGGCCGGCCTGAAGCCGATCGAACGGCGCTACATTTCCGCACGCCTGCGGCGACGCGTGACGTTGCGCGTCGAGCGAGGTTCTCTCACGCTCGATTCGCTGCGCGCGGTGCTTGGGCGCTCGAACGGCCGGGTCAAGCAATTCATCGTCCAGCAAAGCGAAGAGGAGCCGGAGTGCGATGACGTCGTCATCGGCTTTGCCCGCGTGCCCGCCGACGAGTTCGCGGGTATCTGCGACCGGCTGCGTCATTCGCGCGGGGTCCGTGCGTTGAGCGACGTCAGCGAGAATGGGGAGGGCAACGATGATGGCCCGCCGGACGTGCGAGGCGAGGGCCGCTGAGGCGACGCGAGCCCCGTTGGCATGGCGCGACGGCCTGTGCCGGCGCGCCGCGGGGCAGACCGATCATGAGACAATGCGGCGTTCGTCACATGCTTGACTACAATTCCAACGAGTTGCGCGCGGGCGCAGCCGTCACCACACGCCATGGCAGATTCTGCAGCATCCGCTTCCTCCCGTTCGCCGGGCGCTTCGCCGTCCAAAAATCGGTCACGCGCTGCTTCGTCGAGCGAGGAGCGTCGACCCACGCGCACCGCAATCGAGCCCGAATCGCAAACGGCGCGCGCGGGGACCCAGGAGCAGGACGATTCTTCGCCGTTCCTGCCGAACTTCGATCCGCGCCAAGGCACGCTGCTAGGTTTCGAGCTGCCGGCCGATAGGGTGGTCGCTATGACGATTGAGCATGAGCGTGCCGATGCCGAGACTGCGGCGTCGTCGGAAATCGGAGCGGTGCCGCAGCGTGACCCGGTGCCGGTCGGGAAGGCGGAAGCTGTCGGCCTTGGGCCGAGTGCGGCCGGCAAGCCGGCTGTGGATGAGAAGCCCGCCGTCGAGGCCAAGGCGGCAGTCGATGGCAACCCGGCTGTAGGTGCCAAGCGGGTAGTCGATGGCAACCCGGCAGTAGGTGACAAGGCGGCTGTCGATGACAAGCCGGCTGTAGGTGGCAAGCCGACAGTCGATGGCAACCCGGTACTCGGTGATGAGTCCGCAGTAGGCGAGAAGCCGGCGGTAGCTGGCAAGCAGGGTGTAGACGGAAAGCCGGTCGTACCGGAGAGGCCGGTAGCAGGCGAGAAGCCGGTGGTAGCAGGGAGCCCGGCCGTAGACGATACGCCCGAGGCGATTGCAAAGCCGTCTACCGCCGTCGACAAGCTCGCTGCAGCCGAGAAGCGGGCTGCCGCTCGCAGGGCGGCAGCGCTCGCGACGGGCGCCGTCACCGCCGGCGCGGGCCGCGCAGCGTATCGTGCCGACGAAGGCGCACTCGGGTTGGCGAAATCCGAAACGACCGCACTCGCGATGAACCTCGCTTCGCTGGAAGAAGCGTTCGTCGAAGAGCGGGGGGCGGCCGAAGTGCGTTGGCAACGGACGCGGCGCTGGCTCACCCTTGCCCTAGCGGGGCTCGTGGTGCTGCTCGGCATCGCCATCGTCCAGACCCTCGCGCTGATGGGCTTCAGCAACCGCGTGCAGGCCACGCAAGATCAACAGCAATTGACCTTGAACCAGCAGCAAGCCGCGCTGGCGAACTTGACCAGCGCCGCGGCTGCCTCGCCCGGGAGCTTGCGCGCGGCGGATGGGCCGATGTCGGCACTTGACGGCGAGTCAGCGGCATCCTCGACGAACGCCGCCCCGCCGCAGCCGACGCATCACGCGAGGTCCGGGCACGCGCGGCATCACAGGGCAAGGGAGCGGCATCAACGGCAAACGGAGTGGAGTCGCTCCACCTACGCCGGACACTGAACGATCTGCATAGTCCGCGGGTTGCAACAGCAAGTTCCGGCGCTGCATTGGGCTAGTAGCACTCGGCACTCAGCGGTCCGACGACGCTGGGCGCCGCAATTGGCGTCACCCTCTTTCGACGCCCTTCCACCGCTTGAGCAGCAACGCGTTCGTAACGACGCTCACGCTCGAGAACGCCATTGCCGCCCCGGCGAGCATCGGATTGAGCAGCCCGAACGCCGCGAGCGGAATGCCGATCAAGTTGTAGACGAACGCCCAGAACAGATTCTGCTGGATCTTTCGATAGGTTCGCCGCGAAATGTCGATCGCGTCGGCCACGAGCGCCGGATCGCCGCGCATGAGCGTCACCCCGGCCGCATGCATCGCGACGTCGGTGCCCGTGGCGAGCGCGATGCCGATATCGGCCGCAGCCAACGCCGGGGCGTCGTTGATGCCGTCGCCCGCCATCGCCACGACCTGCCCCGTGCGCGCTTTGAGCCGCGCGACGATCTCGGCCTTGTCTTCCGGCAGCACTTGCGCGTAGACCTCATCGATGCCGAGCGCGGCCGCGACGCTCGCTGCGGCGCCTCGGTTGTCGCCCGTCACGAGCACGCTTTTGACGCCGCGCGCGGCCAACTGCTCGACGGCTGCCCGGGCGGTCGGCTTGACGGTGTCGCCGAAAGCGATCAGTGCCAGCGTTTGCGCGGGCGTCTGCCCGTCGCTTGCACGGACGAGCCACGAAACGGTATTGCCCGCGGCTTCGAGCTGTACCGCGCGAGCACGCGCCTCGGCCGTCGGCTGGGCGCCGAGCTCGGCAAGCCAGCGGCTATTGCCGACGCAGAGCGTGTGTCCGTCGATTTCGGCTTGCATCCCGCGTCCGGGAACCGCTTTCGCCTGCTTGGCCGTGGCCAGGCTCGAACGCGGCTCGCCGGCCGCGGCGGACGATGGCGATGAGGTCGCACGCAACGCGTCGTACTCGGCCAACAGGGCGCGTGCCAGCGGATGATCGCTGTGTCGCTCGACCGCGGCCGCGAGCGCGAGGCCGTCATCGCGCGAGACGCCGAACGGTTCGAATGCGACGAGCGTCGGCTTGCCGGCCGTCAGCGTTCCGGTCTTGTCGAACGCCACGATCGATACGCGCTGCGCGAGCTCGAGCGCTTCGGCGTCTTTGATGAGCACCCCGCGACGAGCGGCGACACCCGTGCCGGCCATCAGCGCAGCCGGCGTCGCCAGGCCCAGCGCGCAGGGGCAGGCGATGACGAGCACGGACACGGCGTCGAGAATCGCCGTCTGCACCGGTGCCCCGGCCAGCAGCCATCCCGCGAAAGTTGCCGCCGCGAGCACGAGGATCGCCGGCACGAACACGGCGCTGACGCGATCCACGAGCCGCTGAATCGGCGCCTTCTCCGCTTGTGCGCTTTCGACGAGCCGGATGATGCGCGCGAGCGTCGTTTCGGCGCCGGTGGCAGTCGTCGTCACTTCGAGCGTGCCTTCGCCGTTGACCGAGCCGGCCGTCACGCGCTCGCCGGGCCCCTTGGCGACGGGCAGGCTTTCTCCTGTGATCAGCGATTCGTCGATGTGGGTTTGCCCGGCGGCGACGAGCCCATCGACAGGCACCCGCTCGCCGGCCCGCACGACCACGGCCATTCCGACGCGCACCTGCGCGAGCGGCACCTCGCGCACGTTGCCGAGCGCGTCCTTGACCTGCGCGCGGTCGGGCCGCAACGCGGCCAATGCGCGAATCGCATCGGTCGTCTCGCGCTTGGCGCGCGCTTCCAGCCACTTGCCGAGCCGCACGAGCGTGATGACGACGGCGGAGGCTTCGAAATACAAATGCATGGCATCGCCGGGATGGACGATCGTCTGCCAGACACTCAGGCCGTAGGCGGCCGACGTGCCGAGCGCGACGAGCAGATCCATGTTGCCCGCGCGCGCCCGCACGGCGCGATAGGCGCTGACGTAAAACCGGGCACCGCAGACGAATTGGACGATGCTGGCCAGCACGAGCTGTAGCCATGCCGGCAGCGCCGCTTCCATGCCGAACGGCGCGGTCAGCATCGGCAGCATCAACGGAGCGGCGAGGAGCGCCGATGCGGCGACGGCCGCCAGTTCGCGCCGCGCGTGACGGGCGCGGGTGCCGCCGGTGCCGGCGGCCGCGTGCCCGTCCGCGTCGCTCCGATCCTGCTCGCTGGCGCTAGCCCGCGCTTGATAGCCGGCATCGACGACCGCGTCGACGAGCCGCTGCACGTCGCTCGGTGCAAACGGCGCGGCCGCGCGCACCGTGGCGCGCTCGGTGGCGAGATTGACCGATGCCGCGGTCACGCCGGGCACGCGTGCGAGTGCTTTTTCGACACGCGCGGCGCATGAAGCGCAGGTCATGCCTTCGATATCGAGTTCGGTCGTCGGCACGTCGACGCCGGTGGAGGAGAATGACTGGCTCATGATGTTTCAAACTATCAGCCTTCCCATGATGGGAAGGTCAAGCTCATGTTTGTGTAGTGTAGAGGGGGGCGTATGCTGGCCCCTTGGTTCGAACCGCATGGCGGCTCGGGTCGGAACTCGGGCTAGATAGTGGGATGCGTGCCGGGGTGGCAGGCGCGCGACGGATCGACTGTCGCAATGACGTTTTATGCTCGGGGGCGGGCGGCTTCTTGCTTCGCGGCCGAGGATACGATAAAACGCTTTCGCGATTAGCGATTCGAAGGTCGAAGCGGAATCGACGCAGCGCGAGGTCCCGGCCGGATCGAGCGCCGTACGACGGCAGAAAAAGCGGAGGTCCTTCCGCTTGACGCCGAGTCAATAGATCATACAAATGACAATTAAAACTCGAAAACCACTGCTGCCCCTGGGGGCTCGTCCTTGGCTGGCCTGTGTCGCCGCCATCGTCTTTGCAGGTTGCGCCGCGCCGCCGAAGGCGCCGCCGCCGCCGAACGCGAGCGGCTGGACCCAGGACGAAGTCGTCGATTCGTATGTTTTCGGCTACCCGCTCGTCGTCATGGCGACCGCGCGGGCGCAGGCGTTGGCGGCCGCCGGCACCGATGCCGGGACGATGCTCAACACGCTGCGTCCGTTGCCGATGGCCGAGACGGCGGCCGACGAACTGCCGCCGCTGGCCGACGTCGACACTTTATCGGCGAACGCGTGGCTCGATCTATCGCAAGGGCCCGTACTGATCTCCGTGCCCAATACGCGCGGGCGTTTTCTCGATGCGCGCGTACTCGACATGTGGACGAACGTCGTCTGGTCGACGGGTGCCGGTGCCAATGCGCATACGGGCGCGCCTAAACCGCAGACGATCGCGCTCGTTCCGCCGGGTTGGGACGGGCAATTGCCGTCGGGCGTGGCACGCGTCGATGCGCCGAGCCCGAATTTGTGGCTCGGCGTGCGCATCGCCGCACTGGACGCACGCGAGGTGCCGGGGGCACGTCGGCTGCTGGGCGAGGTTCGCGTCGAGCCGCTTTCGGCGTATGCGAGCGAAGCGCATGACCGCCACGCCGCGCGCGGCAAGCATGGCAAGCGCGAGCGCGTCGCCGCCCGCGAGCGGCGCGACGACGATGCGCAGGAAAGCGTCGCCGCGGCGTCGACGGGTCTTGCCGCCACGGCGGCCGCGGTCATGCAACTCGACGCGAATGGATTCTTTGGAAAGCTGGCCGACGCGATGCGCGACAATCCGCCATCGGACGACGACGGCAACGCGTTGAAGGAGCTGGCCGACATCGGCGTGAAGCCGGGCGCGGCGGTCCGTTTTCCCGCCGGCTCGGCCGGCGCGATCGCGGCCGGCGTGATCGAGGGCGCCAAGCGGGTGCAGCAGCCGCCCGTCAATGCCGTCGCGGGCAACGGCTGGAGCTGGGCGGGCGACGGCACTGGGCTTTATCGCGACGATTATGCGTTGCGCGCCTATGCGACGTTCGCGCATGCCGGCGCCGCGACTTCGCGAGACGAAGTGTTCCCGACGGCGCTCGTGGACGGCGACGGCAAGCCCCTCGACGGCAGCAACGACTATGTGCTGCATTTCACGCGCAAGACGATGCCGCCCGCCCGAGCTTACTGGACGATCACGGCCTATTCGTTGGACGGCTCGCTCGTGCCGGGGCGTGTGCCGCACTATTCGATCGATTCGCACGATCGCTTGCGGCGCAACCGCGACGGCTCCTTCGACATCTACGTGTCGTCGAAGCCGGCGGGCAGGGCGCGTGCGGGCAATTGGCTGCCGGCTCCGGAAGGACCGTTCCAGCTCGTGATGCGGCTCTATGCGCCGCAGGGGACCGCCACGGACGGCAGCTGGGCGCCGCCGGCGATCGTGCGTCGATAACATTGGAGCGTTGAAGCGAATGCAGTGGAGCGAGCGAGCGTGAGTGGAGCCGTGCGATGACGAGTGAACCGAAGGGCGGCCTGCTGAGCGGCCTGAGGAACAAGGTGCGGTCGCGCGGCGCTCGCCGCACGGCGATCGGCGTAGTGATCGCCGTGGCGTTGTATGGGCTGCTCGGGTTTTTCGTGGCGCCGCCGCTCATCCGGCACGTTGCCGAGCAGCAAATCGCCAAGGCACTCGACCGGCCCACGACGATCGGCAAAGTCTCGTTCAATCCCTACACGCTGCGGCTAGAAGCCGATGGTGTTCGCCTAGCCGAACGCGGCGGCGCCGGTGGATTCGCATCGATCGAACGGCTCGTCGTGCGGGTCTCGTGGATGACGCTGCTGCGTTTCGCGCCGATCGTGACGGAGTTGCGCGTCGATTCGCCGAGCGTCAACGTCGTGCGCTACGACGCGCAGCGTTTCAATTTCAGCGACATCGCCGAGAAATTCGCAAAGCCGTCGCAACAGCCGAGCAGCGGCCCGACGCTGTTCTCGGTGTCCAATATCGCCGTCGAAAACGGTCACGTTGCGTTCGACGATCGCCTGCTCGGCGCGAAGCACGTCGTCGATCGGCTCTCGCTCGGCGTGCCGTTCATTGCGACCCTGCCGTCGCAGACCAACATCTTCGTCGATCCGCGTTTTTCGGCGCGCATCGACGGCAGCCCGATCGCGATCGGCGGCAAGACCAAGCCGTTCGCGAAATCGCGCGAATCGGACGTGGCATTGACGTTCAGCGACCTCGACGTCCCGCGCCTGCTCTCCTATGTGCCGGCGAAGCTGCCGCTGGAAGTGCAAAGCGGCAAGCTCGCCGGCAATCTCGAGCTTCGCTTCGAAATGACGGCCGACAAGCCGTCGCTCACCGTCACGGGCACGGCCGATTTGACCGATGCCCGGATCGTCGATGCATCGAAGGCGCCGTTTTTCGCGGCCCATGCGCTGCATGTTGCCGCGGCGGGGCTGCAGCCGTTCGCGGGCGTCTATCGTTTCGACGAGATCCTTCTCGATCAGCCGGCGCTGCATTTGACGCGCGAGCGCTCGGGTGCATTGAGCATCGCGCGCGCGTTCGCTGCGCAGCCTCGTCCCGCTAGCGACGAAGCCCATGGGGCCGAGGGCGCATCGAGCGTCGCTCCTGCATCGACGGCATCGGCAGCGTCGTCGTCGGCGGCGGCATCGGCATCGGCATCGGCGACACACGCCGCCTCGACGCCTGTTTCCGCATCCGCAGCATCGGGGGCTCCCGCGGTTTCCGCACCGACGCCAGCGTCGGCCTCGGCGATGGCGAACCCGGGCCAGCCGGCCACCCTCGACGTATCGATCAAGCATTTCGCATTGAACGACGGCAGCCTCGCGCTGGAAGACCGCGTGCCCGACCGGGCCGTCTCGCTCGATTTGAAAAAGCTCACGGCCACGCTCGACGATTTTTCGACCGAGGGCAAGGACAAGGCGCACTACGCCATCCGCACGCTGCTCGCGCAAGGCGGCACCATTGCCGCCACGGGTGCGCTCGGTTTGGCTGCGAAGCAGGCCGATGCCCGAGTGACGATCGATAGCCTAGCGTTGCCGCCGGCGCAGCCTTACTTGGACAGCCTCACCGGGGCGCGTGTGGTCGAGGGCACGCTCGGCGCGACGCTCGCGCTCGATGCGGACTGGTCGAAGCCGGCCACCCGCGTGCAGGTCGGCGCCGGCGACGTGATGCTCAAATCGCTGAAAGTGATGGGTCCCGACACAGCGAAAGAGTCGGCGCCGGCGATCGCGCTGGCGCAAGGCAAGATCGTGATCAAGCGCGTCGACGTTGCAGCGCAGTCGGCTGAAATCGAGCGCGTCGAAGCGACGGGGCTCGCGGTGTCGGGCTCGCGCGCAAAGGACGGCCGCATCAGTTTCGCCGATCTCGCGCAGCCGCCGTGGCCGACGCGAGAAGAAGGGGCGGCTCGGCCCGCGGCACCATCCGGCACGCAGACGCACGCGCAAGCACATGGCACGCACGAGCCGAAGGAAGCCGCGCCACAGTCGACGACATCGTCCAAATCGTTCCAATCGTCGAAGGGAACGAAAGCCGCGAGCGCGGACAAACCGGCGCAATCGGGCTGGCGCTACCGGATCGGCGAACTCGTGCTGAAGGATGGCGCCGTGGATCTCACCGACGAAGCGGCGCCGCACCCGGCGAAGCTGCATCTTGCGCCGGTGCAACTCGACGTGCGCGACATCACCGAGGACATGAGCCGGCCGCTTGCGATCAAGCTCGAAGCGTCGCTGAACGGCAAGGGCAGCTTTAACGCGAACGGCGACATCGTGCCGAGCCCGCTCGACGCCTTGCTGACGGTGGAGGCGAACCGTCTCGACCTCTCGCCGTTCGAGCCGTATTTCGGCGACAACCTCAATGCGAAGATCGCCAAGGCCGAGTTGAATGCGCGCGGCCAGGTCAAGGCCGCGATGCCCAAGAGCGGCGGGCCGTCCTACAGCTACCGCGGCTTCGCATCGCTCGTCGACGTCCGCTTGCTCGACCGCACGAACTCGGCGCCGCTCGCCGGCTGGGGCACGCTCGGCATCGGCGGCATCAATGCGCGCTACGATTCGCACGGCATCAACCTCGATATCGCGCGCGTTACGTTCGCGCGATTTTTCGGGCAGGTGCTGCTCGATGCGCAAGGCAAGCTCAATCTGAACGACGTATTGGCCCGGCAGAGAGAGGCTTCGAACCAGCCGGCAAGCAAAGAGCAGAAATCGTCGACGACCACGGCACAGGTTCAAACCTCGGCGCCGGGCACGTCATCGTCGACACCGCTGCACGCTCGCATCGGCCAGATCGTCTTGCAGCAGGGCCACGTCAATTACACGGACGACTTCGTCAAGCCGAACTACAAGGCGGATCTCGAAGACATCACGGGTACGATCGGTACGATCGGAACCGACGTCGCGGCGCCGGCGCCCGTGGATATCAGCGCGAGCTTGGCGAACAACGGCCCGATCGCGATTCGCGGCACGGCGAACCCGTTGGCGCCCAAGCCGTCGCTCGATTTGGGCGCCAGCGCGCACGATATCGAACTGAAGAACTTGACGCCTTACTCGCTGAAGTATGCGGGCTATCCGATCGAGAAGGGCAGGCTGGACGTCGATCTGCACTACAAGCTCGAGAACGACCAGCTCACCGCCGAAAATCATTTGATCATCGATCAGCTGACGTTCGGCGACCACGTCGAGAACGGCACCGAAACGCACCTGCCCGTCCGCTTGGCGATTGCGTTGCTCAAGGATTCGCACGGCAAGATCGACGTTCGCATCCCCGTTTCGGGATCGCTGTCGAACCCGCAGTTCAGCTTGGGATCCCTGATCTGGGGGGCGGTGAGGCATTTGATCGAGCGAGCCGTTACGGCGCCGTTCTCGCTGCTCGCCAATGCACTCGGCGGCGGCGGGGACGGTTCCGCAAGTGCGGAGCACCTTCAATACATCGCATTCGCGCCGGGCTCGGCCGCGCTCAGCGATTCGGCGCGCACGAAGCTCGATACGCTCGTGAAGCTGCTCGCCGAGAAGCCCGAGGTGAAGCTCGACTTGAGCGGGCGTGCCGACGAGAACGTCGATATGCCGGGCTTGCGGATGGCCTACGTCGACGATCTCGTCAAACGCGAAAAAGCGAAAGCGACGGGAAGCGGCGGACAGCAGGCCGATCCGGCGACGGTCACCGTCAGCGCCGACGAATATCATCGCTATCTGACGGAGGCGTACAAGAACGCCGACTTCAAGAAGCCACGGAATTTCGTAGGCTTGACGAAGACGCTTCCCGACGACGACATGAAGCGAGCGCTCGCTTTCCATGCGCCCGTGAACGATACGAGCCTGCATGCGCTCGCCGAGCAGCGCGCGCAGAACGTCCGCCAGTATCTGAGCCAGAAAATCGATCCGAGCAGACTCACGATCGTCGCGCCGCATTTTGGGACGGAAGGGATGAAGGACAACGGCCCGGCGACGCGCGTCGACCTCGCGCCGGCCAGCTGACGGGGCGGCGACGGTAGCCATCGCTCGAGCAACGAGACGATCGCATGGGACGGCCGGCTTCATGCCGGCCGTTTTCGTTCGGGCCATACGCGACAAACGACGATCGATCCGATGGACGTATCGAATCACGCTGAAAGAAAGCCCGAAAAATTTATTATTCGAGCTTTTAATCAATGGATAAGTGGTCAATTACGTGTTAATAGGATGGTTTCTGCATTTCGTAATGAAAACGAAAAATAATCATACGTGAAATCAAAATCCGATTAGTGATACCTGTCTAATCGGATAATTCCGCTTACATCGCCCCTCGTTTGCTGCTTCACTCCAATGCGCCGCACGACCATGCGACAGCGGGTTCCCGCGCAGCGCCGTTTAAAACACGATTTGAACGTCAATCGGTGTTTCACCGAGATCAATTGGAGGAAGGGGTATGGCCAGGTCTTTCAAGAAAAAGATGTTGACCGGTTTGACTGCGCTTGCGATCGGCAGCGCTTCGCTTGCCGGATTCACAGGGCTGACGGCGTTTCTTGCGTTAGCCGCTCCGAGCGCCGCAATGGCCGATACGGCCCCCGCCGCGGATCGATACGCGGCGACGCAATATCCGATCGTGCTCGTGCATGGTCTATCGGGCACGGACCGATACGCGAACGTGATCGACTACTGGTACGGCATCGCATCCGATCTCGAATCGCACGGTGCGAACGTCTACGTCGCGAACTTGTCGGGATTTCAAGGCGATCTTGGGCCGAACGGCCGCGGCGAACAACTGCTCGCCTACGTTCAGCAGGTGCTAGCCGCCACGGGTGCCGGCAAGGTCAATCTGATCGGCCACAGTCAAGGCGGGCTCGACGCGCGGTACGTGGCCGCCGTGGCGCCGCAACTCGTTGCATCGGTCACGACGATCGGCACGCCGCATCGCGGCTCGGAATTCGCGGACTACGTCGCCCGCGTGCTCGCGAAAGATCCGACGGGCTTGGCCGAGCCGTTGATCGGTCAGTTCGCCAATCTGCTCGGCACATTGTTCAGCAGCAATTTCAACACGAACCAGGACGCGATCTCCGCCTTGACGGCGCTGACGACTTCGGGCGCAACGCAATTCAATGCGGCGGTGCCGAGCGCCGGCCTCGGGGACGCAGGCTCGTGTCGAACCGGCGCGCCGACGGAAACGATCAACGGCAACCTGCACTACCTCTACTCTTGGGCCGGCAATGCGATCAGGCCCAGTGGGTCCGCGCTCGGCGTGCAGGGCGCAACCGATACGAGCGTGTCGGGATTCTTGGATCCGGCCAATGCGCTGGACCCATCGACGCTGACGCTACTCGGTTCGGGAACGCTCATGATCAATCGGAACGCCGGCCCGAACGATGGCCTCGTATCGGTGTGCAGCGCGCTGTTCGGCCAAGTGTTGAGCACGAGCTACCACTGGAATCACGTTGACGAGATCAATCAAGTGTTCGGCGTGCTCGGCCAGAACGCCGAAGATCCGGTGGCCGCCATTCGTGCGCACGCCAATCGCTTGAAACTTCAGGGGCTATGACCGCGATGAGGCGCCCTGCCGATGCAAAGAGGACGGCGAGCACGCTCGCGCTGTTCGGTCTCGCCGGCGCTGCCGCGGCGGCCGCCGTCTGGTATGTCGAAGCGCCGGCTGGGGCGCCGCCTGTGCTCGTGCACACCGTCGCCGCCGCGGCGGCGGTTCCGGCGGCGCAGGACCGGTCGATCCGGGCCTTCTCGCCCCCGGTCGAGCCGTCACTGCCGGTTTCGCTCGCGGGTTCTACGCCGCCGCGACTGCCGCTCGACGCACGCGGTCATTTGCGCAAGGCGCGCGGCGTGCGCGATTTCTTCGACTACTTCCTCACGGCGCAAAGCGAGATGCGGCCCGATGCGGTCGATGCCCTCGTGCGCAAGCAAATCGCCGCTCAACTCGACGGTATGGCGGCACAGCCGGAAGCGCTCGATGTCTGGCGGCGTTACGAGGCATATCTGAAGGCGTTGAATAGCCTGAGGGCGCTTGCCGTCTCGGCGCCGACCGGCAACGTCCGTGGCACCAGCGGCACGGGCCGATCCAACAGCACTGTGGGCACCCCCGGCACTACCGGCACCAGCCGCGCGACCGATCTCGACGCGATGCAGTCGTTGCTCGACGAGCGTGCATCGTTGGCGAGCCGAACGCTCGGTGCGGATTGGAGCGAGGCGTTCTTCGGCCCCGATTGGCGGCACGCGCACTACATGATCGAGCGTTGGCGCATTCAGCGCGATGGGGCTTTGACCGACGCGCAAAGGACAGCCCGCCTCGAAGCGCTTGCGGAAAGCCTGCCGCTCTTTGAGCGCGCCGCACTCGACCGGGATCGCCGCGCACAGGCACAGGTCGAAGCGGTGGCCCAACTCCAGCAGCAGGCGATGACGCTCGATCGCTTGCGAGCCGAGGCGACGCAGGAGCTTGGACCGCAGGCAGCCGAACGGATCGTGAAGATGCAACAGGACAATGAAGCTTGGCACACGAAATACGCCGACTACGCGGCACAACGCGGGCGCATCGATGCGATGGGGTTGTCGACTGCTGATCGTCATGCGCAGATCGCGCAACTGCGACAGCGCATCTTCACCGATCCCGCGCAGGCGCTGCGCGCTGCAGCGCTCGATCAAGGGCAAGGGCAAGGCCCACGGCAGTAGAGGCACGATGCAGGGCACCTTGCACCCGCTTGCTTGCAGCCGAGCACGCTGATCGGAAGGCGAAGCCCCGCTCCGCAGGTGTCGAGCGGCCGGAGCGGTCGAGCAGCCGCTTACGCTGTGCGCGCCGCGGGCGTCGCCATGTGCTGCTCGATGACGCCGGCCAGCGCGCCGAACGCCGGCGCGATCCGCTCATGCGGCACGCAGGCGTAGCCGAGCAGCAGCCCGGGCCGCGCGGCGCTTTCCTGACTATAGTAGGTGGAAAGCGGCCGAACGATCACGCCGGCCTCGAAGGCTGCGGAGGTGACGGCGCGATCGTCCGTGCCGTCCGGCATGGCGAGGACGAGGTGCAGCCCGGCCTCGTCGCCCATGACAGGCAAAGCATCGCCGAAGCGCGAGGTGATGGCATCGATGAGGATCTGCCGGCGCTCCCCGTACAACGCGCGCATGCGGCGCACGTGCGAGGTCAGGTACCCGTCCATGATGAACTCGGCCAGCACGGCTTGATGCATGAGCTGGCCCTCGCGATAGAGTTCGGCCATGCCCGTGCGAAACGTGTCCACCAAATGCTCGGGGGCGACCATATAGCCGATCCGCAGCCCCGGATAGAGGATCTTGCCCAGACTACCGACGTAAATGACGTGGCCGGCTTCGTCGAGTCCTTGCAGCGAGGCGAGCGGGCGGCTGCCGTAGCGAAACTCGCTGTCGTAATCGTCTTCGAGGATCCAGACGCCGTGTTGCCGGGCGTACTCGAGCAGCGTCCGCCGGCGGGCGAGGCTCATCACCATGCCGAGGGGGTATTGATGCGAAGGCGTCACCACCGCGAGGCGCGGCGGCGCGGCCGGCGAAAGTTCGCGCGGATTCAACCCTTCGCTGTCGACGGGAATCGGCTCGATTTCCAGCCCCGCCGACTGCAGCACGCTGCGCGCGCCCCAATAGCAAGGCTCCTCGACCCAGGCGCGGTCGCCCACGTCGGCCAGCAGCCGCACGGCCAGATCCATCGACTGATGAATGCCGGTCGTGATGATGATTTGATCGGGCGAGCACTTCACCGAGCGGGCCACGCGCAGATAATCCGACAGCGCCCGCCGCAGCGGACGATAGCCGCCGCCGGGCGCGTAGGTCAGCAGCTCGGGATTGGGCGATTTCCAAAGCCGCGCCTGCAGCCGGCTCCACGTGCGCGACGGAAACTCGGTGACGTCGGGCACGCCCGGCATGAAAGCGCCCCATTGCTTCGGCGCCACGCCCGCGCGGCCGATCAGGCGCCGGCCTCGCGCGGACAGGCTTTGCTGAACCCGTACGTCGCGCGTCGCACCGGGCTCGCTGGCGCGGGGCGCCGCGCGCGGCCGGACCGCATTGGCATCGGGGCGCGTGTCGGCCACGTAGGTGCCGCTGCCCGTCGTCGACAGCACGTAGCCCTCGGCCGTCAATTGGTCATACACGCGCAGCACGGTGTTGCGCGCGATCTCGAGATCATCCGCCAGGGTGCGAGAGCTCGGCAGCTTCGTGCCGGGGGCCAGTTGCCCCGTCAAGATGGCATGCTGCACGAGCCGCAGCACCTGGCGATACATGGGCTCGGCCGCACCGCGCTCGAGCCGGGCCGAAAGCCAGTCCGACAGAATGATCGTATCCAAAGTGGTTCCCTTCAGAATAATGAAATGGCTCCGTTGCGTGGAACCGTGACCGATTATATTGGATCGCAAAGGAAGTGCGGTGCTCGCTAGTCGATGGAGCCAATTGAACCAGCGGTGGAGACGGACGATGAAGACGGATCAGGTGATCGTGAGCTTTCGCGGCGTGCGCAAGACGTATGACGGCGAAACCCTCGTCGTCAAGTCGCTCGACCTCGACATCTACCAGGGCGAATTCCTGACGCTGCTCGGGCCGTCTGGATCGGGCAAGACCACCTGTCTGATGATGCTGGCCGGCTTCGAATTTCCGACCGGCGGCGAGATTCGGCTCGACGGGCAGTTGCTCAATACCGTGCCGCCGCATCAGCGCAACATCGGCATGGTGTTCCAGAACTACGCATTGTTTCCGCACATGACGGTGGAGCAGAACGTCGCTTATCCGCTTTCCGTGCGCAAGATGCCTGCGGCCGAGCGGGCCCATCGCGTTTCCGAAGCGTTGAAGATGGTGCGCATGGAGGGGTTCGCCAAGCGCTATCCGGCGCAGCTTTCGGGCGGCCAGCAGCAACGGATCGCACTCGCGCGGGCGCTCGTGTTCGAGCCGCGGCTCGTGCTCATGGACGAGCCGCTCGGCGCACTCGACAAGCAACTGCGCGAACACATGCAGTACGAACTGAAGGCGCTGCACGAAAAGCTCGGCTTGACGTTCGTCTATGTCACGCACGATCAGGGCGAGGCGCTGACGATGTCCGATCGCGTCGCCGTCTTCGATAAAGGCATCGTGCAGCAGCTCGATACCGTCGATCGTTTGTACGAGTCGCCCTGCAACGCGTTCGTCGCGAACTTCATCGGCGACAGCAACCGCTTGCAAGGCACGATCGCCGAAGTCGACGGCGAGTTCTGCCGCCTGCGCTTGCCCGACGGCACGCATGTCGTGGGCCGCAACGTGGCGGGCGCGAGCGCGGGTACGCCTGCCACCGCCTGCATTCGCCCCGAGCGCCTGCGCTTGACCGCGCGGGCCGAGCGCGTCCCCGAGCGGCCGGGCGCGAACGCGCTCGCGAGCGAAGTGCGTGGCCTCATCTATTTCGGCGATCACGTGCGCATGCGTTGCGCGGTGCCCGAGCAAGACGAATGTTTCGTCAAAGTACCGCTCGGCACCGAAGCGCTCGATACGTTCGTCCCGGGTGCGAGTGTCGCGCTCGAATTCGCCCCCGAGCATTTGCGCGTTTTCGCATGACCCGCGCGCGAGCGGACGAACTCGCGCAAACCGGCGTCCGGCTTCGCTTGACGCCCCTGTCATTGCAGTGACCCCTGTTGCGGCGGACGCATCCACGCATATCACGTAGAGGAGAGCCCAGATGAAAACGAACACCACCACGATGCGCCGCACGGCCGCGACGCTTGCCGTCGCATGTGCGGCGGCGCTGCTCGGCATGGCAGGAGCCGCGGCGGCGGAGCTTACCGTCGTCAACTTCGGCGGTGCGAACGCCGATGCGCAGAAGCTCGCCTACTATCAGCCGTTCGAGCAGAAAACGGGCACTAAGATCACCGCTGTCGAATACAACGGCGAGACCGCCAAGATCAAGGCGATGGTGGAAGCCAAGCACGTGAACTGGGACGTCGTCGAAGTCGAATCGGGCGACCTTGGCCGCGGCTGCGACGAAGGCCTGTACGAAAAGCTCGACTGGGCGAAGATCGCCAAGAAGTCCGATCTGATTCCCGAATCGCCGAGCGCGTGCGGCGTGGGTTTTTTCGTCTGGTCGACGGCGATCGCCTATAACGCCGACAAACTGAAGACGGCGCCGACGGGCTGGGCCGATTTCTGGAACGTCAAGAAATTCCCCGGCAAGCGGGCGCTGCGCAAGGGTGCGCGAGGCAACCTCGAATTTGCGCTGATGGCCGACGGCGTCGCGCCGAAGGACGTCTACAAGGTGCTGGCGACGAAGGCGGGCCAGGATCGCGCGTTCAAGAAGCTCGACGAGCTCAAGCCGAACATCCAATGGTGGGAGGCGGGCGCGCAGCCGCCGCAATTCCTCGTTGCCGGCGACGTCGTCATGTCCTCCGCGTTCAATGGCCGCATCGATGCGGCACAGCGCGAAGGGAAGAATCTGAAGGTCGTGTGGAACGGCAGCATCTATGACCTCGACTATTGGGTGATTCCGAAGGGCTCGCCGAACAAGGCGCTGGCCGAGCAATTCATCGCCTATTCGATCTCGTCCAAACCGCAGCAGGCCTATGCGCAGCATATCGCGTACGGTCCGGCGAACCGCGACGCCATCAAATCGCTCGATGCGAAGACGCTGTCGAACCTGCCGAATTCGCCGGCCAATGGGCAACACGCGGTGCTGCAAGATGCGGCATTCTGGACCGATTACGGCGACGAGCTCGAGCAGCGTTTCGCGTCGTGGGCATCGAAGTAATGGAAGCCGTCGCACCGGTGGCGGTGGTTTGAGCGGCGACGGCGACATCGCCAACGCGGCGTCGCCGCGCCGCTCGTGCCGCGCCGCTGCCTGCCAACGCGGGGCGGCGCGCTGCATGAGCATGATGCAAGAGGGGCAACGCAGGAGATGAGCGTGCAAACGATGACGATTCCGGGCGAGCCGAGCGGCGCGTCGAGCGCCACATTGAAGCGCGAATTGAAGGCCGCGCAGGCGCGCAAGCGGCTGACGGCGCTGCTCTTGATCGCACCGCTTGCGATCTTCCTGCTGCTGATTTTCGTCGTGCCGATCGCGGCGCTGCTCACGCGCGCGGTGCAAAATCCAGAAGTAGCCAACGCGCTGCCGAAGACCGCGGCGGCATTGAGCCAATGGGACCGCAAAAGCGAGCCGCCGGTTGCTGCCTATCCGGCGCTTGCCGCGGATTTGTCCGCGACGCAGGATGGCCAGGTGATGGGCAGCTTGGAGCGGCGGCTCAACGTGGAGGTACCGGGCTTCCATTCGCTCGTGTCCAAGACGGCGAACGCGCTGCCGTTCACGGACGACGACAGCCACCCGCTGAAACTCACCGCGGAGCAGATGCGCTCCAAGCTGATCGATCTCGATGCGCGATGGGGCGATGCGCGGTATTGGCGCGCGATCGCGAAGAACGGCTCGCGTTATTCGCCGTTCTATTTGCTGGCCGCGCTCGACCATCGAGAAGATGCGTTCGGCCATATCGAGCAGACCGATCCCGACCAGCGCATCTATTTGAACGTCTTCAGCCGCACGTTCGTGATCGGCGCCGTGGTCACGCTTGCGGCGCTACTGCTTGGCTATCCGCTGGCCTATTGGATCTCGACGCTGAGCGAGCGGCGCGCGAACCTCGTCATGATCCTCGTGCTGATCCCGTTCTGGACGTCGATTCTCGTGCGCGTGGCCGCATGGATCGTCATCTTGCAAACGGAGGGGCTCGTCAATCGGACGTTGCGCGGCCTCGGGCTGATCGATGCGCCGCTCGAGCTGCTGTTCAATCGCACGGGCGTCTACATTTCGATGACGCACATTCTGCTGCCGTTCATGATTTTGCCGCTCTACAGCGTGATGAAGTCGATCCCGCCGACCTATCAGCGCGCGGCCGTATCGCTGGGCAGTCACCCGTTCGCCGCGTTTTGGCGAGTCTACGTGCCGCAGACCTATCCGGGCATCGGAGCCGGCGCGCTGCTCGTCTTCATTCTCGCGATCGGCTACTACATCACCCCGGCATTGCTCGGGGGTCCGAACGATCAAATGGTCAGCTACTACGTTGCGTACTTCACGAACGTGACGATCAACTGGGGCATGGCCTGTGCGCTGGGCGGCCTGCTGCTCGCGGCCACGCTCGTGCTGTACGCCGTGTACGGCCGCTTCACGAAAGCACAGCCCACGCTGTAACGCACCCGCGCCGGAGCCGACGATGAAACTTTCGAAACCGCTGTTCGCGCCGCATACGTCGCTCGTCGAACGCGCGTGGTATTTCCTGTTGCGCGGCCTGGCCGTGCTGACGCTGCTCTATCTGATCCTGCCCGTGCTCGCGATCGTGCCGTTGTCGTTCTCGTCGAGCACGTTCCTCGTCTATCCGATTCCGAGCTGGTCTCTGCGCTGGTATCAGAACCTCGTCATGTCCGACGCGTGGCGGATGGCGGCCAAGAACAGTTTCATCGTCGCGCCGTCCGCGACCATCTTGGCGACGGTGCTCGGCACGCTGGCAGCGCTCGGCTTGGCGAAGGCGAATTTCCGAGGCAAGGCGATCGTCATGGCCGTGCTCATCTCGCCGATGATCGTGCCCGTGATCGTCGTGGGTGTCGGCATGTATTTGTTCTTTGCGCCGCTCGGGCTGGCGAATACCTACATCGGGCTCATCATGGCCCATGCCGCGCTCGGCGTGCCGTTCGTCGTGACGACGGTTGGGGCGACGTTGCAGGGATTCGACGGCAATCTCGTTCGCGCGAGCCTCTCGCTCGGTGCGGATCCGACGCGTACGTTCTTCCGCATCACGCTGCCCGTGATCGCGCCGGGCGTCATTTCAGGGGCGTTGTTCGCGTTCGCGACCTCGTTCGATGAAGTCGTGGTGACGTTGTTTCTTGCCGGTGCGGATCAAACGACGCTGCCGCGGCAGATGTTCACGGGCATTCGCGAGAACATCACGCCGACGATCGCTGCGCTGGCGACGATTCTCATTGTGTTCTCGACCGCGTTGCTGCTGGCACTCGAATGGCTGCGCGGGCGCAATGCGGCTCGTGCGACGGCCTCCTGAAAGATCGGGAGGTCATGCGACCGGCGTGTAGATCGCGAGCTTCAGCGCCGGATCGTCGTTCGCTTGGAATGTCGCGTATTCGTAGCGTTGCGCGCCCCGTTTGGGATGCGCTAGCACTTTCTGTCCCGATGCGCCGCTTCGCACGTCGTGCGCGTTCCACCATTTCGCGAACTGGGGGCTGGCGGAGCGCAACCGTGTCACCAGTTCGACGAACGCCGGATCGCTCGCGTGGAGATCATGCGTCGCGCGAAAGAGCGCGATCATGCGCCGTGCTTCATCGGACCACGTTGCGCCGAACAGTGCGCGCGCGCTTTCTTCGATGAACATGAAGACGAGAATGTTGCGGTTCGCCTGTGCGATGCGACCGAAGCCGAACAGATCATGAGCCGCTCGGTTCCAAGCGAGGATGTCCCACCGCCGGCCGGTGACGTAGGCCGGCAGAGACAACCGAGACACCATGCGCTCGATCGCGGGCGGCACGCACTCGGGGCCAAACGGCCGATCTTGATCGCCCTGCGCGAGCATTCTCAAGTGTGCGGCTTCCGCTTTGTTCAGCCGTAGCGCGCGAGCGAGCGCGTCCAGCGTAGCGTCGGACGGGCTGACTGTCCTGCCCTGCTCGAGCCGGACATACCAATCCACGCCTATGCCGGCGAGTTCCGCCACTTCCTCTCGGCGCAAGCCTGGCGTGCGGCGGCGCCGGCCGTTTTTGACCATGCGTGCGTCCGGCGACAACTTCTCCCTGCGCGAGCGCAGGAATTCCCCAAACTCGCTTCGTCTCGATGTCGGCATAACATGCCCCGTGCCTGGCGGTGGTATCGGTGAATCCTAGGATAGTACCAGGCCTTGTTGCCGATTCTGAGCCTGCCACAATCGTCTCGACCCACTGCCGTCATGGAGGAAGAGTTGAAAGCCGCTATCTTGAAGTCGCTCGGGCAGCCGCTTGCCATCGAACGAATCCCGGCCCCGGAAATCGGCACGGGCGAAGTGATCGTGGATGTGATCGCCGCACCGGTGCTGTCCTACGCAAACGAAGTGTTCAGCGGCGAACGCCGCTATTCGATGGAATTGCCGATCGTGCCGGGCTGCGGTGCGATCGGGCGAGTGAGGGCCAGTGGGCCGGATGCAACGCATTTGAAGAACGGCGACTGGGTGTTCTGCGACCCCACCGTGCGCTCGCGCGACGACGCCTTGATGCCCGACATCACGTTGCAGGGTTGGAGCGCACGAAGCGAGGGCGGCTTGCGGCTGCAGCGGTACTTCCACGATGGGCCGTTTGCCGAAATGATCCGGGTGCCGACCGAAAATGCGATTGGCATCGGCAATATCGATCCGGAGGAGGCCGCCCGTTGGTGTGCGCTCAATGTCATGCTCGTGCCGTACGGAGGGCTGCTTGCCGCGTCGTTCGAGGCCGGCGAGACACTGTTGGTCAGCGGCGCGACGGGCAATTTCGGCAGCGCTTGCGTGGCGGTCGCCATCGCGATGGGCGCACGCTGCGTGATCGCACCCGGCCGCAACGAACGGGCACTCGACGATTTGCGCCGTCGATTCGGCAATCGCGTGCAAACCGTCCCGCTCTCGGGCGACGAAGAGCGCGACCGGGAACGGATGCGATGTGCCGCCCCGGCGCCGATCGACTGCGTCATCGATTTGCTGCCTCCCTCGGCGCCGACCACGGCGGTGCGCGCGGCACTCATGACGGTGCGCCCGTATGGCCGTGTAGTCTTGATGGGGGGCGTCGGCATGCTCGGCGGCGACGGGCTGGATTTGCCTTATCCGTGGATCATGCGCAACGACATCACGGTGCGCGGGAAATGGATGTATCCGCCTGTGGCTGCGACGCGCATGACGGGATTGATCCGCTCGGGCTTGCTCGACCTCGGGCACTTCGACGTTGCCGCGTTCGCGCTCGACGAGGCGAATGAGGCCGTCGCTCATGCAGCCGCGAATGGAGGGCCGTTCAGGATGACGGTCATCCGGCCCTAGTGAATCGGGCACGGGGTGCCGCTGACACCGATCCAAATCATCGGTATCGTGTGCGTCATCGGCAGCATCTGGTTCAGTCAATGGCCCGTTCGCCAGGCCGGTGCACCGATGTCCCGCTCGAACATCCGTTCAAACCACTGAGAGAACATCGTCATGCGACTTGTGCGCTTCGCTTTCATCCTGCTTGGCATTTGCATTACCTCGCCCGTGTTCGCGAAGATGGTGGCCAAACCCGTCGATTGGCAACTCGACGGCACGACGTTCAAAAGCGTGCTCGTTTATGACGACGCCGTGACCGGGAAACGGCCCGGGCTCGTCATGGTGCCGAATTGGTACGGCATCAACGACACGGCCGTCGCCAAAGCCAAAATGATCGCCGGCAAGGACTATGTCATCTTGCTGACCGACATGTACGGCGATGGGGTGCGCCCGAAAAACGACCCAGAGGCAAAAATCGCGGTTGCGCCGCTCTATCACGATCGCGGCTTGATGCGCGCGCGCATCAGCAAGGCGTTCGAACAACTGAAGGCGCAAGTTGGGAAGGCGCCGATCGATCCTTCACGTCTCGCCGCGATCGGCTTCTGCTTCGGCGGCGCGGTGGTGCTCGATCTCGCGCGCACGGGTTCCGACGTGAAGGCCGTGGTCGCGTTTCACGGCGATTTGAGCACGGACGATCCCACCTTGACGACGAAGATCAAGGCGCGCGTGTTGGCGATGAACGGGTCCGACGACATGCTCACGATGCCGCAGGCGCCTGAGTTCACGAAGGACATGCAACAAGATCCGTCGGACTGGCAGTTCGTCGAAATCGGCCATGTCGTGCATTGCTTCACGGAGACGGAGGCCACGGCGAAAACGGGTGTGTGCCGCTACGACGCGAAAGCCGCGGCTCGATCCTATCGAATGATGCACGACTGGCTGGCGGAAAGCTTTGCATCTCGTTGAAAGCGCGTTCGGTCTGCCAATTCGAACCCGTCATCTACTGCGTTGCGGCGCGTGTTACAGCAATCCCTCGAGTTCTGCGGAGCGGCTCGCGAAGCGCGAAAGCTCCCGGCCGTGCAAAGGTTCAGCGGGCGGCAGCGAAACGGTAAGCGGATTCTTGGGGACGTCGTCGACGTGGACTTCGTAGTGTAGGTGCGGTCCCGTCGCCCAACCGGTTGAACCCACGTAGCCGATCACTTGATCGCGGCGCACGTGGGTGCCGACGCGCACGCCTTTCGCGAATCGCGACAGATGCGCGAACAGCGTCGAATAAGGCGGCTGATTCCGGATTTCGATGACGTTGCCGTATCCCGTCTGTTTGCCGGCGAAGGTGACGACGCCATTGGCCGTTGCGTGCACGGGCGTGCCGGCCGGCGCGGCAAGATCCACACCATCGTGGGGCTGCCAGCGCTTCAGCACCGGGTCGAATCGGCGTTGCGCGAACGGCGACGACACGCGACGGAAACGCAGCGGATAGCGCATGAAGCCGCTGCCGCGTGCGCGACCGCCGTCCTTCGTGTAGTAGAACGCTTTGCCGTTCAGGCTCTTATAGAGAAAGATGTCTTGCGGGCCGGCGTCCGTGACGACGCGCACTGCGGCAGGCAGGGGCGGATGCGGCGGTGCGGCGGGCTCGGTGGCGTTTTTCTTGTCGAATACGAACGAAACCTCGTTATCCGATTTCCACGCGTGCCGAAAATCGATCTTGCTGCGCAAGGCCTCGACGACCCGATGCGCGACGTCGCCGGTCAACCCCGCTAGATGCGCTGCATCGATGAACGTGGACTGCCCGGTGACCGTTTTGACCGTATATCGCGGCGCTTGCGCGGGCTCCGTGCTGCTCGCCGCGCTGGCCGGCTGCGGCGCAGCCGCGACCGTGTCTTTGGCGGGCGTCGTATCGGACGGATCGTTGTCGGCGGTAGCGGGGGAGCGGCTGATCAGCATGGCAGCGGCAATGATCAACAAGCAGACCAAGCAAGCGAGGGCGAGCTTGTCGGCCTGAACGGGAAGCAGCGGAAAACGTGTCATGCGGGCAATGGAATCGGGTATCTGCGGCGCAGCTTCGACAAACCCGCGCACCGGTAGGTTCCACGCGAAGACGAATTTTCCCGGGGCAGGGTGCCCGTCGTGCCGATTGCCGCGTCGAAGCACGCCGGAGTGCGGGCGGCAGCAAGTAGACGCAAAAACGGCTTGCCATCGTTACGATGAAGCAAGCCGTTTTGAATTTGAATCAGCGAGCAATCTTGCGTATCGACCGGTGCGGCAACGAGCGCGCTGCCGGCCTTCGATCACGACCCGATCAGACACCCGAGTACAACGATTTCAGGGCATCGGCCTTTGCCGGGGAACCCGAAGCCGACGAACCGGCTTGCACACCGCCGACCGCTTGATTGTTGCCGTTTTGCTCACCAACGCGAGCTTGTGCGACCTGGGCATCTTGCGGATAGAACGGATCGGCGCCGATGCTCGTCCGCCCGCCGGCTTGTTGGAATTGAACGAGATCGGTCTGGACTTGAGCGCGCGTCACGGGCGCGTTCGATTGAGCGAAAGCGGCGACGGGAGCGGCAAAGGCGGCGGCGATGGCGATGGTTTGAATGAGCGATTTCATGATGACTACCTCCGAAGTTGTATGTCTTGCTGCGAGTTGCATCGTGTTCGTTGCGTGAACCGATGACTACAGTGTAGTGACTGGAGGCCTTGGGGTTAACGCCGAGTTTGAGAAATCATCGTTGCAGTTTCGTTCACAATCGCGCCTGCACCGGTCGCTCATGTCGGCCGATCTCGTGGCGTTCGAAATGAGACTCCCAACGGCGAGTGCCGTGCGCGATCGCGCCGGCGCGCCGTGCACGCGGCTGCGTCCGAAGCGTTAGGTCTCTTGCCAGGAAAAAGCGCCTAGCCGATCGGGGGCTAGGCGGAAACCGCCGGTGACCGGCGGCGGAGGTATCGATGCAAATGCGGCTTGCGGTCTTCATTCCGACGCAAGCCGCATTCCATACGAATCAGCGAGGATGTTGATGCCAACCCGGTGCGCCGGCTCGGGCGCGACCGGAAGGCTTAGGTACTGAAGCTACGATCGACGAATCAGTTGCCGTTGCCGAAGTACACCGGCTTGCGGCCGTCGGACTGCACGGGCGCAGCCGACGCCGAGGATCCGGCTTGCACGCCGCCGTACCCTTGGTTGCTGCCGCTTTGCGCATCGACGCGAGCTTGCGCGACTTGGGCGTCTTGCGGGTAGTACGGGTCGGCGCCCACGTTCGTGCGGCCACCTGCTTGCTCGAACTGAACGAGTTCGGCCTTGACTTGAGCGCGCGTCACAGGCGCGTTCGATTGAGCGAAAGCGGCGACGGGAGCGGCGAACGCTGCGGCGATTGCGACGGCTTGAATGAGCGATTTCATGATGACCTCCAAAATTGTTTGTCGTGCTTGCTTTGTTTCATCGCGTTCGTTGCGGCGCTCTTCACGAGGCGAGCTGCCTTCAATGCGAATCGGCGATGAGACCTGATTCGATGCTGGCCGGCGCGCCCACCCGGGGCGCTGCTGGCCGGCCGCAGATGAGCTGCGGGATTACTTGCCGAAGTACAGCGGCTGCAGGCCGTCGGCTCGCGCCGGAGCGCCCGACGCCGACGAACCGGCTTGCACACCGCCGTATCCTTGATTGTTGCCGTTTTGCGCATTAACGCGAGCTTGCGCGGCTTGAGCATCGGCCGGATAGTACGGGTCGTTGCTGAAGTTCGTGCGGCCACCCGCTTGTTCGAACTGGACGAGCTCGGCCTTCACTTGCGCACGCGTGACGGGTGCGTTCGATTGAGCGAAAGCGGCGACGGGAGCGGCAAAAGCGGCGGCGATGGCGACGGCTTGAATGAGCGATTTCATGATGATGACCTCCAAAGTTGTTTGTCGTACCTGCTTGTTTCATCGTGTTCGTTGCGTGAACCGATGACTGCAGTGTAGTGACCGGAGGGTCTAGGGTTAATACCTAGTTTGATAAATCATCATTGCAGATCCGTTCATAATCCGGCTGAGCAAGGCGAGAGCGCGGACGCGGCGGAACGTTTGCGGCGGCTGCTCGGATAAGATGCTGTTCATGTGCTCGATGAAGCGCATCGTTCCCTAACTCGTGGGCCCTTCTTCTCATGAACACTCCGCTTCTGCCTTTCCATATCGCGTTTCCGGTCAACAGCATCGAGGAAGCGCGGGCCTTTTACGGTGGCCTATTGGGCTGTCCTGAAGGCCGCAGCGCACCCGACTGGGTCGACTTCAATCTTTATGGTCATCAGATCGTTGCGCATCTTGCGCCCGACGAAACGGGTGTCGCCACGACCAACGCCGTGGACGGACACGGCGTTCCGGTGCGCCATTTCGGTGCGATCTTGACGATGGAGCAATGGACGGCGCTTGCCGATAAGCTCAAGGCGGCTGGCACGCAGTTCGTGATCGAACCGTACATTCGCTTCAAGGGAGAGCCGGGCGAGCAAGCCACGATGTTCTTCCTCGATCCGAGCGGCAATGCGCTCGAATTCAAGGCGTTCGCGAACCTCGAGATGTTGTTTGCGAAGTAGGAGAAGCGGCGGGCGGGGTGCTCGCCTGGCGTTAGCGGCTTCGTCTCGCGCCCGCAGGGATTTGCGGGCGCACGGGAGCGCGTGCGATGCTTACCACTGGTGATGAACGAACGGAGCAATCTTCTCCCGATACAGCGCATGCAACGCTGTCATCGCTGCATCGGTAAGCGGTGGCAGGTCGCTCGCCGCGCAATTGGCCTTCGCTTGCTCGCGGTTCTTCGCACCGGGAATGACAGTCGTGACGCCCTGATTCATCAGAATCCAACGTAACGCAAACTGCGCCATCGTGACGCCCTCCGGCACCCACGGGCGAATCTCGTTCACCGCTTCGAGCGCCACGTCATATGGCACGCCAGCGAACGTTTCTCCCTTGTCGAAGGCTTGGCCTTCGCGGTTGAAATGGCGATGATCGTCCGACGCGAACGTCGTATGGGCAGTCATCTTCCCCGTCAGCAGCCCGGAGGCCAGCGGCACGCGAACGATCACGGCGATATTCCTGGCGCGCGCCTCGCGCATGAAGAGATCGGCCGGCCGCTGCCTGAACACGTTGTAGATGATCTGCACCGACTTCACGCCCGGGTACTCGATTGCCTTGAGACCTTCCTCGACTTTCTCCACGGACACGCCATAGTTTCGGATTTTCCCTGCGGCGACCATCCTGTCCATTACATCGAAAACCTCCGGACGGTAGTAGACCTCCGTGGGCGGGCAGTGAAGTTGCACGAGATCCAGACAGTCAGTCTCCAGATTCTCGAGCGAGCGATCGACGAACGCATTCAAGTTGGCAGCCGTATAATCCTGTGCCACATGCGGGTTGAGGCGTCGCCCCGCCTTGGTCGCTATGAACGGGCGAGCTCCGCCGCGCTCCTTGAGCACGGCCGCGATGATGCGCTCCGAGCGGCCGTCGCCGTAGACGTCGGCCGTGTCGATGAACGTCGTCCCGCTATCGAGCGCCGCATGCAATGCGGCCTTGGCATCGCTCTCCGAAACGTCGCCCCACGAGCCACCGATTGCCCAAGCGCCGAATCCGATTTCGGAAACCGCCTGTCCCGTTTGCCCAAATGGACGTTGATTCATTTTTCGCTTTCCTCCTCAAGGCATCAGTTGTCCGCCGTTGACTTCGATCACCTGGCCGGTGATATAGCCCGACATGGTTGGAGACGCCAAGAAAAGGAATGCGCCGACGCATTCCTCAGGCGAGCCTTCCCGGCCCATCGGCACCGAAGCCGCTTGCAATGCGAAGACATCGGACGGCGTGTACTTGTCGTGGAACGGCGTCTGGATAAGCCCAGGGGCCACTGCGTTCACACGGATGCCGTCGCCGACGAATTCCTTCGCGTGGCCACGGGTCAAGCTGCTGACGAAGCTCTTCGTGGCAGCGTAAAGAACGGCTCCCGCACCGCCGCCGTTGCGCGCGGCGATGGACGACGTGTTGATGATGTAGCCCTTGCTTTCCTTCAGCAGCGGATGGGCAGCCACGGTCGCATCCCATACCGAGCGGGCGTTCAGGTTGACGACCCGATCGAAATGCGCCTCGGGCATCTCGGTGGTCCTGATACGCCCCAGCATGCCGCCCGCATTGTTGATCAGCCCATCGAGCCCGCCGAGCATCCGCGCCGCGGCCTCCACGACGCGCGATGCGCTGCCGGGTTCGCTCAGATCGGCTTGAATCAACTGAATCTTCTCCGGTGATTCCGCACGCAACGCTTGCGCCGCCGGTTCGCTTTGGTTGTAGTGCGCAACCACCTGCGCGCCCTGTGCGGCGAATGCACGAACGATCGCCGCTCCGATTCCCGTCGATGCGCCGGTGACGAGAACTTTGGTACCGTTCAAATCGCTGATCCGCATGTGCTCCAAGCTCGGCATAGATTTCCCCAAGAATGATCGAAGCGCCGGCCGGTGCGCCTCGCGCCGGCGCGACGTCAGCCGGGTAGGAATGATTGCACGCTGTAGAATGAATGGGATTCACTGAGAAGATGAGCGACATTCATTATGACAAAGACAGACCGGGTCGACTTCGCCGATTTGAAATCCTTCCTCACGATTGTCCGATGCGGGAGTTTCCGGCTTGCCGCGATCGAACTGAAGCAGACGCCGTCGGCGGTCAGCCATGCGATGCGCCGATTGGAAGATCGCCTCGGCGCAAAACTGCTGAACCGGTCGAGCAGGGCTGTTTCGGCTACGGCGGTAGGACGTGACCTGGCCGAGCGGTTGGAAGAGGGCTTCAACCAGATCGGCTCGGCGCTCGAGACGTTCGAGGCGCCCGGCACGGCGCGGCTCGGGGAAATTCGGCTGAACGTTTTCGCCGATGCGGCCCATTTGCTGATTGCGCCTGCCCTCCCCGAGTTCGTGCGGCGGTGTCCGGATGTGCGGCTTACCGTGGTTGTCGAGAACAGGCCGATCGACATCGTAGCCGAGGGTTACGACGCGGGGATTCGCTATGGGCACTACGTTCCGGAAGACATGGTGGCGGTGCCGTTGACGGGGCCGCAGCGGTGGGTGATGGCGGCGTCGCCGGCTTATCTGAAACGGCACGGCGTGCCGCGCAGGCTCGATGAGCTTGCGGACCACACCTGCCTGCAGCTGCTGCTCGGCGACAATTCGAGCTACCGTTGGGAAATCAATGATGGGGGCCAGCCACGGCGTCTCGGCGTTCCAGGCCTGCTCACGATCAACGATACGGCGACCACGATCAGCGCATGCAAGGCCGGCCTGGGCATTGCGTATTTGCTCGAGGCCCGGATTGCCGACGAACTGGCGCGCGGCGAACTGCAGATCGTGCTGAAAAAGAATGCGTACGTGGAGGACCCGTTTCACATTTACTACAGCGGGCGCCGCTACAATCACCCCGCGCTGCTCACGTTGGTCAACATCATTCGGGAACAACAGTCGCTTCCGAAGCTCTCGGGAACGAAGCCGGCGAAGCGCAGATGAGCGAACGTACCGGATGAGAGGCCGGTAACGTGCCGCGGGTGCGCCGGAACGGTGCGCCGCGGCAATCACGCCTTCGAACATTGCATAGAGGAAAAAGCGTACATGGCGCCAAACGCCTTAATGATCGGCTCGGCGGCAGCGGTATTGCTGTCGTATTGGTTCAATCATCTGTCGCGCAGCTATCGCGTGCCGTCGGTGATGCTGCTGTTGTTGTCGGGGGTGTTGGCACGGGTCGTCACCCAGGCCTACCACGCCACCGTGGCGTTGCCGCATGCGCTCATCTCGACGCTTGGCACCGCGGGACTGGTCCTGATCGTGCTCGAAGGGGCGTTGGATCTGCGTCTGGATTTGCGGCGCCGCCGGTTTCTTCTATCCACGTTCGGCGCCGCGGCACTCGGTGTGGTGCTCACCACGGTTGCGCTCGGTGCGATGATGGCCATACTGTTCGGTCTGCCGATCACGTTGGCGCTGCTGGCCGGAGCGCCGTTCGGCGTCATCAGCAGCGCGGTCGCGATCCCCACCGCGGAGATGCTCGACCGGGAGGAGCGCGAGTTCGTCATCTACGAGAGTTCGTGGTCGGACATCCTTGGCGTCATGCTGTTCAATGCGCTGCTCGTCGCATCGACAGGCGGGGCCGTAGCGCTGCACTTGATCGGCGGCGGCTTCGCGGTGGTCGCGCTGGGTTTGGTCGTCGCATTGGGCGTTTATTGGCTCGTCGGCAACCTCGAAGGCAACGTCAAATTCATTCCCGTGTTGTCGGCACTGATCCTCGTTTATGCGATGGCCGATGCGATCCATCTATCGCCGCTGTTGATCGTGCTCATTCTCGGTTTGACGTTGAACAATTCCCAACTGCTTCACGGCGTTGGCTGGCTGCGATGGCTTCACAACGATGCGCTCGAGGGCGAACTCGAACGCCTCAAGCATCTCACGGCGGAGCTGACGTTCTTCGTGCGGACTTTCTTCTTTTTATTGCTCGGCTATAGCACCGACATCACGACGCTCGTCGATCCGCATGCGTGGCTCTACGCGATCGCCATCGTCGCGCTGGTGTTTGCATTGAGATGGCCCGCGCTGCGTCTGACGACCGGCCCCGGCAAGCGCCAAGCGCTTTGGATCGCGCCGCGCGGGCTCATCACGGCGACGCTGTTCTTCAGCCTTCCCACCAACGTCTCGGCGCTTTTGCCGCCGGCCACGCTCGTGCTGGTGGTGTTGATTACGGGTGTCGTGATGTCGTTGGGATTGAAGCTCGGCGCGCAGACGTCGTCGGTTGGCAACGATTCATGTGCCTAGCCCGTGCGAGGCGCATGCCGAGCGCACGACACGGGCGACTAGCCTCCTAAAGCCACCCGGCCGCCCTGAAGCGCCACCATAGGACGATGTCGATGCCGAGCATCGCTGCGAGGCAGACCGGATATCCGTATGCGTAGTGCAGTTCGGGGATGCTCTGGAAATTCATGCCGTAGATGCCGGCGATCATCGTCGGCACGGCGAATAGCGCCGCGAATGCGCCGAGGCGCTTCGTCACCTCGTTTTCGGCGAGCGAGATCATGCCGAGGTTCACTTGAATGGCCGTCACGGTCATTTCGCGGCGGCCTTCGATCGTTCTCACGATCCGTTCGAGGTGGTCGTAGACGTCGCGGAAGTACGCCGCCATGCCCGAACAGACGTGCGGGATGCGGCCGCCCGTGAGCTTGGCGACGCTCTCGACCAACGGCGCGATATGGTGTTGGAGCGCCACGAGCTTGCGCTTGAGTAAATAGAGATCCTCGATGATCGTGCGCGATTCCGCGAGGCTGTGTTTTTCGAAGATGCGGTCTTCGATCTCCTCGAGCTTCGATCCGAGCGCTTGCAGAACGGGGAAATAGCGATCGACGACGCTGTCGATGAGTGCATAGAGCACGAAGCCGGAGCCCTGCTTCAGCAGTTCCGGTTGCCGCTCGCAGCGCGTGCGAACTTCTTGAAAGCCGTGACGCGTTCGGTTGCGGACGGACAGCACGAAGTTGCTGCCCACGAAGATGTCGACCTCGCCGATCAGCAGTTCGTCGTCGTCGCCCGTCTCGATCGTATGAAGCACCGCGAAGAGCGATTCGCCGTACTCCTCGATCTTCGGATGCTGGTGGCCGTGCTGGACGTCTTCGATGGCGAGCTCGTGCAGGCCGAACTCTTCTTTCATCTTTTGGAGCTCGTCGGGCTCCGGGTCCTTCAGCGCGACCCAGACGAAGCAGTCCGGCTTGGCGATGTAATCGCTGATGTCGTCGACCGCGACGTCCGCGAGCTTTTTGCCGTCTTGGTAGGCGACGCAGTTGATCAGCATGTGTTCGTTATCCTCGAAACGAGCGCAGGCGGCCGGAAGCCCGCCAACACCGTGAGGATAGAGGATCGCCGATGCTACGGAAAGCGGCGGCGGGTCGCCTCCTCTATCCTTACGTTCTCGGCACCCACGAGCATCGCGCCGATTGAATGGACGATGATTGCCATCGCTATTTCGAGATAACATTAAGCAGGACAGGTCATCCGAGGGCGCTATAGTTAGGTCTCGTTGGTTGCGCTTGCGTAAAACTATCCTTAGCGATAACATTTCGATAACGCATCTGGTTCAGGCTAGGTGCCCAGCTTCCGAGGCCCGCAGCGAGAAATCGTTTGCGGGCTTTCGTGTTTATAGACTTGAGCAAGGCCATCAGTGCACTACGTCACGTATTTGGATGAATTTGGACACATCGGTCCGTACGTCTCAAAAGACCATCCTCAGTACAACGACAGCCCTGTGTTCGGATTCGCAGGCTTCGTACTTCCAGTGGAGCAAGTTCGTGAGTTCGCTATCTTCTTCTACAAGCTGAAATGCAATTTGCTCAGATGGGAGCTGGTGAATGACAACCTGGGAAATCGGCCACCATATCGGTGGGAGAAGAAGGGCTCTGCCCTATACACAGTTATCAACATCAACAAGTACCGGGAACTTCGACAAGCTACTTTCCGATTGATCAATCAGATCAAAAAGGTTGGGGGCCATGTTTTCTATACCGGCGAGCACAAGGCGGCAGAACCCAGAACGCATAGCTCTGCTGACACATTCAAGCGGCAGCTTGTGCAGGCGATTCGAAAAATAGATCGCTTTTGCGCGGAAAAAAATCACACATTCATGCTGCTTATCGACGAGCAAAACGCTGGCGACAGATGGCGAGAGCGCAACGTCGAAGCCTGCACGTTAGCGATGTTCGAGGATCCTGCAGAGAAATGCAGAACGTTGATCGAACCGCCCATACAAGGGGAGAGCCACCTCTTTCAGACGCTGCAGTGCGCTGACTGGATATGTGGCCTCGTCGGCCGGTTAGCTGCGTTTTCGGTCGCCCCCGATGAGTATGCTGATTGGGGGGACTTCGAAAAATACTTTGGCCACAGAATTAAAGACGCCGCATTGACCTGTAGTGGACTTGAACATCGAACGAATCTGACGAGTGAGCCCCACGCAACGGCGGAGCTACTAGCAAACGCACCCAGCGTACTCGTCGATCAACTATGACATTAGGCTCGCCGCGACTTACCGATCGTCTCCAGCACGCGTCTCAATCGCGTTCAACGCAGTTGTTCCTCGACCGACTTGGTCATCGGCGAATCGACGTCACCAGTGTGCTTCGTCTGCACGGGTTGGATCAGCATGACCCAGCACTCCTCCTCGGCCAGCGGATTGTGCCGCGTCCCGCGCGGCACGACGTGCATCGAGCCGGCGGGTAGATCGACGAAGCGTCCGCCTTCGTATTCGATCTTCAGACGGCCACGCACGACGAAGAACAGCTCGTCCTCGTTCGCATGGTCGTGCCAGACGAACTGCCCGCGCAGTTTCGCGACTTTCACGTATTGGTCGTTGACTTGCGCGACGATTTTCGGCGACCAGTATTCCGACACATCGGCGAACGCGCGTTCGATATCGAACGATTCGGCAAATGGATGGGACGGCATGTTGATCTCCGGATAGGGACAGTGGATGCGGTGAGGGGTAAGCGCGCCGTAAGGTAAATCGTCGGCGGGTATGCCCTCGAGTCGAATCTGACACTCTACGCGGCGACGGCGCATCAGCAAAGCCAACGCGTCGATGAACCGAAACCTCGATCTCGATCGGATCCGCACGTTCGTCGCCGTGGCCGATAGCGGCGAGCGGTGGCTTGAGCGCGCCTAACTAACCGCAAGGCGGCTCGACGCTCCGCCCGCATACAGCGCATCTATTCTGGGTGCGGGAGCAGGTATTGCAGATCGTCCATGCGGTGTTTCGATAGTGCGCGTCCGGGCCATCGGATTTTCCGTTCCACGTTTCGTTGCACTCGGGGCAGGCCCAGAACGATCGTTGGAGGGGGCGGGCGGCGCAAGACTCGGAACAATACAACGGTTCGAAATCGCTCATGGCTATACGTGCTTCACGGTTCGGGTAGGGCTGCGGTTCGTGCCGCCGCGGGTGAGAGGCACATCAGCGAGCCAGCGTCGCAATCTCCGCGGCACTCGATGCGCCCACGCGAACGCGGAAGTCCTGGATGCGGCCGTTGAACGACGGAAGCCCCCAGCCGCGCCCGAGAAACGCTACCTGATCGCCCACTTGGCGCGGCGACAACCGGATGCCGTCGGACTTGGCCACCTCGGTGCCGTCGACGTACAAGCGCCCGGTATTGCCGCGCAACGTGACCGCCACGTGGACCCAGCGGCGAATGGGCATGAACCAGGGGGCTTCGATGGGCTGCTCGTCGTTGGGTGAGGTTGCGCCGCAGATCCCGAAGCGCATTCCGCCGCCCGCCTTCGGCGTAATGCGCAGGAACGAGTAGGCGTCGTTCCCAACGAAGAGCAGGCAGGTATTCCAGGGCAGAGGCGGATTCGCGAAGGCCCAGAGCGAGACGGTGAAGTCATCTAAGTCGCTGAACACGCCTGCGGGCAACTGCAAGCCCGAATCCTTGCCATCGAAGACGATGGCCTTGTCGCCCAGGCGTCCCTCGCCCCAGGTGGCGCCGCCCAGCAGCTTGCCCTCCACCGCGGTCCAGGTGCCGGCGGGGGTCATCAGCGCGCCGACCGTGCCGGTGCCGTTCGGGTCGTGCAGCGGCATCGACAGGCGGTACTCTCCGGGAACGGCGACGCGAACCACGTTGGAGCCTGTCCTCGGGGCGCCGGGGCCCTGTGCCGTGATTTGGTAGAACCAGATGCCGTCGGGCGGCGCATCGGTGTAGGTGAGCAGCTCGGTTGCCGCCACCGTGGTCAGATCCGTGAAGGGACCGTTGGCCCGGGGGCCGCGCTTGACCGTATACGCCATCGCCCCGACGCTGCCCCACCAGGACAGCAGGACACGGCCATCGTGTAGGTTGCCCGTGAGGCCCGAGGGCGGCTTCATCGGACCGGCATAGGCGGGACGACGCAGGGCGAGCGTCGGGTACGGGACGTCGTCGCTGCTGCCGCCGTAGTTCGGCTCGCACCATTGCACCATGCGCGCGACGTTGGGCGCCGCGAGACCCATGCGGTTGACGTAGTGGTTATAGATCGGCTCCCAGGCGTTGCGGCGATGCTGGAATGACTGATTCACCTGCGTCCACAACGACGTGTGGGGCTGCGACGGATTGTGTTCAGGCACGTACGGCATCGGATACGGCTTGCCGTTCTCGTCGAGCAGGTTGGAACGCGCGACGTACTCGGCCGCCGCCAGAAAGCGGTTGTTTTTCAAACCGTAGAGATCGTCGCCCTGGTTCCACGCCATCTCCATCAAGTCCCCGCCCAGCGACATGCCCAGCGTGGAGTGGCCTTGGTCGCGGCCGCTTTCCTCCCACTGCCCCATGTGGCCCGGGTGCATGAAGTACACACCGTGCACGAGCGAGGCGTTGCCGAAGCTCATGAGCTTGCCGCGGTTGTTGCCGGCGAAGTAGTCGCAGGCTTGCCGGTACAAGTCGGGCCGGTCGCAGAACACGCCGATGGCCAGCGCGCCGCACAGCGAGGCCATGTCCCAGTTGGCATGCGATCCGATGGGGGCTCTGCCGAGCATCCACGAGCAGGTCGGGGCGAACACGGTGAGCAGCATGTCCTGAAAGCGCTTCAGGTTCGCGGGCGCCCAGCCGGGGTAGCTGCGCAGCACTTCGCCGATCTGCGCCCATTGGTGCCCTTGAATGCCGGCCAGGATGATGAAGGTGTGGTCGTCATGGGCCGTCGATCCGGGCGGAACCGTCCCGATCTCCTTCAGCGTGAGCGACCAGGCATCGAGGAACTCCACCGCCTTATCCGCATAGCGGTTGTCCTGAGGGTCGGACAGCTTCCAGCGCAGTACTAAGCGCCAGGCGCGCCAGATGTCGACGTACATCGCGTTCTTGCTGTTGTCGGCGCGGTAAACGGCCGGCAGCGGGAAGGGCCTGGTATCGAGGGTGGAGAAGCGATCGGCGCACAGCGTGTTCCACCAGTTCGTCCACGGCTGCTGGCCGGCCTTGATGTACGCGCGGATGCGGGTGAAGTCGTCTTCGGTGACCAGCAGTCCCGGGTGGCGGAAGACGCCGCTCGCCGAAGCCGGCGTGAGCGCCGTAGGTGCCAGCGCGGCCCGCGCCGCCTGGACTCCGACTCCCGGCAGCAGCGGCAGCATGGGGAACAGGCCCAGGCCCAATGACAATGCTCGACGCGTAGGGTTCGGCGCCTCCTCGAGGCTGGCGTGCTCCACGATTTTTTTCGACACCTTCGTTTCCTCTGTTGTCTTTGAACTGCGCAACAGTAGGTCAGCGTGACGACGCAAGTCAACGCCATAGCCCGATCGGTGAGTATTGTTGAATCTCTGGCTTAATCCTCGGCTGGCTTCGCCGGTAAACCGCCCCGATATCTGGTGGCGGTGCACCAGATCAGCGCGATTCCTTCATCAGTCCTCGGAGCAGTCGCGGCGTTTTTCGACGATGCTTTTGCGGATCAGGGGTGGCGTTTGCCGCGGCCACCGGCGGGTTTTCCAGCCGGCGTCCGCGCACCCGCAGATGGCTTGCCCGCCGGTTTGCTGCGTGGCTTTTGCGCGCTGAACGGATTACCGCTCGAGACGTTTGCACCTTTACCCGCGGTCCTAACGCGTTGCGCCGCAGACGTGTGTTTGTTTGCGCCACTTCGCGGGGGCGGTGTTTTGCCGAGCACTGGCGCAGCACCGGCGGCAGCTTGCGGCACTTTGGGCTTCTTCGGCTTCTTGGGTTTCTTGATGATCTGGCCCGTCGCGCTCGTTTCCGGCACGCGGTGTTCGGCTTCGAAACCCGGCTCTTCTTCGCGGCGCAGCGTTTGCCGGATCAGCGCTTCGATCGCGGCGAGTTGCGGCGCTTCATCGGCACACACGAGAGACACCGCCACGCCGCTGGCGCCCGCGCGGCCGGTACGGCCGATGCGGTGCACGTAGTCTTGCGCCACGATCGGCAAGTCGACGTTGATCACCAGCGGCAGGTCGTCGATATCGAGGCCGCGCGCGGCGACATCCGTGGCTACCAGCATATTGACTTCGCCGTTCTTGAAGCGCTCCAGCGCGCGAAGGCGTGCGGGTTGCGGCTTATCGCCGTGGATGGTATCCACCGCATAGCCCGCTTCATCGAGCAAGGCTGCCAGATAGTCCACGCCATTGCGGGTTTTGACGAACACCAGCGCGTGCTCCCAGCGGTTCTCGGCGACAAGATGCATGAAGAGTTCCGGCTTGTTCCTTTTATCCACCGGCACGACCCACTGCTTGATGTTGCTGGCGGTGGCATTGGGCGGGCTGACGCTGATGTTGACCGGGCCGCGAAGAATGTTCGCCGCCATGGCGCGGATATCATCGGGAAATGTGGCGGAGAAGAGGAGGGTCTGGCGCCGAGCGGGCAAGGCAGCAAAGACGGCATCGAGTTCGCGCGCAAAGCCCAGATCGAGCATGCGGTCGGCTTCATCGAGCACCAGTGTTTGTATTTGATCGAACTGCACTGCGTTCTGGCGATTGAGATCCAGCAAACGGCCGGGCGTGGCGACGAGCACATCGACGCCTTTGCGCAGCTTCATCATCTGCGGGTTGATGCTCACACCGCCATAGGCGGCCAGAAATCGCAAGTCGAGGCCCTTGCCGTAATCGATGAAGCTTTGCAGCACTTGTTCAGCCAACTCACGTGTGGGCACGAGCACCAGAACACGCGCGCGGTTGCTGGACACCGCCGGGCCGTATTGCACTAGCCGCTGCAGCAACGGGAGCGCGAAGCCCGCTGTTTTGCCGGTGCCCGTCTGTGCCGCAGCCATGACGTCCTTGCCGCTGAGTACCGCGGGAATCGCCTTGACCTGCACCGGTGTAGGGGTCCGGTAGTTGAGGTCCTGCAGATTGCGCAGCAAGGGATCGATCAGGCCAAGCGAAGCGAAAGACATCGGTGTATTCCGGGGTAAAGGTGCGATTTTAGCGGGGAATGCTTGGGGGTGAAGGGCTGAGGGTAGCGGACTCTTGGCCGTGTCTTTGGGGCGGGCGTCTGATAGTGCAGGGGTTGCGGAGGCCGAAGTCGACCCACTACAGCCGTTCCCCCTCGGCGACTCAGAGACTGCACTTCGGCTAACAGCGGCCTTTCGAGCTGCAACTCAGCGGTCCCATACACGCACCATCACAGATCGTCTATGCTCACTGCGCGTTTTGATACCTGCTCCGTCGAATGTTAACCCTGCATATCGACTCAAAGAATTGCGAGTTCTTCGTCGGGGGGGAACCGGCCTTTGATAACGCAGCCGGGAGGTGGCTGCGTGAATACTGCGTGAGTCAAAATGCCAGGCGCAATCGCTGCCAAGTTCGCGGAAAACCCATCTGCGGTTTCCTGAGCCAGGTAGTAGTGATCGCCGCTCTGGTACATATATTTCCCCTCGAGTACAAGCTTGGAGCCGTTTGAAGAATGCAGTTCGTTATGAGACGATTCGCTCGATACGAGGCCAATCAGAGCTGCCAAATTGAACTGATGGCCGGGAGTGAGATACCGTGATGAAGTGATAAACCGAAAGTGATGAGTAACAGATGACTGGCCGTCGCGACGGGTGACCGAGGGCTGATACAAGAGAACCGCGTCGACGCCTGGGTCGGACTCGTTATCATTCAACAGTTCCCTTGCGTACGTTTCGATGTCGTTTAGCGAGGCTGTAGGGTGCAGCCTCATGAACACGGCGTTAGCCGTGTGCTCTGATCGCGTCGCATGCTTTCGCAGGTTCACCGTGGCTTTGTAGACTTTATCGAGGAAATTTTTCTGCTCATTCTTGTGGTGCGGAGAAATCGCAATAAACGTGTCCGAAAAATGCGTTGCCGCGAGCGCTTGCGCTCCCGCCTGCGGAGCAAGCGTGCTGATTCCGACCACGACTTTCTTTGGAATCGCCTCCCCCTTGTAAGGCTGTGATGTCACAGTAGGTATCGCGCTAATAAAGTTCTCAACCCTTGCCCAGTCCGGCTCTGTCAGGCATTCCAAGGCGTCGATTAAGACCTGCGCCGAACTGCCTTTTTCCCGTAACGATTTCCGAACGGACATACGCGTTTTCAGGCTCCGCTCGCGGAAAAAACGTTCATGATCCGAGATGTCGTGATTCTTCATAGACAGTCTCACTTCAAATCCATCCGCAAACGACACTAGAGCATCGACACCTGGAAGATTGCCACGCGTCGGCCGGACTTGCATACCGGCACGCGCCAGCATCGCAATTCCCAACACCTCAAACAGATGGCCGTGGCTAGTGGCGTTACTCGTCTTGATGTCCGTGATCCTGTCAGTAACCCATGCTGAGTCAATCGCTTTGACAAGCGCGATAGCGTCACCCAACGTGATCAGTTCGATGGTCGCTAGGGAGTCCGATCGCTGCCAAACGCGTTGCAATTTGTGCGTGCCATTCGACGCCGCTAACCAGTCCAATCCAAATGATTCTTCGACCATGGTCAACGAATGCGTGGATTGTTCAGCGGGAATATCAAGAAAATCGATTGAGCGCATGAAGACTCTTTCTGTCGCTGGATTGTTTGTACGTCGGTCACAGTCAGTATGGAAACTGGGCGACGCGGAATCTGCGTTAGGTTAATGAAGGCCGATTTGGAATAGCAGGCGTTGCGCCTTCGGACGTCCAATGCGGGGCACTGACTATGTGTCTGCAAGAAGACCGGTGAGGAAAGGAAATTCCTGACAGCAGAGCGCGTCGATCTGCTGGCGCACTTGGTTATGGGTACTCCTGTCGTGCGTCGCGAGTGCTAGGTAGTAATTCTGGCCTTCGTGGCGGGCGTATACGATCCACTCGCCAGTTAGCGCTTCCGCCGCCGCCAAGCGCATCCAGTTGCCGTGCACCGCATCGGTAGCAATTGCTTCAATATCCTCCACTGAGACATAGCGCTCCTCACCTGCCGCTTTCGCCTCTTCGATACGTTGCTGAAACACCGGAATGCTGTACTTTTTCAGCCCTTTTAAGATATTAAGCGCCATCGCTCGCGGCCCGTCTTCCAGGTAGTGCTTATGCCATAGCCCTTTCAGCGGCGGATGCTTATTTTGTACGGGTGACTTCAGCTTGCTTGGCGGGCCGATGCCTTCCAGCGCGCATATCTCATGCACGACCTTTGCGGGGTTCAGCATGCCCGATTGAGCGCCACCGAACAATGCCAGTACCAGTAGCATGCTGTATCGCCCCGGTGCGGCCTGCTCAAGCCCGATGAAGCGGGCAAACCCCTCTACCATGGCCGTCATGTCTTCGCCGTTAGCTGCCGTCACGGTTATCAGCTTGACCGGCGACCCTGCCACGCTGTCCTTAAACTGGCCAACTTCAAAGGCTCGTTTCTCGTCGCTATCGCTGATGCTGCGGCTATCGCTGTCGCTCATGCGCGGCCCCGCTGATGTCGGTCATGCTGTCGATCATAACAGGACGTTCGTGCGATTGATTGCACTCGGGTCAAGCGGGTCCGCAGGCGTTGTGCCTGCGTCTGATTCGACTCGTCGCCGCGTGTGGTCCAGCTTGACGTCCGAACGCGCGCCATCGAGATTTGAGCGTCCCATGCCAAGGAGCAGCAGTCGTTCGAGCGTCAGCATCGAAATGTCGGCGAACGTCCGCAGATGGCCGCTTACGACCGGTGGTAAGCGCAGAGCGAAGTCACGCTGCCTGCTAAGAAGTAGTCATTTGGCTTGACAATGCGCAGTCCGATTTTGACCGTGTTCCCTTGTACCGCCTGTCAGGGACACCTCCCTTACAGCCATACATCAATTAGTCCCCGGCGGACAAACAGGCGCGTACGTACCGAAGATATGCAATTCGGTGCCGCGACGAAGGCTCCTGGCCGCTGCATTGGCGAGGCCACGGTTGGCGTAGGCGGCGAACCACCACCACCTGGCACCCCGGCCGCCGGGGCCATCCCACGGATAGGCGAGCCGTTCGGTGCTCAGCGACCATAGGTGGGCGGGAACGTAATCCGCCGGATGCCCGCCCGTAGGGCCCCCTCTGCCCGCGATTCCCAGCACTACACCCGGTTGGCGCTGGGCGCAAATCGCAGCATGCGGGACGGTGCCGTGGATGACGAGCTCCCGCGTGCGCAGAACGTCCCGCATCGCCAGGAACTCTTCGTCCAGCAACGTTCGATCGCCAATAGGCTGCGCCACAGGCGAGTTGACGACATTGAGCGCCGTCACGCTGCCGCCCAACAGTCGTTCCGCAGCGAGATGGGAATTCAGTGGGAAGATCGTTCGCGGGTCGACCTTCGCAAGATCGATGGTGACGGCGCCGAACACACTGGAAAATGGAAGCCCTCGGGTCGACAACGCCGGCCGGTTCGACACGCCCGTGGAAATGTAGCGCTTTTGCCAACCGCGCGTATGACTCAGAAGTTGCTGCGACGCGAGTAGGGCGGCTCCTTCATGCACGTCATGGCGCGATCGCTGGGCGGACGAGTAAATTTCCCGCTTCTGGGCGTCGCCTGCATGGGGCGCCTGAAGGTCTTGGCCAAGGTCGAGGTTGAGGGCGTCCGACTGGTTGAGGCCGCGAGCGACAAAGCGCCTAACGTAGGTGTCCGTGTTCGGAACGTAGATATAGTGCTTTCCCGGTTTGGCGATGCGCTCGACGACGACCGACCGGGCGCCGGCAGGTTGAGCGGTAATCGACCGGAACCGGAAATTTCCGAATGCGACTGAGCCGAGCACGACGAGCGTGTTTTGGACGCCGCGTTCCGTAGAGTGGCGCGCGAAGATCTGGATGGAATCGTCACGCATCAAATCGACGGACCAAGGATCTTTGCTGAATTGGATTTGTCCTGCGCACCGCTTGAGTAGTTTGTCGGCGAGGTCGTGCCAGTCCTTGCCGTGCGTGAGGTGGGCCTTTTCGTACGCGTGAAGAATGGGATGCGCGTCCCCGCCCGCGGTCAGTTGGTTCTGCATCGCGTCGTAGTCGCGAGCGGCTTGCGCGTGCTTCTCGCGCTCGTATGCGTCAAAGAAGCTGGCAATCTTCGCGACTAGAAACGCCCACTTGGGCGGCACGTGCGTCGCCGGGATGAACTCGAACTTGTGTCGGAAAGCGGCCTGCAGAAACGAGCCCTTCGACGACGGGGCCGGTCCGGGTGCCGACGGCACGGCGGAAAGATCGGGGGCGAGGCCATCGCAAAGCGTTGCGACGACCGCGTCCGCAAAACGATCGGCCTCGGCTTCCAGTTCGGGATCTTCGAGCAGGACATCCCGCTCAGGTGGCGCGGCAAGGGTTCGGTGCTGGAGAGTGTGCGCGAGTTCGTGCGCCAGAAGCCGCAGGCCCTCGCGCGTCGCGACGGAAGGCGCATCGTGCGCGAGTAGCACATTTCGCCCGGCCGCCAAGCCCCACATGCCCAAGCGAGACGGCAGCGCAGAACGCCGGATAGCGGTGCCCGAAAAATCGACCCCGAACCAGCGCTCGATTTCCCTCGATCGCACGCGCACGCGATGAACTTCTGAAACGTTTCTAGAAGGTTTCATTATTTTGGTCTCCGCGCGCGAGTATGCACGATGGCTCCGGGGACTGCAAACGTCGGGTTAGCGAGCGAGTCCGTCACCCTTCGTAGGGCAACGCGCGGCCACTGTCCTACTGTTCGATCGCTGCGTCTTTGTCGAGCGAACGACACCGGCCCATCCCAGACCGACGGCGACGGTACGGCGCACGTTACGTCCGTGCGAACGACGACTACCTCGTCGAAATCGACATCGCACATTGGCTATTACATGGGATGTAATTGGCGCAAGGCAGGGGCGCCTCTACTCTCCGGTTGTCGCGCCGCCGTCCCGGTGGCGCTCATCCCAAGGAGCTACCATGTCCGACTATCCCGTTCACACGATCGAATCGGCTCCCGCGCAAGCCAAACCCGTGCTCGAGCAACTGGAAAACCTCTTCGGCCAAATCCCCAACATCGCGGCCAAGATGGCGACGTCGCCCACGTTGATCGCCGGTTTCATCGGCCTGTTCGAGCGCGTCCATGCCAGCAGTTTGACTGAGCCGCAAATACAAACGCTGTTGCTGACCAATGCGGTCGTGAATGCCAGCGAATGGCCGGTCGCGTTTCACACGGCACTCGCGCTAAAGGAAGGTGTAGCTCCCGCCGATGTCGACGCAATCCGCCGCGGCGCGTTGCCCGATGATGCTGGACTGGCGGCGCTGTCGGCATTGGCGCGCACGCTGATAGAAAAGCGCGGCCGCCTGATCTCATCGGATCAGAGCCGCTTCCTTGAAGCAGGGTTTAGCATAGAGCAGACGCTCGAGGTCATCGCGGTGGTTGCCGCATCGACGATCACGAACTACACGAGCAGCGTGACCCGGCCCCGGCTCGAAGCACAGTTCGAGGCATTTGCCTGGCATGCCCCCGCACATTGAGTCCTTTTGGTTGGCCCGCCTTGCGAGAGAAATATGGTGACCGCTGCCCGTACTAATCCAAAAACGTCGCAGAGCGAATTGGGTGATTTGCTGCGCTATTGGCGCGACGTGCGAGGTATCAGCCAGCTCGATCTCTCGCTCGAGGCCGGCATCTCGCAGCGCCAGATCAGCTTCATCGAAAGCGGGCGCAGCGTGCCCGGTCGGGACACGCTGCTGGCGCTCGCCCAGACGCTCGACGTGCCGCTGCGCGAGCGCAATGCTTTGCTGCTCGCCGCGGGCTATGCGCCTATGTATTCAGAGGCGCCGTGGAATGCACAGGAAATGCATGCCGTCATCCGCGCGCTCGAACGCGTCGTTCGTCAGCACGAGCCATTTCCGGCGATCGTGATGGACCGCCACTGGAACGTTCTGATGACCAACAGCGCCGCACCGCGCTTCTTCGATCGCTTCATCGACATGGCGTCGCGCACAGGTCCGCGCAATATGCTGCATCTGATTTTCGATCCACAGGGAATGCGTCCGTTCGTGGCCGATTGGGACGACGTCTCGCGCAGCTTGCTACAACGCGTGCACCGGGAATCGGTCGGTCACGTCGTGGACCCGGGCACCAAGCGCCTGCTGGACGAATTGCTCGCCTATCCCGACGTGCCAAGCGACTGGAAGACGCATAGCGGACCGTCTGCTGCACCCGCTATGCCGTTCATTCCGATAGGGTTTATCCACGAAGGCGTCGTACTTCGTTATTTCTCGATGATCACGACGCTTGGCGCGCCTCGGAACGTGATGGCGCAGGAGTTTCGCTTGGAGTGCATGTTTCCCGCCGACGACGAAACCGAAGCTCGTCACCACCGGTTGCTCGTCAGCGCGAAATAGCAGCAACTGCACCCGGTCACCAGCAGCTTTCCAGCGAGCGCATGCGCCGTTCGAGCTCCGCAACATCCCGTGCTCCAGCAAGGTACGCATCGTTGCGGCGTTGTTCGGCACGGTCGAACCAGCGGCAGATCCGTGCGAGAAGGAAGGCAATCATGATGATCTCCCAAGAAGTTGCTGACCAGTGACGCAGTTCGCGGAACCCGGCGCCATTCGTGCGTCGCTCGGCTGGCCGCTAACGTTGTCGGACGATTCAATCGTAGGTTCTAACTACGCTCACGTATACTTATCGTTTCTTAGGCAATACATTAGTAGAATTGTTGAATCAACCTGTCGTCGAGAGGCACGCACCTTGGAAATCGGTCGCCTGCGGGCGCTCTTGGAGCTGGCGCGATCCGGCACGATGGCTGCCGCCGCCGAGGCGCTCTTCCTGACGCCTTCGGCGGTGTCACAGCAGATTGCACAACTGGAAGAGGAGGCCGGCGTAAAGCTGACGGAGCGTATCGGCCGTGGCGTGAGGCTGACGCCAGCGGGTCATGCATTGGTTGCGCACGCCGAGCGGCTCATGGTCGTGATGGACGAGGCGCGCTCGGAAATGGCCGAGCTTCGGCGCGAGATCGCGGGTGAGTTGCGCGTCGCTGCATTTCCGTCGATTGCGTCGGTCGTGCTTCCCGAGACCGTCAACGCGTTGCGGCGTGCGTTTCCGCGCCTCGAAATCGTCATCGAGGAGTTGGAGGCGATTGACGGCGTCGCGGCGCTGCGGTCTTGGAGAACGGACATCGCCTTGATCGACGACCTGTCGATCGTGGCGGGCGACAACCGGGAACACGTCACGGTGGTGCCGCTGGCCGAAGACGTGTGGTACGCAACGCTTTCGACGAATCATCCGTTGAGCAAAAAACCGTCGCTCAGCCTTGCCGATCTGAAGGATGAAACTTGGGCGATGGAATCGAGAGCGGGGCCCTACGGCAGCCTTGTCGCCGATCTATGCCGCCGCGCCGGGTTCGAGCCTCGCACCAACGCCAAATGCCGTGGCTCGGAGATGGTCGAAGCGATGGTGGCGTCCGGCTGCTCGGTGTCGGTCGCGCCGGGCCTCAGAATGCTACGTTCGCCGCCCGGCGTGGCATGGGTCAAGCTGAGGCCCGAGCTGCGCCGCAAAATCTACGTGGCTTATCGCCGCGGCGAGCGCAACCATCCCATGGTCAAAGTGTTCGTCGACGAGATCGTTCAGACGGCGTCACGGCTCCTCAGTTAGGGTCATGGGCTCGCTTTCTCCCGGCGCGCGATTTTTCGGATGCGAAGGAGAGACCGATATGAGCGTGGATTTCGGCAAGCATAAGGAAGCGTGACCCGTCCTCCGCTGATCAGCGCGAAATATAGCCGCGCTGCTCGCTGGGTCGCCGCTGCGCGGTTTCCGCATGTCGGATCCAGACAAACTCCTTGTCGGATCCAGACGCGACTCGACATGTCGTGCGTGTTAACGTGACCCACCTTAGTCAATCAGATAGTTTGGGGCCGACATGTCCGATTTCATCACCGTTCTACGCGAAACCTGCCCGACTCCGGTCGTCGATGCCACCAAGTGGAAGCGCATCGGCGGCGATCCGCACACCGTGAACCTCAATGCCTACCTCTCGAAGGACGGCAGCAAGATCATGGGCACGTGGATCTGTACGCCGGGCAAGTTCGAGGTGAATTACGAGAAGTGGGAGTACTGCCACTTCCTCGATGGCTACTGCATCATCACGCCGGAAGGCGAACAGCCGGTGCATCTGAAGGCCGGGGATGTGTTCGTGATCGAACCCGGTATGAAGGGAACGTGGGAAGTCGTGGAAACGGTGCGCAAGTACTTCGTTTTCGCTTAAATCTTTACGCTGAAGGTGGGATTGCGCGACGCTCGGTGGCTCGCGGCTGCGAGCTGACGGTGCGTTGACGACGGCCAAGCAAAGCATGCGGGGACGCCGCTCCCCCGCATGCGCTCCCCCACCGCCACACGCGGCCCGCTTATACCTGCGCAGAAGGCTTGATGTTCTGGTTATGGCGAAAGAGATTGTGGGGATCGTAACGGTCTTTCACCGCGACGAGCCTTTCATAGTTGACGCCGTACGCCGCGCCGATGCGCCCAGCTTCGTCTCCGGTCAAGAAATTCACGTACACGCTGCCGAGTGCAAACGGAGCCGATGCGTCGAAGAACGCTCGAGCCCAGTCAACGCAGCGTTCATCGTCGGCGGCTTCCGTCCAACGGCCGTGGACGTTCATCACGTACTTCGCGTCGCGATTCGAATAAGCCATGGCGTCGGGCGCGACGCGCGTCGTTTGCGCGCCGATGGCACCGAAAAAAATCTCGCATTGGGGCGATGGCAGCGTGCCGATCGCGTCGATGAACGCGTCGATCAAACCGTCTTCCAGCGTGGCGAGATTGTGCGACTTCCAGTAGTTGCGCGCTCCCGGCGTAAGCAGCGGATCGAACGCTTGCTGCCATGCGGTGTACGGCATCGGTCCAAGATGTTCGCCGTAGGGCGTACCGAACTTTCGTATCTCCTCGACCACATCGGGTCCGTTTTCGATCGGCCCTGTGTAGCAGATCGCGAACGCGATGATGGGCTTGCCGTGGACGTCCGACGGAAGGAATGGCAGCGGTGGCGCGAAGCGCGCGACGGACCATACGGTCAGTTCGTCAGGCCAAGAGTCGAGGGCAGTGCGGTACTTGACGAGCGCATCGCGAGCCTGCTCGATCGGGAAGACGACGAGACCGCCATAGATCTCCGGGCCGACTCGATGCAACTGAAATTCGAACATCGTGACGACGCCGAAATTGCCGCCGCCACCGCGGATGGCCCAGAACAAATCGCCGTGGGAATCGGGGCTGCAATGCACGAGTTCGCCGTCAGCAGTGACGATATCTGCCGATATTAGGTTATCGACGGACATGCCGAACCTACGGCTCAACCAGCCGAATCCGCCGCCAAGCGTAAGGCCCGCGACGCCTGTCGTGGAATTGATGCCGAGCGGCGTTGCGAGGCCGAACGCCTGTGCCTCGTGGTCGAAGTCGCGCAGCGTGCAGCCAGGTTCGACGTAGGCGCGCCGCGCGGCGGGATCGATCCGCACGGATTTCATCGGCGACAAGTCGATCATCAACCCTTCGTCGCACACGGCACTGCCGGCGATATTGTGCGCACCGCCGCGCACGGCCAGCAGCAGGTCGTGCTCGCGCGCGAAGTTCACCGCGTGACGGACATCGGCTACGCCCGCGCAGCGCACGATCAGCGCCGGGCGGCGGTCGATCATGGCGTTCCATACGCAGCGTGCGTCGTCGAAGCCGGGATCGGCAGGCAGCAGCACTTGCCCTCTCGTCGCGGCTTTGAGTCCTTCGATTGCATCTCCGGATAACGTGACCATGAGATACCTCCTGACATACCGACGACGAGTGCAGGCAACGTTCGCTGCAATCGACGGATCTGCGCCCTAACTCAATGGCAAGACTTCGTATCGCGATCGCAATGCGCCATCGTGGTAGAAGCCGATGTGCGATGCACTACCCGCGTGGCAGGGCGCCGCGACATAGCTGCGCTTCGATCATCGGCGCTGTCTTCACGCGCGACGCGGCGACTCCACGGGTGGCGTGCCGTCGTGAAACAGCGTCTTCAACTGTGAACGCAGTTCCTTTGAGTCGGCATGCTTATGGACCGTTACCGCATGCTGCACGGCTGCCTCCAGCAGTTCGTTTTCCGAATCGGCGGACAGCGCGACCGAGCAGTTCATTTCGCTGGGAAATTCCCGGCAATCGATGTATTTGCGCGCCATGATCGTTTCCTCACATGAAAGTAATCAGGGACTTCGCGTGGACGAACGCGCGCGATGCCGCGCGATGGACGTGGACCACGCGGGACCCTCCTTGCGGCAGGCGAAATGAAAGTATAGGCCGCCGGGAGTGAAGTTAAAGAAGCATGGAGAGATTCGCGGCGCACTCGCCATATCGCACTCGACATGCGGCGATCTCCCGCTCTACCTCGGCGCTGCATTTCCTAAGAGGTTAGGGCGCGGACGAACCGCCGCGTGCGCGACTAGGCAAACGCCAAGGAAGCGCCCACTGTCGCATGTGCCTGACGTTCCTTGATAAACGCGAGCCGACTCCATGTCACGCCCAGGTGCAGGTTCGCTGCCTGGATGGATTGGGTCTGGATATTCAGCAGCCTCCGGAAACCCTGACGCTTCGCCAGTTCGATGGTCTCTTCCGCGGAAACGTCGAACATTCGACGGCCGGAAGGAATGGGGCCATGTCGCAACGACACGATCATCAAGCCCTCATCGCGGAGGAGCGAAGTCACGTTCGGCATTGCTCGTTGTCGTTGATCTTCATCGAGGTGCATCCAAACGGCCGTCAGCATGACGAGATCAAACGTTCGTTGCCTTGAGCGAAGCACGTCCAACTCCGGAAGGCCGTCATCGACCCATTCGATGCTAGGCGATGAATGAAGTGCGAGTGCAGCGGCCCGCAATCGATCCACTGGCTCCACGGCGACCACGCGATGCCCCATCGCCGCGAAAGCAGCGGCATCGGTCCCAATTCCGGCTCCAATGTCGAGAACATCGGAAGGGCCGGCCGGGATCAAGTGCAGAACGGGGGCATGATGTTCGGCGAAGGCAATGCTCTTCCATTGCTCGATGAGGGCCGGTGCATTCTCGGCGTAACCTTCGGTGCCGCTTACGTTGATCGACATCGACATAGTCTCCGGTAGCACATGGCCCGCCATCGTGCTTTAAAGAGCCATGCCGGCGACGATTAGCCGTGTGCCCGACAGCTCCGCATGGCCCTCCGCAACGAGAACGGCCGCCACATAGGATGCCAACTGCCTGCCGCCACGTTCGTCGATGAGCCATGCACCGATCGAGCCAGCGGGCGGTTTGTCATGTGACGCGCCAATTTGCACGGGTTCTGGTTGGCGACTGAAATGAGCGATCAGTCGCTGTAGCAACTCGGCGGATACGGAGTCGCGGGTCCGAGTTTCTCCGATAACGAAGCTAAAGCCTGTCGTAAGCGAACCCTCATATTCGAACCAAGCGGGGGTGGTGCTCAAGGTCTGGATCTTTTTCATGCGTGGGCGGTCCTATTCGAGTTTTCCTCTGTCCAAGCTAGCACTTCGCGCTGCCTGCCCATATTGCGCGAGAAACATATCCGCGGACGACTCCGCAACCTTCTTCTGCTCGCTCTTCGTAAGCGGAGCCTGTCCCATCGTGACCTGCGGCCACAACGCGAACGCCTTCACGAGCCCTTGCAATTGCTGCGCGGCGAATAACGGATCGCGCGTCTTCAGCCTTCCATCCGCCGCCGCAGCCCGAATCCAAACCGTGAGATCCTCCTCCCGTTCGCCCATCCGCGCCACCATATCTCGCGCGCGCTCGGGCGAATGAATGCCCGCGGCAATGGCCACCCTAGCCAGCGACAAAAACGCCTCGTCATTGAGCAATCGCAGCTTGCGCATGAGCAAGTCCAGCAACTGCGGCCGCAGCGGCTCATCGGCCCGATACCCCGGCGCATTGCCCGCCTCGCTTTCATCCCAGAGTTGCCGCAATATGGCCGCGAATAGCGCTTCCTTGCTCGGAAAGTGGTTATAAACCGTCCGCTTCGAAACATCGGCCCGCGCCGCGATCCGATCCATGCTGGTGGCTTCGAACCCGGCGGCGCGAAATTCCTCGATGGCCGCGTCGATGATGGCGGCGCGCTTCCGATCGGTCAGACGTTGAGGGAGAGGACTCGCGTTCATTCACAAAATATTACACCAATCAGTTTACTTTTCTCGACAATAAACTACACTGTTCGGTGTACTTTCAATCTCGGGCCACTTCGCATGCCGTCGATCATCGATTCTGTCAGCGCAACGCTCGGCCTTACGGCGGCGAAGCGCGGCCGTGAATTATCGAGCACATCCCCACAACACGACGGCAAGCGTTTCAACAACGTGAAGCCTCGCCCCGTTGAGCGGTTCGGCAAGACGTTGCGCATCGCATGGAATTTGCTCTTCAACAAGCCGGGCGGCACGGTCCCGGCGGGCGCGTTGCCGGTCGATTCGTTGACGCGTGAAGCGCTCGATGCCGCGCCCGATCGTAGCCTGTACCGTCTCGGACATTCGACGATGCTGCTGAAGCTGCGCGGCCAGTTTTGGTTGACCGACCCGGTGTTCGCCGAGCGTGCGTCGCCGTTTCGCCGCTTCGGTCCGAAGCGTTTTCATGCGCCGCCGATCGCACTTGCCGATCTCCCGCCGTTGCGCGGGGTCATCTTGTCGCACGATCACTACGATCATCTCGACAAAGAGACGGTGCTCGCATTGGCCGAGGTGACGAACGTGTTCCTCACGCCCCTGGGCGTGGGCGACCGTCTGATCGAATGGGGCATCGATGCGGCAAAGGTTCGCCAGTTCGACTGGTGGCAAGGTACGGTGGTCGACGGCCTCGAATTCACGGCCGCGCCGGCTCAGCATTTCTCCGGCCGAAGTTTGTTCGACGGCAACAGTACCTTGTGGGCGTCGTGGGTGATCGTCGACGCCGATCTTCGCGTATTTTTCAGCGGCGATACCGGCTACTTCGATGGCTTCAAAACCATCGGCGAACGCTTAGGTCCGTTCGACGTCACGCTGCTCGAAACGGGCGCATACGATGCTCAATGGCCCTACGTTCACATGCAGCCCGAGCACACTGTGCAAGCGCATATCGATCTGCGTGGCCGTTGGCTGATGCCGATTCACAACGGGACGTTCGATTTGGCGATGCATCGCTGGCAGGATCCGTTCGAGCGCGTGGCTTCGCTGTGCGCTGCGCACAACGTCGCGATCTCGACACCTCGCATGGGGGAGCGGCTCAACTTGGCCGTGCCGCATCGCGGAGAGCGATGGTGGCGCAACGTCGTGGAAACCGCCTCCCACGCTCTACCGCTTGACCCTAACGTCGCGTAACGTTTTAGCCTTCATCGCGCGCGCCCGATGGGGAGGGGCGAATACTGCTTGACGACGGGAAGACGTTCAATCCTCTTTCTTTCCGCCATCTTCGGCCGTCGTGTCGGAGGAAGCTGCCGCAGGCGCCGCGGTTGCGGCATTTGCCGCATTCGTCGCGGAAGCCGGTGGCGGCACATCCTCATCCTTGATTTCATAGCGCGGGTTGTGCACCCAGCGGCTCAAATCCTTGCTGATGATCAAACTGGTGCGATCGAGAATCGAGCAGGTGCCTTTGAATGCACCCCACATGCCTCCGACGGACCACCGCTTGAACTTCGTATGGCGCACGACCTTGCCGTTGTCGATCAGATCAGCCGACAGGGAGATGGCTTTGGGTCCCGTCCATGCGCCGCCGCCTACGCCCATGACATAGGTGATCTGTAGTTTCAGGACCTCGGCGTCGCCGGGGGCGCTGTTCGCATCGATCGTCCCGCTGTCGCTCCGATTGAGCCGGCGAAGGGCATCCCCAACGTGATGGGTCAACATATCGTCGATATGGCATTCGTCTTTGACTTGTTCGACGACGTTGGCACCTGCAGCGTAAGTGACGGGCGTTTCGAGTAGAACGTGCCTGCGCTCGCCCGCAAGGACGGCGGAAGAAGTCAGGCACAGGGCCAGCAAAAGAAGGCGTTTCATTGGATTGGAGGACCCCTCGTGTAGTTGGTCGTTGTGAAAGCGATACCTTCAATGGCCGTCGATTTCGACGGCCGGCATCTGCTCGTTTGGTATTGCGGGCGTCATTATCGTGGATTTTGAAGCGAGTCGGAAAGGGGACGTCGGCGGAGGCGCTCCAGCCACACTGCTGATGCCGCCCGCGCGATAATCCGATAATCCATAGTCACTCGAAGGAGAGTCAGCCCATGACCGCTACCAACCGTTTTGCGATCGATGTCCGGCGTTTATCTCCCGCCGAATGGCCCAACGCTTTTCCGGTTATCGCTCAGTTGCGTTCGCTCGACGAAGCAGAGTTTCTCCGGCGTGCAACGAGGCAATCGTATTCCGGTTATGAACTCGTCGGTGCGTTCGTTGAAGGCGAGCTCGTAGGCGTGTTGGGCATGCGGCCGGTCCACACGCTCGCGCGCGGCGCCTTTTTACACGTTGACGACTTGATCGTCGCGGAGCGAGCGCGGGGTAGCGGGATAGGGGACGCAATGATGGACTACGCGGAAGCCGATGCTCGTAGCCGCGAAATGAGCACGGTGTTTCTCGATGCCAAACCAACAGCCGTTTCGTTCTACGAACGCCGGGATTATGTGCGGCACCCCGCCCCATCGATGAAAAAGATGCTGTAAAAAAAGCCCGGCCAAAGCCGGGCATCGAATGCACCGCGCTTCGTATGAAGCGCGGCACCTGCAAAACCGCAGGGGAGGTTACGCCGCCAACAGCGAGCGCAGCACGAACGGCAGGATCCCGCCGTGCTTGTAGTAGTCCACCTCGATCGGCGTATCGATCCGCAGCAGCACGGGCACGCGTTGCGTGTTGCCGTCCTTGCCGTGAATCACGAGCGTCAATTCTTGTTGCGGCTTGATGTCCTCGCCGAGGCCTTCGATGTCGTACGTTTCCTCGCCCGTGATACCGAGCGATTGGACGCTGTCCGTGCCCTTGAATTGCAGCGGCAGCACGCCCATGCCCACGAGGTTCGAACGGTGGATCCGCTCGAAGCTGCGCGCCACGACGGCCTTCACGCCGAGCAACTGCGTGCCCTTGGCCGCCCAATCGCGCGACGAACCCGTGCCGTACTCTTCGCCGGCGAAGATCATCGTCGGCGTGCCTTCGTCGATGTACTTCATCGCGGCGTCGTAGATCGACAGTTGTTCGCCGCTCGGCTGGTGGATCGTCAGGCCGCCTTCGACGCGCGTGCCGTCCGCCTTCGGCGGAATCATGAGGTTCTTGATGCGCACGTTCGCGAACGTCCCGCGCATCATCACGTCATGGTTGCCGCGGCGCGAGCCGTAGCTGTTGAAGTCGGCCTTTTGCACGCCGTTCGCCTTCAGCCATTTGCCGGCGGGCGAATCTTCCTTGATCGAGCCGGCCGGGCTGATGTGGTCGGTCGTCACCGAGTCGCCGAAAACGCCGAGCGCGCGCGCCCCTTGGATCTCCGGAACTTCGTCGGACGGCGTCATCGAGAAATCGTTGCCAAAGAACGGCGGCTCGGCGATATACGTCGACTTGGGCCAATCGTACACCTGGCCTTCCTCTCCCTCGATCTTGCTCCACAGATCGCCGCTCTTCGTGAGCTGCGAGTAGTTGCTGCGGAACGCATCGGCATCCAGCGCGAACTTGAGCAGCGCGTTCACTTCTTCGCTCGACGGCCAAATGTCGCCGAGGTAGATGTCCTTGCCGCCCGCGCCCTTGCCAACAGGCTCGGTCATCAGATCACGCGTGATCGTGCCGGCGATCGCATAGGCGACGACGAGCGGGGGCGAGGCCAGGAAGTTGGCGCGGATGTTCGGATGGATCCGCGCTTCGAAGTTGCGGTTGCCCGACAGCACGGCAGCCGCCACGACGTCGTTCTTCGTGATGGCTTCGTTCAGCTCCGGCGTCAGATCGCCGGCATTGCCGATGCAGGTCGTGCAGCCATAAGCAGCCAGTTCGAAACCGAGCTTCGACAGGTACGGCAGCAGGCCCGTCTTCGTCAGATATTCGGTGACGATGCGCGATCCCGGCGCCAGCGACGTCTTGATGTGCGGCGCCACCGTCAGCCCGGCCTCGACGGCCTTCTTCGCGAGCAGGCCCGCGGCCAGCAGCACGCTCGGGTTCGACGTGTTCGTGCACGACGTGATGGCCGCGATCAGGATGTCGCCGTTCTTCAGCTTCACGCCGTTCGTCGTCGTGTACTCGGCGTCCAGATCGGCCGGCTTCTTCGCAAAGCCGTTTTCATTGACGGGCTTGCTGAACAGATCCGAGAACGTCGACTTGACGTGCGTGATTTCGATGCGGTCTTGCGGACGCTTCGGACCGGCCAGCGACGGTGCCACCGTGGCGAGGTCGAGTGTGACGACCTTCGTGTAGTCGATTTGACCGGCCTTCGGAATGCCGAAAAGCTGCTGTGCCTTGAAGTAGTTTTCGAAGGCTGCGATTTCGGCATCGGTGCGGCCCGTGCCCTTGAAGTAGTCGATCGTCTTTTCGTCGACAGGGAAGAAGCCCATCGTCGCGCCGTACTCGGGCGCCATGTTGCCGATCGTCGCGCGATCCGGTAGTGCGAGCGAGGCCGTGCCGTCGCCGAAGAACTCGACGAACTTGCCGACGACCTTCTCCTTGCGCAGCATTTCGGTGATCGTGAGCACGAGGTCGGTTGCCGTCACGCCTTCGCGCAGCTTGCCCTTCAATTCGACGCCCACGACGTCCGGCGTCAGGAAGTAAACCGGCTGACCGAGCATGCCGGCTTCCGCTTCGATGCCGCCCACGCCCCAGCCCACGACGCCGATGCCGTTGATCATCGTCGTGTGGCTGTCCGTGCCGACGAGCGTGTCCGGATAGTAGACCGTCTCGCCGTTCTCGGTCTTCTTGTGCACGCCGCGGGCGAGATACTCGAGGTTCACTTGGTGCACGATGCCGACGCCGGGCGGCACGACCTTGAACGTGTCGAACGCCTGCATGCCCCACTTCATGAACTGATAGCGTTCGTTGTTGCGCTGGAACTCGAGCTTCATGTTCAGATCGAGCGCGTCGCTCTGACGGAAATAATCGATCTGCACCGAATGATCGACGACGAGATCGACCGGCACGAGCGGCTCGATCGCCTTCGGGTTCTTGCCCGCGCGCTGCGCGACGCCGCGCATCGCGGCGATATCGGCCAGCAGCGGCACGCCCGTGAAATCTTGCAGCACGACCCGTGCGACCACGAACGGAATTTCGTCCACGCGGGCAGCCGTCGGTTTCCAGTTGACGAGCTGCTTGATGTGCTCTTCCGAGACCTTCTTCTCGTCGAAGTTGCGCAGCACCGATTCGAGCACGATGCGAATCGATACGGGCAGCCGCTCGATCTTGACGTTCAGAGCCTTGCCCAGCTCCGGAAGCGAGTAGAACTTTCCTTTGCCGGTACCGCTGTCGAATTCCTTGAGCGTGTTGTGCAGATTGTGGGCCATGGTTTTTCCTAGGTTTAGAGCGAGGAAATGACGTTGCTACGTTTTCTTGAACCTTGAACCAGCGTTCGGGCCTGCATGAATTCGGGTTGCTATGACCTACGTGACCTATGTGACCTATATGACGTACAAATCGACGTACTCGTTGACAGGCATCGTCTCGAGCTTCGCTTGATCGAGCGAGACGTCGAGAATCGCCCGACGCTGCTTCTCGGGGAAGCGGCGCGCGAGATTCGTCTCGAACTTCGTGACGAGCAGCGGGAGTCCCTCGGCCCGGCGCCGCTTGTGTCCGATCGGGTATTCGACGGCCACTTCGTCGAGCTTCGTTCCGTCGCGGAACTCGACGGTCAGCGCATTGGCGATCGAGCGTTTGTCCGGATCGTGATAGTCCGCCGTGAACCGCGGGTCTTCGATGCACACGATCTTCGCACGCAACGCATCGATGCGTGGATCGGCCGCGACGGCATCCTCATAGTCGGCGGCCGTCAGGCGCCCGAAAATCAGCGGGACCGCAACCATGTACTGCATGCAGTGGTCGCGGTCGGCCGGATTGGCGAGCGGACCTTGTTTATCGATGATCCGAATCGCGGCTTCATGCGTGCGGATCGTGATCTTCGAAATGTCTTCTATGCGCTTGCCTTGCGCGCGCAGGCGGTCATGCAGCGTCAAGGCCGCTTCGGCTGCCGTCTGGGCGTGAAACTCGGCGGGGAACGAGATCTTGAAGAGCACGTTTTCCATCACATACGAGCCGTAGGGACGCTGGAACTTCAGCGCGTTGCCTTTGAGCAAGACGTCGTAGAAGCCCCACGTCTTGGCCGTCAGCACGGACGGATAGCCCATCTCGCCCGTCTTGGCGATCAGCGCGAGGCGTACCGCGCGCGAGGTGGCATCGCCGGCCGCCCACGATTTGCGCGAGCCCGTGTTCGGCGCATGCCGATACGTGCGCAACGGATGGCCGTCGACGAACGCGAGCGAAACGGCATTGATCAGGTCGTCACGGGACAGCCCGAGCATCTGCCCGGCAACGGCCGTCGAGGCAACCTTGACGAGCAGCACGTGGTCGAGCCCGACCTCGTTGAACGAATTCTCTAGCGCAATGATGCCTTGAATCTCGTGCGCCTTGACCATCGCAACGAGGACGTCCTTCATGGCGAGCGGTGTTCTGCCTGCTGCCACGGCGTTGCGGGACAGCCAATCGGCCGTCGCAAGGATCGCGCCGAGATTGTCGGACGGATGCCCCCATTCCGCCGCGAGCCAGGTGTCGTTGAAATCGAGCCACCGGATCATCGCGCCGATGTCGAAGGCCGCCTGCACCGGGTCGAGCTGAAATTGCGTGCCGGGCACCTTGGCCCCGTTCGGGACGAGGGTGCCCGGTACGATGGGGCCCAGCAGCTTGGTGCAGGCGGGATAGGAGAGCGCTTCGAGTCCGCAGCCGAGCGTGTCGATCAAGCAATAGCGCGCCGTCTCGAGGGCAGGCGCGCTGTCGATCCGGACATCCAGGACGTAATCGACGATATCGACGAGCACCTGGTCCGGCGCGGGCCGGACGTTGGAGGTCGGTGCGGACATGGGGTCGAGGCTCCGTTGCTTTGGAACGTCAGCTGCCCGACTTTTGGAGCGCGTTCGACCGCGTCGGGGCCGGTGCGCCCTGCATCATCGCGGCCGTCTTGCATTCATCGGCCAGGCGGGCGCCGTCGTGGTCCGAGAACAGCATCGCCTTCGTCGGAATCACGACGAGGTCGAGACCCGTGGCGGAGTCGTGGAAGCGGTCGGCGCCCGTCGTCGTGCTTTCGCGCGGCAGATTGTAGTTTTTGTTCGCCCAGTGAACGGTGACGATCTGGTCGCGCTGCATGTCACCCTTCAGATCGAACGACAGGCCGTCCTCGCAGGACCACAGCACCGAGCCTTCCGGCACCGGATCGGCCTTTGCGACGGATTTCGTGGCCTTGCGCTTCACCAGCCGATGCTTCGGAGCGGGCGCTTTCGCTTTTTTCTTGGTGGCCGTGCTGCCGCCATCTTGCGCAAATGCGTTGTTCGCACCGACGAGCGTCGTGAGCGAGAGCGAGGCGGCGACGGCGGCGATCAGCAGTTTCTTCATGGGAATCAAGACCTTTGAATGACAGTGAGACAAATAGGACACGAAGCGCGCGGCGGGTGGCCCGCCGGCTATCCAGCGCGCATGGCAGCGCGCGGCGGTCGCTATTTTCTCCTATTTGGCGAGACAAACTTCAGATTTTCGAATCCCTTTCACGATGTCTTCTCCGTGGGGGCGGGGGTGGCGAACAGCGGCGCCGTTTCGGGCGGCAGCGGCCGCCCGGTCGCGCGCGCCCGGCGCAGCACGGACCAGTAGTAGCGATAGCTCGCCCGATCGTGCAGGGTATCGCCGTGGCGCGTGGGGCCCCACTTCGCGGCCTGCGCCGCGAGCAAGATTTCGGCGGCGGTGGCGATCGCCTCGTCGCGCGGCGCGAAGGCTGCGACGATGACGGGCACTTGCGCCGGATGGATGCTCCACATGCGCGTGTAGCCGAATTCGTCGCGGGCGCGGGCTGCGTCGGCCGCGACGATCGTCATGTCGCGCACTTCGGTGCTCACGTTATGGGAAGCGACGCGTCCGTGTGCATGGCAGGCCGCGGCGATCTCGAGCTTGGCGCGCCGGACGAGCGGGTGGTCGAATTGACCGGGCGAGCGCATCGCCGAATCGGGGATCGCGCCGTCGTGTGCCGAGACGAAATCCATCAGGCCGAATGAGAGGGCCTCGACGGTCGGCAGCGATGCGAGGCGAAAGACGTCCGCTAGTGCACCGTGCGTTTCGATCAGCAACTGTGTGGGAAGGGGGGCGTTGATTCCGAATTCGCGCCGCGTGGCTTCGATGAAGGCGCACATCTCCGCGGCGTCGGCCACGCTGCGCACCTTCGGCACCGTAACATAGGCGGGCGCGCGCTTCGCCGCTCGCAGAATGAGGCGAACGTCGTCGCGCCAGTGCGGATGGGCGAAGTCGTGAATGCGTACGCCGATACGTCCGAAGCGATCGTGCTCGCTGCCGATGAGCGAGGCGACGAGTTCCGCATGCTCGGCCTCATGGCCGACCGCTGCGCCGTCCTCGCAATCGAGCGTCACATCGAAAACGGGTCCGAGCTCGGCCTGAAGCGCGAGCGATTTCAGCATCAGCTTTTCGCTGCCCGCGTAGTGATCGCATACGGGCAGCAGCGCGGGCGGCGTTTCGCCGTCGAACAACACTTCCGCGGGAGTGAGGGCGCGCATCTTCGGCGTGTAAAAAGCTTCGAGCCGGCGCGCCTGCTGGTGCGGGCGCGCCGGTGCCGCGGCGCTTAGCCGAGCAGGTGTTGCACGCCGTCGCGCTCTTCGAGCAGCTCGTTCAGCGTGAAGTCCATTTTTTCGCGCGAGAAAGCATCGATCTCGAGACCTTCCACGCGCTTGTACTCGCCGTTTTCGCAGGTGACGGGCACGCCGTAGACGATGTCTTCGGGAATGCCGTACGAGCCATCCGACGGAATGCCCATCGTGACCCACTTGCCGTTCGTGCCGAGCACCCAGTCACGTACGTGATCGATCGCCGCGTTGGCAGCCGATGCCGCCGACGATAGGCCGCGCGCTTCGATGATTGCCGCGCCACGCTTGCCGACGGTCGGAATGAACGTGTTGCGGTTCCATTCGTCGTCGTTGATGAGCTTCGTCAGCGATTGGCCTTCGGCCGTCGCGAAGCGGAAATCGGGGTACATCGTCGGCGAATGGTTGCCCCACACGGCGAGCTTCTCGATCGATGCGACGGGCTTGCCCGACTTCGCTGCGAGTTGCGACAGCGCGCGGTTGTGGTCGAGGCGCAGCATGGCCGTGAAGTTCTTCTTCGGCAGGTCGGGCGCCGACTTCATGGCGATGTAGGCATTCGTGTTCGCCGGATTGCCGACGACGAGCACCTTGACGTCGCGGCTTGCGACTTCGTTCAGCGCACGGCCTTGAACCGTGAAGATCTCAGCGTTGGCCGACAACAGATCCTTGCGCTCCATGCCCTTCGAGCGCGGGCGGGCGCCCACGAGCAATGCGACGTCGGCGTCCTTGAACGCCACCTTGGGATCGTCCGTCACGACCACGCCCGCGAGCAGCGGGAATGCGCAGTCTTCCAACTCCATGACGACGCCCTTAACGGCGGCTTGCGCTTGCGGGAGGTCGAGCAGTTGCAGGATGACGGGCTGGTCCTTGCCGAGCAGATCGCCATTGGCGATGCGAAACAGCAGCGAGTAACCGATTTGACCTGCGGCGCCGGTGACGGCAACGCGCTTTGCGGACTTAGCCATTGAAAACTCTCCAAGGATGCGATGGTGCGTTTGATGCGTCTACGCGAGGAAAAACGCCATTTTATGCGCGTTACGCGCAGCGTGTAGATGTCGTGGCCTAAACTCTCGCCCGCGACGGAGTGTAGGAGCGTGACTTTCCAAAGTCAACCGTATCTTATGTCTTATATAAGACATATGAATTGGGCATGAAAACTGGACGGGCGCGGGCCCTTTGTGTTGAAATGCGCGGATGAATGCGAACCAGGCAAGCGCGGGCAATTCCAACGACCAGTCCGGCGACGGCACGGCCGTGGGCGCCCCTTCGCCTACGTTCAGCCCGCTGTATCAGCAGATCAAGGGGCTCATCACGCAGAGCCTCGAGTCCGGCGAATGGAAGCCCGGGGAGATCATCCCGAGCGAGGTCGAACTCGCGGCGCGCTACAAGGTCAGCCAAGGTACCGTGCGCAAGGCGATCGACGAATTGGCCGCCGAGAACCTGGTCGTGCGCCGCCAGGGCAAAGGTACGTTCGTTGCGACCCACAACGAGGATCGGGCCCAGTTCCGGTTCTTGCGGCTGCTGGCTGACGACGGCGCCGAGCATCCGCATGTCAGCAAACTGCTCGAATGCCGCCGCCTTCGCGCGCCGGCGGAGATCGCGCGTCAGCTCGAGCTCAAGCCTGCCGAGCCGGTCGTCTTGATCAAGCGCTTGCTGCGATTCGACGGCGTGACGACGGTGCTCGACGAGATCTGGCTGCCAGGCGCCGTATTCCGCGGCCTGACGCTCGAGCGGCTGAGCGAGTACAAGGGCCCGCTCTACGCGATGTTCGAGGCGGAGTTCGGCACGCGCATGATTCGCGCGTCGGAGAAGATCCGTGCCGTGGCCGCCGAGCCCGGGGTGGCGGAGCTGCTCGCAGTGTCCGCCGGATTTCCTCTGCTGTCGGTCGAGCGCGTGTCCTATACATACGGAGATCGGCCGGTCGAAGTACGCCGCGGTTGGTATGTCACCACCGGGTACTACTATCAGAACGACTTGAGCTGAGCGGCGCCGGAACCGCGGGCTCGATCGTTGCATCGCGTGCAACGGTGTTGTCTGGTTTTCGCTGCGCTGCAGTATGAAAAAGCGCTAAAATCGCGGATTAGTGTGACTACATAGTAGGGGTCTAGCATGGCAGAAGCCACGAAGAAACCGAGGCCGGAATTCCGGAACATCGGTCTGGGGCAGATTTTATTGGCGTACCGCCTACCGCTAGCGGGGCGCGTATCGATCCTGCATCGAGTCAGCGGTGCGCTTCTGTTCGTTTTTCTGCCGTTCCTGCTTTACCTCTTCGACCAAAGCCTGACTTCCGAGCTGAGCTTCGAGTCGTTCAAGTTCTTCCTCTCGAACCTGCTCGTCAAGCTCATCACGCTCGTGCTGGCGTGGGCCTTCCTGTTTCACTTTTGCGCCGGCATCCGTCACTTGCTGATGGACACCAATCACGAATCGGTGTCCAAGGAAAACGGCCATCGCACCTCCATCGTCGTGTTCGTC